>JAZUQL010000027.1:0-3246 GCA_045605685.1 Lachnospiraceae bacterium
TGGTGCAACGGTCTAAATATGCCTACGATTGACAATCTGTATGCATTGAGCCAATTCTTTCAGGTACCAATAGATGATATTATTTGTGGAAATAGAAAAGCAATTATACCGGAGCCGATTGTTATTATAGAAAATCCAAGAACTAGAAGATTGTATGCTTACCATAAACAACTAAATAGGCTACTGGCTGCCTAAAAAAATTAAAGCACGGTTGGAATGACAAACACAGAATCCTCTTACAAAATGAAAGTATAACATTTTGTAGGAGGATTTTTTTATGCAAAGAAAAGTAAATGTAGTTGAAGATTTGGATGGAAACAAGATTGTGTTTATCCATGATATCCGATTTAAGGGAAGACAAGCAATTGAATGGGAAGAGGTTGAGATGTATTTGAAACAGTATGTTGGTGAAGCGCATATCATTAAAAGTACAAATGATATGGTGTACATAGGTGCAGATTTGCCTGAGGAGTATGCGCATTCAAATTACACTAATACACTAAAGGGAGCAAATGCTAAAGCAAAAGCAAATGCTGCGCAAGGAATACCGGAAATGATAGAGATTGCTACGAATAAGGCGCATAAGGAAAATTTCAAGGAAAAGCATAAAAGAGATGCAAAATATGGTTGGTATCGATATGATTCCAGATTTGCGTTGCCGGTTTTTGATGAGGAAGGTGAAATAAAATATTACAACGTTTTTAAAGTAATCATGGTTGTAAGACATGCAGAAGACGGAAAGATGTACTTATATGACATTATGAACATAAAAAAAGAAACGGGTACCCATTTCCAGTCATAAAGACCTTACTCAGTCAAAAACTCGTTTCTTCTTGAGTTAATAATATGAGATTCAGAAAAAATAGTCAAGAAGAAAATCGGATAACACCGCATATATCAGGTGTTAAAGAAAAAAGTTTGAAAGGAAACGGATTATGGCTAGAAAAAAAGTGGTTCTTTTGCCCAGTACAGAACAAGCATTGGAAAAAGTGGGTGCAAATATAAAGAGAGCAAGACTACGTAGAAATATACGGGCGGAGCTTTTGGCAGAACGAGCAGGTATTAGTGCAGACACACTTTCATCAATAGAGAAGGGCGTATGTACAGTTTCGATTGGTGCATATGTAGCAGTATTGTTTTCTCTTGGAATGGAGAAAGACCTTGAATTGCTGGGGGCAGATGAAGAAGAAAAGCGAAGATATAGGGAGCTTAATCTGAAGATGCGTAAACGGGCAATGAAAAGGCCCAAAGAGAAAAAAATCAAAAAAGGAGATGGACCGATGATATACATAACCGGCGACTGTCATGGGGAGTTTGAGAAATTTGATATAGACCTATTTCCGGAGCAAAAGGAAATGACAAAGGAAGATTATATGATTATTTGTGGTGATTTTGGTGGAATATGGGATAAGGAGGCATCCGGAGAATGGGAAATAAAAATGCTTGATGAATTGGATGGCAAACCATTTACCACGTTGTTTGTAGATGGGAATCATGAAAACTTTGACAGGCTTTACAGCTATCCTGTAGAAGAATGGAACGGTGGAAAAGTTCATAAAATCAGACCGTCCGTGATACATCTGATGAGAGGACAGGTGTTCAAAATTGCTGGAAAGAAGATATTTACTTTTGGCGGAGCCAAAAGTCATGATATTTCCGGCGGTATTTTAGAATATGATGATCCGGATTTTTACAATAAGAGAATGGCATTGGAGGAGAATTTTAAGTCGTACAGAGTGAATCATTATAGTTGGTGGGAGCAGGAATTACCATCGGAAGAGGAGATGCGGGAAGGAATTACAAACCTGCAAGCACATGGAAATGAGGTTGATTTCATAGTATCTCACTGCTGTGCGGCAAGCACGCAAGCTTTAATCGGTGGTGGTAAGTATAAGAGAGATTATTTGAATGAATATCTTGAAAAGATACGTCGGAGTGTGCAGTTCAAAAAGTGGTTTTTCGGGCATTACCATAATAATAGGAGTGTAAATGCGCAAGAGATACTTTTATATGAGCAAATAATGAGGATTGTATAATGGAGGAGTTGATGATGGAAGAGAATAGAGTGGCAGAAATCAACAAAGAAAAGACAGATGTCCTTACAGAAGCATATAAGGATACTTTGGAAATACTGGATGCATACGACCATCAAACACTGACTCGTCCGGAGGGGACATATTACGATGGGAACGAAACCATTGAAGAAGTGGCGGTAAATATGTTGTTTGACATGATAAAGAACCCGGTTTGGTATGACTGTGATAAGCAAATCGCAGCAATCAAGTTTTTGCTGTTTTTGGAGTGGAACAATGCGCTGTTTATTGATGGCGAAAAAAGAATCAGTGATACATTGTTGGTTGCGCTTATCCTTATGATAGAAAAATCTAGGGATGAGGATAAGGAGATGATAATTAGGACAGTGTTGAATTGTATATGTTAACTTGAAGTTCCAATCTGGAACCTCAAGTTGAGCAAGTAGCGATAGGAGGAACTGATGAAGAGGAAGAAAATTGAATTAGAATGGTTCGTATATGTACATGGGCTTAATTGCAACGGATTTCGGAAAGAGAACGTTTTTAATAATATCAAATTTGAGGAATATACTATAAAGCATTTGAAGGAATGTTCGACAAAAGAGGAATTTGCAGAAAGAGTTTCTCGCGAATTATTTTATTATTTCGGGTCAAAATGCGAGTATGAACTGATAATCGCAAGAAAGGATAGCAAAATAACGCTATCACCATGGATGGGAAATAAAGAGGGGATATTAGATGTTACAGATGATACGGATTTCGACTGGAATGGATTTTATGAGAAAATGGAGCAAAGGTATAGAAAGTTTGAGGATTCCGTAAAATTTGATGTCAATGACCAGATAAAGTTTAGATTTGAAAAATTTATAGACTATTGTTGGAATTGCAAATAGAAAACTTGAAGTCACAATTTGTGATATCAAGTTGAGAGGAGGAAACATAATGGAAAAGAAATTAATACATATCTGTGAAGTATGCGGTAAAACGGAAATTCTGACACCGGAGGAGGCATTTAATGATGGATGGGACTATCCGCCGAGAATGGGAGGATTTGGTATTGTGGGACCACGAACATGCGGGGATTGTCCTATAAATCTCACAGTATGGTGGGCATTGGTATCAGAGAAGAAGAGTGTATCGGAGTTATCACAACAGCAAAGGGAAACAATAAAGAGGATTCAGAGAGAACCTGAAAGTATTATACCGAAGGAGG
>JAZUQL010000028.1:0-4473 GCA_045605685.1 Lachnospiraceae bacterium
CCATCGACCAACAACGAACCGGACAAAAATTAAAAATCATGTTCAAACTGGCAGGCTACGATGTAAAGTGCATCCAAGAGTACTTGAATCTTTCATGTCCGCAGCCGATTTACCGCTGGTTTAAAGGTCAGAATCTGCCAACGGTAGAGAAACTTTATGCCTTAAGTATTCTTCTTGGTGTGCATATGGAGGAACTGCTGGTTTTGCAGGGACAGCCTATGAATATTGGCTTGTATAAGGTGGCGCAGGAGCCGAAGGATAAGCGCCTTTTATACTACGCCCAGCGCCTGCAGAGGGCAGCATAAGTGCTTTGGACTATCCGTCCAATGACAAAGACTTGACTTTGAGATATCCTTTTATCAGGACCTTTGAATGGGTTCCGGTAAGAGGATATTTTTATTTGGGAGAGGAGGATTGTCATGGGAACTAATTACTATTTTATGAGCAGGAATAAGAAACTGATGCAGACTTGTTTTGCAGAGAAGTCGGAGTGGGGTGTGCTTGGCGAGGAGTATACCATCGTGGATGAGCCATATCTTGGTTATCGGTGTCACCTGAATAAATTAAGCTGCGGATGGCGGCCCTTATTTCAGAAACATAGAGCATTTGATAGTTTTCGGAAGTTGGAGGAGTTTTATCGGGAGCATCAGGTAGACTTGGAAATCTATGATGAATACAGGAGGCAGTATTCCTGGGAAGAATATTTTGAGACGGTTTACGCACATAGCCGGTGTCATCCGGAACCGGTGAAGTGGGTGTATGAAGTGACCCCCAAGTCTTTGGATAAGAAACCGCATCTGCGGACTGTGGGATGTAGTGAAGAAGAGGCAGAGCTTTATAGTCCTTTTATTCATATAGAGTATGAAAAGACGTTGCAGAAAGCAAGGCAGAAATTCGGTGTGTATGAGCGGGAGTATGGAGAGATAAAGTATTGGAATGATCCGGATTATCTGTTTGATTGGACAGAAGGGGAGTTTATGTAGGTATAAAGCAAGCAAAAGAATAACAATTGTCAATTCCGCAAACACTATAGCATAAATGCAGATTTGAGTAAAAGTACACACAAAAACAGATGGTGTGTACTTTTACTTAAATATTTGTTGACGAAGTATCTGTGTAATGCTAAAATTTGAGTAAAGATACACACAAACCATAATTGTGTGTACAAACACTTAAATGGAGTTGGTGGATTATGGTTTTAACATATAAGCAGTGTATAGAGAAATATGGTAGCGACCATATGTTGAAAAAAGAAATAGCGGAAGGGAATCTTTTTCAAAAGGAGAAGGGCATTTATTCCTTGGGCAGAAATTGTTCTGAACTGGAGATTATCAGTGCGAAATATCCGAAAGCTGTATTTACCGGTGAGAGTGCTTTTTATTATCATGGATTAACGGACGTGATTCCTGATTTTTATCATTTGGCAACAGTCAGAACCGATGGCAGGATTAAGGATGAACGGGTGAAGCAGACCTTTTTGAAAGAGGATATTTTTGATATGGGACAGGTTAAGATATCATATCATAACACGGAAATATGTATTTACAACTTGGAAAGAATGTTGATTGAACTTGTGAGATTCCGTGGCAAATTACCATTTGACTATTACAAGGAGATTATCGGATCGTACAGGAATCGTGTGGAGACTATGGATATTGCGAAGGTGGAAGAGTACGCAGCCAAGTTTAAGCATTCGGATAAAATGATGCAGGTTATTGAGTTGGAGGTGTTGTAATGAACTTGCTGGATGAAGTAGATAAAATAAAAAAAGACGGATACAGCGAAGCAAATGCAGAAGCCAAGTTGTGTCAGGATATTATTATAAAGGCAATTTCACAGAGTAGTTTGAATAGAAATGTCACCATTAAGGGGGGTGTAGTTATGCGTAGCCTGTCCAAGAATGCAAGACGAGCTACGCAGGATTTGGACTTGGATTTTATTCGGTTTTCCATATCCGAAGAATCTATAGGCATATTTGTTGAAAAGCTAAATTGTATAGATGGAATTCGATTGCGGATGTCAGCACCCATAGAGGAATTAAAACATCAGGATTATAAAGGAAAGCGTATTCATATTGAGATATCCGATGATTTCGACAATGTACTTTCATTAAAAATGGATATAGGTGTTCATAAGGACTTGGATATTGAGCAGGAAGAGTATTGTTTTGATGTGTGTTTTCAAGAGGATTCTGCTAGTGTGTTAATCAATTCATGCGAGCAGATGATTACTGAAAAATTGAAATCTTTGATGCGTTTCGGAACCCGGTCTACCAGATATAAAGATATATTTGATATCTGCTATTTGTCTGATTTGGCAGATATGGAGAAGCTTCGATTCTGCATACAGAAGTACATATATGCTGACACCACAATTGATGTAAATGATGCGGATGAAATTCGAAGAAGAGCAGAAAGAATTTTTAACAGCAGTACATACAAAAAGCAAGTAGAGCGGTCTAAAAAGAATTGGCTTGATTTATCGGTGGAAGAGGTGCTGAAGAAAGATTTGGATTTTTTAAGCAGAATATAGCGAAGGAGAGTTGGCGATGCTGTATAATTACATAAAAGAACATTTCAAAGAAGCAGAGCCGATTTTTCTTGCTGATTTGTTGATTAAGAATATTACTGAGTCAAAATTAAACCTCGCAGTTGGTCCGAATGCAGACATGGTGGCGCGATATCGTTTCATTTCCAAAGGGGATAATGTAGATGGTTTCTATGCAGGTAATACATTCGCTAACCAGATAGGGATTTCCACGCAGGTCCCTTATGTGATTGAGATTGTGAGTAACAATGTTTCGGATGATGGAGAAGTCCTGATTGGTAACAGAAGATTTTGTGTAAGGAAGCCGGTTATACCGATAACAAAAGAGAATGTGCATGTATTGCAGATGCTGGATCTGTTGGTAAAGCTTGATGCATATCTTGATTGTAGTTATGAAGAGGCCAGAGAGAAATTTGCGGAGTACATATCTGTTTGTGGAATTACCCAAAATGATGTAGAGTTATATATTAAAAAATATCCGGAATCTACACTTGAAAATTATTATGAGTTAGGACTGAATCGGGTATTTATATAAAGGCGAGGATGTAATATTATGGGAGAAAAGAATTTATCACATAAAACTATGAAAATTCATATGGAAAGTGCAATCCAGAAAGTTCTGGATATTTTTGAGGCAGAGGATGGTAAGTCTTTCGAAGAAAAGAAGAAAACTGCGATAGCATATATTGAAACGCAAGAAGACAAGTTGTTGGCAGAGAGAGTTTTGAAAGCTGCGATAAATGACGAAACTGGGAAGCATATAAAAGAAAAATTTTGGAGTGTTGGAAATATCTCAAAAAGTGACGAACATATATGCCTTAGAATGGTTCAAGAATCGGACAAAAACAATTTTCTTGAATTGCAAAATGAGACATGCATTGTAAAGTCTATGCTTAAAGAAGAATCATATCAGAATATGATGTGGAACGAGCATATTCAAGATAAATCTATGATGTTTACTATCGAGGTAGATGGTGAATATTCGGGATATTGTGGAATAAACAACCTATCTCGGGAGAATTGGGAAATAGCAATTGAGTTATTAAGCAAATTTTGTAATAAAGGTATTGGTTATACCGCGATAAGTATTATGTTGTCGGAAATTAAATCGAGACTTGGAATAGACTACTTTAGAGCAAAAATAGATGCAGATAATTATGCTAGTCAACGGTTGTTTGAGAAATTAGGTGCGATGCCATATGGTATTGCTGAACATATGCTTCATAAAGAAGAGGATATTACCCGTTGTGAGGAAGAAAACTTAGAAGAGATAGATGATAAATTAATACAAGTGGCGGAGAAATTCGGAGTTGAACCAAGGAAACTCCTTAGTCATGTGCTGGAGTATGAATTAAATTGGTAAATGGAATTGTGTATCACGCCACAGCGTCGCAGTATCTTTGTCGCGTTAAAAACCGGACCACAGTGTCCTCTGATACATAAAACTGCGTATCACACCCTCCAAAACGTGTATCACAATCTACGAAATATGTATTATATCTAAATTTATGTAAAAAATGCCGATTTACATTGTTTTTCGCCCATGCTATATTATGGCTTAGGGGGACGAAAAAGCGTGATACGTTTTTGATACATTTCCCCCGGAAAAAGGCGAAACAATAGGTAAAATACCGCAAATACTCGTCAAAAAACGGCAAAAACCGTAACAATTAAATTTCTAAATAAGCAAAATCAGACCGTGAAGGTGGACGAACTGTAGGTTCTGGTAGAGTTACAGGGCTTTCTGAGAAATCGGATAGTCCTTTTTTGTGTCTGAAAATAGGAACGAAATGGGCTTTGACTCTATTTTGACTCTAAAATGTGTATCAGAATCATAGAGTTCTGATGAGAAGAAAGATTTATAATTGTATTATTACTGCTATAGAAAAGGACAACCAAGCCGAACAGGATGAACAGTAAGAACTA
>JAZUQL010000029.1:0-6571 GCA_045605685.1 Lachnospiraceae bacterium
GAGCAGAAATTGAGAAGTGATAGTTTTCCTAGCAGTTTAGTGATGGAAGAATTAAGGGATTGTTTGACGGAAACAACATCTTCTGTGTATGCCAAACAAAATGCAATGGTCGTAGAAAACGATTATAAGGCTCAAAAATTGAATTTAATACTGAACTCGATAAAAGTTACCCCCAACAACTTTAAAGAGCAAATAAGGGCAATTACGAAAGAATTAGAGGCATTGCAAATTGGGAAAGAAGTTACGTCAAAAACACTATCCGAAATTGTTGCAGAAAACAAGGACAAGTATTTCAAAGAAAAAGAAGTAAAGCCATTACATATCGGTTTTAGTAAAATGGATGAACTTTTAGGCGGTCTTGAGGGTGGCGATATGATTGTTGTCGGTGCTAGACCTGCGGTTGGTAAATCTGCATTAGTAACACAGATAACATCTAATCTTGCTAAACAAGGAAAAAGAATTGGATTTTACAATCTGGAAATGCAAAACAAACAAGTTTATGAGCGTTTTATTGTCAACGAAAGCGGAATAGGACTTACAAGACTAAGAAGAGCAATAAGGTTTTTGGGGGATGAAAAAGAGAGATTTGACAAAGCCAATGAACGATTAGAAAAGGCAGATAATATTGTCATAACAAGTGCGGGAGCAAAAACAGTAGGAGAAATAAAGGCGGAAAGTAAAAACATGGACTACGACATAATCATTATTGACTACTTGCAGTTGCTTAAAGCAGATAATACATATCGCGGGAATCGTGCTGCGGAAGTTGGAGAAATTTCAAGGGCAATTAAAAATCTTGCAATGGAGTTAAATATACCGATTATTGCACTGTCGCAGTTGAACAGAACAAGTACACTCAAAGAAGACAAAGAACCAACTATGGCAGAACTTAGAGAAGCAGGAAACATTGAGCAAGATGCAAGTGTGATTATGCTTTTGTGGAATCTTGACGAGAGCGACAGAACAAAAAAGGGTTGCAAGATTGAGAAGAACAGACAAGGCGAATGTGGGAAAATCGTTATGAGATTTAATGGAGATACGATGCAGTTCGAAGAAACAGAAGAAGATGTGAAAGAAGCAAAAGAGTGGAAATCCGTAGGAAATGACAATCCGTTTGGCTAGGAGGAATTATGGCACTAGAAAAGGGAACAGAAGAATTTGAAATGTTTGGAGATTTTTTCAAGATTTGCAAAAGATATTGGGATATACAAGATACAGACAAGTATTGGGATGATTTGGTTAAAGAAACTGATATTTTTTGTAAAAAGTATGAGACAGAGATTTTATCACAAAAATTAATGTTTTCTTTTTTGGAAACGCAAGAAATTAAAAACAGAATCATAAATAAGAACAGGAGGTAAAGAGATTTGTCCGGACGCAAAGTGCACTTTACTCCAAAACGATATGAACAAAAAAGATTGTTTTTATCCAGATTGTTTCAATTGTTCGTATGAAGATTGCAATATGGATAAAAAAGACATACAAGCACTGCTAAAGAGAAGAAGATATCAAAACGATCCAGAAAAACACAGGGAAAAGCAAAGAAAATACAGAGAACGAATAAGAGAGAGTCTTCCACATTGTGACAAATGCGAAAATTGTGTTCTGGTGGAAAAAGAGAAACAGGATGGATATAGAAGGTTATGTGTGGATAAAATGAAACTGATTGAGCAAAAAATTTCAAATTGCCCTTTGTGGTGTCCAAAGAGAACGACAAGGGCAAATAATGTTTAAGAAAGGAAAAACTAGGCTTATGTGGAGATTGGGTAAGTATTTATCATCTTTGACTAAGCCAGAACTTGAAGAATTAAAAGAACAATTAAACTTAACAGACGATGAGGAGATGGTATTCATGCAGTTGTCCAAAGGCAGAAGCAATGTGACCGTTGCGGATAACTGCCAAATATCATCAAGAACGGTTGACAACAAAATAAAATCTATAAACCTAAAGATTGCGAGGTTAAATGTTCGTGTATAATTTTTCTGAAAAAGAATTATTGAATTTTGCGTTGTCGAATGGTATTATCGATATTAACACCATTCAGAAGCAAATTGAGATGAACGAAAGAAAAAAATATCTTCAAATGCACAAAAACGAAATATGGCAAGGTAAAGATGACGGATTTTATACTTACTTGCCGGACAAAACACAAAAGAAAGGAAGGAAATTAGTAAGAAAAAGTACAAAAGAAAAGTTAGAAGATGCGATTGTTAAATTTTATAAGTCAGAAGAAAATATCCCAACGATAAACAAAGTCTTTAAAGAGTGGTCGAATGAAAAACTTGAATTTGGAGAAATATGTAAGGCAACTTTTGATAGATACGAAATAGATTTTAAAAAGTATTTTTCCGAAAGCATACTAGACCAAAGAGATATTAGACATATTACAGAAGATACATTGGAAGAGTTTATAAGGCGAACCATTGCAGAAAACAATCTGACGGTAAAAGCGTATTCTAATTTACGAACATTGATTATTGGAATATTTAAGTATTCAAAAAGGAAGAGGTTGACCAATTTAAGTATATCAACATTTTTAAAAGACTTAGATTTGTCAAGAAAAGCGTTTGCAAGAAATTGTAAGTCAAAAGAAAATCAAGTGTTTTCCGAAGATGAAATTCCAATTATTCTTGATTGGTTAAGAAAAAATCCTAGTATTGAAAACTATGGAATAATTCTTTGTTTTCAGAGCGGAATAAGAGTTGGAGAATTGTCGGGATTAAAATTTTGTGATATAACCGGAAAGGTTCTTCATGTGCAAAGGCAAGAAATAAGATATAAAGACAAAGAAACAAATAAAGTTATACACAAGATAGCCGATTACACAAAGACAGAGGCAGGAGACAGATACATTATTCTGACTGATAATGCTCTTAAAACAATTGAGTCTATTCGCAAATTAAATCCATTTGGGGAGTACATGATGCAAAACGGAAAGAGAAAGTTTTGGAAAAACACTTTTAATGACAGATTATACAAGGCTTGCGACCAATGCGGATTACCAAGAAGGTCAATGCACAAGATAAGAAAGACGTATGGAACAACTTTAATCGATGCTAATGTTGACGATAGTTTAATCATGGCACAGATGGGGCACAGCGATATTTCAACCACGAGGAAGTATTATTATTATAGCAACAAAAATAGCCAAACCAACCAAGCACAGATTGATAAGGCTATTTCGTTTTGAGCATGATTAAACTCGTGATTAAACTTTGTTCTTGAAATGCTGAAACCCGCATAAATACTGGGGCTTCTAGCAGTTCGTACGGGAATCGAACGTAATGACGAAACCGTGAAACCCGCATAAACATTGGGTTTGTGGCATGCCGTCTCTGATTAAACTGATTAAACTTTAATCAAAAAGGAGGAAAACACTTCTGAATGGTGTTTTTTAAATTAAAAAAATTGCGTAAAAAGTATGGTAAATTATGTGTGAACTCTGCGAGATAGGGTTCTTTTTTTTTGCAAAAATTTAAGCATAAGGAGGTTGCCAAAATGTTAAATGATGCAATTATTGAAAGAATATTTTCACACAAAGACACAAAGAGCATCCCGGTTGGCTATCAGTCAGCAATGATAACAATAATGGGAGAAGTATTGTATGAAATGAAAGGAGAGAACCCTTATGCAACAATTTCAGAACTTTTATCCGACACAGATGAATACATATCCAAACAACTATATGAATAACCCATATATGCAAAGGATGGAAAATTTGCAACAGTTTCAACAAGCAATACAACAGCCGGTGGTACCGACATCAATGTCGGGAGCAAATCAGTTTCCGCCATTAGGGAAAATTGTTGAAAGCATGGATATCGTCAAGGTAACTGATATCCCTATGGACGGAAATGTGTATTATTTCCCAAAAGCAGATGGAACAGAAATTTACTCCAAACAATTTGGAATGGATGGCAAAACTCGTATTTTGACTTTTAAGCCAGTTTTAGATGGTGAGCCTAACAATTTACCGTCGGAAGAAGAAAAATTGAAATTTGATACCTTTAACGAGTTTTTAGAGGGCATTCAAGCGGACATAAAGATATTGACAGATAAAGTTGATAAGATTTCAAAACCAACGAGAACAAAAAAGGAGGTTTCAGAAAGTGAATAATATGGGAATTTTATTACAAGCATTTAAAAACCCACAAGCATTTTTACAACAAGCAATGAACAATAGCCAAATTATGCAGAATCCAATAAGCAAAAATGCAATAGAGATGTATCAAAAAGGGGATAAAAAAGGATTGGATGAATTAGCAGACAATCTTTGCAAGGAACGAGGAATTGATAGAAAAGAATTTGAAAAGCAACTAATGTCACAAATCGGAATGAATTAGTACATATCAGAGTTATCCGGATATAAAACTATAGTTTTCTCTGTTTGTAAATAAAAATAATTATATGAATGGAGGAATTGATATGTTTAATTCTAACACAGGTTTTTCAATGCCGGTTGTTCCTGCTTATGGCGGCAACGGCGGAATGGGTGGTTTTGGCGATTCTTGGATCGGCTTAATAATTGTGTTGGCATTGCTTTTTGGTAACGGCAATGGTGGCTTTGGTTTTGGCGGTTTGGGTGGTGGAAAGCAGAATTGTGCTACACCTGCTGACTTGACCGCAAACAGTATTGTGCAAAAACTTGACGGAATCACTTATGGAATTAGCGATGCAACTTTTGCACTTTCTAACTCTATCAACAACGGATTCCACGGAGTAGACAACGCAATTTGCAATCTTGGTTACAATGTTCAGAGTGGATTTAACACATTAGGACATCAAATTTCGGATTGTTGCTGCACAACACAAAGAGCCATTGATAACGTAAGATACGACATGGCAACACAGGCTTGCGATACAAGAAATCTGATTCAGAACACCACGAGAGACATTATTGACAATGCAAATGCCAACAACAGAGCGTTGCTTGATTTCCTTGTAAACGACAAGATTGCCACATTGCAGTCCGAAAATCAGAGTCTCAAGTTTAAGGCTTCACAGGCAGAGCAGAACGCATTTATTACTGCAAATCAGCAGGCACAGACAGCGGAACTTATCCGTAGACTTGGTGCTGATTGCCCAACTCCGGCATACGTAGTACAACCGCCACAGCCAGTAACTTTCCCGGTAAATTCTTGTGGACAGTTTGCAGGATATGGTTATGGCAGCTCTTGCGGATGCGGATGTGCTTAATAACAAATGAAAACTGAATAAACTCGCCCTTATGGGTTGATATTTCAAAGGGGTAGAAGTGGTAATTCTATCCCTTTTTGATTAAAGAAAGAGAGGTACAAGATTATGGCTTGTAATAATGTATGTCGCTTATGCGATAATTTAATTATTAGTTCTGCGGTAACATTTACTGCCGGAACTGGACTTATTATTAACATTCCAGAAGGTAGTTATACTGATGGATGTAAATATTGCATCGTAGTTGCACAATCAATTCCAGATGCAACAACAATTACTGCCCCGGTATTTATTACTATCGGCGCAGGTACGGAATTATATCCGCTTAGCAAATGTGATTGTACTCAAGCAACGGCTTGCTCAATCAGAACACGTACAAAATATGCAACTAGGGTAGAAACAAGTGCTACAACAGGCGTTTTCAAACTTCTCGGAAAAGTGGCTTGTGCACCAAATAACAACTTAACTGCTATTGACGGTACTGCACCGACAACGGCAGGAGCATAGGAAGGAGTGAGATATAATGGCAGAAGAAACAAAAGTAGGAATGAAACTTGATATGGAGTTAGAGCCTATCAAGGATATGTGCAAGAAATTAGAAGAAGCGGTAAAGCACGAATTAAGTAAAGGCATTGAAAATGTTGACGCAAAAGAACTCGGAGAAGTTGTTGATATGATTAAAGACCTTTACGAAGCAAAAGAGAAAATTGTTAAGGCTTGCTATTACAAAGGCGTGCTTGAAGCAATGGAAGAACACGATTTTGAAGATGAGGACGAAATCGAAGATGAAGGACGCAGAGGTTACAGAGGACAACCGAGAAGTCAAAGCGGTAGATTTATAAGCCGTGGAGATGGCAGACGTTCAAATCGCGGTCGTGGTAGCCGTAGAGGATATGAAGATATGATGATGTATGACGATATGGATTATGACGAAATGGAAAGGATGCGTGATATGGATAGAATGTCATACGGCAGAATGGGTTACAGTGGTAGCGGTTCAAGTGGCGGTTCTTCAAGCGGAATGTCAGGCGGTGGTTCATCATCTGGCGGTATGAGTAGTGGTTCGATGGGTTCACAAGGTGGCAGTCGTGGATATTCTGAAAGCGGTAGAGATAGCCGCGAGGGAAGAAGCGGACAGAGTAGACGCGGATATATGGAAGCCAAAGAACAGGGCAAGGAAAAACAAGAAAAAATGAAATCATTAGAGGACTACATGAAAGAGTTGAGTTCCGACGTAACAGAAATGATAAGTGACGCAAGCCCGGAAGAAAAATCACTCTTGAAACAGAAGATGCAAGTGTTGATGCAGAAGATTCAGTAATGATTAAGGGGTGGAGCAATCTGCCCCTTACCAATTTGTTAGCATTAACAAAAAGG
>JAZUQL010000030.1:0-3330 GCA_045605685.1 Lachnospiraceae bacterium
TTATAACCGGATAAAAACATTAAGAAAATCAATCCCAACTGGTAAAAAATATTAAGCACTTTTCCTTCCTGTTCATATGCCATAAATATTCCCGATATAAAATCCGGAAACAGAGCATAGAAACAACTTCCGCCGATTACCATTCCGCCAAGGATTTCCCCCACTACTCTGGGCGCTTTTATTCGTTCAAAAAGATTCCCAAATAACACAGCCCCTGCAAGTAAACTCGCAAGTGCAATCAAAGTTACAATCACTTCTTTTTCTGATAATATAACTAAACTCATATAGATACCATCCCTTGTCTTCTTTCTATTAATATCATATCGAAAAGAACATTTGAGTCTAAGTGTAATATGTAATCATTAAAAAAAACAAAGCATGACATATGTCACGCTTTGCTTTTCGTCTACTGATTCCCCAGAAACAAGAACATTGTATTTGCCTCTTCTTTCTTCTGAATATAAACAGCCTTTCCACTCTTTTGATTATTTCCCGGTACGTTATTATAATAAGTATCACCTGTATTGAAATAATACAAATTATGTTCGCTCGTTAAACCAATTTCCTCCGGGCTTATTTTAATATAAAATATTATTCCATCTTCTGCATGTTCCCATACACGTTCAGAAATTGTAATCCGATAAATTGGAGAGTACACATTATAATCACCTTTTATGTCTACCTGTTCACTTTCACACTCCTCTAATACAATATCACCTTTCTTCAATATATAATCTTTTGCATTAGAAGCATAAATTCCATCTGCTAATGGAACATAATGCTGTACGACTTGCCCTTCTTTCCCAAGTGTTGCCCAGCAACCTTCCCATGCCGTCGTTATTGACTCATTGTTTCCAATCACCTCTGTATTATACAGTTCTTCCGTTAATGCTACTACATCCACCGAACCTTCAAAATAATCATCCATTGTTTCTTGTATGATGTCAAACTTTTCTTCCCACTCATCCTCTTCACAAATAAAATAAATAGAATCTTTCTGGAAATAGCCGCCCTCCCCAAAACCTCCAATTTGTGGACTTAAGGTTTCTTCTTTTGCATAAGACTTAATATTTCCATCGTAATATTCGTGGAAAAAACTACTATATTCAGAACCCACATCATAATAATTAACATACAACCGTGCACCTTGATTCTCGTTACCATATCTGTAATCGTCAACTTCATCTATCATAGGATTCCAAATCTTATCTTCAATATCTTCCATTATCTCTTCAGCCTGATAGTTATCTAAAAATAAATCTTTTTCTGCATCATAATAGATAAACGTTCCATCTTTTAAAACAAAATACATATCCTCTGTCGGTGTCGGAAATACTGAGTCCTCTGTATATATGTAATCGGACTCTTTTATTCTTACGTTTTTCTGATACTTGTCTTCAAAATATTCTTCTGCTAATTTTTCTTTTTTATTCAAATTTTCTCTTTCTTCTTCACTCAGACATCCGCTTAAACTTAATCCGATTGTCAGTAGAAATATTGATATTATAATTTTTTTCATTTGTTATATGTTCCTTTTAATTTTTGTGCAGCAACTTTAGCCACATACAAATCCTTTCCATTTTCTTCGACAAATTTATAATATTTTATATAATCATCATTGTTGTTTTTCTCTAATATAACACCTCTGTAATAAGAAGCCATTATTTTGTTTAATAGAGCCTTCTTTTTATCAAGTTCATCACATATTGTATTTACTCTGTCTACATTATTTTCAATTATACACTTATGTAATTCTATCGATAATGCGATTTGATTTTTAATTGCTTCCGGTATGAGATCTGACACTTTCTCAAATTCCGCACTTTGTATATTAAATTCTTCTATATCGTTTAAAACAGACGCCATAGCAACTTTATATTGAATTAGATATGCTCTTATCGTATGATCTATTTCTCTTGTTTCCAAAATTCGAATTAGAGAATTCGAATTTTCAAAATCTCCTTTTCGGACATAGGCATCAATTATATTTAGTAATGAGTAATTACACATTTTTTGGCTGTTAGGGTTATTTCTAAACTTTTTTATATTATAAATGTGTAAATTTATATATCCATCTAAACAAATCTCTTGTGTTAAAGTTTCTTCTATAAATTTTTTCATATGGATTTTTCTTATATACAATACAGTGTATAAAAAGATTGAATTAATAATTATAAACAGAATTATCCCTATAAAAGTTGTATTATCAAAAGACAGATATACACTTGCAGAAACAATTGGTATCAACGTCCCAAATAAGAGATAACACAAATCTATTTGTTTTACCTTTTTTAATTTTTTTCTTCCTTCATTGCTTTCTATATATTGTAGTTCCATATTTCTAATATTCCTCCATTCTGTTCCGATATGCTTCAACCTCTTCTTCAATTCCGTAAGGTTTTAAAATATCCTTTATCTCCTCGTACGTTTTCCAAAACGTTTCGCCTTCCGGCATATAGCCACCCACAACAAAAAACTCCTTATCATCTTCACCGTATAGTTTTATAAAATAAGTACTTCCGTCCATAGCCTCTAGTTCTTCTTCTGTCTCAATATCCATAATCGCTTCCGGTAATGTCAGTTTTTGTAGTTTCTCATAGTCTTCATCTGAAAGTGTCAATACACAAACTTCCGGATTATTATCAGTATCCATAAACACATGTACTGTTTTATCTGTGTATACCATAATTGTTGCGTCTGTGCATTCCCACTCCATTCCATATCCTTTCGCTCCATTGTTAATGGAAAAAAGAATATTTTCACTTAAGCTTACATCATCAAGTTCGTAATCTTTCTCCATATCAGCTTTCATGATACTAAATTCTCCATCTGACAAATATATAATATATAAGGTACTATCACTCGTTAGTTCTTCAATATTGTCATACACCAATTCGGCATCTGCATTGTAAACACAATCCCAAACACTAATAACATAAAAGACTTCGTTCTTTTTATGTTTATAACCCAAATACGTTCCTTCATTCTCTGATTTATACTCATCTATCTCAAAACAATAGGTACTTCCATCCGCTCTTTCAAAAATATACTTTTTATCTGTTGGTCCTAATATACTATCCTCTGCACCATAACATAGATAGACATCTGTTTCCTCCGAAACATTTTGTTCCTGTAATAGTTGAAACGCAAGTTCTTTTGTCATCTTAACAGACTTATCTTCCTTTTTTTCAAATAGAATTAAATTATCGACAAATTTACAGCCAATGGTACTAAAACCAAGCATGATCATTGTTACAAACCATATTTTGATTGCAATTGTTTTTTCTTTTTTCTTTTTCATATTATCTCTCCCATTTTTCCTATGCAAAA
>JAZUQL010000031.1:0-1720 GCA_045605685.1 Lachnospiraceae bacterium
TATGCCGTTTTCCACAAACAAAAAAATATAAAATTTTCCATTTTTATTCTTCTTTAAGGTAATCTGCCCGTTTTCGGTCGTTGATAGAATGTTGGCTCCCGTTTGTTGCATTCGGGACATTGCCTTTTCTCCCGGATGACCGTAACGATTATTCGCACCACAGGATATCGCAATCACATCCGGAGAAATCTGCTCTAAAAGTTTGTTGCTATTTGAATTATCCGAACCATGATGAATTGCTTTATAGAAATTCAATCCGGCTGTTTCATCCTTCCATGTAACAGACGCTTCTATTTCAGAAGAAATATCTCCTGCAAAAATCCCCTCAAAATTGCCATCTATAATTTTCAACACAAGAGATGCCTCATTTTGGTCCGCGTATTGCCCATTCTCTTTTGGAGAAAGACATTCGATTCTCGCTTGTCCCAATTGCATCGTATCTCCGGCCTCCATATAAATAACCGTAATATGCTTTTGTTCGATTCGTTGCAACAACTCCTCAAACACCTCATTTGCCATCATCGGTCTTGCAAATATAATATTTCTAATCGAAATATCAGATTCCATTAATTCCTCTAACCCCGAAATGTGATCCATATCGCAGTGTGATACAAACCAATAATCCACAGTAGATATGCCCTTTTGTTTTAAAAACGGTAAGATTGTATATTCCCCTATTTCCTGCCTGCTGCTACTGCCTCCGTCTATCATACATACCTGTCCGTCAGAAGAACAATAATAAATCCCATCCCCTTGTCCGACATCCAAAATTGTCAATTCGAAGTCCCTTCTCCTATGGACCGATAAAACAAGTGTCAGAATCAATAATCCAATTAGCATAAAACTTTTTTTATGTTTCTGAAACCATTCGGTTTTCATCCAATACAAAATCAGCAGGAAACACCCATAGTATAGCAAAATTCGCATCGGCTTCGGTTTGCCTGTTACAATTGTCGCAAATGGTAGAGACGAGGTCAAGATACAGACCCTCCTCATGATCCACAGCAGAATATTAACAGGAACAAATACAACCTTGCCTATCTGTGGCAGAAGCAAAGCCAATACACATCCCAAAAAGCCGGATGCAACCAAGAATGGTGCAATTGCCAATACGACCATGTTCGCCAAAATGGAATAAGTTGGTATCTCGTAAAAATAAAATGCAACGATCGGAAGCATTGTATATGTAATTGCCATATTCATTATCAATGCCTTCTTGCTTTTCTTATCGTCTTTCTCATTCAAATGTTTCACAAACCATTCTCCGCTAACTGCAATGGATAGAATCGCAAAAAAAGATAGCACAAACCCGGAATAACCTATTATAAACGGATTCCCTATCAATATTGCAATTAGAATCATTGCCATCGCATTCAGAAGATCGTAACTCCTACCTAA
Organism: Lachnospiraceae bacterium; assembly: GCA_045605685.1. Taxonomy (GTDB): domain Bacteria; phylum Bacillota; class Clostridia; order Lachnospirales; family Lachnospiraceae; genus Roseburia. Next base: position 1,399 of record JAZUQL010000031.1, read on the forward strand.
AACATTAGCTACTAAGTGAATTCCCAACATTCCGATTGCCCGAATTATCGAAATACTATTCCCCGTCATAAATCCATAGGAAACGATTATTGCCATCACAATCATACCGGAAGCCAAAAATGATACTCCCCGTTTTCGTATAAAGTTGTAAATTCCCATTCCCAACAATGATATATGTAGTCCCGAGATTGCCAAAATATGTGAAATTCCGCTCTTTTGATACAAAGACCGAATCTCCTGACTGACACCTGATTTCTCTCCCAAAAGCATTGCATTTAATATTCCCGCATTCTCTTCTGACAGATTCACTCTTATTCTGTTA
>JAZUQL010000032.1:0-3224 GCA_045605685.1 Lachnospiraceae bacterium
AACCTTAAATTTTACACATTTCTATTTCCAAAAATTGTGAAATCTGCTACGATTTAAATTGTATGAGTAACAATTACAAAAGGTAAAGGGGAGCAAAAATGAAGTACAAAAGAAACATTCGAAAAAGTTTACAGCAGATAAGTGCGATGGTATTAATCTTTCTTATCTGTTTTGCAACCATTGCACCGGGACGGATCCAGGCGGATGCAATGGTAGAATTCGAGGTTGCGTTATCCGGTTATTCGCATGGAACCATCTGTATCAAAACGAATGGACAGAGTGTGGAACCAAGAACGAGTGAAATCACTGACGGAATCCAAAACATGGTATACCAGTTGGATGCCGATACAGAGTATCGAATCGAGGTCACACCGGATTATGAATATAACGTAGAAGGAATCTCGGAGGACTTCTTCGAAGAAGAGATAGAAACCGGCGAAACTTGTTATGTATGGAATGCGACAGGAGCACAGTTGGGAGAACAACAGTTACAAATCAATATTACTTCACCTTCAATTATTGCACAGATTACTGGGGGAGATGAGAACTGTATTCAGGTTCAGGAACTGGATACATATGCAACCTGTATCGGAATAGCGGATGGAGAAAGAATCAGATATGAAACGGAAGCAGGAAAACGTTATCGTATCATGGTCGACGGGAAAGAAGGACATACCGCAACTGTTACAACCGAAAGAGGAAATACATTTATATATCAGCAAGACATCGGAAAATACGTCTGTGAAACCAACGGTGCGAATGAAAACATAACGGTAGTATACGAGAAAAATCTATATAATGTATCGGTATCCATTCAAGGCGGTTATGGGCGTATTGATTGGGGAGAGAGTGGAGAAAATGCAGACTTTTTAGAGCGAACCGAACAGAATAAGGAAGAAGTAACAGCGAATATAACCGTTCCCTATGGAGATTCACCGGAATTTACCATCACACCACGTGCCGGCTATTATGTGAAGAAGGTTACGGTAGGGGGAGAAGAACTTGAACTATCTGCACTGACGCCGATCGCACAGTCGGATGCGTATACCTACCAACTTCCGGCGATAGAGGCAGCTTCATCCATCTGTGTTACATATGCCATTAGAAATAAGCAAAAGATTGCGGTTAGCGAATTGGGGGAGCATGGCATAGAGATTGAACTTCCGCAAGATAACACGGGAAGCGTGTATATCGTAAGCCCGGGAGAAGTAACGATTCAGGCCGAAACAGGTAGAAGTGTATGTCTGAATGAAGAAAAGACAGGGGAACATTATAAGTATGAACAAAGCTATGTGATAAATGAAAGTATATTCATTCAGACACTCATATTGGATCATGGAGATACGCTGCTTGAATTAAAAACACCGATTTATATTCGGGTAGATAATGATACTCCGAAAATCACAGTGGAAAAGGGCACTTACTGGATTACAGATTCCACGAAAGAATTTACGATTCGCGGAACTGCAAGTGACATGAGTGGAATTAAGAAGGTTGTCTGGTCCACTTCGCCGATTGCAAATCCATTAACACATGATAATAGGGCGGACTACGACAAGAATTCGGGAACCTATACCATCCAATTATCGGAAGGGGATAGTGGTTTTCCAACTACAGAGACGACATATTATATCTACGCAGTGGATGAATCGGATCAGATCAAAAGTATTACGACAACTGTAAAGTTTGATTCCGTTGCTCCAAAAGTAGAGAGTATCAACATTGCAGAAGAAGACTATATTATCTATGAAGGACAGTGCTATGTGTCAAAGAGTGAGATTGGAGTAGAACTTGTAGCAGAAGATGTAACACCAGAGAATGCAACCGAGCCGGCTTCCGGAATAGAGAAAGTCGTATTTATTGTTGTAAATGAGCAAACGGGTCAGACAAAGGTGGAACAGGACTTTGACGGGAGTTATTCGGTTTCGTTAGAGCCCGGAGAAAACTGTATCGGAGCTTATGTTGTAGACTATGCGGGAAATATTTCGGAAGGACTGGTATGGAATGACTGGCAGACGTTATATTATGATGTAGTAGTGCCGGAGGTGACGATTCAAGGATTGTATGAGGCGGAGGATATCTATTACATGGGAAAAGATGCAAGCTTTACGGTAGCTGCCAGTCAGAAAACGACAGGAATTGCATCGATTCAGGTAAAGGTAGTGGATGAGAAGCAAAATGTGATATATGCTCAATCCAAGAAGCATGCGGACAGCCTGACTGTATCATTGGGAGATACCATCATAAACAATTATTCAAGAATGGATTTACGTGTATATGCTTATGCGTATTCAGGCTGTGAAAAAGAGTTAGTAGAAGAAATACAAATTGACAGGGACAATCCTTCCATATCAGATATAACCATACAAAGAGGTGGAGAAGAGGACTCCTTATCGATTGATGATAGCAACGCATATGGCTACTTTGGCACAGAACCGGTAGTTGCAAGCATACAGATGGAAGAGAAAGAGCAGGGTTCCGGAATCAAGACGATTCGATATTACTTCGAAGATGTATCCGGGGAGCTGGAGCCGAATGTGACCGTACAGATGGATGGCCACTGTATGGAGAAAGAGATTGCGGTTCCGCTTACACCGGATTGTAAAGGGTATCTTTTTATCGAGATAGAAGATAACGTTGGGAATAAGAGAGAGAAGGCATATCAAACGCAGGGAATTATCTTAGAAAGTAAGGAGAAGCATGAAGCAAGCAGTGACATACAGATTATTCCAAAGCAGGATGCGGAAGAGGATGCAATCTATAATGAGGATGTAGAGCTTGCAGTCACCATAGAGGATACCTATTCCGGGATTGGTATGATTGAATGGAGTGTTGCCATTCCGGGAGAAGAGACACAGACCGTAAGTTACGATATGACAAAAGACAGCATTCCACAGGAATGGGGAATCACGACAACAGGGGAAGAGAATCTGATTACAAAAGCAGATTTTGTCATACCGGTGGAAATCGGAGAGAATACGGAAAAAAGTGGCATTGAAGTAACGGTTTGTTTTACGGACCGTGCAGGTCATATCAGCGAAGATACGTATCTTTTTAGTATTGATAAGAAAGCACCGGAGGTTACCATCTCCTTTACCGGTGCCGGTGCGGACCCGCAATATACCGACATCTATCATGGCGGTAGAACGGCAAGGATAGAAGTGCAGGATGCATTCTTTGAGAAACAAAGTGTGGTATGGAATCTGGAGACCATGTACGGTTCA
>JAZUQL010000033.1:0-16011 GCA_045605685.1 Lachnospiraceae bacterium
ATGATAACTTCTCGGTTGATTTTGCCTGAGATGTTGATGTTGATGCTAACATTCTGTTGGCGTTCATCGCCTGCATATTGTGTTGTACTACCATAATTGTACCTCCTTGTTCTCTTCCCTGGATTCCTTTCCATGGGGTCCGTGGTTAATAGTTTTTATAATATGCAAAGCCCCTAGGATTGCTCTGCGTACTATCAATTTGTTTGTATTTAATATATCGGAACACACAAAGGATTCCTAAACCCTTATTTTGAAAAAATTATTTTTTATTATCCATAAATTGAGGGTCTACATAATTAATCTTCATCATGTTCTGATAATACTGATTCGCCACCTTGGAATTCGTGCGTACTTCTTTTGCTTTCTTCCGAACCATGGCAAACTTCTGCATCATAAGTTCCTTATTCCGGGCTTCCTGCGCTTGAATCTCAACACTTTTGGATGTAATGTTGCGAATATGTTCCTGCATCTGTCCAATCTGATTTGCATATGCAGATTTGTTCGTCGCAAGTTCATCCTTTACTTTATCATAGAGCTTATCAAAACCACTGTCTAATTGTTCCAACTGCTCAATTAACTTGGCCTTCTCTTCTACCGTCTTGTCAAAATCTTCAACCGTAAGCGCCTCGTCTTCTAATTGCTCTTTCTGCAAATTATCGAGTTCAATAATACAGTCCAAAACCTGCTCTTTCTTCCGCAGGCTTTGGAGCATGATATCGATATAAGTCTCTTGCATAGTCTCTCCTATGATACTCTGGTGTTGTTGCCGGTTGCGGCAATTTTCATAACTTCTTTCCAGGTATCTCTCATTGTACGTAAGTGTTTTAAAACTTCTTCAAGAATATCTTTATCCTTCGCGAGATTAGCATCTCTAAGTCTTCTAATAAGATAAGTATATACCTGCTCAAAGTCCTTTGCAACCGGATATTTATGGTCTAAGGATGCCTGAAATTCAATTATGATTCTTTCTGTTTTCATAATATTGTTATGTGCTTTTTCTATATCATTTTTTTCAATCGCCATCATTGCGATATTACAAAACTTAATTGCTCCATCATATAACATTAAAGTTAATTCTGCCGGCGAAGCTGTAAGTATCTTACTGTTTGCGTATGCTGCATAGCCTTGTGTCTGCGTCATAATACAGTCCCCCTTCCAAACGTCTTATTACTTCCTACATTCCTCCAAATAAACTACTTAAAGAATTGGTTTGATTTTGTAAGGTTCCCAAAGCTGCTTCCATTGCTGCAAACTTCTTATAATAGTAATCCTCTTTATCTGCTACCTTTTCTTCCCAATCACTGATCATTTTTGTGTACTGCGCATACTGTTTGTCCATTTCCTTGTCGTTATATACCTTGTATGCGGAGCTCATATCCGTACTTTTCATCTTCGAATCGATGGAACTATATAAATTTCCAATCAATTGCTGCATGAAATCACTAATTGTGTCAGGATCGGTCTCAATTGCTTTTAATAATTTATCTGTTTTTCCGGAAGTACTTTCGTCATCCGGGTCTCCATCAATATGGAAGGCATTCTGTTCATGTTCGCCTGCATTCAAAAATCCCAATGTGCTGATACCAAAACTAGACAGACTATAGGATTTTCCGTCAATTTCGAATGATTTTGACATTGCAGTTGTCATCGCATTCATGATGCTGTCCAGGCTACTGTCTCTGCGCAAAAGCGAATCTTTGATTTTCGTTTCCCATTTCTCGATTTCCGTTTCGGACATTGCGTCTTTTTCTTCATCTGTTAATGGGTCATATCCACTGGCTGAGTCCGCATTGTAATGTGCTGTAATTTCATTGATTACAGTATTATACTCATCTAAAAATTCCTTAATGGAATCATAGATTCCTTGCGTATCAACGTTTGTTGTGATGGTAATTGCATTCCCCTCTCCATCTCCGGTTACAGATAGCGCATTAATGGAAAGTCCGTTGATATTAAAGGAATTAGAGTTACTTTCATAAGTTACTCCATTTAATTTAATTTGCGCAAAATCTCCATCAATCTTTGTTGCCTGTTTGTCTCCTGCATCGTCTCCCGTATTGAGACCGAGATTTGTCAACAAGGACGTCGCATCTGCATTTCCATCTGTTGCAGAAATTGTAAAATCTGCCTCTGTTCCCGTACTTTTTGCACTCACGAAGAAACGATGATTGTCTGCATCAAAACTGGCATTTAATCCCGCATCTCTTAACGCAGTTACAACATCATCTATCGTACTTTCTTTATTAAATGAAACTGTGGTAGTTGTTCCATCCCCCATTGTAATGTCAAAGCTTGCTTCTTCTCCGGTAAAACCGAGTGCTTCTAGGGTTGTGTCCACAGTGACAGTTTCATCAAGCTCGCCACCGGTTAAATATCCGGCCTGTGCTGTTTTTAGTACATTCAGCTTTTGTGTGCCCGCTACTGCGCCATTGCCGGCTACTACCGTAGCTTTTGTCATATCCGATACCGAGCTCTTTTTCAAATTATATGCAGTTGACAACCTCATATTCGATGCTTTGGTGTATAAACTGTATATTTTGGTATTTAAATTTTTCCACGCTTCCTGTTTCCAAGACAGCTTTGTTTGTTCTTTCTGATAACTCTCTTTTTTCAAACTGTATGCTGATACAAGTTCTTTTACAATTGAGTCCGTATCTAATCCGGAATTAATTCCTGACAAACGAATTGCCATAGCCAATTCCTCCTTCCATTTTTAAAATCCTAGCGTTTTTCATCCACCATAAGACCCGCCATCTCCCATACTCTCGCAATCATATCAAGAGTCTTCTCCGGCGGAAATTCTTTGATTACTTCCTTCGTCTTCTTGTCTACGATTTTAATGGTGATACGATTTGTTGCCTCGTGGATACCAAAAACAGCCTCCGAGTTATTCGCTCTGCGGTTAATGTCTTCTACTGCTTTTTGAATTTGTGCATTGCTCGGTGCCTGCTGATTTGCGGCCTGTCCATTCCCGCCAGCACCATCTCCGCTTGTCTGTTTTGTATCCATCGCTACTGTTTCTCTCGCAAGCTGCGTTGAAACAGTTGATGTCTGACTGTTTTCAATCTTTACTTGGTTTTCAGCTCTTATCTCGGCTGTAGACACACTTCCCTGATATGTCATTCCTGCGCCTTTAATTGCTTCGATTCCCATAAGATACACCTCCATGTGATTATATTTGGTTAACGATTTCCATGCTTCTAATATCTTTATCGGACGGTTTTACAAAAAATTAATACTTTTATCCCAATAATTTTTTGATTGCTTCTACGTCCGGCGTATCCAGTGCCGCCTGATTTTCACTCTGTATCTGCAGATATACCTCTTTTCGGTAAATCGGCACATCTTTTGGTGCAGAGATTCCTATTTTAATCTGATCTCCTCTAATTTCCAGAATAGTTATTTCAATATTGTTATTGATAACCAAAGCTTCTCCTTTTTTTCTTGTAAGCGCCAACATAACTATTCACCTGCCTTTTCTTTTTTGTTTTTCAGCAGTTCATAAACCTTATATTTTACCGGATAATCATCTTCTACGATTAATTGAACCCCTCTGCGATTATCTGTATTGATTACGATTGGGGCTTTCAAATTCACAGAAAAATCTTCCACTTGTTTTGGAACTGTTACCGTAACAAGAATATACGTATTCTCATCATTTAACTCTCCTAATGGTAATAAAATCTCATCGTTTACGGTTGGGTTATAATCTTCCTTTACATAATTTGGAATCATAACCGGGAACGCAATGTCTGCGTCATCCATTGATTGTAACCACATAATTGCGGTGTCTTTGACATCTTTTTCTTCGTTAAAAATAAGTGCAAAATTAACTAGTTCCGGAAACCCAATCATTCCTTTTTCCAAACGGATGATTTTGTTGTCTTCGATTTCAATTTCTCCAAATAATCTTGTTACTGCCTTCATGGTCTTACCTCCTTCGTCTCCGACGATGCTATTTTGTTTATAAGTAATCTAATAAGGTACGTTCTCCCACTTTACTTGCTGCTGTAAGAGAACTTTGGTAGGCATTGTATGCCGCATAGTAATCTATAATGATATCAGAGATGTCTCTGTCTTCATTTTTTGATTTTAGTTCTTCCATCGTTGTCTGTTGGTTGCTGACACGGGTCTGTGTCAGTTCCAATGAAACCTGCGTACTTCCGACATTTGTAATTGCAATGTTGACATTCTGTAAGTATTCATCGCAATTGCTGATGTACTGACCGAATACCTTTTGCATATTATCCTCTGCGTAATCTGCTTCTTTTTGTGCCGCATCCAGATAAGTCTGCAGATTCGCCTGCATAGTAGGATCTGCAAAGCGTTCTTCCGTCATCATGTCTTCAATTCTTTTCACCTTTTCCTGTGCCGAAATTGCAGTTTCTACTACATTAATTAATTCTATTATGTCTCTTCGAATACTTGTATCAAATACATTTTCCGCCTGCGTATTGATGGTTAAAGTTGTTCCGTTTGCAATGGTATAATTAATATCCTGATCCGCTTTTTCGTATGCAATTGGTTTAGTCGGGTCCGAAATATCCGTACAATTGTAATAGAATTCCGGTCTGACTTCTCCGGATTCAAACCCTCGTTTTGTATAATTCACTTTGAATGTTGCATCATCCGAAATCAACTGTGCAGATATCGTGTCACCAAAAACAAATTCTCCCGTATCTTTTAGGAAGATTACCTCATCTGCCCCAACGGTTTTGCCTGCAGCTTCCCAATCCTTCTCCGTATCATATACCGTTACTCCGGCTGCCGGTGTACCATCCGCTATCAATTGCGTTTCCACCCCGTTTGCCGTATAAGAAAAAGATTCTACACTTTCAATTGAGTCATATGCTAATCGCAATCTTTGATATGCATTTACATATACTTCCTGTGTGCACTCCGCATTTGCATCACTTGGCACCTCTACATTCCCCATGTAATAGCGATGTTCTTCCATATCCAGATACGAAAATTCCTGTTCGATTTGATAAGTCAAATCCGGCTGATCGGTATCCATGGTTAATTTGGATGAAGTGCGATAACCGGTAAATACAGTTCTTCCTGCATAATCGGCGTTGCCTTCGGAATAAATCTGATCGCTCAATGCTTCCAACTGTCTAAGGATGGTATTTCTATCATCTACGGATAAGGTGTCGTTGGAACCATTTACGCATTGTGTACGAACATCCGTTAGTAGCGCCTTCATATTATTTAAGGCTGTTTCTGTTACATCCAACCATGCATCTGCATCCGGGATGTTATTGTCTACATATTGATCCAAATGACTAAGATTCGTTGATAGTCTTAAAGAACGGATTGCGATTACCGGGTCTTCTGAAGCTTTTGCTATTTTCTTCTGTGTTGTCATTTGGTTATTATACATATCAACCAAAATTTTATTTGAGTTAATATTTGACTTGGTATTATTGGATATCATGTTATTCGTGACACGCATAAGCTCCTCCTTTTCATTTGAGCACATCCATGTATGTTATGATTACTTCCCTGCAATCTGTATCATTGTACTATTACATATATCGGCAGTTTTCTATGCTATTCCAGTCTCATTTATCAACTTGTCGTACATTTCTGCCAGAACGGAGATGATCTTGGAAGACATGTTATATGCATTCTGGAATTTAATCAGGTTCACGCCTTCTTCGTCTTCGTCTACTCCGGATACAGACATTCTCTGATTATTGATTACGCTTTCTAAATTATTATAGTTGACGTAATATGTATTGTTTTTCTCTGTATCTACAGAAATATCGGATAGAAGTGTTTCCAGGAATGAACTTGCATTTTCTCCTCGAAACATTTTTACTCCGGTCTGTAAATTCATAATTTCTTCTATTAAGTCATATGCATCTGCACCATCCACAATCGATACGGTAGTAGCAAAAATTCCTGGATCTTTGATGGCTGCATCTTTTACGGAAAAGTTCTCTGCCATTAACTGATAATAGGTATCACTGGTAGAAGAAATCGTCCGAATTCTGTTTCCGTCTGCATCGACTCCCCACTGGTCAAAATCGTATATCTTTCCGGTTTGTGTCTGTGCTTCAAAGAAGGAAGACATCGGATTCCCGTATAAGTCCACACCTTTTTTCTGGATATCATTAAACAACTCTGAGAAATTGCGGACAAATTCATTAATCTGCTGCTGATAGTAAGGGATTCCCATTGCATCGATACAATCTCCACAAGAGAGGTTCTCATTCAAAATATATGCTTCGTCTTCCTGCGGAATTGCCTCTTTTAGGTTAAATGTGAACGAAACAATGTTACCATCCGCATCCAACTCAGCGTCCCAGCTATCATAGTAGTATATTCTGTTACGAATCTCGATTGCTCCATAATCCGGAATATTAAGAGAATTAACCTTGGTAATCGTCGGATTCTCAATTACAACCCGGTTACCGGTTGCCTCTATTACATTTCCCTGTAAATTCTCCTGGTGGTTTCCGTCTCTTAAATCGAATAATGCCTTCAGACTTCCTCCCGCGGTTCCGGTTGTTGCTGCAAAATTCGTTTTGGTATCTTCCCACACGATATAATACATACCCTTTGCGTCTGTCTGATTTTTGCGGTAATCATAAGAAATACACTCCAGTTGTCTAAAATCACCACCATCTACCAAAATCTGACCATTCACCTCCACGATGAAAGTGGTTCCGCCAAGGTTTGCCCCATTGGTATTGGTTACGGCATATTCATTTGCTTCAACTTTGACAACGGATGATAACTGATCTAACAGTTTTGCCCTTTCATCTCGTAGCTCGTTGGCGTATCCTCCGGCAACCTCTACACGGTTAATTTCATTGTTCAATAGTGAAATTTTTTCTGCCAGGGCATTGATATTATCCACGGCATTTTTTATTTCTTCGTTACAGTCCTCCTGAATCCCCTTTAATGATGTTGCCAGCGCATTAAAGTAGGTACAAAGGTTCTGCGACTGATGAATAAACTGATTTCGAACACTTTCATCTGCTGCATTTGTCTTAAGTGTATCAAGGGAATTAAACATCTTAGAAAAGATTGTTGAAAATCCCTGCTGAACACTGTCGTCCGCAAAGGAATCCTCAACCTGCGAAAGATAATAAATCTTTTGTTCATACATTCCGAGATTAGAGTTATTCTGCCAATATTTTTGGTCGTAATACACATCTCGAATCTGTTTAATCTCAGTAGCCACTACTCCGCTTCCCATGCTCCCGTATCTTGCATTGACACGAATCGCCAAAGCGGATTCCAGTGTTGTTTGCTGTCTGGAATATCCTTCGGTTCGGACATTTGCGATATTATTTGCCGTCGTATTTACAGCCGCCTGATATGCGGATAATGCACTGGAAGCAATATTCAGTCCAAAAAATTGTGATGCCATAAATGCCCTCCCTTCTAAATTAGTCCGGTTACAATCAATTCTGTCATTTCACTGATTACGGTAATAAAACGACTTGCCGCATTGTATGCGGACTGGAATTTTACCATGTGTGTTAGTTCCTCATCCGAAGAAACACCCATTACCTGTAACCTCTGATTGTCCAGTGAAATTACGGTACTGTCTAATGTTTCGGTTGCGGAACCATATGTATTACCTGCAATTCCTATATTACTAACCATCTTGTCATAGAAAGATGTGTAGTTACATGGGAGATTGTCACTTGGGTCAATATTTAAATACTTTTTGTCCCACACATCCGCAAGTTTCTTTGCCATCTCATAGTCTACCGCACCATTCTGTGTGTAGGCCGGAAGCAATGTTACCTGCTGTGCCACTTCTTCATTAATTCTGACGCTCCCAATTGCATAAAGCGTAGAAGAATCCGACGGATCTTCTTCGTTATAAATGTAATAATCTTTGCCATCTACCGTGATTGTGGTATATCGCTCACTTCCTACTCGTTCGAACAACTCGCGTGGTGGCAAAGTACCATCTACACCAACCGCACAATTATTAATATCTAACATTAAAGTGTCTGCCGTTACGCCTGCCGGGTAATTCCCATCGGCAAAAAGTTCCGATGCCGGTACGTTCGGGCAAAATGTATCGTTAATTGCTGTACATATCTCATGAAACAGAAAGTCTATCTGCGCCTGTACCTGCATCATGGTTGAATTCTCAATGCCTTTATATTCTTCTGCAGATTCCAAATGAAAATGATTTCCATATCCATCTCCACGTGCGATTAAAAGGGCTTTTATCATACCGACATCATTGCCCAAATCTGCCGAAACCGGTCCGGTTGTCTTAAAGACAGGAACGTAATTATCTTGTGTAACGTCTGATATTTGCGGCCAATACGGTGTATAAAACCCGTTCCCGAGCGCTGCATGAAGTCCAATGTTGTGACAACTGCTCTCATCAATAAACTCCACACCTTCGATTTCAATGGTAATATATCCGGTCGGATCCTCAGAAACTTCTATATTTGCATACTGCGACAATTCATCAATCAAAGCATCTCTCAAATCACGATGCGTCATGGCAGTTTCTACGTTACCAGCCTCTATCCGTTGTACTTCAAGATTCAATCGAAAAATTTCATTTCCGATTTTGTTGATTCTATCCACGCCTTCTTGTATTTTTGTGTTAAGATTACCCTGATAGCTCTTTAAATCGTCGTAAAGAGATTGGCATCTTGCAACAAATACTTCTGCTTTTTGCACTACAAGATTTTGATTCGTGGAATCTGCCGGTGATTTCGACAACTCTTGAAAGGACTGCCATAGATTTGTAATTCCTTCTTTAAATTCTCTTCCGTTTAGTTCTTGAAGAAGATTCTCCACCTGTAAGGTCGTATCATAAAAAGTGCTATAAAAAGAAAGCCTTCCACATTCCTGACGGTAGGCTTTATCTATAAAAATATCTCTTGCATGTACGACATCACCAATAGACACCCCATATCCTGCCTGCTGTGCCGCAATTCTCGGTTTTGCATCTTTGAACATGGCGTATGTCTTATCTGCGAAGCGCACCTGCTGTCTGACATATCCTTTTGTATCTAAATTCGCTAAGTTATTGGCGGTTACGTTCAACGCGTTCTGCGCACCCTGCAGACCGGTTGTCCCAACGTATAATGTTCCAAACCCATTTGCCATATTTCTTCCCCCTTAACTATTGCTTTGCATCAAAACCGCTACTTCCCAATATGGTTCCCGTTGTAGAGGCATCTCGGTTATAGTTAGCGGTCTCCGGTGCTTGTCTCAAGCTCTTAAACAAAGTAATATCAAATTCTGCAAGTTCGATTGCCTGCTTAATTAAAGCTTCGTTCTGACGGTTAAGATTTTGCACTTTGGTCGCAACTTCTATGAGGGAATCCCTAGCTTGAATGAGCTTTGTCTGTACTTGTGGCTGCGAGTCCAGATATCCGATCAACCGGGTAACTGTCATCTTGCCTTCTGTCTTTCCCAGAACCGTGGCGATATCCTTCAGGGTCTGAATCTGCTTATTGCTAAACGCAAGGAGTTTCTCGCTCGCAGTCTGTTCTTTTTGTGTAATCAGCTCGAGCGCAGGTACATCTGCTTTGATCAGAACCTGACGTTTTTCTTCGCCCAATTCCAGTAATGACTGATAAATTTTCTTTTCTTCTTCTAATACATTCTCAAGTTCTTCTACTAAACTAGCCACATCATTTCCTCATTTCTACATCAAAGTATTGTTGTACTTATCTAATAGTTTACTTGCAAAATCTGCCGGGTCTACATTGTATTCTCCGGATTCGACCATTGCCTTTAATTGTGCAACCTTATCTTCCCTGATGTCTGAAGCTTCTGATACTGCTTTTTTAGCAACTTGAAAATCACGTCCTGCCTGAGAAATCGATACCTGATCCTGAACTCCTCCGATAGACTGGCTCTTTTGTGTTTTCATATTCTTTTGTACACCGTACAATTGTGCTATTTGATTATATGCATCGATACGCATAACAGCATCTCCTTTCTTCCTTGAAATAGCTTTCACAATATCTATCGGAAATTTTTGTTTTTACTTAATAGTTTTTTGTAAATTTTTTCACTTCTTATATTTTAAGAACTTTTTTGTATTTTTAACGCATTATTCTTACATTCTAAGAATATGTTGCCCTTTCCAATGCTTGGATAATAAGATTTTATCAGATAAAATTCTCAGATTTTAAGAAATAGGAGCCATATGAAGAACAATCGAATTGGAGAAATTTTAAAAGATTACAGGAATAGAAATAAACTTACAGTAACACAAGTTTCCGAGATTCTTGAGGAACGATATCACAAGACAATTGCCGAAAAAACAATTTATGGTTGGGAAAGCAATCAAGCTCACCCAACCACAGATACTTTTCTCAATCTTTGTGAAATTTATAAAATTAATAATATCGCAAATGTCTTTTTGGAACGAACCATTGAAGATTTTGCAATTACAATTGAAGAGCGACGGCTTATTGAAAGTTATCGTAATCAACCACAAATGCACGATGCCATCAAACGCCTTTTGGACCTGGAACCTTAAATCAGCCTGATAGAATCCGCACGCTCGTTTCCATACACTTGACGATAAAGGTTTCTATATTCTTCGTAAGTAATTTCTCCTCCAAATGTGAGGACTTCCATTTGAGTCTGATAGATTTCCACCACCATCCCAATTTCATGTAATCCATTCCGCAGGTAAAATTCTTTCCTGCGGATTCTTTGTCTTTGATTCGATGCACCTTCTTCCAACGTACTTTCCACTTCGAGAAAGAATCGTTTTCCGTCATAGATTCTCTTTAACTGCTCTAGCGCTCTTGTGCCAAAACCTCTTCCTCTTGCCTGAGTCTCCATGGCAAAATAATCCAATAGTACAATATCTTTATATTTCATCGTGATGGCGATTCCATATATCTCCCCGGACTCCTTTATGCTCCACATGTCTACCAAATTGCCGTTCATTTTTTGAATAATCAGCGAAAATGGTTTTTTCTCACATTCCGGAAAAGAGTCTTCATATATCGCTTGCATTTCAGAAAATTCTTCCTTTGTAGTTGGTCGTGATATTTCCATGCATAAACCTCTGATTTTTATTTTGTTCGCTTTAGACCATCAATCAACGCCTCTATCTCTTCAATCGTCACGCTTCCATTAAAAATCGCCATTCCTCTTAATGGCATATTCTTGACTATTTCCAGCATCATCTTCCTTTTTGCCGGTGACATAGAAGCATCATCCTCATCAATCTGCATTGCACTTCCAAGAATGAATTTCTCAAATACCGGCCATACTTCTTGGTCCTCCATTAAATCCTCTACTAAAGTGTCAATGGTAATTTCCGCATTTCTTTTGGATTCTGCATGCACAAGAATATCTTCTGTCAGACGAATGTCCCTGCTTGAAGAAGCAATCGACACTTTATATCGGCCTTCTGATAATTTCCATTCCCCATCGAGATAATGTGAGAACGCTCTCTCATCCAAGTCAAAGTGAATTTCTTTCTCCTCTTCTGGATTTAAAAAGACTTTTACAAATCCTTTTAATTCTTTCTTTGGATGAATTGCATAATCCTCAGGATTATGTACGTACAATTGCACGACTTCGGCGCCGGCACACGCTCCGGTATTCCGAATGGTTGCCGTCATCCGTATGGTATCCTTTTGTGTCATGCTTGACTTGCTCAATTTCAAATTCTTATATTCGAAATCGGTATAACTTAATCCGTGACCAAACGGGAATAATAATGGCGTATTCTTCTTATCATAATAACGATAACCTACAAATACACCTTCTGCATAATCTACTTCTTTCTTATCTCCCGGGAAATTCAAATACGCAGAAGTGTCTTCTATACAAAGTGGGAAAGATTCCGGCAGTTTACCGGATGGATTGCACTGACCAAACAGACACATCGCTGTCGCTTCTCCGACACCCTGTCCTCCAAGATACATTTCCAAAACCGCTTTTACTTTCGAAATCCAAGGCATCTGTACCGGTGAACCATTGTATAATACTACAATTGTGTTTTTCTGCACATTAGCCACCGCTTCGATTAATGCATTATGTGCTTCCGGCATCTGAAGTGTAGTTCTGTCATATCCCTCAGCTTCATAAATTTCTGTCAGACCTGCAAATACAACTGCACAATCTGCCTCTTTTGCCACATTGCATGCCTCTTCGATTAAATCATTACATACTTCATCTTTTTCTAGAGAATATCCGGCAGCATACAAAATATTGGCATACTTTTTTGCCGAATCGAATGCATTATCAATACGATATGCATTCACGTTCGAACTTCCACCACCCTGATAACGCGGTTTTTTTGCAAATTCTCCGATAAATGCCACTTTTTTATCCTTAGAAAGTGGCAATGCAACCTCTTCATTCTTCAATAGCACTGCACATTGTGCGGCAATCTCGGTCGCGACTTTGTGATGTTGTTCTTTATCATATGTAGAAATATCTTTTTTATTCTCCTTCGCACGGAAAACTACATTCATTATGTTAGATACAGCGGTATCTAACACCTCTTCGTTTAATTCTTTGCTTTCTACTGCTGCCTTTACCTTTTTCGCAAAAACATCATAGGAAGACGGCATTTCCAAGTCCTGACCGGCTTTGAGCCCTTCCACTCGATTGCTGGTTGCACCCCAGTCTGTCATTACCAATCCGTCAAAGCCCCACTCTTTGCGCAAGATATCTGTAAGAAGCGTTTTGTTCTCACTGCAATATGTTCCGTTTACTTTATTATATGCAGACATTACAGCCCATGGTTTTGCTTTTTTTATGATTTTTTCAAAAACGGACAGATAAATCTCACGCATGGTGCGTTCATCCGCTTTCACATCAATATACATGCGTCGATATTCCTGATTATTCAGTGCAAAATGCTTCACACATGCACCAACCCCCTGGCTTTGAATTCCTTCCACCATAGCTGCCCCCATCTCTCCTGCAAGATATGGATCTTCTGAATAATACTCAAAATTACGTCCACCCAATGGAGAACGTTTGATGTTTACACCCGGACCCAGCACAACTCCGATTCCTTCTGCCTGTGCCTCTTCTCCAATACATTCTCCCATACGACGCGCAAGTGCGGTATCAAACGAACTTGCCAATGCACATGCGCCCGGATAGCATACAGCTTCTATACTTTGATTCCCTCCAAGTAATCCCGCTTTTTGCGGATCCACATTCTTCAGTGCACGAAGGCCTACCGGTCCGTCACAACACATCATACGTTCTACGCCAAGTCGTTCTATCCCTTTTGTATACCAGTGTCCATCACCGGATGTATACGCAATTTTCTCATCCAATGTCATTTTTTTAATGATTTCTTCTATGTTCATATGTCACCCTCCCCATCTGCAGACTTTGTTAAACTAAACCCTATTGAAAGAAAACCTGCCTGTATATACATACAGACAGGTTCTTCGCGTATCTGACAATTAATTTAAAATTTTAAATTTACCGATAATTGGCATTTCTTTTGCTTTACCGGTAACTGCATTTACAATACCAAGAATCATTAACGCAAGGAATACAAGGTTAACTAATCCCAATACAAAAATCAAAAGAATTCCAAGAATTGGAATAAACGCAAGGATAAATGATAAGATTGCGTATGCAACCACATATGCAATAGTTGTGATAAGTAAAATTAATCCCTGGTTCGCATGGAATCTTGCATATTTTGAATTCGGTGCTGCTAAAATTGGAATTAATACTAAAATTCCTAAATAAGAAAACAGTGATAAGATTTTGTTGTTTTCGATATCATCTGCTGCAAACTCAGCGGTATGATCTTTCATCTCGAATGCATTCGCTGCTGTATTCTGCTGATTCGCACCTTGCTGCTGGTTCATTCCTGCTGCCATTCCCATAGCCGTACCACAACTTGTACAGAACTTAACATCATCATTAACAGATGCTCCACAATTTGGACATATTTTCATTCCTTTTTCTCCTTTTCATTTAAACAATTTATTACAAAAAGCATTATATCTCTACATTTTTTAAAAATCAATTATTATCGCCAATTTATTTCTAATTGTTGTCCACTTTTTCCTTTAAAGAGTTCTCGTGCTCTTTCATTCTCTATATCGATTAGATATACGACTTCTTTTGACTTCTTCGTATCTGTATAAATAACGTAATCGCCATCATCCGAGATGCAAAAGCTACTGGTCTCCTTATCCGGAATGACTAATACCTTGGTCTCCGTTGCAAACAAATCATGGAAATAAATAGCTGGGTCATCTTCCTTCTGGTAGACCAGATAATGTCCGTCTCCGGATATATCAAATGCTGCAATCTCTGTCATAATCACTTCCGGTGCCGGTGTGCTTGGCGGATTATAGACATCCTTATCCTGAAGTTTTGTCAGGTCTTGCTGATAAATAAATCCGTTGTTTAAGAAATAGAAGAACCTTCCGTCTTCCGACACATCTATATCACTAGTCTCGGCTATCGTCATCAGGATCAATTTATCCAGTTCGACGTTATAACGAAACAGATAGTCCCCATACTTGAAAAAGACAAATTTCTGATCTTTCGTCATAATAATGGATCCACTAAATTCGCCGTCTTTTGTTCCTTCCAACTCCTGAATATCTTCTAAACTTACCAAATCAACCTGTTCTTGGGATTCGGTATCATATGTAACAATCCCATCGAAATTCATGGTCCCTTCCCTGGCTTTTAAATATCCAACGACAATATGCTGCGTTACGTAGGAAGCATTCTCCAAATCAACTCCCGGCTTTTCTTTCTTAGAGTTTTTGCTGATATTATAGTAGTACAAGTCTGTCTTGTCTTCTTTCTGTGCCTGGACCACAATATTATTGTAATCTTTCATTTTCTTTCTGCCGGATAGCTGTATTCCAAATAAAACTAAAATGACAACTAGTAAAATGAGAATCAGAACCAATCCAATTCCAAGTAACTTTTTGTTTACCTTTTTCTCCATTACACCTCTCCTTTTCATGTCTGACTTCTATGCCTTGGGTCTGCAGGAGCATCCGATTCCAAGTCCGCCTTCTCCTACATGACAGGAAATTCCAAGCGAAAGATTATCGCACAAAACTTCCATCCCCGGGAAAAATTCATTAATCTCTTCCAGCCATTCCTGTGTTGTTGCCTCATCTGCACTGGATGCTGCCAACAGGTACACTTCACCGGCTTCATATTCTTGCTTGAAACGGACTTCTAAATCCTGTTTCATTGCTTCTAACATATCTCTTCTTGCCTTTTTCATACCGCGACACTTCTTATAGGTATCTAATACCCCAACATCAAGCTTTAAAATGGGCTTAATATTCAACACATTTGCTATCGCAGCTGCTGATGGAGTAACTCTCCCACCTTTTTTTAGATATTCCAATGTCTCTACTGCTATGTAGATGGACATTTTATCACGGGATTCTTCCAATATCTTACATATCGTCTCGGCATCATAGCCTTCTTCTATCAATTCCAGCGCATCGAGTATAGAGCGGTGCATCGGTGTTGAGATGCGTCCATTATCTACGACATGTACCTTCCCCGCAAATTCCTCTTCTTGTGCCAGCATCTTTGCAGTATTACAAGCACCACTCAATCCGCTGCTAATCGGCATATACAAAACCTCATCGTACTGTGTCAATGCCTCTCTCCATATCTGCATTACTTCTTCCGGTGTCGGTTGGGAAGTCGATACCTCCTCACCCGCATTTAAGCGTTCAAAAAAAGTATCTCTTGAAATCGAAACATCTTCATAATAGCATTCTTCTCCAAAGAAAAATGGCATCGGGAGAACCAGAACGCCCAGTCTGTCTGCCTCTGCTTGTGAAATCCCCCCATGACTGTCTGTAATCACTACTATTGAATTCATCTAACTACCCTTTCAATAATTTTAAAACGCTCTTTCTAATATCGTAACGCTTCCTGTTTGATTTGATAAAATATACATCTTCACTGCGTCGAGGGTATATTCCCCGAAAAAGTGTCTCCAGCCTACCGCCTGATTAATCCCGCCTATATACATTCGATTGGTAGAACCTAAGGTGTCCGGCGACCCTT
>JAZUQL010000034.1:0-2717 GCA_045605685.1 Lachnospiraceae bacterium
GCAGTAGCGACCGGAACTTCCTATGGGGTAGGATTACTGTGTCAGGAGTTAGGATTGCCGGTACCGCTGACGGTTATTATTTCGATGGCGGCCGGAATGACGGTATCCAAGATAGGAACAAAGTATGTATTCAAGGATAGTCTGGGGAATGTACAACTTGAATATGAGCAACCGGTGAAATCGTATGCAGATTTAATGGACCCAGAAGATGCGGCAAAATATTTGGATTATTTGGAAAATGGAAGTAAATCCGGATTCACCCAGTTGGAATGGGATGCGCTTGTAAAACTAGATGAAAGAATGTTGCTGAACGAGAACGATTATGATGAAGTTCTAAAGTTGCGGAAGATGGGGAAGAGTGGTACATCTTCAAGACCAACATGGAGACAATCTGAAGTAGATGCAGCAAAAGATTTTCCAGATTATGACGCTCAAAAATCATTTATTAACGGAGAAGAAGTTCCGTATGGAACAAAAGGCAGTGTACGTCCAGATTATTACAAGAACGGCTATAGTGTAGATATTAAGAATTATAATGTAGAAAGTGCAAGTGGCAGAAGTAATCTTGCACGTAATATAGAAAAACAGTATTATCAGAGAATACAAAACTTACCTGCAGGAACTAAACAAACTGCTATGATTGATATTAGAGGTCAAAGTATTAGTGATGCAAGTATGAGTGCGTTGTACGATGATATTATGCGTAGAACGAATAATGGAGTAGAAATACTGTTTAAGATGGATTAGGAGGTTTAAATGGCAGTTGGGTTTAAAGTAAAGTTTTATTGGTATCAGATAGGGCATGGTGACTTTTTGCATTCATTTTTTTCAACAGTAGCATATAATTTAGAAAACAAAATGTGGGGAAGTCGTTTTCCGATAATTATGAACGAATTATATCAAGGGAAAATTGAATACAAGAACATAAACGTAGCATTAGAAGAATTGGATATGATAAAAAAGGAATTAAAATCATTAAGTCCTCAAGATGTGGTTTGGGATATAGAAGATTTATCAAAGCAACCTCCGTGGGGAAATAATGTAAGTAAGGATATTACGGATTTATCTAATTATTATGTAACGAGTGATGGAAATGACTTTTTAACCATATTTTCTCATGCACTAGAAAAAGCAAAAGAAGTTAATTCCGAAATAGAGATTAAATCTATTTAATTGTGAGGTATTATATCGTTATTATTATACATCGTACGATATTACTTGATTTTATTCAGACCAGCCATGTACAATGTATGGCTGGTCTAGTAAAACATAATCATTCTGCGTTTTTGTCAAGAGTGGTAAAGGAAGTAAATTACAAGAAGTATTTGACGTAGCAGACAATTATACTTTAAGTGATGATACCTTTAACAATCATATACTCGATAGACATGGACCTAATTCTACATACGGAAATAAATCACATTTTAATACCGATTTTGATATTAGGGATGGTATTGATAGTACATTGAAGGGTGACAATTTTGTTGTAGGTCCTAATACTGCTGGAAGAGAAGGTTATATTTTTGAGCAAACATTCGCCAATCCAATAGGAACAAATAGCAAAGGGAAACCATTATATACTTTAAAAGTAGTTATTGACGAGGCTGGAAATGTAATTACTGCATTTCCCAAAAAGTAGGAGGTTGTTGTAATGAATTTTTATATAGGTGATTCCATAGATGAGATTGCTGAACAAGATGTTAACGTAGAATTTAGCGATGAGCTAATTGATTTTATCTATAAAATGAGTCGACAAGTATCTTTGGATATGAGTAAATTATATGAAATCGATCCTTATGATGATGTTGAAATTTCTAAAAACGATTTATTTCAAATAATTGAAATATGCAATTATATATTAGATACATCGTTGCTTGAAAATTATAAAGAACCAGATGAAGGCAAGCAAATGCTACAAGACTTAGTAGAAATTACTCAAAAAGCGATGACAAGTGACTTAGGACTAGTTTCGATAGGAGATTAAAGAGTTAATATGATTTACACGATATGAAAACCAGTTAATAGAGATTGATATAGGGACTGAAGAACTTTACAATAATTTAGGATGTATGTTTACTTCGATATTAGCCCAGCTATGCATAACATGTAGCGGGGCGAAGACAATATGAATATTTTGCGTTTTTGTCAAGAGTGGTAGTTCTTCAAAAATTGCTAATAAGTTTCCAAATGAGGCAATGCCAAGTGATGGAAAAGTTTTTGATTATTATATTGAAAACGGAAGAATTAAAGGAATTGATGGAAGAAATAATGTAGATTTTGTGATAACAACTGATAATAATTTAATTATAGGTAATAAACATCATTATTTAGGGAATGGTCAAGATGTTTTAGCGGCTGGACAATTGAAAATTAATGGTCAGGGTCAGATAAAAAGAATAGATAATCTTTCTGGACATTATCGTCCTACAGTAGATGAAGCTATGAGATATCAATCTTTGTTTGAAAATCTGGGATTAGATTTAAATAAGACATGGCTTGAATATTATAGAATAGATATTGATTCTGACGGTATGGTAGTAAATACAAGCCTTGATTACATTAAGATGCTAGGAGGAAAGTAATGATGAATAGGAAAATTTTTGGAACACATTTGGTTAAAGCATTAGACGAGGTAGGAATTGATGCAAAAAAATGTAATTACATTATATATCCAGTAGTTGAGGAGGGCAAAAAATACAATTCAAAAGATGATTTTA
>JAZUQL010000035.1:0-84096 GCA_045605685.1 Lachnospiraceae bacterium
TTCACTCAATTTAAGAATCCTTAGCTGAGTAATTAGTGCTACGTCCATGAATAAGTACCTCCATGGATAAGGTAGCACAATTAGTCGGAATGTACATTTTTATTTTCCATAAAATGTACATTTATATAATATCATTTACAAATGCCATCACTACTTGTTCCAATGCAGCCACGCATCGGAAGGATAAAAAAATACACCATCCCAAACTAACTTCTTATCGAAGTCTAAGCTTAAGATGGTGTAGTCCATACCCACTTTGGGTTTCATATTCAGTTTTTTGGTGCCATTCTCCACCAATTTTACCGTAGCTGATTAAAAGTATATAGTTGGACTAACCTCTGAAACGCCCTATTTATAAGGCTTTCTTAAGTTTGTCACTATTATATCTCAATCCCATGACTCCCATTTTGATATAGCAGTTCTGGATACACACAAAACTTCTGCTAATTCTTCCTGTGTAAAGCTTTCCGTTTCTCTCTTTCATTCCAAAATGCAGTTTAAATCCGCTCCACTTCTTCTCCCTGTATGACTTTCGTCCTATATTGGACATAAGAAAATGTCGATATTGTGTTCCAGCTCCCATATCGACATTTCTTATATCTTCTACATTTCTTAATGTTCTAACATATTTTCAATAAATATCCCATACCCCCTAGTTGGGTCATTCACTAGCACATGGGTCACTGCCCCGATTATCTTTCCATCCTGAATGATTGGACTACCACTCATCCACGTGTCAAGTAGGGAGCAACAAAATTTGGCAATTTTCTGCAAAATTATATGAGAAGTCGTCTCATCCTTTTGGAATATAAAAATACAACTCATATCTATCCTTACGTATCCTTCCTCAATATTCCCAAATACTCCTCATATGCAAACACTCTATTTCTCGTAGCATTAGTTGTTTCCTGCAAAATACCAAGTTCCACAAGCTTCTTCACAGCCGTAGCCACTGTATTATAACTAATATCTAATTCCTTAGCAGTTCTCTTAATATCAATAATAGGATACTGCTCGATATAATCAAACACAGCCCTTAAATTATCTTTACTTCTAGCCGTTTTCGGAAGTTTTTCTATATTTGTATCATGCAGTGCAGAAAGCTGACGAATTGCTTCCAATGAATCAGATGCCGCTTTACTCACCGCCTCCAAAAAGAATCTTATCCATTGTTCAAAGTTTCCATTTCTTCTAACTTCACTAATTCGATCATAATATTCTATCTGGTTCTTTTTCAAAAAATAAGATATATAAATGACCGGTTTAGCAAGCAATCCCTGCTCCATCAGATAAAGGAGTATCAAAAGTCTTCCGATTCTTCCATTGCCGTCCAAAAACGGATGTATTGTTTCAAACTGATAATGAATCAATGCAACACGAATCAATGGATCATAATCCACATTTTCATTGATAAATTTCTCCAAATCAGACATTGCGTTTTGCATATCTTCTACATTTGGCGGAATATATCTTGCATCTTTTAATGAACAGTTGGCCGGCCCAATCCAATTTTGAGAATGTCTAAACCCTCCAGGAGTCTTATCCTGTCCACGAACATTTTCCATTAATACTTCATGTATTTCTCTTATTAATCTGCAACATAAAGGTAATCTTTCCAGACGTTTCAATGCATACTGTGTTGCTTTAACATAATTAATAACCTCAGAAACATCAAGATTTGCATTCGCTTCCACTTCCGGATCTAATACATCGTCAAGAGTACATTGTGTTCCTTCTATTTGCGAGGATATTAATGCTTCTTTTCTAACATACATTGATATAAACAAATCCGCATTAGAAATTAACTGTGATGCAGTATCAAGTTTTACAAGTTGTTTATTGGCATCTACTAAAAGTTTTACAATTTCCTCATCCATTTCAATTTCAGGCATAGGTGGTAATGGATTTGGTTTAAAAGATTGATAAGTAGCCTCTCCTGTTAAATTGTCAACATATAGTCCTGCTCGATTCATATAATTCTCCTTGTTTTGCGAAGCAAAATACCTGCCTGATTATACAGGCAGAGAATTTTTTACCTCTTTTTGAAATAACTACACTCATTATACCCTTTTTATTTCAAAAAGTCATTAGTTTTTGAAATAAAGACGCTTGTTTCTGTGTTTTGTTTCAAAAAGTCTTTTTCACAAACGTTATAACTGCTTTTCTTCTCATGTACTCCCTGTAACTCATTACATACAATTCATCATACCCATTTCTTATGATAGGAAACGGCATATCAATGCTCTCACATATTCTGACAATCTCTGCAGGATTTTTTAATTTTTGAATTGTAATTACCTCTAATTCATAATTCTGATTTTTTATTCCAAAATACTCCTGCTCAATATCTAATTCTCCGTTCGGTTTTCTAATACGAAAATA
The DNA here is from genome assembly GCA_045605685.1 of Lachnospiraceae bacterium. Classification (GTDB taxonomy): domain Bacteria; phylum Bacillota; class Clostridia; order Lachnospirales; family Lachnospiraceae; genus Roseburia. The sequence continues at coordinate 2,383 of JAZUQL010000035.1, forward strand.
TTCATTGAAAATATCCTTTGTCATAATAACTAACTTAAGTTCTCCATTTCTGTTTACCACTACAGGCTCTCCCACCTTATTACATAATTCAACAATTCCTGTTGTATCTTTTAACCTTGATAATGGTATAAATTTATTCATTTTTCTCCTCCATAAAATGGGCGCATTTTTGTTGCTCCCAACATAACTCGTCCCTATTTTTCTTGCTCTTTCTGTCCAAGCCACTTCGAAAAGCTTCGCATTTCCTCAGTGTTTGGCTTTCGCCTCGCATCCCACTACTTAATTGAGAAATGCAGCTCGAATCCGCTTCGCTACTTCTCGCTGTATGGCTTTCGCCATATATCAGCCATAAGAAAAAGTCGATATTGCGAGCAAGCTCCCATATCGACTTTCCTTATGTCTGCTACATTTCTCAATGCTCCAACATATTTTCAATAAATATCCCATACCCCCTAGTAGGGTCATTCACTAGCACATGGGTCACTGCCCCGATTATCTTTCCATCCTGAATGATTGGACTGCCGCTCATTCCTTGTACAATTCCCCCTGTTAATTTAAGTAAATCTTTATCTGTAATTTCAATTTTAATTCCTTTATTCAAATCAGATGATTTATAATCAACTTTATTTATTTTTATACGATAGCTTTCTAAAGTTCCTGAAATATCAGAAAGGATTTCTGCTTCTCCTATTTCTATTTCCTGTTTATATCCTATCTCATACAGATTGTCATCCATTACATAAGCAGCATATACATCATCCATTAAAGTTCCAAATATTCCCGTTGTCATATTATCATTTAATTCACCTACCAAATGATTTTCTTCATAGAAAATGGCTCCTTGCAACTCTCCTGGTGTGCCCTTTTCCCCCTTTTTTACACCGGTTAGTTGCATCTGGAAAACATCACCTTCGGTAAACTCCATCAAGGTACCAACTTCTGCATCTCCAATACCATGTCCTAGTGCTGCGAACTCCTGATTCGTTTTATAATAGGTCATTGTGCCAATTCCTGCAATATCATCTTTTACCCATATACCTACCATATATTTTCCCATATTTACAGGAACCGGCTTAACTGCAACATCAATTATCTCACCGTTTCTATTTATCGTAAAATCAATTTTTTCTCCTCCCGAGTGATTTATTTTATAAATTAGAGATTCTTTAGAGTCTACAACCTCTTGGTTGACGGCAAGTATATAATCACCAGGGTGTATCAGATTTTCTGCCGGTTCATAATTGGTTCCATTAATCGATTGAATCGGACTTGTTCCAATTACAAATACGCCATTGGTTTCTCCATAGATTCCTACAATTCTTCCGGACGCATAGATACGTTCTTTCTCTACGACCTGAACTTGAACTTCTTTTATTGGTATAAATCCAAACAAAAGACAGGTTAATGTACAATCCTCTTCTATAATCGCATTGTTTTTTTCTTTTAAATTCCGATAAGTTAAATCAGAAATATTTGCAAGTGTTTCCGTTGCATCATCTTTCTCAAAAAAACAAACCGGAAGCTGCAGATTATACTCAAAAACCTCTCCCCGATTTACATAAACGCTATCCGGTATGGAGTCAAGAATTAGTTTAAATGTAAAAAAAAGCAATATGCACACATAAAGCCAAACAATACGTTTGAATGTCAAAAAAAAATTTCGCATACTAACACACTCCTTATTTTTGTATTAGTATGCGAAAAAATTATTTTTTCATGTAAGCAAGTTCTTTCATTTCTTTTGCATTCTGCAATACAGCATCTGTAATTTCAACTCCGCCTAACATTCTTGCAAGTTCCAAAACACTTTGTTCCCGATTTAATTTAAAAATACTTGAATGAGTTGAATCGTCTTCCACCTTTTTTTCAATCAGGAAATGGGTATCTGCCATTGCTGCAATTTGTGGCAAATGCGTAATACAAATAATCTGATGTTCTTTGCTTAGTTGATTCATTTTCTCTGAGACCATTTGTGCAGTTCTTCCACTAATTCCACTATCAATTTCATCAAAAATCAAGGTGTCAATCTCATCACCATCTGCCATAATTGTTTTAATTGCAAGCATTATTCTGGAAAGTTCTCCCCCTGAAGCAACTTTTGCCAATTGTTTCATTTCTTCACCGGGATTGGTTGCAATCATAAATTCCACTTCATCAAAACCGTTTGCAGTATAATTATCCAACTGTACAAATTGCACATCAAAACGTACGTCCAAGAAATTCAAATCACACAACGCTTGTTTGACTTCATTTGCTAAATTCTGTGCATATTTCTTTCTAATTTCAGAAATCTGTTCACATAGCTTTGCAACTGAATCGGTAGATTTTTTTAATTCAGATTCTAAATTGGCCAGATATTCTTCGTAATTAGACAGACAAAGAATCCGATTGCATTTTTCTTCATGCTCATTTAATATATCGTCAATCGTCGTTCCATATTTTGATTTTAAATGATTAATGAGATCTAAGCGTTTTTCAATAAAATAGAATTCCTCCGGATCAAATTCTGAATCCGATATATAGGCAGATAACGCATGATTAAAATCATTTAATAAATTCTCTATTTCTATTGCCTGCTGGGTTATTTCTTCAATCGATTCATCATATTGACTGACAGAATTTAATTGCCGGATAACCCATCCAAAAGATGATGCTATATTATTATCGCCTTGTGCTGTCGCGTCATACGAAGAATTCACTGCTTCAAGTATTTTTTTACTATTAATGTAGCGACGATAGTTTGCTTCTAATTCTTCATCTTCGTGAAGTTTTAGCTGGGCCTGCTCGATCTCATCTACTTCATATTTGAGTAATGATAATTCTCTCGCACGATCTGTAATATCTAAATTTGCAGTTTCCCATTCTTGTTTTAATCGGCGATATTCCTTATAAGCATTTGATAGTTTAATTTTAACCGGGTCTAATTCATATCTGCAATACGAATCTAGAATCTCCAAATGCTTCTTTTTAAATAATAAAGATTGATGCTCATGCTGTCCATGAATATCAATTAAAAGATTTGCGATTTCCTTTAATTTAGATGCCGAAAAAGTCTCCCCATTTATCCTCGCTACCGCACGACCGGATGTAATTTTTCTGGAAAGAATTACTATTTCATCCTCAACATCAACTTCTAACTCTTTTAGTTTTTTAAGCGTGATAGGATTATCTATGTAAAATACTAATTCAACTAAGGCAGTTTCATCATGATCTCTTAAAATATCTTTTGGGACCTTTTCCCCCAATGCGAAATTAATCGAATCCAAAATAATTGATTTTCCGGCACCTGTTTCGCCCGTTAGGATATTTAGTCCGTTCGAAAAATCAACTTCTATTTCCTCTATTAATGCAAGATTTTTCACATGTAGATTTTGTAACATTTCTTCTCCTTCTACTCTCTCAAAACATTACTATTCTTCCACTATTCTGCGTAATTTCTTCATAATCGATATTGTATCTTCTATGGTTCGGATTGCACACATGATGGTGTCATCCCCGGCAATTGATCCTATAATTTCCGGAATATGCATTGCATCAATTGATGCACAAACTGCTCCTGCCATACCCGACACCGTTTTGATTACAAGTATATTCTGCGCCATATCCATGGAAAGAAAACCATCTCGAAAAACACGAACATATTTCTCTGATAATTCCATGTCCGAATCTGACAAAACAGCATATTTTTGTTTCCCATTGCTCATAGCAATTTTCGTAAGTTTTAATTCCCGGATATCCCGCGATACAGTTGCCTGAGTTGTCTTATAGCCGCTCTTTTCTAAAAACAACGAAAGCTCTTCCTGGGTTTCTATATCATTTTGTTGAATTAATTCTAATATTTTTGACTGTCGTTTTGCTTTCATAGGTATCCTCTTAAATATAAGTCTCCATTTTCTTACGAAGAATTTCTAAAAAACTTCTCTTTCTAAGTTTGCACACTGTAATCACATTTTCCGTCATCGATACCTCGAAACGTTCTCCAACGGATATTGTTGCAATTGCGTCCCCATCAAAGCTGACAGAGGCCTTTTCATCCAATTGCGAGCGATGTACACCTAATTCTATCTCGATAACAGCATCCGCACCTAATACAATACTTTTTGAATTTAAATTATGTGCATTTATAGGTGTTAACAAAAGCATTTTTTCTTTGGGATCTACGATGGGTCCGCCTGCCGACATATTATACCCTGTAGAACCGGTCGGTGTAGCAACGATAATCCCATCCGCATAGTAAGTGGTCAAAAATTCACCGTTAACATAAACATTTAAACTTAATATGGATAAATCTCCGGTACTGTGAATTACAACATCATTCAGCGCTAATCGTTTATTTTCATCATCCGGTCTATTCCCTTTTAGCATTGCACGTTTTTCTACGATAAAATTATCATCAAATAATTCATCAATTGCTTGAAAAATGGCACTCTCTTCTACTTCGCACAAATACCCGATTGTTCCTAAATTAATTCCAATCAATGGAATCTGAAGCGACTGTACTCTCGTTGCCGTACGAATAAAAGTTCCGTCTCCACCCATTACCAGAAGGCATTCCGTATCTTTTGGAATATCTGATACATCCCAGGAATATAATTGATTTTTTGTTGAATTTTGGCTAAGAACTTTTACTCGGCCGCCTTTTTCTTCTATATATGCAGCAATTGCCGTGGAATGTTTTAAATTTTCATCCTTATATTCATTGGTAATGACAACAAAATTCCTCATTCTTACTTGTCCAGTTCCCCATGTGCAGACTCCACAACCGCACTTATTTCGACGGACTCCTCCTTTTTTGCATGTTCACTCTTTTCAAGATATATCAAATATTCTATATTTCCTTCCGGTCCTTTTATTGGAGAATACTCTAAGTCCAACACGGAAAAACCATTTTCCAGTGCGAAGATCACAATTTTTTCGATTACTTCATAATGGACTTTTTTATCTCGTACAACGCCTTTCTTTCCCACCTTATCTCGTCCGGCTTCAAATTGCGGTTTGATTAAACAAACCATTCGTCCATTAGATTTAAGCAATTCTCTTGCAGGACCTAAGACTTTTGTAAGAGAGATAAATGATACATCTACGGAAGCAAAATCCAACTCTTCATGATTAATGTTTTCCGGGGTAACATACCGAATATTGGTTTTTTCCATGCACACCACTCTTTCATCCTGTCGGAGTTTCCATGCAAACTGTCCATACCCCACATCCACAGCAAATACTTTTTTGGCTCCATTTTGAAGCATGCAATCAGTAAAACCACCTGTCGATGCACCAATGTCCATACAGACACTATCTTCTAATGAAATAAAGAAACGATCTAATGCCTTCTCTAACTTTAGTCCACCACGACTTACATACTTCAATGTATTTCCATGAATTTCGATTTTACAATCATCCGGAAAACAACTTCCCGCTTTATCTTCACGATTATTGTTTACAAAAACATTCCCTTCCATAATCATAACTTTTGCTTTTTCTCTGGAAGGAGCTAAGCCTCTGTTTACCAATAATATATCTAAACGTTCTTTCATAATACCTCTTTGATTTGCTCATAAATTGATTGCGCATCAATTCTCAAATGTTGTTTTAAAAGTTCCACTTTCCCATGTTCAATATAGGCATCCTTAATTGCAATTGGTAGCACTCTTAAATCAAGGTTGTTACATTTTACAAAAGATACAATGTGTTCTCCTAATCCTCCGCTATGGATATTTTCTTCCATTGTAATCAATAAATCATGTCCGGACTCTAACGTCTTAATCCGTTCTTCATCAAAAGGCATTGCAAAGCGTGCATTAATCAATGTTGCTTCAATGCCATCCTCCTGTAACAATCGAATTACTTCCTCTGCTTCTTTTACCATGCTTCCCAAAGCAAATAGTGCAATACGCTCACCTTCTTTTATCGTTTCACTTTGGCCTAGTACAATTTTTTCTCTATGCTCTTCGAGGCCATCATACGCTTCCCCTCTTGGGTATCGAACTGCAATAGGCTTATTATATTGCACTGCAAATTTTAACATATCAGATAGTTCCCATTTATTCTTTGGGGCCATAATCGTCATATTAGGAATCGATGATAAAAAGGAAATGTCATAAATCCCCTGATGTGTTTCTCCATCACTTCCAACTAGTCCTGCACGATCAATTGCAAATACCACCGGTAGGTTCTGAATACAGACATCATGCAAGATTTGATCATATGCCCTTTGTAAAAAAGAGGAATAAATTGCCACAATTGGTCTTAATCCACTTTTTGCTAATCCCGCTGCAAATGTTACAGCATGTTCCTCTGCAATTCCCACATCAAAGAAGCGACTTGGAAAATTCTTGCGAAAACGTCTGAGTCCGGTTCCTTCAGACATGGCTGCCGTGATGGCTACTACATCCGGATTCCGTTCCCCTAATTTTTTCATTATAGTTGAAAACACATCTGTATAATTCGCCTTAAGACGCTTTTTCTTAGGTAGTCCATTCTCGATATTAAACGGATCTGTTCCATGAAATCTGGACGGATAATGTTCCGCCGGATAATATCCTGCTCCTTTTTTCGTCAAGACATGAATTAATACCGGACCATCTACTCTTTTTGCTTCTAATATAATCTTGCGCATTGCTGCAATATCACTTCCGTCAACCGGTCCCAGATAAATAATTCCCATTTGTTCAAAGAACATTCCCGGAACAAACAACTGCTTTAATCCACTTTTTGCATTCCGGATTCCTTTTACCATTCGTTCGCCGTACACCGGAATTTTGTTAAGAGAATTCATAACGTCGTTTTTTAGTTCTCTATAAGAATCCGCTGTTCGCAAATTAGACAAACAACGATTCATTCCACCAACATTCTCTGATATTGACATATTATTATCATTTAAAATGATGATGAAATTGGAATCTAATCTGGAAGCATTATTTAACGCTTCAAATGCCAGACCACCTGTAAGTGCCCCATCACCAATTACGGATACAACATAATAGTCATCATTTGTTATTTCCCTTGCACTTGCGAATCCGAGTCCTGCTGAAATGGAAGTAGAACTGTGTCCGGTATTAAAACAGTCACAACTACTTTCCTGCGCTTTGGGGAATCCACTCATTCCTTGATATTCACGCAAATGTTTAAAACCATCTTTGCGACCGGTAAGAATCTTGTGCGTGTATGACTGATGTCCAACATCCCAGATGATTTTATCTTTTGGCAAATCAAATGATAAATGCAATGCAATGGTAAGTTCTATGGAACCTAAATTTGACCCCAGATGTCCACCTGTATTTGATATTGTCTCAATCAAAAACTCTCTAATCTCATGTCGCAATTCTTCTATCTCTGATTCTGACAAGTTCTTTATATCGTTTTCTTTTTTTATCTTATCTAATATCATGCTACTCCTAACCCTGCATCAATATTCTCTGTATATTAAATAAAGGAATAAATCCTTTAAAAAATCACTTTCGGCATCATACGAGTCTAACAATTGAATTGCTTCTTTCGACAACTTCTCCACGTCATCTTTTGCTTTCTCTATCCCTTCCAATTGTACATAGGTGTTCTTTTGATTTTTCTCATCGCTTCCTACAGGTTTCCCTAATACTTCCTCTGTTCCAATGATATCTAGGATATCATCTTGGATTTGGAATGCGACTCCAACCTTTGTTGCTATTTGTTCCACAGTAAGAACCTGTTCCTCTGTTGCATCTGCCAATACGGCACCTATCATCATAGATGCTTCTATTAAAGCACTTGTTTTCATACGATAAATAAAATCCAGTTTCTGTGCTGTCATAGAGTTTTCTTTTGATTCTTCTTCAACATCTACAACTTGTCCGCCTATCATTCCATATATACCTGCTTTTTGCGAAAGAATGCGTAATGCTTTTATAATCTTGGATGAATCTTCCTCCACTTCAAAAGAACGGATTGCAGTTTCAAAAGCATAATTTAATAAGCCATCCCCTGCAAGTATTCCCATCGCTTCTCCATACGCCGCATGGGTCGTCTTCTTTCCCCGACGAAATTCATCATTATCCATTGCCGGTAAATCATCATGTACCAAGGAATACGTGTGAATCATCTCAATCGCAGCCATAAAATAATCCACTGCCGCAGAGTTGCCATGAAACATTCGGAATGTTTCTACTAAAATCATCGGTCGGATTCTTTTCCCTCCCGCAAGCAAACTATAGTTCATTGCCTCGATAACAGTTCTTTGTAACCCTTCTTCTTTAGGCAGAAATGGTTCCAATCGTTTATTCAGCTCATGTATCCGAAATTCCAAATCTTCTCTACTAAGCATCGAAGTCCTCCAAGTCCCCATTCTCATTTAAAACAAGCATTTCTTTCTCAATGGAATCAAGTATTTTATTTGCTTCTTCTAGTTCTGCAAGACCTTTTTTATATAAATCAAAAGATTGTTCTAACGAGTTAGATGACTTTTCCATTTCTGCAACAATTGATTCTATTTCATTAAAATGTTGTTCTAAACTATTTTCCGTTTTCTCACTCATGATTATTTACCTCCATAATAACCGCTTTTGCATTTCCATCCTTAAAATATGCCAGAATACAATCGTCTTTCTTTATGTTTTTCACACTTTGAAGCGGTTTATGATTCGAATCTTCGATAAATGCATACCCACCCGAAAGCTTCTTTAATGGTGAGTTCCCTTCTAGCTGTTCTGATAACAAAATCAAGTGATGACGCCTCTCAATATATAAATCCTTTATCATCTGTCGCAGTTTCTGTTCCTGTTCGACGAGCTGATATCGTTTTTCATTCAAACGGTTCTGCGGTGAAAGATATTTCAAAGTTGCCCTTTTTAATTCCAGCTGTTCTCTATTATATTTTAAACAATGCTGCATCAAACGATTCATCCGCATATTCTTTTCAATTAATACTTCCTTGAATGCATAATAATCAAAAACTGCCAGTTCAGCAGCTGCTGATGGTGTTGGTGCACGCATATCTGCAACAAAATCCGCAATTGTCCAGTCTGTTTCGTGACCAACTGCAGAAATAATAGGAACAGAACAATCAAAAATTGCTCTTGCTACCATCTCATCATTAAAAGCCCACAAATCCTCTATTGAGCCACCACCTCTGCCAACAATCATTATATCAACCGATTGTTGTTCCAAAAAATGAATCCCTTGTATAATACTTGCCGGAGCCATATCCCCTTGAACCAGTGCCGGATATAATATAATTTGAACATGTGGGTTTCTTCTGAATATGACATTTTGAATATCTCGAATAGCAGCACCTGTCGGAGCTGTAACCACTCCAATTCTTTGTACAAACCGCGGAATGGATTGTTTGTATTCTTCTGCAAACATGCCCATTTCTTCCAGTTCCTTTTTCAACGCTTCAAACTTCAGATAGAGATTACCCTCTCCATCCAGTTGAATCTTCTTCGCATAGATTTGATATATGCCATCACGTTCATATACCTCAATTGAACCTGTAACAATGATTTTATCTCCATCTTTCATTCGAAAATTCAAATTCTTCCGATATGAAGAAAACAGAATTGCATTTATGGAACCTTTTTCATCTTTTAGCGTGAAATATACATGTCCGCTGGAATGATATTTGCAATTAGACACTTCTCCATTTATATTAATTTCATGTAAGAAGAAGTCCTGTGCAAACATATTCTTAATATATTGATTCACTTGTGTTACTGAATACGTATTCTTTTTCATATGAATTTTGCCAAAACTCCGTTCACAAATCCGGAAGAATCATCGCTTCCATATTTTTTAGCTAATTCTACTGCTTCGTTTATCGAAACCTTCTTCGGAATATCTTCTTCATACTCCATTTCGTAAACAGCTAAACGAATAATTGACAAATCTACCTTCGCCATTCTTGATGTTTTCCAACCTTCAACAACTAAATTGATTTTCTCATCTAATTCTGAGATAACATTCATAATTGCAGACACTTTTTCTCTAATATATGAAAGTTCCTTTGGTTTTAACTGTTTTAATTCTTCTTCAAATAAAGACAACTGTTCTCCCATGTCTTCGGCTTCATGAAATTCGGCTCGAAATAACATTTTAAAAATATTCTCTCTGATTTCACTTCTTGTCATATCTATAACCCTTCTATTCCTTTCATATTACTAATGAATCATTCTATATGATTATCATATAAAAAGGATGTGCCCTCGCACATCCTTAATTATACTACAAATGAACCTAATTAAAAAGTCCTATTTATTCGCTGTCATGTCTACCGTTGCAATTCTTACATTAACTGTTGCAACCGTAAGTCCTGTCATATTCTCTACCGCATTGCGGATTTTCTCCTGAACCTGTTTCGACACTTCCGGAATGTTATAACCGTAACCGATATTTAAAGCAACATTAATCTTTGCTTCATTATCCATAATCTCTACCGTAATGCCCTTTGATAAGTTCTTCATGCCAAGTTTGCTTACGATTTCATTCGTAATATTACCAGCCATTGAACTTACACCATCTACTTCTGTAGCCGCAAGACCTGCAATAATTGCAACCACTTCATCTGCAATTTTAACTTCACCTAACTGATCTTGTTTTATATTAAATGTTTTTCTACTATCTGACATAAGTTGCCTCCTCAAGTTTTTCTTTTCTTTATTATAACAGACCAAATTCTGTTTGCAATCTAAAAATTAAACATGTTTTCTTTTATCAACAAATACCGGGAATGTTTTATCTCCAATTAGCACTTTTCCCTCAGATATCGCAACCTGTTTATCTGTTATAACATATTCTAATCTTGCTCCGTCTCCAATTACAGTATCTTGCATTAAAATACAGTTTTTGACAACTGCACCCTTTCCAACTTTCACACCACGGAACAAAATTGAGTTTTCCACTTCACCTTCGATAATACACCCATCGGCCGCCATAATATTTTTGGTTTTTGAACCTTTTACATAACGGGTTGGATGATCATCTCTAATTTTTGTATAAACAAGCGGTCCGTCAAATAATTCATTTCTATTCTTGACATCTAACAGTTTCATATTTTCATCGAAATATGTTTGCATATCAAAAATATGTGCAACGTATCCTTCATAACAAAATGCATGTATATCCAAAGCATCCACTAAAGGTCTTAAAATGTCTCTTGTGAAGTTTCGATATCCCTGTACATATGCATCTTCTATCAATTCTATCAGATGCTCACGTTCTAAAATAAAGATATTCATACAAAAATTAGTAATGCCTTTATCTTTCGGATTGATAAAGATTTTCTGTATTCGATTATCCTCTATTTCAAACGTGTAATATAATTCGTTAATAGAATACATCGGATCTGAGAATACTTCCGGAATTTCTCTTTTACAGTATACTGCGGATACATCCGCATGACTCTCTATATGTGATTTTAATAACTTTTTAAAATCAAAATTAAAAGCACAATTGGAATCTGTTAATATTACATACTTTTCTGTTTGATTTTTTATGAATCCCTTGATACTTTCCAGGGCTTCAATACTTCCATTATAGATTTTAATTGATTTTTGAGCAAACGGAGGAATGATATTTAAACCACCATTTTTTCTCACCAAATCCCATTCTCGACCCGAACCCAAATGATCCATCAGTGAATGATAATTTTCTCTTGCTATAAAGGAAATATTATCAATTCCTGAATGAACCATACTTGATATCATAAAGTCACATAATCTATATCTGGCGGCAAATGGAATCGATGCCATCAAACGTTCGGACGCCAGATCCGGAACCAACGAATCATAACTATTTGGAAATATTATGGCGAATGCGTTTGCGTCTGATTTTAACACTGTTCCTCACCATCCTTTACATCATTATATATCATTGACTTTGGTCCAATTATAGAACCCTTTCCTATAGTGACACCAGAGGCAACTGTAGCGACATGCCCTTCTTCTGTGATATCACCTACAACAGCATTTTCACCGATCACCACATTCTCTGCAATAATACAGTGTTTTACAACTGCTCCTTTTTGTATAATGGATTTCCCCATGATAACAGCATCTTCTACAATGGCACCTTTTTCTATCGTAACACCTGCAAAAAGAATAGAATGCTTCACTGTACCTTCGATATCGCATCCATCCGTAATCATAGAATCTTCAATTACAGAGTGTTCTCCGATTCTATGCCCTGGCATACCACTGTTTCTACTATATATTTTCCATTGTTCATCAAAAATATTAAGCCCACTCTTCTCCGGTTCTAATACTTCCATATTTGCTTCCCATAAAGATTTAATGGTTCCAACATCTTTCCAGTATCCATCAAATCGATACGCATACATTTTTCTTTGATCACTTAATAAACTTGGAATTACATTCTTACCAAAGTCATTTTCCGATTCCGGATCTAATTCATCCTCAATCAAGTACTGTTTTAAAATATCCCAATTAAATATGTATATTCCCATGGAAGCAAGGTTAGACTTTGGATTCTTTGGTTTCTCTTGAAATTCAACAATACGATCATTTTCATCTGTAACCATTAATCCAAATCTCGAGGCCTCACTCCAATCCACTTCCATTACCGCAACTGAAAACTCTGCACCCTTCTCCTTGTGAAAATCCAGGAACAAACTATAATCCTGTTTGCAAATTTGATCTCCGGATAGGATTATAACGTATTCCGGTTCATATTTTTCAATGAAAGAAATATTCTGATATATTGCATTCGCCGTACCTTTGTACCAATCAGATCCACTTGCTTTTTGGTATGGTGGCAAAATATGTACACCTCCATAGATTCGATCCAAATCCCAAGGTTGACCGTTGCCGATATATTCATTTAAAACCAATGGTTGATATTGTGTTAAAATTCCTACCGTATCAATTCCCGAATTGACACAATTGGATAAAGGAAAATCAATAATACGATACTTTCCACCAAAAGGCACTGCAGGCTTTGCGAGTTTTTGTGTTAAAGCATATAATCTGGACCCCTGTCCTCCTGCTAATAACATAGCTAAAAATTCCTTTGCCATAAAAACCTCCTCCTAAAATCTCTTTTTAACTTTATCACACTTCTCCTGTTTTCTCTAGTATTTCCAAAAATATTCTTTTATTTTCGACAAAAAATGACCCTGTCAAATATGATAACAGGGTCTTCGTTCTCTTTATAACATATGCATACGTAATTCTTCATCGCTAAAAACACTTAAATATGCCGGTGGGATGTCAAACATCGTTTTACATCCTTTCATACCTTCCTTCTTCATACGAACTGCAGCTCTTGCACAGGCAACCAATACAGAGGAGGTGAATTCCGGATTCGAATCAAGCTTGATACTATATTCTACAACATGCGAATTTTCCAGGTTCCATCCTGTTTTTCCGCATCTGATTACAAAACCACCATGAGGAATTCCGTTGTGATTTGCTAATAATTCTTCTTTTGAAATAAAATGTACCGTTGTATCATAATCTGCAAAATAATTTGGCATTTCTTTAATCTCTTTCTCAATTCGTGCCAAATCTGCGCCTTCTTCCGCAACCACGTAACATTCTCTGGTATGTTTCTGTCGAACAGATAACTCCGGATTTTCCCTATTACGAACAGATTCCAATGCAGCATCTACGGGTACTGTATATTGTTTTCCATCTAAGACACCTTCGACGCGACGGATTGCGTCTGAATGACCTTGGCTTACGCCTTTCCCCCAAAATGTATAATCTTTTCCATCCGGAAGAATTGCACTTGCATACAATCTGTTTAAAGAAAACATTCCCGGATCCCAACCACAGGAAATTATCGCAATATTTCCCGCCTCAATCGCTGCCTGGTTAACATTATCAAAGTGTTCCGGAATCTTTGCATGTGTATCAAAACTATCTATTACATTAAAATATTTTGCATATTCTTTTGTCTGTTTTGGCAAATCGGTTGCACTACCACCACAAATGATTAATACGTCAATTTCATCTTTCATCTCAATTGCCTGTTCAACAGAATACACTTTAACACCTTCTGTTAGAATAGACACTGCACTTGGGTCTCTTCTGGTAAAAACTGCAACCAATTCCATATCATCATTCTGTTTGATTGCACATTCTATTCCTTTTCCCAGATTACCGTATCCCATAATTGCTACTCTTGTTTTCATATTGCGACCTCCTTATTTTTTCCTTAAATAGTATACTCTTTTTTCGTTCAAAAACAATCTACTTTTTTATACTTTTTTAATTATTTTTTCTGTATTAATGAATTCGTAAGGTGTTTGCTGATACACATAATAGTTGAGCCAATTTGAATACATAATATTGCCATGCGACCGCCATTGCAATTTAGGTTTTTGCATTTCATCATCATTCGGATAATAATTGCGGGGGATGTCAATTTCTAAACCTTTTTCTTTATCTCTGATATATTCGTTATGAAGCGTTAATCTGTCATATTCCGGGTGACCCATAACAAAAATCTGTTTTCCATCTTGTGCAATCACCAAAAAAACACCTGCTTCCTCGGACTCTGCAAGAATTGTCAATTCTTCACATGCCAAAATATCTTCCGTAAGTATTTCTGTATGCCTTGAGTGTGGAGCGAAGAAGATATCATCAAAGCCTCTTACTAATGGAATTTTCCTGTTTTTTACACAATGTGGATATATCCCAAACATTTTACGGTCTAACAAATGCTTTTGGATTCCATAATGATAATATAATCCGGCCTGTGCCCCCCAACACAAATGTAATGTTGATGTTACATGTTCCTTGGACCATTCCATAATCTTAGTAATTTCTTCCCAATAGTCAACCTCTTCATACTCCATCAATTCTACCGGTGCACCTGTAATGATTAGACCATCAAAATTCGAGTCTTTAATATCATCAAATGTCTGATAAAATTTGTTCAAATGACTAAGCGACGTGTTTTTCGATTCATGACTTGCTAAGGCAATAAATGATACATCTACCTGCAACGGAGTGTTGGATAAAGAACGCAATAATTGAAGTTCTGTATCCTCTTTCAATGGCATTAGATTAACGATTGCAATATTGATTGGACGAATATCCTGATGTAGTGCTCGATTTTCATCCATAACAAATATATTTTCCCGCTCTAGTATCTCTTTCGCCGGCAAATCGCTTTGTGTTCTTATTGGCATATCATTTCCATCCTTTTGTGTTTAATTTACAAATCTGTTAATAAATTCCTCTTCTGTAATGATTGGAATATTTAACTCTTTTGCCTTTTTGTTCTTTGATGAGGCTGATTCAATATCATTATTAACTAAGAAAGATGTTTTCTGTGACACTGATCCTGTCACTTTTCCACCCTGGCTTTCTACATAATGTTTAAACTCATCACGATTCTTATAATGTTTTACATCACCGGTGATTACAAAGGTTAATCCACTGCAGTTTCCATCATTACGATTCTGTTTCTCTATCTTTTCTACCGTAATCACCTGTAATAGATTCTGTAAAGTCTGACGGTTCTCTTCTATCCGATACCAGTCTAAGATTGACGTTGACTTTTCAATACCAATCCCCTCTATATCTTCGAACCCTTCTTGCTGTTCCAGTCTTTTGATAAACGCTTCAAAGCCTATTGTATTTACAATCTTTTTTGCAGCATCTATTCCAATCATTGGAATACATAGTGCATAAATCAAAGAAACCGGATGAACTTTTTTTCGATTCTCAATTGCCTGTATCATGTTTTTGCAAGACTTTTCTCCAAATCCATCCATCTTACATATTCTTTCATAATAACGTTGAAGCGAGTATAAATCCGCAAATTCTTTGATAAATCCCTCGTTAATAAATCGAAGCATTGTTTGAATTGATAAACCATCAATATCCATTCCTTGTTTGCTTACAAAACGGGTAAACTTTTTTACATGTTTTGCCGTACAATTTTCATTTGTACAATGAAGTGTTTTTGTTTTTGATTTTTCGCTAATTCGTATCTGTGTTTTTGCATGACACACCGGACATGTTTCCGGTATTACAACATCTCCCTTGGCATTTTCTACCCCAATACATTTCGGAATAATTTTATTTGCTTTAATAATTTCTAATGTGCATGTTGCTCCGATTCCCAAACGTTCAATTTCACTTAGGTTGCATAAAGATGCTCTGGATACCGTAGTCCCTTCCAATTGTATTGGCTCAAACACCGCAACCGGTGATATGGTTGAAACTGCACAAGACCATTCGATATACTTTAGCAGTGTTTTTGCAGATTCATCCTGCCATTTAAATGCTAAGCCTGCACGGGTAGCATGATGTCCTGTTACATTTCCGGTCGCAGCATAATTCGTATCGTCATAACATATAACTAATCCGTCAACCGGAATATCCATCTCCCCATTTTCTACTTTTTGGGTCCATTTATCAATAATAGACGGAATTTCATCCGGGTTTGCTTTTTCTTTTTCAACCACGCAAAATCCCATCTCTTTTAAAAAATCAATCTGTTCTCCCCAGGAATTTATCTCTTTCTGCGCATATACAAGTGTGAATGCATAAAAACATACTTTACGATTCTTAACTTCTGCAACATCATCTAAATTCAAAGTACCGGATGCCAGATTTCGTGGATTCGCATATTTCTCATCTTCATCCTCAATCATATCGTTGATCTGATTAAAATCCGTATATGATATTGCAGCTTCTCCTCGTACAACAAGGTGTCCTTTTTCTTTTATCTTCAGCGGAATTCCTTTGATTGACTGTTTTAGATGTGTAATATTTTTTCCAGCCACACCACTTCCTCTGGTTACAATTTTTTGTAACTGGCCATTATCATAGGTCAACACTAATGTCAATCCATCCAATTTCCAAGAAATCCATACCAAACGTCCATCGGACCATTTCACTAATTCTTCTACCGACTTTGTTTTTGCCAACGATAATGCTGGGAACTCATGCTCTTCCCTATTTCCACTGTTTGTTTCATAACCTGCATTCTGCGTTGGGCTATTCTCCATGATAATACCGCTGGTATTTTCTAATTCTGTTAATTCGTCAAACATTTGATCCCATTCATAGTTTGACATAATTTCTTCGCCGCCGTTATAGTATGCATCAGATGCCTGATTCAAATGTTCTATCAGATACTCGATTCGTTCTCTTGTTTTCATTATTATCCCCATTAAAGCATTCTTTTTTTCGCACTAGCGTTTCGTTTGATGAGTTGCTAATTCGTTTACATAATTGTTCATATTCCTGTTGTGTCACTCTTCTGTATGAACCGGAAGCCAGATTTCCTAATTCTATATTCATAATTCTAACACGTTTTAATTGTACGACACGATATCCAAAATATTCACACATTCTTCTAATTTGTCGATTCAAGCCTTGTGTAAGAATTATTTTAAACTGTTTTGCATTTATTCTTTCAACTTTACATTTCCTTGTTGTTGTATTTAGTTCAACGAGTGGGACCCCTTGTGAGAGCCCCCTCAGAAATGAATCTGTTATCTTACGATTGACCGTTACAATGTATTCTTTCTCATGATAATTGCCTGCACGCATCATTTTATTCACAATGTCACCATTATTCGTCAGTAGTAATAATCCCTCTGAATCTTTGTCCAATCTTCCGATTGGATAAATTCGTTTTGGGTAGCTAATATAGTCTATCACATTGTTTTTCTCTCGTTTTTCTGCCGTACAAACAATTCCCACTGGTTTATTAAATAGAAGTAAAATCATCTCTTCTTCTTTTGTTACCGGAACACCGTCAACATAAACTGTTTGTCCCGGGCATACCCTACTTCCCGGAACTGCAATCTCTTCATCAATTCGAATCTGACCCAAAGCCAAACGTCTATCTGCTTCTCTTCTGGAGCAAACTCCTGCTTCGCTTAAGTATTTGTTAATGCGTACTCCGTTTTCCATTCTTTACTCCTGCTTTATGCGAAAACGGAGACTTAAAAAGTCTCCGTATCTGCTACTCTTCTACTTCCTCTACAAATTCGCTCTTAATATAGGCTTCTGTTCCATTAAAATCAATTTTCGTCCAATCACCCTCAACGCCAAGCTTCTTATACGTTGTACCTTGATTTGCCTTGCCAACAAAGTTACCATTCGCATTCGCGGAAGCTCTAACGTTTACATCTGTCGATGTAACACGAACTTTTATTATTTTATCTGTCTCATCATCTGTTGTTTCTTCTGTCTCTTCTTCTATCGAAAGCTTCCATTCATTAATCGCTTCCGGTAGCGTTGAATTCATCATTGTATACAAATCTACACTCGAATTAACTGCTTCACTGTAGCGCGAGCTAATATCTTCATAAATTGTAATCACATCTTCTTGTCTTTGGAAGTCCATAACAATTGTATACATATTCACATCAACTTCCGTCTCACTCTTCTTAAGATTATATGTTGAATACAAATTATTAATATATAAATTGCCGTCTTCGCCACACTCTACATAGAAAAATTCCATTCCTGGAGCCGTTTCTTCTATGTCCACAAAACGCATCTCATAACAAACGGTCACAAGATAAGATCCCTCTGTTACTCCATGTTTCCTATAAATCACAATATCTTCAAACCCTTCAATATACGGGGAAATTGCTTCTATATAAGATAACTCATTCTCGGTAATTGGTTTGGCCAGATTCTGAATATTCTCGACATCACCACTTGCATAAGCCTCATAATATGCGGTTAATAATACTGTAAGTGCCGGATCTTCATCCGCCAAAAATTCTTCATCTAACACAAAGTTCTCATAGCTGTCCGTCTCTTCTTCACTGCTATGACATCCATCTGCAAAAAACAGCAATACAAAAAATAATATAAATAAAATTCCGGCCAGAATAAATCTGTAATTCTTCTCTAAGAATTTCTTAATCTTAGACATCTTTTTGGATTCCATAAGTTTCGAAAACGCTTCTTTTATCTTTGAAAATAAAGCTTTAATTTTATCCATAATTATCCTCTTTTTATCCTCAATCATCATTATTCCCGTAGGAATGCACCCGGCGGGAATCGAACCCGCATCTTAGGAGTCGGAGTCCTACGTTCTATCCATTATACTACGGCTGCCACTAACTAATTCAGTGTATCAAAGCACTCTCAAAAAGTCAATATTTACGCACTATTGTGTGATATTATTATGTATCAAATTTAACATCTGATTCAAATCAGCCATTGGAATCTGTCCCGGTGCACTACATACCCCATCTGCCCCAAAGGTAACACATGCACCAAAAATTTCACCACTTAACCTTGAAATCATCCCCATCTCTCCCATTGACATGGTGATAATTGGTTGTTTTGGATATCTGCCATGAAATTGCTCCGTAATCTTTAACAAACGTAATACATCTTCCATATTTTTCGGCATAACAGCAATTTTTACAATATCTGCTCCAGACTGTCTCATCTCTTCTAAAACAGCATTCAATGTATGCTCATCCGGGGTATCGGCAAAATCATGATGGGAAACAATAACACTTGCTCCTAAATGTTTGATTCTCTCAATTTCTTCCTCTACATCGATTGCCTCAAAATATTCCAAATCAACAATATCTACCGCCGAATGTACTGCCGCTAATTCATGTAATTGAACGACATAATTCTCATCCAGATTAACCATTCCACCTTGGTCCTTGGAACGATAGGTAAACAAGAAAATAATGTCTTTTAAAAAGGGCTCGCATTCGTTGAGCACTTCTTGAACCAAATTCAGACTGGATGCATGTTCAAAAGCATCGACTCTCCATTCTATCATCTCGACGTTTCTCTGTGAAAGTGAAACTATAGAAGAAATTATTTCCGTCTTATTCTCTCCGACAACCGGAATGCATACCAAAGGTTTTCCTACGCCGATTTCTTTATTCTTAATTCGAAGTAAATTGTCCATAATACCCTCTCTTTCCAACGTTTATTATATCTATTTCATAAAAATTATGCAATGAGATAAGAGAAGGATTTGACAACAATTCATTTTTACTTTAAGATATCATTTGATTCTAGTAGCAAAATCAATAGAAGGAGAATATTATGAGTTTTCATTTTTTAAATCAGTTACCATCTCCGGAAGAAATCAAACAACAATATCCATTATCTGATGATTTGGTTCAGTTAAAAAAAGATAGAGATGCCATGATTTCCGATGTTATAACCGGAAAAGATTCAAGATTATTACTCATTATCGGGCCATGTTCTGCTGATAATGAAGAAGCTGTTTGTGACTATGTCAACCGGCTCACACAAATTCAAGAGGATGTTAAAGACAAGCTAATTATCATCCCTCGCATTTATACAAACAAACCACGCACAACCGGCTCCGGATACAAGGGTATCGCATCACAGCCGGATCCGGAAAAAGCACCGGATATGGTTGAAGGATTAATTGCCATGCGAAAAATGCACATTCGGGCAATCAAAGAAAGTGGCTTAACTTGTGCTGACGAGATGCTCTACCCTGAAAATTGGGGTTATGTTGAAGATTTATTGTCATACGTTGCAATTGGAGCACGTTCGGTAGAAGATCAACAACATCGTTTAACTGTAAGTGGTTTTGATGTTGCTTCCGGTATGAAAAACCCGACCAGTGGTGATTTCTCTGTAATGCTGAATTCAGTATATGCTGCACAGCACCCACATCATTTTGTATATCGTGGGTATGAAGTTGAAACAACCGGGAATCCATATGCTCACGTAGTATTACGTGGTGCAGTAAGCAAACACGGGAATACAACAACAAACTATCATTACGAAGACCTAATGCGACTAAATAGCATGTACGAAAAAATGAATCTTGTAAATCCTGCCGCTATTATTGATACCAATCACTCGAATTCCGGCAAACAATATAAAGAACAGATTCGTATTGCGAAAGAAGTTATGCACAATCGTCTTGTTTCTCCGGAGATTCGTTCTCTAGTAAAAGGTTTCATGATTGAAAGTTACATCGAAGAAGGCTGTCAACAAATTGGTGAACATATTTACGGAAAGTCTATCACAGACCCTTGTTTAGGTTGGGAAGATTCCAAACAGTTAATCTACACCATTGCTGAAATGAACTAATAATCAATTACATAAAAATAAGTCAGTAGATTTCTACTGACTTATTTTATTGCTTTATTAATCAGAAACTTCAACACCGGAGTCCCTATATACACTTCAAAAATAACAGCGGTACACAGTAGTGCCAGAATTAAAATCACTAACCCAATATAATGCAAAAAACGCTCCCTTTTTTTGTTATAATAGATGACACCTTCTTTTTTTGCCAACAAAAAAACAAGAACATATAATATCCCATGAGGAAAAATTGCAACAAGCGAAATCAAAATCCCAAGCCCCCTCATCGTCACAAAACAGATTCCCATATATAGCCCAAATGCAAAACATGCAAGTGATTTTATCAGGAGGATGATTGACACTTTCTTGGGAATTCGTAATAAAACGCAAACAACTGCTAAGAGTTTTAATCTTCCCCACAAAATATTCCACAACAACAAATTATTATCCATTTTTGTATTTGCAAAATATTTTAAATGAAATTCTGTAAATAATCCATATGTGGTCAAAAATTCTTTCTCAATCAAATGCGCCATAAAAAATCCGGTCAACAGCAGAGAAATACAAATAATAATTCCTTTTCGCATAGATATCCATAATTATCTTTTTTATATAACTATGTCCAAATAATTAAGAATATTACTGCATTATTTTTTTGACAATGAGATATATTTTTTCAACAAACAAACTCAAATAACGAAGTGCTGGTTCCGTAATTAGAGCAAACACAATCATAAGCATTGCACACTGTTTTGATATACTTGTGATTGCAAACAAATGACTGACAAAAAGCATGCAAAACAGCCAACCACATACTAATCCTATCATCATACAGATGTGTAATGCTTTCATTGGTTTCGCAATCCGATACAAAATCATGAAACCAACAATTGCAACAAGGATGGTGCACGATGTGGATAAACACTCCAAGTCAACACGAAATTCGCGACAAAAGATAATTAATCCACTAACAACCAGAAAATCTGTTATTCCTGCCGGAAGTGCCTTTACTAATACATTTGCAAAAAAATGACCTTTGATTTTTTCCGTATTTGGCTCTAAAGCAAGGATAAAAGATGGTATTCCTATTGTAAATAGACTGATTAGAGAAATCTGTGATGGCTCTAACGGATAGTCTAACATTAATATCATTGAAAAAACTGCCAGCAACATCGAAAAAATATTCTTAACAATATATAACGATGCTGTCTTTTGTATATTATTTACAACTCTTCTGCCTTCTGCAACAACAGATGGCATTCTCGAAAAATCTGAATCCAGTAAGACAAGTTGTGATACATTCGATGCTGCATCACTCCCGGACGCCATTGCAATACTGCAATCCGCTTTTTTTAGTGCCAAGACATCATTAACACCATCACCTGTCATAGCTACTGTTTTCTTCTTTGATTTGAGTGCCAACACTAACCTTTCTTTTTGCTTTGGTGTTACCCTTCCAAATATCGTGTATCGTTCTACTGCATCTGCGAAATCAACATCGCTCTCTAAATTTCTTGCATCAACATAGTTGTGCGCATTTTTTATCCCGGCCTCCTTGGCAATTGCAGATACCGTAATCGGATTATCCCCGGATATAACTTTTATTTCCACATCATTTTCAGCAAAATATGCAAATGTTTCTTTTGCACCTTTCCGAATTGGATTTGATAACAAAAGAAAAGCCATTGGTATCACATCACATACCAATCCTTCTTTCGATAAAACCCCTTGATACTTTCCAAAAACCAAAACGCGGTATCCCATGCTTCCAAATTCATTCATGTAGTCTTGATACTCTGTTATTTTTTGTCTTAAAACAAATTCCGGTGCCCCAATTACAAAGGATTCATCCATAAATCGAACGCCTGAATACTTGGTAGCAGAAGAAAATGGAAAAATTTCAATCGGATTTCCCCCAAACGATTGTCCAAAATGATTCTGTAAAGCTTGCATGGTATCGTTATCATTCGGCAAAGCATTTATGGTATTTTGAATTGATAATTTTACGTATTCCTCTTGGAAATCGCCCAGATATTCAACGTTATACAATTGCATTCCCGGTTCTGTTATAGTTCCGGTTTTATCGACACATAAAACATCTACTCTTGCCAGGGTTTCTATGCATTTCATATCATGTATCAGCACTTTCTTTTTTGCAAGTCGAACTGTACTTGCAGCCATTGCAACACTTGATAACAAATATAGGCCTTCCGGAACCATTCCAATCACTGCAGCCACCATTCCCGCAATACTTTCTTTAAATGTCCCACCATTTAAGAAAAAAGATTGCACAAACAGTGTGATGGAGATAGGAATCAAAATAATTCCTACCACCTTAATCAAACGATTTAAGGAACGAATCATCTCGGATTGTTCTTCTTTTTTATCTGATGTGGCTTCAATCAATAGTTGTGATGCATAGGCATCTTTTCCTACTTTAATAATATGTGCCTTCGCTGTTCCAGAAACAACAAAACTTCCGGACAAAAGAACATCACCCGCGCCTTTTTCTACTTCATCGGCTTCACCGGTCAGTAAGGATTCATTGACTTTTAACATTCCCTCTACCATTGTTGCGTCTGCCGGAATTTGTTGTCCTGCTTTTAACTGTATAATGTCATCCAATACCAACTTGTCTGATGGTAATTCTTGATATCTGCCCTCTCTTAGAACTGTGATCTTAGATTCATGTATAATATTCAATCGGTCTAATACATGCTTAGAGTGAACCTCTTGTATAATACCAATGCATGTATTCGCAATAATAATCGGTAAAAACAATAAATCCGACCATGCTCCTACTATAATTAAAAGTAATGCCAGAATCGCAAATACCAAGTTAAAATACGTCAACACATTCGATTTGATAATTTCTTTTGTAGTACGGGTTTGCGATTTAACCCTTCTATTGATTGCATTAGCCTCTATTCTTTTTTGCACTTCCATGTTAGAAAGTCCAACCTGTTCGTATCCTTTATTTGACATTTTTCATTCCCTTTTTATACAAATATTCTGTTGCAAATTGAATTTTAGTTACATTAAATCCGTCCTCCAACGGATATAAAAAGTAAGTATTATTAAGCGTTGACAAAGTAATACACTGTCCTTTTTTTCGATAATCATATTCTGTATGAACGGAAAACATGGATGCCGCGGAAAAATACATTGTCTCAGGTTGTTTCTTACCATAATCACAAAACGTTAAGTAAAATCCTTCTCTTGTATGTATCAATTCTCCAATTCCACACTCTATAAAATTTACGGCATTCGGCAAAGATTCAATCCTCACCTTACATTTTAATTCATATCGATTATTATCAATCAATTGTTCTACTTGTTTTCGTTCCCACTCATACCAATTAGGGATATGTGAAAAATCAATATCCATATCTTGATATGTTATTTTATAATTCGTCTGTAGCTTTCCAAATTCGTCCATTTCCCATTCCGTCTTGCAACGTCTGCAAAATAAAAAAATCCCTTTGCTTCTCATCTGAAATTCCACACCACAAACCGGACATTGATACAACGGTAACTCCAAACCTTTTGCTCGATTTGGATCTTTAATTGAAATCCCTTTCTCCATCTGCCATCTGTACTCATCGTAAGTTAGCACTTCTGAAAGCCGCCTGTTAATCTCTGAAACAGAAGTTTTTCTTAATTCCTCTCTTGTAAATACCTGACTTATGGTCGCTTCTAATCGGACTCCCTTTCTTTTTTTCAGATTCCAGATAGGGGACTGTAGATAATTTCCATGCATCTGAATTACTACAACCGGAACATCTAATATTTTTGTCAGTTTGCCCACTGATTCCGGAATTTGCGAAAACGTCCCTACATTAGTATATCGAGCCTCCGGATATATAACAACAATACCTTTGCGTTTCATAACTTCTTTCACATTGGAAATCAGTGCCAAATCATTGACATACTTTCTCGTTCCCAAACAACCAATTTGTCGATATAACCATTCTCCATATTTTTCAAATCCTTCCAACTCTGAAACATAATTTGCCCGATGTGGAAACAACGCAAGTGGCGTAACGCAAAAATCCATAAAAGCGTGATGTGTGCCTAAAACAATATAAGGAGGTTTAAGCTTTTTCATTCGTTCTTTTTGGATTTTCAACTTTCCGCTTCTGGTTGACAAAAAACAAATGAGCCATATAATGGGCATCAAAAACAGATTCTGTTTCGGTGGAATCTTGTATCTGTCAAATGGCTTTGTATCTATTTTTTTCAATAATCTTCCCTCTTATTCTTTTCCCCAATTATTTCATGCATAATATTTGAAGACACTCAAAAATCCTTGGATACATAAGTATCCAAGGATCATAAAATACACTTCTAATTCTCAGATAGGAATTCATGAATTCCTTTTGCTGCAGCTTTTCCGGCTCCCATTGCAAGAATAACCGTTGCCGCACCTGTAACCGCATCTCCTCCGGCATATACGCCTTTTTTGGAAGTTGCCCCCGTTTCCTCTGATGCAACGATACATTTTCTCTTGTTCACATCTAAACCAATTGTTGTAGAAGAAATCAATGGATTTGGAGAAGTTCCAAGAGACATAATAACCGTATCACATTCCATCTCATATTCCGATCCTTCTATTTCAACAGGACTTCTACGTCCAGACGCATCCGGTTCTCCTAATTCCATTTTAATTAAACGAATTCCTTTTACTGCTCCATTCTCATCCACCAGTATCTCTGTTGGATTCTGCAAGAGGTCAAAAATAATTCCTTCTTCTTTTGCGTGATGAACTTCTTCTTTTCTTGCAGGCAATTCTTCCTCACTTCTTCTGTAGACAATGTGCGTTTCTGCACCTAATCTTAGTGCAGTTCTTGCAGCATCCATCGCTACATTACCGCCACCTACTACTACTACTTTTTTTCCTTTTGCAATCGGTGTTTCGTAGTCATCTTTGTATGCTTTCATAAGATTATTTCTGGTAAGGAATTCATTAGCTGAAAATACACCATTCGCCTGTTCGCCCGGAATGCCCATAAATCTTGGTAATCCTGCTCCGGAACCAATAAATACTGCTTGAAATCCTTCTTTTTCCAATAACTCATCAATCGTAAGTGATTTTCCAATTACTACGTTTGTTTCAATTTTAACACCAAGAGATTTTACATTCTCTACTTCTGCAGCAACAACCTTATCTTTTGGAAGACGAAACTCCGGAATTCCATAACACAATACCCCTCCGGCTGAATGTAACGCTTCAAAAATCGTCACTTCATATCCAAGTTTTGCCAAATCTCCTGCACATGTAAGACCTGCTGGGCCAGAACCGATTACTGCAACTTTCTTACCATTTGTTTGTTCTGCTTTCTTTGGTTTAATTCCATTCTCTCTTGCCCAATCCGCAACGAAACGTTCTAATTTTCCAATTGCAATTGCTTCACCTTTAATTCCGCGAATACATTTTCCTTCGCACTGGCTCTCCTGCGGACAGACACGACCACAAACTGCCGGAAGTGCGGATGATTCGGATATAATCTGATAAGCCGCTTCAAAATCACGTTCTTTTACACGGGCAATAAATCCAGGAATGTCAATTGAAACAGGACATCCTTTCATACACTGAGCATTCTTACATCCTAAACAACGAGAAGCCTCTGCTACTGCTTCTTCTTCATTATATCCATAACATACTTCTTCAAAATTTACTGCACGATCTTTTGGCTCCTGTTCGCGAACCGGTACTCTAACCATTACATCCATTATTCGTCACCTCCACAATGTCCACAACCACCATGATGTGTGTCTCCTTCTTCAAATGCAAGCATTGCTCTTCCCTCTTCTGTCTTGTATTGTTGCTGTCTCTTCATCGCCTGATCGAAATCTACCAAGTGTCCATCAAACTCCGGTCCGTCCACACAAGCAAATTTCACTTCTCCACCTACAAGTACTCGACATGCTCCACACATACCGGTTCCATCTACCATTATCGGATTCATTGATACAATCGTTGGAATCTCCAACTTCTTTGTAAGTAATGAAACAAATTTCATCATAATCATCGGACCAATAGCTACACATACATCATAATGTTTTCCATCATGAACTAATGCTTCTAACTGTTGACAACCATTTCCATGAAAACCATATGTGCCATCATCTGTTGTTACATATACATGATCCGCAACTGATTTCATTTCATCAATATAGAACAGCAAGTCTTTCGTACGCGACCCCATGATTACATCAACATTCACTCCATGTTCATGTAACCATTTCACCTGAGGATATACAGGTGCCGTTCCTAATCCACCAGCAATGAATACAATGCTCTTCTTCTTTGTCTCTTCTAAGTTCGCTTCTTCGCACAATTCAGATGCACATCCTAATGGACCTACGAAATCAGACAAAGCGTCTCCTTCTTCCAAATCCATCATACGCTTTGTTCCTGCGCCAATCGTCTGTACTACAATTGTAACCGTTTCTTTTTCTCTATCATAATCACAAATGGTAAGCGGAATTCTCTCTCCCACCTCGTCTACTTTTGCAATAATAAACTGCCCCGGCAAACAATATTTTGCAACTCTTGGTGCTTTGATGTCCATAAGAATAATACTGTCAGCAAGCTTCTCTTTACGAACGATTTCATACATATTTGTCACCTGTCCTTTCCTACTTTTTCTGTATGTATATTACTTTATTTTATCGAAAATCCAAAGGAATGGCAATCCCTTTTCTATGTAAAGTAAACCAATTCATCTTCCGGTTTCTCCGCCGGTTTTACCGTTATTGGATACAATACCGGACCACGACCTTTGTATTCTTTTGCAAATTCTACGCGAACCTCTGCTTCAATATCAATCCACGATTTATGTGCAATATCTTTTTCACCATCGTATTTGCATTTAAGACCGATAAAAGTAATATCATCTATACAACAGGTCATCGCAAAACGTCCCGGCACCATTACACCTTTTTTTAACGTGTCCGGATTGTACACAAGCGCACGGAATTTTACAATTTTTTTCTCATATTTTTTGTAATTCTCAGTTACATCCATATACCAAATTCCATAATCAGAATCCGACAGTTCGATTACATCCTGGTTAATATCAAATGGTAACTCGATTGGTCTTTCATCAACGGTTCCATCGGTACGTTCATATACAACTTGCGCCTTCCGATTGACACTTTTGACCATTCTTCTTAGCTTACCACGGTCTGTTGTATCATCCGTACGATTAAAAATGATGACATCCGATAAAAAGAATTGCTCTTGCATCATTGCACGCATATTGTCCATATACATCTGAAAGGTGGTTGAATCTATTGTACAAAGAGATTGAACCAAAACCCAATCTTTTGGTAATTCGCCTTCATAAACTCTATCAACACCCCAGGTTCCGTTATATT
The DNA here is from genome assembly GCA_045605685.1 of Lachnospiraceae bacterium. Taxonomy (GTDB): domain Bacteria; phylum Bacillota; class Clostridia; order Lachnospirales; family Lachnospiraceae; genus Roseburia. Next base: position 30,780 of record JAZUQL010000035.1, read on the forward strand.
CAATAAACACTTGTTCCGGATGATATGTCTGATTCAACTGTACAAGTTTTTCCAGTGTAAACGCTTCTTCTGATGAAATTTCTACAATATCCAGATTGGCAGCTTTTAATTTTTCATCCTCATATTCTATCTCACCATCTTCACACATAATGATAAGACCTTTTGATCCTGTCCCAAAATTATTCTCAAATAAAGTTTCCAGAATTAAAGATGTTTTACCGCTATCCATAAAACCTGTAAAAAGATATACCGGTATTTCCTTTGGCATAACCACTCCTCCTCTATGCAAGTTCAAATAATTCTTCTAATTTTTGTTTATCAATGTTAACACCAATTACGCAAAGCCGACCTGTATAATCCGGTTCCCCATCACGAAGTTCATAATCACCTTCTACAAGATCGAAATAAATCCACTCTCCATCGATTCCTTCTACCATGCCCTTCGCTCTTAATATATTTCCATAATTTTCTGTATTACAGAAAATCTGTAAAATCTCTTCGATTTTTTCTTTCGTATACTTATGAGGTGTTTCTTTTCCCCAGCTGACAAATACATCATCCGCATGGTGATGGTGATGGTCGTGACAACCGCATGTGCAGTTTTCATCATGTTCGTGATCATGATGATGGTCATGGTCGTGATGTTCATGCTCCTGACAACCGCATGTGCAGTTTTCATCGTGTTCGTGGTCATGATGGTGGTCATGCTCCTGACAACCGCATGTGCAGTTTTCATCGTGTTCGTGGTCATGATGGTGGTCATGGTCGTGATGCTCATGCTCCTGACAACCGCATGTGCAGTTTTCATCATGTTCGTGATCATGATGGTGGTCATGATGTTCATGGTGATGCTGTTCTTTTAGCATCTTTTGTTCCAAATTTTCCTCTTCTTCCATTGCTTTAAGCAACTGTGTTCCGGATATTTTACCCCATTCAGTGGTAATAATAGAAGCGGCCGGATTCAGATGCTGAATCTGTTTCACACACTGTTCCAGCTTATCTTCTGCCATCTCTTGTGTCCTACTTAAAATAATCGTTGTTGCATGTTCAACCTGATTATTAAAAAATTCTCCAAAAGACTTCATTTGTTTCGTTGCTTTTTTTGCATTAACAACTGCAACTAACGCATTTAATTTAATATCCTGATCCGTTTCTAACTCTAATACGGATTTCATAACATCAGATAGTTTTCCTACTCCTGATGGTTCAATCAAAATTCGGTCCGGTTTAAATTTGTTTAAAACCGCCTTTAAATTCTCTCCAAAATCTCCAACCAGAGAACAACAAATGCATCCGGAGTTCATTTCCGTAATTTCAATTCCTGCGTCTTTTAAAAAACCACCATCAATTCCTACTTCTCCAAATTCATTTTCAATCAAAACTATTTTTTCATTCTGAAAAGCTTCATCTATCATTTTCTTTATAAAAGTTGTTTTTCCTGCTCCTAAAAATCCGGAAATTATATCAATTTTTGTCATTTTTGTGCTCCTTTTATTCCTTAATATTCAGACTTTTATTCTACTCTTATTTTTTGAATAATGCAAATTCTAATCATGCATGTGATACAATTTTTCATATATCCCGCCTTGTTGCAGCAATTCCTGATGATTACCGGATTCCGCTATGCCGTCTTCTGTCAACACAAGAATCTTTTCTGCATTTTGAATGGTTGTCAAACGATGTGCAATCACAAAGGTTGTGCGGTTCTTCGCTAGTCTTTCCAAAGATTCCTGGACCACTTTCTCACTTTCGTTATCCAACGCCGAAGTTGCTTCATCAAAAATTAGAATCGGCGGGTTTTTCAAAAAGACTCGTGCAATAGATAATCGTTGCTTCTGACCGCCGGATAATTTAATTCCTCTTTGACCAATATCCGTTTCATATCCATTTGGAAAGGACATAATAAAGTCATGTGCATTTGCATTTTTTGCCGCTTCTATAACCTCTTCATAACTGGCATTCGGGTTTCCATAGGAAATATTTTCAAATATGGTTCCTGCAAATAAATATACATCCTGCTGTACAATACCGATTCGATTTCGTAGACTTGCTAACTTCACATCCCTTATATCCATCCCATCAATTCGTATGGAACCTCCTGTGACATCATAAAACCTTGGAATCAAAGAACATAACGTTGTCTTTCCCGCACCGGAAGAACCGACCAATGCAATGTAGGTTCCTGCTTCCACATTTAGATTTATATTGTTTAAAACATAATCTTTATTATCTTTGTATGCAAATGAAACATTTTCAAAAGTGATATTTCCTTTTACATCCACCATCTCAATTGCGTCTTCTGAATCCTGAATATCCGGCATAATGTTCATTATTTCACAGAATCTTTCAAAGCCGGTATATCCGTTTTGAAACTGTTCCGTAAAATCCACTAAAGTTCGAATTGGGTCTGTAAATACACCAATATATAAAAGAAATGTAATCAAATCGCTAATATTTAATTTACTATAAGCAATCAAAACCCCTCCAACCACAATCACACTTACCTGTATTAAGGTTGTAAATATACCTACACCTGCTTGAAATACCCCCATATACCGATAACTGTTTTTCTTTGCAGATAGGAATCCATCATTACCGACACGAAATTTTTCATTTTCAATGTCCTCATTTGCAAAAGATTTTACAACCCGAATTCCAGATAAGTTATCTTCAATTTGAGCATTTATTTCTGCTATTTTAATACGATTCTTTCGAAATGCACGTCGCATTTTCCTGTTTAACACAAAGGCAAAAATAAATAAAAATGGCAATACGATAAATGCAGCCAATGCCAACCAACCATTGATGTGAATCAAAATCAATAATGCACCCAAAATCTTTAACACCGATAGAATAATATTCTCCGGACCATGGTGCAACATCTCCGTAATATCAAATAAGTCTGTTGTAATCCGACTCATTAACTGACCAACCTTTGCATCATCAAAAAAGGAAAATGATAATTTTTGCATATGACTAAATATCTCGGAACGCATATCATATTCTATCTTTGCACCCATTACATGCCCATAATTTCCGATAAAAAACTTACTAATAAAATCAAGTATAATAAGCAAAACCAAAAATAAAGCTATATAACAAGTATTCTTCAAAATTGTATCAGATTCCTGATAAATCAACGTAGATGTAACATAACGCACCACCAATGGAATGACTAATGCAACAACGGCAGATACCATTGCAAAAAACATATCTGCCCAAAACACTTTTTGATAGGGTTTGTAATAAGATATCATCTTTTTTAAGTTTTTCTTCATTTTTTTACCACCTTATAATTATGCCAACAAAGATTCTAGCAATTAATCATGCACTTGTCAAAATTGTACGTAAGATTTATGATAAGGATACTTACATACATAAAACGGAGGATAATTACATGAATATTCAACAAGAATACAACGAAAGATTAGCACAATCCATTATTAAGAAATTAAAACAACGTCAAATTGACGCCATATACTGTAATACTGCCGAAAAGGCCAAAGAACAAGCCTTATCTTATCTTACCGATAATTGCAGTGTTTCATTTGGCGGTTCCATGACTCTAGATGAATGCGGTCTTCTAAATGCTTTACGAAGCAAAGAAAATATCAAATTATACGATCGTGCTCTCGGTAAAAATCCGGATGAAATCCAACAAATTTTTCATCAGGCACTTTCATGCGATTATTATTTTATGAGCACAAACGCCATTACTCATGATGGAGAACTTGTTAATATTGATGGAAACGGCAATCGCGTTGCCGCACTAATATACGGCCCGAAAAATGTCATCATTATTGCAGGTATGAATAAAGTTGCAGCTAATGAAACGGAAGCGATTCATCGCGTTCACAACACTGCAACCCCAAGAAACTGTATTCGATTAAATAAAAATACTCCTTGTGCACAAACCGGTATTTGTGGTGACTGCTTGTCTTCCGATTGTGTTTGCAATCAGGTAGTAATTACCAGACGTAGTGGTATTCCCGGTCGAATCAAGGTGATTCTTGTTGGTGAAAATTTGGGATATTAATAAAAAATCCGGCTTTACGCCGGATTTTATTATTTTTGAAAAATTTTGTAATTATATTGATTTATTTCATACATGCCGGTATCTTCAAATGATTCACACACACCGCCCTCAATTAGCTTTTTAATATCCTTAATCGCAAGTTCACCCCATAAGTCATTTCGTTGTACGATTTGGGCGGTAACAATGCCATTTTCTACTGCTTTGCTTACCTTTGCATCTTTACTCAAAACAACAAGTTTTTTATCCAATTTTCTAGCTTTAAATACTTCTGCTGCTACTGCACCACTGTCACCTGTAACCAAATACAATAAATCAAACTGTGGATACTGATTTAAAAGATTTTCAATCATTCTTCGCGAAGTTTCCATGTTGGTATCATTTTGTTCTTCCTTACAAAGCAATTCAATTCCCGGATGTTTTTTTATCACATCCATAAAACCTTGGAATCGTTCACTGACAACCGGAACCTCACTGGCAGCCAAAAATACAAGTACTTTTCCTTTTCCCTTTAATACTTTCGCTGCAGCTTCTCCGGCAACTTTACCGCCTTGATAACTATCGGAAGTAATGTGAATCTGTCGACGGCTATCCGGAATATCCCCATCAATGCATACAACTTTAATACCACGATTCACTGCTCGATCTACAAGAGGTTTTAAAACCTGTGCATCACTAGGAACTAATGCAATTCCATCTACTCCCTCATTTACCAGAGACTCAAACATCTCTGCCTGAACATTAACGTCACACTGTTTTGGAGTTCTACAAATAATCTCCATACCAAGATTCTTACCTGTTTCGAGTGCAGCATTCTCCACATCTTTATAAAAATCCTGTTGCTCCAAACATACAACACCGACTCTTTTCTTAACCTTCTCTTTTCTCTGCAACCGGAATTGCCCCATCGTTTGAATCATCTTATCTGATTGTTCAAACAAGCTTTCCAATAAATCTAATATCAACTTATCAGATACACTTTGTTCCAGTGATACACTTGAGACTATTTGACTTGTTGCAGCGGATTCTTGTGTTAATGCAGTTATTGTTTTAATCTCTTCCTGCAGTCTGCAATTATCCTTATACATATCGTCAATGTGTTCCGAAATCCGTCTCTGTCCTTCCATAAACTCCAGAATGGAATTTCTCATCTGACTGATAATCTCTTCCACTCCATCAATTGCTTTTGCCTGTTCTACAACCCTGCCACTTTCTTCTCGAACCAAGTTCATCATTGCACGCATCTCAGACATAATCTCAGCAATTACTTTTGAAATACTTTCCGTTGCATTATTACTCTCTTCTGCAAGATTCTTTACTTCATTCGCAACAACACTGAATCCTCTTCCTGCCTCTCCTGCCCTCGCTGCTTCAATTGACGCATTCAATGCAAGAAGGTTTGTCTGACTGGATATGGTATTAATTGTTGCAACTACCTTATCAATTCGTCCAATGGATTCTCCCAAATGTTCTATTCTTTCATTGATATTCAAAAATGTATCGCTAATCTCTGAAATCTTAGTTACATATTCACTTAAAGATGTAACACCTTCTATACTAATCTGCTCTGCATATTCACATTGTTGATTTAAAGAATCTGTTTCTTCCAAAAGCTCCTTGAAACCTTTTTCGAACTGAACTGACAAGTCCGAACACTCTGTAGCCTTTTCTTCTTGACGTGCTGCAGTCCTTGCAATATCTTCATTCGCCTCAGTAATATTGCGGTTTGATTCCATTCGTTTTTTATATGTAAGACGTACGACATCCGATTGGCGGTCAATTTCTTCAATATCTTCCATCGCATCCACTAATATATTGTGGTACTCACATAATACTTGTTGTAGCTTCGCAGCATCCTTTTTGCCATCCGAACGTTGTTCAATTAGTGCCCCCAATTCCTTGCTCTCTAATAGTTTTATTACATCTGTTACACTTAACTTTCCGATATTATACTCCATAATTTGCCCCTCCAAATTATATACAAATAAAAACCCAATCTTATTATATCATACATATTCAGATTTTTCTATAAATTTTATGTTTTTTTCTTTTTTTTCAGTCAATACAGACAACTGATATAAAAACAAAAAAAAGACTATCGTTTAACGATAGTCTTTTTAGATTCATTAATTGAATTTTCTTTTTCTAGCTGCTTCAGATTTTTTCTTACGCTTAACACTTGGTTTCTCGTAATGTTCTCTCTTACGAATCTCCTGCTGGATACCTGCTTTCGCACAGTTTCTCTTAAATCTGCGTAAAGCGCTATCTAAAGTCTCGTTTTCTTTAACTATAACACTAGACATTTCTTACACCTAACCTCCCTCCAGTTGCGAATTGTGCATCAACTGTTAGGTAATTTTCATTGCACTATTGAATATATTACCAAATTATACTTATTTGTCAATAGGTTTTAAAGAATTAATTATGATAACATTCCTTCTAAGGCTGTTTTAGCTTCTTTCATTGCCTCCGGTATTCCTGCCGGGTTCTTCCCGCCTGCCTGTGCCATATTAGGTCGGCCACCGCCGCCACCGCCAACTTTGACAGCAATTGCTTTAATCAAATTACCGGCATGTGCACCTTTCTGCATTGCTGCTTCCGTTGCCATAACGATAAGATTTACCTTTCCTTCACAGGAAGATGCAAGAACAACAACACCTTCACCTAGCTTCTCTTTTAATTGATCTCCCAAATCACGAAGACCATTCATATCAACACCATCTACACTTGCGGCGAGTAATTTCACATCTTTTACTTCCTGCACCTGATCCATAACATCACCCAGTGCATCTTTGGCTGCTTTACTCTTTAGCGACTCATTCTCGCTTGCCAGTGCTTTCATCTCCGCCATCATATGCTCGAGACGTTCAATAAGATTGGCCGGAGTAGATTTAATCACCTTTGCAGCCATATTTAGTTTGTCTTCCAGTTCTTTATAATATGCAAAAACATTACTTCCCGTTAGTGCTTCAATACGTCTTACACCGGCTGCAACTCCACTTTCTGATATAATCTTAAAAGCAGTGATTTCAGATGTATTGCCAACATGTGTGCCTCCACAGAGTTCTTTCGAAAAATCACTCATGGCAACAACTCTTACGGAATCCCCGTATTTTTCTCCAAACAATGCCATTGCACCTGAATTCTTCGCTTCTTCTACACTCATCACTTCTGTTATAACCGGAATCGATTCTGAAATTTTCTGATTTACGATTGCTTCGACCTTCTCAATTTCTTCTTGCGTCATTGCAGAAAAATGCGAAAAGTCAAAACGTGTTCTTTCACCATCTTGATAAGATCCGGCCTGTTCAACATGTTCCCCAAGTACTTCGCGTAATGCTTTTTGAAGCAAATGCGTTGCGGAATGGTTACGACATGTTTTCTCACGTAACAAGCGATCAACTTCAAGTTCAACTTCATCATCCTTAGAAATCATTCCGGACACCATCTGTCCAATATGTCCTACCTTACCTCCAAGTAATTTGATGGTGTCAACAACCTCAAACACTCCATTATCGGTACGAATGATACCCTTATCCCCCTGCTGTCCGCCCATCGTTGCATAAAACGGGGTTTTCTCAACAATAATTGTTCCACTATCGCCCTCTGATAATGCATCCACAAGCTCTGTCTCCGTTGTAAGAATCAATGCATTTGATTTGTATTTTAAGTTATCATATCCTACAAACTCAGATGTAATTGAAGGATCAATTTGCTCATAAACTGTTGCATCCGCACCCATGTAATTGGTTACCTTACGGGCATTACGAGCTTTGTTTCGCTGTTCCTCCATGGCAGATTTAAAGGCCTTTTCATCATATGTAAATCCATTTTCTTCTAGAATCTCTGCCGTTAAATCAACCGGGAATCCATAGGTGTCATATAATTTAAACGTATCTTCACCTGATAAAACAGATTTACCATCTGCTTTGGTCTGATCCATCATGGTGCCTAGAATTGCAAGTCCCTGATCAATCGTTTTATTAAATTTCTCTTCTTCCTGCGTTAAAACTTTAAAAATAAATGCTTTCTTATCTTCCAACTCCTGATATCCGTCTTTACTTTCATTGATTACGGTTTCAGAGAGTTTTGCAAGGAAACATCCATCTATACCAAGCATTCTTCCATGACGTGCCGCACGACGAATCAAACGTCTCAAAACATATCCACGTCCTTCATTCGAAGGCATAACCCCATCGGATACAAGGAATGTCGAGGAACGGATATGATCCGTAATCAAGCGAATGGAAATATCATCTTTTTCATTCGTTTGATAAGTCTTTCCGGAAAGTTCGCATACCTTATCTCGAATCGCTTTCATTGTATCAATATCAAATACAGAATCCACATCCTGCATCACAACGGCAAGTCTTTCTAATCCCATTCCTGTATCAATGTTCTTTTGTGAAAGTTCTTCGTAATTTCCTTTTCCGTCACCTTCAAATTGGGTAAATACATTATTCCATACTTCCATAAAGCGATCGCATTCACAACCAACCTTACAATCCGGATTTCCACAACCGTATTTCTCCCCGCGATCATAATAAATCTCGGAACATGGTCCGCATGGTCCTGCACCATGCTCCCAGAAATTGTCACATTCACCGGTTTGAGGGTCACGGTAGAAACGGGTAATTCTATCCGCAGCTACTCCAACCTTCTTATTCCAGATTTCAAATGCCTCATCATCTTCCCCATATATCGATGGGTAAAGTCTATCTTCTTCCAAACCAAGTACTTTTGTCAAAAACTCCCAAGACCATTCTATTGCTTCTTCCTTGAAATAATCTCCAAAAGAAAAGTTTCCCAACATTTCAAAAAAAGTCAAATGACGAGCTGTCTTTCCAACATTCTCTATATCCCCTGTACGAACACATTTCTGACAAGTGGTCACCCTGTTACATGGTGGAATCTCCTGCCCTGTGAAGTATGGTTTTAACGGTGCCATTCCTGCATTGATTAGTAATAAACTATTGTCATTCTGTGGCACCAATGAAAAACTCTTCATTGCAAGATGCTCTTTACTTTCAAAAAATTCTAGGTACATCCGACGTAATTCGTTCACGCCATAACGCTTCTTCATTATAAGTTTCCTCCAAAACTATTTCTCTTCATTCTCTACGATCTCGCCCTTTTTGTTTTTATTTTTGCGAAGTTTAATTCCAATTGCAGCACCAATGCATCCCACTGCAACTAACACAATAAAAATCAAAAAGTACTGTAAAAAACACAATAAAAAATCGCCCATATCTGTTCCTCCCGCATACAAATGCTTTCAAACTTTATATATTATATATGATGTTTATAAAGAATTCAATATAATGTTATGATTCTACCTGTATCATAAATGTTTGATTTTCCCTATTTATCTCAATAATTCGATCAGCCATCTGCTGATTTGACAGTTTCCCTTTGTAAGTATGAATACTTGCATAATCCTGCCACATATGCATTGGAAACACATATTCCGCTTCGGTAGTTTTTAAGAAATAATCAATTCCCAAATGCTGGTAGCAGCCTAGCCTTGGATCCATCGGTACAAACGCAATATGAATCGGCTTGTCCGATAGTTTTTTAATCTGTCGGTGGTAGGACCGCTCCATATACCCATTAATCAATTCACCTACACCTTCGTATTTCCAATTATTGAGGTCTCCTGCATGATAAATCGATATTCCATTCACCGTTACATAGAATGCAACTCCTACATCTGTAGATGCAAGTGTTTCTATCTTTATTCCATTTAATTCATATTCCATCGTATGAGTAACAAATAATATCTGTTCTTTTACTTTTAATGGAATATTGTGTCTTTCCAAATATTTATCCGACAAACGGATATCTTTGGATAGGACATAACGAATATTCGTATAATGCTCCGCCCATTTCAAAATATCCAAATCAAAATGATCCGAATGTTTGTGACTGGCAAAGACATATATTTCCGTATCTTTTTCATAGGTTGGTATCTGACCATGGAATGAATAATTATCTAATTTGTCCCCATTAAAATAATCAAAAATTAGAACTTTTTCATCCACTTCTACCACAAAACAACTATGGTGTATAAAAATAATCTGCATACTGTCATCCTTTATAAAATGCAATTAATTTCTTTTATCGAATTCGTTATTAATGTTTTGAATTTAGGTGCTACTTCATCTGCGACCTGTTGCACTTCTTTATGCGAAAGCGGAATCGGGTTAATCCCTGCCGCCAAATTTGAGATACAAGAAATTCCAACTATACGCATTTTCATATGTTTTGCTGCTACGGCTTCACATGCCGTACTCATTCCTACTGCATCAGCCCCAAGAATCCGGCACATTGCAACTTCTTGTGGTGTTTCATACTGAGGACCACTCAATTGCATATAAGTTCCTTCTTTTAGATTTAAGTCCATGTCTAAGGCACTTTTCCGCACAATCTTGAGCAATTCATAATCATAAATTTCACTCATATCCGGAAATCTGCAACCCAATTCATCCATGTTCTTTCCGATCAAAGGCGATGGTACCATACAAGAAATCTGTCCTGTTATCAACATAAAGTCTCCGGCGTTCATTCCTTGCTGAATACCACCTGCCGCGTTCGTTAGAAAAAGAACCTGTGCCCCAAGCAATTTCATAAGGCGAATCGGCAAAACAACATCTTCCATTGCATACCCTTCATAGTAGTGGACTCTCCCCTGCATACATACAACCGGAACATCCTCTATATATCCAAAAACAAAACAGCCCTTATGCCCCGGAACCGTAGAAATTGGGAACTCATCAATCTCCTGATAAGAAATCGTTTCTACTACTTTCATGCTATTGGCATAATCTCCTAATCCTGAGCCCAATACCAACGCAATCCGCGGAATAAAGTCTGTTTTCTTTCTTACACTATCGAAACATTTCAGTAATTTATCATATCCTGTCTTCATCAGCATCATCCCCCTGCCACTTTTCTATATATTATAACAGAAAGAGCATTGAATAGAAACTGAAAATTCTCTCAAATAATGATACAAATCATTCCTCCATTGCTATCATTTACAATCTTTTGCATACTATCCTGTAACTTAATTTGACACTGGTCATCCATCTGCATGATTTTGGTTCGAATTCCGTCCTCCATCAGTTCTCCAACCGTTTTCCCAAATATATTAGTAGTCCAAACCCCATCTCCATTCTGTTCCCCCTCTTTTATGTATGTAATCAAATCTTCCGCCTGCTCTTTATTTCCTACAATCGGTGCAATTTCAGTTTCTATATTTGCTTTAATCATATGAATGGAAGGGGATACCGCACGCATTTTCACACCATATTTATTTCCATGAGAAATTAAAACCGGATCCTCCATCGTAATATCCTCTAATACCGGCATAACAACTCCATAGCCCTTCTGTCTTACAGAATCTACTGCTTCCCGTACTTTTTCATATTCCTCCTTCATTTGTGCCAGTTGGCGAATCATACCTATCATCTGATACTCGCTGGTAATCGGCACTCCCGTCATTTCGCTGATATAACTATAGTAATACTTTTCTTCTACCTCTATACGAATTGATATGATACCGGAATTTAATCCAAGATTATCAATCATCATATTCTTAATAAATTGTACTTCCTGCATTTGTTCTGCCTGCATATTGAAATCAAGAAGACAATATACATCCTTCATCCGATCCATCCTCTCCTGGATTGCGGAACAATGTTGAATCAACGCTTTTTTTAACTCATTCTCACAAGAGAGCATTTCAATCCATTTTGGCACATAAAAAAAGATTTCTTCAATCGGAAACTCCATTAATATAGTTTCCAAAACGGTATTCATTTCTTCCTTTCGCATTTGTTTGCAATTCATGGGAATTACAGTAACATGGTACTTTTCTTCCATCTTCTCTTTTAATTTTATTGTTTCTTCGCTGTATGGACGTACACAATTTAAAACCACCACAAATGGCTTTCCGATTTCCTTTAATTCATAAATTGCTGACTCTTCAGCCGATTCATAATTTTCTCTCGGAATTTCTCCAATACTTCCATCTGTCGTAACAATAACCCCTATCGTCGCATGGTCGTGTATGACTTTGCGTGTACCAATTTCAGCCGCTTGCGAAAATGGAATCTCTTCCTCTGCCCATGGCGTTTTAACCATGCGAGTTTCATCCCCTTCCAAATATCCATTCGCCCCTTCTACCATATAACCCACACAATCTACCAGACGTACCTTAATTTGGCTCTGTGCATCTATCCGTATCAGTGCAGCTTCTTGCGGAATGAACTTCGGTTCTGTTGTCATAATGGTTTTTCCTTGTGCTGACTGTGGCAGTTCGTCTATTGCTCTTTCCTTTTCGTTCTCATTTTCCATATTTGGAAGCACAAACAAATCCATAAAACGTTTGATAAAAGTTGACTTTCCGGTTCTCACCGGTCCCACAACACCTAAATACAACTCTCCATTCGTTCGGTTTTTTATATCATTATATAAATCAAATGTTTTACTGACCTTACTTCCCATAAAAAAATCCCCTTTCTCATATATGGTAAATATATGGGCGAAAGAGGATTAATATACCTAACTTTTTATTCTTTTGTATTCTTTTGTATATTGATATAATTTTTGTTCTATAAGACTAGATATCGCATCTGCTTCCATTCGCCATCCCCAATTGGATCCCACTGTTGATGGCTGGTTTATTCTTGCAGTATCCGATAACCCCAGAATATCCTGCATTGGTATAATGACATACCGGGCCTTCGATGAAAAGAGACTCCTTATCATCCCCCAGTTGATTCCCTCAGATGCCTTTATTTGCATATATTCTGATGCATACTTCTTAGTAGAAATTGATAATTCTTCATACCACGCAACCGATGTCTGATTATCATGCGTCCCTGTATAAGCAACACAATTCTTAGGATATTTGTGTGGGAGGTATTCGCTATCTTTCCCATCAAAAGCAAATTGCAGAATCTTCATTCCTGCAAAGCCGGTTTTCTCCAATAATTTCCTGACAGAACCTGTCAAAAATCCCAAATCTTCTGCGATGACACAATCCGGTTTGAGAATGTATTTCATTTCTTGGAAAAATTCCATTCCCGGACCTTTTTCCCAAACTCCGTTTTGAGCGTTTACTGCCCCGTACGGAATTGCATAATAAGAATCAAATCCTCGAAAATGATCAATACGAATGACATCAAATCTTTCCATCATAACAGCAAGTCGATATTTCCACCAAGAATAACCCGTTTGTTTCATTTTCTTCCAATCATAAAGAGGATTCCCCCATAATTGCCCCTCTTCGGTAAATGCATCCGGCGGGCATCCGGATACCATTGTTGGTACCAACTCTTCATCTAATGCAAACAATTCCGGATTACGCCACACATCAACACTGTCATATGCCACATAAATCGGCATATCGCCTATAATTGATACTCCATTCTTATTTGCATAAGCTTTTAGTTCACTCCACTGTTGAAAAAAGAAATATTGTATCACGCAATAGAACGCAATCTCATTCTTATACTCTTTTTTCACAAAAGCAATCGCTTCCGGATCTCGATACTTCCATTCATTTTTCCAATCTTTCCACTCTTTATTGTTTTCTAAATTTTTTAAAACCATGAATAAAGCATAATCATTCAACCACCCTTTATTCTGTTCCAAAAAAGCTTCATAATCGAGCGGCAGATTCTTCGCCATTCTCCTGTATGCTTTTCTCAATAATTGAAATCTGTTCTGATATAAAGACGAATAGTCAATCCTGTTACTATTGTTATCCCAGTTGTATGCTTCACATTCTTTTTTCAGAAGATATCCATCCTGACATAATAGTTCTAAATCTATAAAATATGGATTGCCCGCCAATCCTGCATAGGATTGGTACGGTGAATCTCCGTATCCGGTTGGTGCAATCGGTAATATCTGCCAATAAGATTGACCACTCTTTTTAAGAAAATCTATAAAATTTTTCGCCTCTCTTCCAAGTGTTCCAATTCCATACTTAGAAGGCAAAGAAAAAATCGGCATTAAAACTCCACTTGCTCTCATTATATACACCTTTTTGTATTTTTTTTCATAATATCATGCTTTCATACCACTCGCAAGACTTGTCAATAGAAACATAGGATGTTAAAATTATCCTATGAAAAAATTATCACTTGAACAAATCAAAAACTTCAGAAATAACATTTTAACTACTCTGAAATGGATTGTATTTTCCATAGTTGTAGGTATCTTTGTGGGCATTCTAGGTTCCCTATTTTCTATATTACTTTCTCATGCAACTTCATTTCGAACCGAACATCCCAAAATTATATACCTTCTCCCTTTTTCAGGTCTTGTGATTGTAGGACTATACCATCTTATGCATAATGAAAAAGATACCGGAACCAATCTTATCATTTCTGCCGTTCATTCCGGCAAGAAATTATCATTCCAGACCGCACCGCTAATTTTTATCTCAACTATTTTAACACATTTATTTGGTGGTTCTGCCGGTCGCGAAGGAGCCGCACTTCAGATGGGTGGAAGCTTTGGAAATTCTATTGGTAAATTCTTTCGATTTGATGAAAAAGACAATAAAATTGTCATCATGTGTGGAATGAGTGCCGCTTTTTCTGCTGTATTTGGCACTCCTCTGGCTGCTACTCTATTTCCACTTGAGATGGTTACTGTCGGTATTATGTACTATTCTGCATTATTACCATGCGTTATCAGTTCTCTCACCGCACACAGTGTTGCAGTCTTATTTCATCTTCATGCCGAATCCTATGATTTAGGTATGCTCCCGGAATGGAGTATAATGTCTGCATCTAAAGTCACTATTCTGGCTTTGCTTTGTGCTGTTTTAAGCATTTTATTCTGTGTGATTTTACACAAGACGGAGCATCTATATCACAAATATTTTCCCAACGCCTATCTTCGAATTTTTGTAGGAGGATTATTTATTGTATTGTTCACTATACTTGTCGGTTCCAATGATTATAATGGTGCCGGCTCTCACATAATCGAACAGTGTTTCTCCGGCGAAGTTGCTCCAGAATCCTTTTTACTAAAAATGATATTTACCGCTCTAACCATCGGTGCCGGATATAAAGGTGGTGAGATTGTTCCATCCTTTTATATAGGTGCAACTTTTGGTTGTTTATTTGGTAATCTTCTCGGATTTTCCCCGGCTCTATGTGCCGGAATTGGACTTGTTTCCGTCTTCTGTGGTGTTACCAATAGCCCGATTACATCACTCATTATTAGTTTTGAACTTTTTGGTTTTGAATCCATGCCATTTTTCCTGATTGCAGTTGCGTTCAGTTATATGTTTTCAGGCTATTTCAGTTTATATAACACACAAAAAATCATGTACTCAAAATATAAGTCCGATTATATTAATCGGACTACAAATCATCAATGATGTATTTTCTTTTTTTGCTGGTTGGAGCAGATTCGTATTACCAGTGTTCTTGGTGCCAATCTGCTTCCCAACAGTACCAGTTTCATTTTTAATGTCGGAATAATCACTTTTTTTCTTTTATACATCTTATTTACCGCAACATTTGCACAATAGGATGCAGATATCCCCTTTAGTGCAAATTTAACATTTGCTACTTCATTAAACTCTGTATCAACAGGACCCGGACACAGACATCCGACATATATCTTACTCCCTTGTTGCTTTAACTCTTCTGATATCGCACCGGTCAAACTTGCTACATATGCTTTTGTGGCATAATAAGTTGCCATATACGGGCCTGCCGGCATCAGACCTGCTGAAGATGCAACATTCAACAAATAACCGTCCCCTTTTTCTTTAAATAGTTCTATAACTTTCTTGGATAAATAGTGTAGTGCTTTTATATTTACATCTATCATATCCAGTTCTTTTTCTACATCGATATTCGAAAACACGCCACAAATACCAAATCCTGCATTATTAATAAAAACTTCTATATTTTTTTCCTTTGCATATTCAATTAATTGATCACACTCTTCTTTTCGAGAGATATCTAATGGCATGATTGTAACTGTGATTTTGTATTTTTGAATCAATTCCTCCCGAATCAATTCCAGATATTGTTCCCTTCTTGCAACCAGAATCAATGCATACCCATCTTTTGCCAATCGTATTGCAAACTCCTTCCCTATTCCAGAACTTGCTCCTGTTATGATTGCATATTTTTCCATCTTATTCCTCCATACTTGTGCCGTCTCTATAATCAGTACACGGTTTGACATTCCACCATATATTTTTCCCATCTGTGTATGCAATAATCGTCCCTTGAATATCAGTACGATATAAACATACATCTTTTTCGCCCAACAATTTCATAACACGATTTGACGGGTGTCCATATGTATTGTTCCTTCCCGCACTTATGACCACATAGTTTGGATTAACTGCTTCAAAAAAAACTTCACTCGTCGAATAAAAACTACCATGATGTGATGCCATTAGTACGTCCGTCTCTGATACATTTCCATTTTCTACCATCCATTTTTCCATATCTTCACCGGCATCTCCACATATTAAGAAAGATGAATCTCCGTAACACAGGCGTATTCCAATTGAATTCTCATTTCCATCCGAATATCCATAACGATCCGGGCATACAATTTCAAAAGTCGCATCTCCTAATTCATAGATATCACCAACATTCGGATGTATTTCATTACAACCGTTTTTCTCCAAAGCTGTTTGAAACGATTGGTATGTTTTCGTATCCCAAATATAATCTCCATCTAATACTGTTTCAACCTGAAATTTATATAATACACCTATCAATCCGCTTACATGATCTGCATCATAATGCGAACTAATAACATAGTCTAATTCTGTGATATTTTGTTGCTGGAGATAACTAACTACATAAGAAGATGCTGACTTCCCACCGCCATCTATCAACATATAATCATCCTGGGATTGAACCAATATTGCATTCCCCTGACCTACATCCAGATAGGTAACAATCAGGTTGGCTTCTCCTTTTTCATCATTCGGCAGTCTTGTCTCTTCCGATTCTTCCGAATTCTTTGGGAAAAAAAGTCCGATTATACAACAAAGAAGAACGACAATCGCCCCTATTCCAATTTGAATTTTTTGTGCTTTTTTTCTTTTCTGTTTCATTACGCCATCCTACAGATAAAAGATACCGTTGCAGGAAACAACGGTATCTTTTATTATTTTTCCTTTATATCATCCTCTAATGTCAAAATACGTTCATCTACATCCATTACTAACTGTTCCGAATTCGCTTTCTTTAATTCCAATATATTGGACCATAACAAATGAACATGATATACCAACATCTGATCTGTTTCAATTGCATAAGGCAATAATGCATGAATATCAAAATAACGGATTCCAAGTGGCGGAGCAAATACAAGGTTTGTTGTTTTTTGTTTCTTTGGTGTTGTATGTATCATCTCATAAGTAATTAACAAAAAATCCGTTCCCTTATGCTGACAATAATATGAAGTATAGCACTCGTCTACCGTCCATTCTTCTCCATCCTCTTCTACCACCAGTTTCTTCGACTTATCATTATATTCCGTCGTTTGATACTTTACTTCCCAGTGTATTCTTCCTAATTTCGTTTCTTTTATTAATTCTTCTATTTCTTTACATAATTCTTCTGTCTTTTTCATATACTTACCTATTTCAATTCCTTTATTACATATTCTTTCACTTCTACGCTCTGCTCCAAATCCCTATAATTTACATTATCCTCTAATTCATTAATAAATTGTACGTAGAAATCTACTGCCGATTTCGAATCATGAAACTGATATGCATAAGGTGACATATCACCTTCTTGTATATAAACTTTATAATAATCAAGATACGCAATGTAAATAGATTGCTTTGTAGTTTTTTCTTGATATACTTTAGACATTACTGGAGAATTTATTTCATTCTTCCTGCCACTTGTCCCTGCTTTTGCATTCGTTTTACTCTCTTCCTTAGAAGATCGAACCGTTTTCGTCTTTCTTTCGTTTTTCTCTTTTTCTTTCAGTGATAACGGCTTTCTCTGAGGCGAAATTGCTACCATTTCTACATCTCTATGCCCAGTCGGTTCCTGTCCGAAGAAATCAAATAAATTCAATTGTCCATTTAAACTTTTTCTTGTCATAGGCGCCCTCACATCATGCTGTTCTAGAATTTACGAATTGCTTCGCTACCATCATCGATGGTATTTTCAATTCTCTTAATCTGGACATAATAAGAATACGAGTCATTTACCTTCACTTCGCATCTGTCTCCTACTTTATGACCAAAAATTGCACTTCCCAAAGGTGATTCTTTGCTTATCAAGTTCTTAAGAGAATTCCCTCTGACCGTCGTCACGATTTTGTAAGTCTCCACTTCATCATCTTCTTCAAAATATACATCAACTGTATTATTCATGCCAACTTCATCTGCATTGGATTCTGTAGATATAATTCGTGCCGTGCGAATCATATTCTCCAGATATCGAATCCGACTTTCATTTTCATTCTTAAACTTTTTAGCTGCTTTATATTCGAAATTCTCACTTAAGTCTCCATGGGCTCTAGCTTCTTTTACATCTTCCAAGGCTTCTTTACGTACAACCAGCTTACGATATTCAATTTCTTCTTCCATTCTCTTTATATCTTCCAATGTTAGTTCATCATACATGTAAATACCCTCTGCTAATTAACTCTTATGCACCAATTATACCCACAAATCCACAGATAAGTACAACTATGCCTAAAACGATACGATACCATCCAAACACTTTAAAATCATGTTTCTTAATAAAATCTAATAAGAATTTAATAACAAACATCGATGTTACAAATGCAACAACCATTCCAATCAGTAAATATAAAAACTCATGTGTTGTAAATGTACCAAATTTAAAAAGTTTTAAAACACTTGCTCCAAACATAACAGGTATTGCAAGGAAAAACGTATACTCTGCCGCTACTTTTCTTGAAACACCAATTAACAATGCACCTATAATTGTCGCCCCGGAACGTGACGTTCCCGGAAAGACCGCGGCAATTAACTGAAATACACCAATTACAAACGCAGCTTGATACGTTATCTCTGATAAAGAATTAATCTTACTCTCTTTATTCTTGTAATAATTCTCCGCCACAATAAATGCAACACCAACAACAATAAGCATTATGGAAACAGTTGTATAATTGTAAAACCATTTTGTAAAAAGGTCATCAAACAACAAACCAATTATTGCTGCCGGAACACATGATACCAAGATATGAAACCACAAACTAAAAATATCCTTCTTAATCCACTGCCCTACACCATTTGATGCTAAAGGATGCGGATTCTCTTTCTTACCAAACGGCCAAATCTTCTTCCAAAACAATACCACAACAGCCATTATTGCACCCAGCTGAATTACCACCTCAAACATTGTATAAAAATCTTCCGACACATTCATCGGCATAATTTCATTTAGCAAAATCATATGCCCGGTGCTGCTGACCGGCAACCACTCTGTAATCCCTTCTATCAAACCAAAAACAATCACTTTAATTATCTCAATAACGTTCAATTTATTAACCTCTCAATTCTACGAAATACACAGTATTATCCTATCAAATCATGACAGATATTTCAATACAACATATACAAGAAAACCTTCGTATGAGATATTCAAATACCTCGTACAAAGGTTTTCTTTTTGTCTCTTAATTCCTGATTTTTAATATTTTTACTCTGACCCAAACTGCCATCAAAGAAAGCGCCATTCGAATAATATATATAATTGGTTTTAATCCGGAATGCATACTTACGCCATCAATTCTCTGGTGCATAATCGCCGGAATTTCTTCCACCCGATATCCCAACAAAATCATCTGCATAAGCATATTTGCATCCGGATAGTGATCATCAAAATGATTATATTTTGAATAAAACACAAAAACCCGTTTACTCAAACCCTGCAACCCTGATGTCGGATCTGTAATTCTCTTTTTAGTCGCAATTCGGATAATTGCACGAAATACACCAATCGCAAGCCTTTTAACAAAAGAAATGTGATATTTATCACAGCCCTCCATAAATCTACTGCCTATTACAATATCAGGTGATAGCCCATTCTCATCTTTTGTTGTAAGCTTATTAATTATATTCCCAAGATTACAAATATCATGCTGACCATCTGCATCCATCTGTATTACATATTCATATCCCTGAGCAACCGCATATTTATACCCCGTCTGTAATGCACTCCCATATCCAAGATTATATACCTGCTCAATCATATTACCGTTCATTTCCCTTATCCGTCTGCCCGTATCATCTCTAGAACCATCATTTATTATGATATAATCAGCAAAATCTCGCACTTCATTGCTTTCGAGGGATTCTAATAATCTTCCGATGTTCTTTTCTTCATTATATGCGGGAACCAGTATTAATATATTCTTTTCCTTCCCCATAAAATCCCCCATTTCACTTTATCTCTTGTTGTTTTATTTGATTCGTCAATTCTTCATTCTTTTTTATTAATAACGATAGTTGCATGGTTAATTCCTGTGTTCGTCTTGCAAGAATCGAAATCTGTTTACTAACAAAATATGCAGCAAAGATGATTAAAATAGATGCTAAAATTATAATGAATAGCATGATATTACTAATGTAGTCACTAAGTTTTTCTGTATGAATAAATATTCCTGCCAAAATCAGAATAAAAGAAAAACACCCCCATGCAATACAAAATGGTTCCGTTAATTTACGTTTTGCCAGAGATAAAATTGCCACACCCATTATGTATATACCCAGAAAAATTAATACAATCCGTAAAACATCTCCACTATCCATATGCTTCCCCCCATATTATTACTTACATTAAATATAGCACTTTTTTCCTAATTTGTAAACAAATCTGACAATTTCAGACCTTTTTAATAAAACAAAAACCAACACCATGCGGTGTTGGTTTCATAAACATATCCTAAATAAAACTACTAAACAAGGAACCTGATAAATAACTATTACTATAGGCTCCATATGAATTATAAGTGTTTGATTTTGCTAACTGTAACTGTGCATTACTATTAATCATCGCAGCTTTCGTTCCCATGCTATAAGCATAAGATCCTGCCCCTTGGAACATTGACTGTACCTTTGACATATCTGACGTTTTAAATTTTGTCTCATCAATCTTTAAGGTAAAATCATCCGTGTCAATTGTGATACCTAAGCCTGATAAACCTTGTTTGAACATCTCTGAAAGGTTAATCATATTCGTCGAATTCCTTGCAATATTCTCTGTGTTCGTATCTTCTGTTGATTCTATAAGAGAATTATAATCATCTACAAATTGTGAGACCTTTGAATAGATTGCATCTACATCATATTCTCCATTCTCATTCTTACGAAATACCGATTTATTGCCGGAGGAATACAACTCCTGTGCAGAATTCATTAAACTCTCCGCTGATTTCTGTATGCTGTTTAAAGTCTTAACCGAGTCATCTGATGTAGAAGTACTCAGCACTTTCTTAGACCCTTCTGACGACTCAGCATAATATGATTTCAACAATTTAAAATACGAACCACTCTTAATGGTCGAGTAATCAGATAGATTAATTGAATACATGCTGGTCGGATTAAAATAAGAAGTATTTCTTGCATTCAAACTTGAAAACAATGTGTTAATTGACGATGCATTGTAAGAAGATATACTTGCCATAGTATCACCTCACTTTCGTTCCATTCTTTTCCTACCTTAATTTTACTACATTTTTACGCTATTTGCAACTTAAGGTTATCGTTTAGAAGGTGGTAAAATCTCTTCAATATTATATGATTTAATACGTTCTAAACTCTGTTTGTATTTATCGGTTCCTCTATTTGCAATCGCTTTGCCCTCATTTTCCTTAATATCATCTGCATGTATGAATTTTCCTGATAAAATATCATGAGCGTGACTTTCATTTTCCGGCGGAAAAACAAATTTAACTTTTCCGTTTTCTACTTCAATTTTTCCTTCTATTCCACAACTCATACAAGTTGCTGCATTCGAATCACCTTCTCCAAAGTAGAAGTTTTTACAATGACAATGCGGACAAATTCCTGCATCACCTTGCCATTTTGCCTCGTCATAATTTGCTGCGGCTTTTGCAAGGTTTTTGCCTATTTGGCGCACACGTTCTACTTTTTCATCCTCCATAATAATATTTTTGGACCATGCAAATTTCTCATTATCTATGATTTTCCATCCTGGTGATAACGCAAGCATACTATGATCATATTCAATTGCCGTCGCCCAGTCTGAACCACCAATTCCAATAAAAGAAATCACCTTATCCTTTAACAATCTTGGATCAACCGGCTTTGCATTCGGATCTGATTCTGCAATCTTTGTTCCCACAATATTCATTCCGCGATCCATTCTTGGTCCAAATCGGTCCATTAAGGAATGGAACAAAGCACTCGCTCCTTTTTCGAAAATAGGATCTACTACAAGAACGCCATCTGCATCCAAAAGAATACTTCTAAATTCATCAAATTCATCTTTTCTTGTACAGATATTTCCTTTTCCCATTACAAGTCCACGAGAACAAGCCACGCAACCGGTGCAATATTGAATATCCCAGTCATGCAAATGAATAAATGACACTTCTGCCCCCTCTTGTTGCGCCGCAATTAATGCCTCTTTACACATCGCATCATTGCTTCCATTTCTTGTACCTAAAGACACCCCAACTATCTTCATATTGAATACCTCCTTTATGTTAAAGTGTAATTCCTTTGTATTCCTCTAAATAATGAAATTCCCCCTTTTCATCGCGATACACCTCTAAATTACAAACAACATTTTGCGTCGGATCCGGATGATTTTTCCATAATTCATATAGCTTTGGAAGAAATATCGGCCATTGCGATGCTTCATAATCTTCATGTTCCGTAGCATAATTAGGAACAATTTTAACATCCGGATTTTCTTTTAACATATCTAAAATAAAATCCGGTGGCATGGTTGCTTTTGTATTCTGTACCGTTGCCGTTATATGGTATAATCCTCCCACCGTATCTTCCCACATATGAATAGTAGCATCCAACCACTCATTTTTGGAATTAAAAACCCCTTCACAAATAACATGTTTTAAACATGTCGTAAATGGAAAATATGCTTCCAGTGGTAAACGAACAATTGTAATACCATTTCCTCCAAAAACTGGCAATCCCGGTTCAACAACTTCAGAGATAATATGTGCAGAATCCATCATTCCATATTTCCACGGCTCCCTTATCCAACTAAATCGTTTATGGGACCCCGGTGCCCACAAATAATAGCATTTCTCCATGTTCGCCCAGAACCAGTCCATCATTTCTGCTGTAACACCCGGCAAAAAATGCTGTTTTTGAGATGGCAGCACAAATCCTTGTTCTAAAAACTTTTGTGATAATTCCAATTTGGGCAATGGCGGATTAGGTACTGTTGGTTTTTCATATGGTACAAAATCCACTTTCACATTATCTTGAAACGGTATATAGGTTTGTCCCCCATTTGGACAATAATCAGTATACTTATCCATCCGTTCCCCCTCTTCAATACGATATATTTTCTATCTGCCAATCAATTGCTTCTAAACCATTATTGATCAAAAATTGATTCGCCATACTGAAATGTTTACACCCAAAAAAACCTCTGTATGCTGAAAGCGGACTCGGATGTGGTGCTTTTAGAATTAAATGTTTCTCGTTATCCAGCATTCTAACCTTCGTTTGTGCCGGTCTCCCCCATAACATATATACAATTGGTTTTTGTTGTTGATTTAAAACATGAATAATGGCATCTGTAAAGATTTCCCAACCTTTTCCCTGATGCGAATTAGCTTGATGTGCACGCACTGTCAAAACGGTGTTCAGTAATAAAACGCCCTGTTTTGCCCACTTTACCAAGTAGCCATTATTCGGTATCTCGCATCCAACATCACTTTGTAGTTCTTTATATATATTTTGCAACGATGGCGGAATATCCCTTTGTGTGGCCGGAACTGAAAAACTAAGTCCATGTGCCTGATTTTCGTTATGATAAGGATCTTGCCCTAAGATTAATACTTTAACATCCTTCAATGGCGTTAAATGAAGAGCATTAAATATATCATCCGACGGAGGATATATCCGATGCGTTGCATATTCCTGCTTCACAAACTGATACAATTCTTTATAATATGGCTTTTTGAATTCTTCTTCTAATGCATCTTTCCAATCATTTGTTAACATTGACATATTCTAATCCCCAGTCTTATCTACAATCGAACCGAAACTCCTCTTGTCATCAAATCTCTTTTCAAATCAAGTATCTCTAATTCTTTATAATGAAATAATGAAGCAGCCAATGCGGCATCTGCCCCGCCTGTCTTTAAAGCTTCATAAAAATGTTCCTTCGTTCCTGCTCCGCCGGAAGCAATTACCGGGATAGACACCAGTTCTGAGACCTTTTTTGTTAATTCAATATCGTATCCTGCCTTTGTTCCATCACAATCCATACTGGTTAAAAGAATTTCTCCCGCTCCCATTTCATTTACTTTTTGAGCCCATTCTAAAACATCAAGCCCTGTATCAATTCTTCCGCCATTCTTATACACATTCCATCCTGTATTATCTTCGCGACGTCTTGCATCAATGGCAACTACAACACACTGACTTCCAAACTTATCTGCTGCATCACTGATCAACCTTGGTGTATTGATTGCAGAAGAATTAATAGACACTTTATCTGCGCCCTCTCTTAATATTGCTTTAAAATCATCAACCGTGCGGATTCCTCCCCCTACGGTAAACGGAATAAATACCTTTTCTGCTACCTTGCGAACCAAATCTACTACCGTATCTCTTTGGTCACATGATGCTGTTATATCCAAAAAAACAACTTCGTCTGCACCAGCTTTGTCATATGCTGCCGCTATTTCGACCGGGTCTCCCGCATCTTTTAAATTCACAAAATTTACGCCTTTTACAACTCTTCCATTATTTACATCTAAACAAGGGATAATTCTTTTTGTAAACACTATTGTTCTCCTCCCTTAATTTGCGAAAAATTTTTTAAAATTTGTAATCCTACCGAACTACTTTTCTCAGGATGAAATTGGCATGCAAATATATTATCTTTCTGAACCGATGCATGAATATCAACACTATAATTCGTCTTCGCTGTTACAATTGACTCATCTTTCGCCTTTAAATAGTAGGAATGCACAAAATAAACATACGCTTCATTCGGAATGTTCTGATATAAAATCCCATTGTTTTGCAGCGATAGCGAATTCCATCCAATATGCGGGATTTTCAAACCCTCCTTATCCGGAATCCTCAATATGTCCCCTTCTAGCACATGTAATCCTTCTATTCCTTCACTTTCCATACTTCCATCAAACAACAGTTGTAATCCTAAACAAATCCCCATAAACGGAACATTTTCTTCTACAACCTCATGAATCACTTTATCTAGTTCGTATTTTTTTATCTGTTCCATGGCATCACCAAAAGAACCAACTCCCGGTAATATCACTTTATCCGCCTGTTTTATTTCTTTGTATTCACGCGTAATAATGCAAGGTTCATTCAAATGTATCAATGCCTTTTCAACACTTTTTAAATTCCCTGCATTATAATCAATAATTGCAACCATTCTTACTCAATTCCTAACTCTTTCATTTTTTTAAGAAGAAGCTCTGTGTAACTTCTACGATTGCTGGAATTATATATTTCCACCGCTTCTTCAAAGGTTATATTATAATTGTCTTTTAGTTCTTTTTCAACCATTCCCTGTAAATTTTCAAGTTCAGCCACACAATCGTAATTCTCTGCATATGACACATTAGCATCGCAACGGCCTGCCGCACATATCAAAGAATCCAATGCTGCTTCTTCATCACCATAAGCCTTAAAAGCTTTATAATCCTCGTACTCTGACTCAACAAGTGCCAAAGTCTCTACTTTGTTATAAAACTCTTTATCCCTGTCTTTCAATTTCAGACCATCCATATGTTGATATGCTTTTGTATAATTTGCGTTACTATAATACTCTTTTGCTACGGCTATATTATTTTGATATCCAATTAGCGATGTGCCGATTATTACAAGAACAAGCATAGAAGCCATCATGAAGAAAACCAATGCAACCGGTTTTTTCGGTAATGGCGGTGTATTATCTATAACTTTCGGTTTCTTCTCCTTCGGAGGTTTCTCAAATTTTTGTTTGACATTCTTTTCTTTGTTTTTCTTCTGTTTCTTTTCTTTCTTCTTTTTATCTTCTTTTTCCATTTCCGTCAGAATCAGTTCATTCTCTTTCGCCAATTCTTCCGATTGCGTTAATTCTTCTTCTTTCGCAGGTTCTGCTTCTCTTTTTTTACGGAAAATCGATTTTATTTTATCGATAAAACTTACTTTCTTCTCGAATTCGTTAGAATCCGTCGTTGCTTGCCCTATCTGTTCTTCACTCTTTTGCAATTGTTCATTTGCATATTCTTCAATCTGCTGGTTTGCTTCGTTTGGCTCCTCCTCGAAAGATGCAAACAATGATGACAGATCAGAAAGTTCCTGATTTGCTTGTAACAAATCTTCTAAGTCTCCACTTCCCCCAGCCAAATCAACTTCTCCGGTTTCCTGATCTATAGGAAGAATCTCTTGCGGTGTTTCCACCTCCTCATTCGGTTCTTGATTCAAAATACCTTCTTCGGGCTCTCGTTCCACCGTTGTTTCCAGAATGCTTTCTTGGCTTTCTTTCACTTCTTCCGTTGCAATTTCATTGGCAACCCCGGATAAAAGTTCTTGTATCTCCTGTTCTAATCCGCCTAGTTCTTCTACGGATTCTGATACACTTTTCCGGTCTGTCGAATTCATTTCAGCCTCGAACTGACGCAAAAAGTCATCGTCATCTGTTGTTTCATCAAAAAAGGAATTTGAACCAATTCCATTTTCATCAATTCCCAACTCCGACAATTGTGCATCAATATCAATTTTTGTTTTATTTCTACGTCCGTTCCTCATATATATGCTCCGTAAATGCTAATATTTCATTTATCCACAAAGGGATGTGATGATTCCACCACATCCCTCATTGCCTATGCATTTGCAACAGGCATTCTTTCAATCAGTTCATCAATCGCATCAACCAAATTTCCAATCTCCGGTTTGGTCAACTGTGCGTCTGCACCTAATCGTTCGCCTTTCTTTCTCATTTCTTCATTTACCAATGATGAGAAGATAACTAACGGAATATCTTTAATGATTTCATCTGTTTTTGCAAGTTTCGTCAAGCGATGTCCATCCATTTGTGGCATCTCTATATCTGTAATGATACAATGAACTTCGTCTCTAACTTTACCTAAATCTCTTAATTCACACAACTTATCCCAAGCCTCCTGACCATTTGCAGTAATGATAAGTCTGGTATATCCTGCCTTTCTTAAACAGTCTGTTATCAATTTACTTAACAATGGGGAATCTTCCGCAATTAAAATAGGTGAATCAGCTCTGTCTCTAGGTTTAATATTATCAATATCGGTAACTCTAAGTCCTGTTTCCGGACTAATAGAGGATACAATCGATTCGAAATCTAAAATAACAACTAACTTGTCCTGCATTTTAATGACGCCGGTTGAAACATTCATGTCTTGTCCGGATAAAGTTGCATCCGGTTTTATAATCTCTTGCCACGACACCCTATGAATACCTACTACCTGGTCTACATGGAAAGCAATATCTAACTTATTAAAATTCGTAATGATGAATAAGCCTTTTTCATCTGATTCTTCAATTTTCAGGCATTTCTTTAGGTTGATAACCGAAATCATGGTATCCCTCGGCATAAATATGCCTTCAATACATGGATGTGTATTCGGCACCGGTGTTACTTCGTGAAATGGTAAAATCTCACGAATCTTAGCAACATTGATTCCGTAATGATTATTCCCCAATATAAATTCCAATATCTCCAGTTCATTTGTTCCTGATTCTAAAAGAATATTTGTATCCATAGTTCGTACCCCCAAGTTTATATAGTCTCTTTCTCATCATTGAATATTTCTATTTCGGTTATGCTTCCGTCTTTCTCTACACGTAAATGTATATCATCAACAGAACTATCTATCGGCAAACTTGTCTGAAAAATCAACACCATCTTAGTTGCCGTTCCTGCCTTTAGTTCCCCCTGATAAGTAGAAAGACTGTATGTCAAAAACGACTTCTGTTCCGTCAGCCAAATCTTACCATCTACAGAACATTCAAATTGCAGTTCCGGTTTCACACAATCGAACTGAATACTATTATTTGAAATATTCTCAACCGTAAACTCTACAATTAATAAATTCTTATCTTGTTCCGCTGTAACCGAGTAATATTCGCCTTCCATATAATAATCAGAAACCCAGCTTCTGTTATACGAAATCTTTAATGCTTCTGACAAACCGTATATCGCTCCAAACGAGACTTGTTCCGTAGCATTCTCTTGCGTGTCTTCGTCAATTCCGGTGGATTCCTCTTTATCTTCAGACTCCAAAGGCTCCTCTTCTTGAAACGCAAAATCATCCGTTTCTAAAAGACCATCTTTCTGATATGCATTTTGTCTGGCCAAAATATATGCTGCATATCGTGTGATGATATCAGACTCCTCCTCCGTCATATCATACATCGACGTACATCCGGTTAGGAAACAAGTAAAAACCAACACTATTAATAGTGTTATTCCAGCCCTTTTTCTCATGTTGTATCCTTTCGAACATATACTTCAAAATATATAATATATTAACATATTTTTTCCTATTTTACAATATATATTTGGGCTATTTTCACATATTTTCAGTTATTTAGTTCAAATCAGATAATTTGCATATTCAATTCAAGCAACACCCAACCGTTTAATTCTTATAAAAAAAAGACAATTATATAATATAACTGTCTTTTTCTATCCTTTTCCTACAACAATAAACCGATGTTTATTGGCATGATATCGAATCCTGGAGTGCTTTAGTAATCAAATTTATATCCCATTCCCCAGATGGTTTTGATTAATTCACCTTTTTTTCCCATCTTACTCCTCAACTTTTTAACATGCGTATCGATTGTTCGAATATCTCCGTAATAATCATATTCCCATACACCATTTAAAATCGTCTCTCGGGATAGCGCAATCCCTTTATTTTTTATAAAATAATCGAGCAATTCAAATTCTTTATAACTTAATTCAATATTCTTCCCGTCTATCGAAACACAACGGGACTGTCTGTCCAACAAGATACCTTCAATCATAATACAATTTGCGCCATTTCCCAGCAAATGCGTTCTTCTTAACAACGCGGCAATTCGCGCCCGGAATATTTTGGATGAAATTGGTTTTTTAATATAATCGTCGATTCCCAACTCCCAACTATATAACTCGTCTGTTTCATCCACTTTATCCGTCACGATAACAATTGGTATCTGTGACGTTTTACGCACTTCCCTGCAGACTTGCCAGCCATTAACCTTCGGCAATGTAATATCTAAAATCAAAAGAACAATTTGTTTTTCCCGATATAAGATATCTAATGCACTTTCTCCATTCTCTGCCTCACAAATAAAATATCCTTCTTCTTCCAAAATTTTTTTTAGTTGTTTTCTTGCATCTCCATCCGAATCTGCAATCAATACTTTTATCTTATCCATATTATCTATTGTTCCTTATGTTTCTCTTCCCAGTCTTTGATTTCTTGCTCTCTTTGCTCTAATTCCTGTTCCCAAGCCTCGTATTTATCTATTATTTCATTTTCATAATTAAGAATGTTTGTATTATTCTGACTCACAATGTTAATTGCAAACATCAATCCAATTATAATTGCAAATACAATTGCAAAAAACAACGCGACTCCAAAAGGTTTTTTATAATTTTGGGTATTCGTCTTCTGCTTTTCGCTTTGTTTATTCGACTTCTTAGACGTTGTTTTTATGGTTTCTACAGAAATCGGATATACATCCTCACTTTTTATATATGGAATGGTCTTCAAATAATCCTGTAATTCCTTCAAAAACACAAAACCCACAGGAGTTTCAAACAAATTGTCCATAATCAATTTTTGATATAATTTTAATACTACATCAGGATTGTCCATCTTTGTATTCTCTTTAATGTATGCAATCCCTTCCAACTCTTTCTGTGCTTTTTGTGCTGCTTCTTCTGTATTAAAAGAAAAACCACCTATACTATGCATAAAAAATCACCACTCTCTTATTATTTATCCCTTTCGACAATTGCCCCGGATTGGTATGCCTTTATCAAAGTCTTTAGTTCTTCAATTCTTTTTTTCATTTTTATCCCGTCATCCGTATCTCCAACCAAAACTCTATGTGACATAACCTCTATCATCTCTTGACTGGATTCAATATCTATACTCTTTTGAACTGCCATATCTGCAGATTCAAACGGTTGATGCGCTGTCAATGCCAGCGTATATGAATTATAGGTTAGTGTATATCCGGCAATTCCTGTTTTATGCTGATAAGTTTTTGAAAAACCACCGTCAATAAAAAGGACCTTTCCATTGCTCTTTGCCGGATTCTCTCCATCCAGCCTAAGGACAGGAACATGACCATTTATTATGTGTACAGATTCCCCCTGTACCCCAAATTCTTCTAATACTTTATCGGCATATTCCGGATTATCAATATACTCATAATATGGATTTTTTCTTTCTTCTTTTACTTTATGGTCCTTTAGGAAATATCGTTCAAATGTTGCCATCTTGTGACGACCATATAAAGGAGAATCCGGAGCCGTCCAACAAAACCATATAATATCTTGTCCCTGTTGTCTTTTTATCTCATCTTCTGCCAAAAATGCTCTTCGAATATATTTTTCCAGCACATCATACAGACTTTTACCCCAATATTCTTCTCCAAATAATGTCACTTTACGGAAACTTCCGTCTTCATTCATCGGCACGCAACCATGAAACAATAAATTACCATTGTAAACTTTGTACATAGATCCCTTTTTTAACAAAAGTTTCATATGTCTTTGTAAGATTTCGCTGTGTAAAAATGAAGTACTCAATCTTGACATCACTTCTTTTTCGTCTTTTGTAAGAGTATAAGGATCTTCTCGATCTACTGTCGGGAAATTACAATCCAGTAGCGGGTGCTCCGTCCCGTCGATAAGAATGGTATTTTTCTCCCAGTCAATCAGATCAAACACCTTTCTGTCATCCATATGAAATTCCGGGTATTTTTCCACAAGCTGACCTTCTAATTTGAAACGAATAATGGATATTGCTTTGTGCATTTTTCTGGTGAGTTGATTTTCAATATCGTTATTCTCGCTCTGTTGTGTGAGATTCTTTTGTATAAAACGTTCACATGGATCATCTGCATATTGTTTCATCGCAAAAGTAGCTAGTGGCAACAGATTAATTCCATATCCTTCTTCTAAGAGGTCTATATTCCCATATCGGATACTACTACGTATTACAGCTGCAATACAGGCAAGGTGCCCCGTCGCTGCTCCCATCCAAACAATATCATGATTCCCCCACTGAATATCAAAAGAATGATATCTCATCAGGCGTTCCATGATAAGATGCGGTTGCGGTCCACGATCAAACATATCACCAAGAATATGCAAATGATCGATAACAAGACGTTGAATCAGCTCTGCTAAAGCGACCACAA
This sequence comes from Lachnospiraceae bacterium, assembly GCA_045605685.1. Classification (GTDB taxonomy): domain Bacteria; phylum Bacillota; class Clostridia; order Lachnospirales; family Lachnospiraceae; genus Roseburia. The sequence continues at coordinate 62,456 of JAZUQL010000035.1, forward strand.
AATCATCTGTCTGCCCTAGTTCCACTATTGTATCTATAATGGCTTCATAATAAGCCTCTTTGTTCATAACTTCCTGCTTCTCTGTAATTAATTCTTCTATCACGTACGCATAATCTGCCGGAAGAGACTTTCTTACTTTTGATCTTGTATATTTTGAAGATACTTTCTTGCAAATCTCTATTAATCGATACAACGTAACCTTATACCAATTCTCCATGTCCTCCACTTGCCGTTTTACGATGCGGATTCTCTCTCTGGGATAGTATATCAAGGTTGCCAAAGATTCTTTATCTGCTTTATCTAAAGAATTTCCAAAGACATCATCAATTTTTTTGCGTACAGCACCGGAACCATTTCTCAAAACATGAGAAAATGCTTCATACTCTCCATGGATATCAGAGAGAAAATGTTCCGTTCCTTTTGGCAAATGTAAAATCGACTGCAAATTTATAATTTCTGAGGCAGCACTCCTAATTGTAGGATACAATTCCGAAAGTTGTTCATAATAATGTAACTGTTCCTGATTCAAACTATGCTCCCTCCTTTTGAAAGATATTTTTAGTATTATATCACACTTACCCCAAGTTATATACTCTTGATTCGTAAATTCATAAAACAAAAAAGATATCTAAATGAATAGATATCTTTTTTGCGATATAAACTCTAACGTTTTTACATCACCTGTATTTCAAATATAATAGTATCAGTCCCATTAAAATACACATGATTTATAGTTACCTTTGTAAACAAATCTTTTCAAAATCTTTTGATGTATACCAAATATCACTATCTGATATATCATACTCAATCGAATCAAACTCTATTTGAGGTGCAGCTTTGATCCATCCATATGACTTCATTAACCGTTCTGCCTGCTCCGTAGACAAATGAATAATACCTCTATATTTCGGTTCGTGAGGTCCTACCGAATCTTCTCTGCCAAATGAGTCTTGCCACTCAACAACAATTTGCTCGTATTCAACGGAGATATAGTTTGTATAGGCATTTCCGTAATGCTCCATCAAACGATCATCCTCATAATACGTAACAACCTCCACAGGCTTCCTCTCCCCGCATCCACATAACATAATAATCAAACAAAACAACATAAATATAATATTTTTTCTAGCCATTACTCTTCATCCCTTTAAAATTTTCAATCTATACTGTAAATCAGTACCTGATATCTTTTAGACATCATAAAAGAACCCTATCTCGCAGAGTTCACACATGGTTTACCATAATTTACGCAGTTTTTTGCACAAAAAACACCATTCAAAAGCGCTCCGTTCTCATTTTGGTATACCTCACTTTTTCATCCCCGAAAATGTTGTATTTTCGGGGTTCCAAGTGGACTAGACGGGAGTCGAACCCGTGTCCAAAAACCAATTCCCTGTACTTCTACGAGTGTAGTCTGTTGTATTACATTCCCTCCACTATCCAAAAACAGACATCCGAATAATTTCAGTAGCTTCATAATACGCCCATAAACGCAAAGCTTTGTTTATGTCGTTTCCTACATAGTCGAAGCCGTTACCCTTAAGTGTAGGTGCCTAAGGAACGACTGCTGCCATTAGGCAGCGTAAGCTAAATTATCTTCAGCGTTTAATTTTAATGTTGGAATTTAACGTATCCCGTACGACTCGCTTCTCCAGCTTCATGATCCCTGTCGAAACCATTACTAGCCCAAATTTCTTACTTTGAATTCTCTTTCCGCTTCTCGCTTCTGATCCTTCTTAGCAATATCATGGCGCTTGTCGTATAATTTCTTACCTTTTGCAAGCGCTATCTTAACTTTAGCCAGGCTTCCGTTAAAATATACTTCAACCGGCACAATCGTATAACCTTTTTGCGCAATCTTACCTATTAAATTGCGAATCTCCTTCTTGTGAAGTAAAAGTTTCTTCGGTCTTAAAGGGTCTTTATTAAACAAGTTACCTTTCTCATATGGACTAATATGCATTCCATACAAAATAACTTCTCCCTTTTCAATATGAATAAATGCCTCTTTGATACTGCACTTCCCCATTCTAAGAGATTTCACTTCTGTGCCATGCAGACAGATGCCGGCTTCAAATGTTTCTTCCAAGAAGTACTCATGATAAACCTTCTTATTGTTCGCTATTAACTTTCTGTTATCCGACACCTTCCACATCCCCTTTCTTCTAAGATAGCATATCTGATTACAGTTAAAAAATCAAGTTTCAACTAAAACAAAATCAATTGTTCTTGTTATTAAATCGATATGATCCACGCATACTGTCACCTTTTGTCCGAGTTTGTATGTCTTACCTGTATCGATGCCTACCAATTCATATAAATCCTCATGATAGATATAACGGTCATCTAATAATGATTGAATGCGAACCAACCCTTCTACCGTATTCGGAAGTTCTACATACATTCCCCATTCTGATACACCGGATATTACACCTTCAAAATTTTCATCATAATGCTGTTTCATGTACTCTACTTTTTTAAGTTTTACAGTTTCACGTTCTGCTTCTTCTGCCCGCCGTTCCATCATACTGGATTGTTTCGCAACCTCTGTAAGTATTTTTCCATAATGCTGTTTTCTTTTTTCATTTAATTTACCACGCAAAGACTCTTTTATAATCCGATGTATCTGCAAATCCGGATACCGTCGGATTGGTGAAGTAAAATGGCAATAATACTTAGATGCGAGACCAAAATGTCCGGAATTTATATCCGTATATTTTGCCTGTTTCATAGAACGAAGTGTAAGCCGGCTAATGAGCGCTTCTTCATTTGTCCCATCAATCTTTGAGAGCAATTTCTGTACTTCTTTTGGATGTACCTCGTCGCGTGAAATGTGTATATCATATCCAAAATTACGGATAAATGTGGCAAGTTTTTGTATTTTCTCTGCATCCGGATTTTCATGTGTACGATAGATAAATGGAATCTCCATCCAATAAAATGACTCCGCAACCGTTTCATTTGCAACTAACATAAATTCTTCTATTATCTTGGTTGCCACATTTCGGTCGTATGGTTTGATGTCAATTGGTTTTCCGTTTTCATCCAATATCACCTTTGTCTCCGGAAAATCAAAATCAATCGACCCGCGTTTCATTCTTTTCTTTCTTAAAACAGCCGCCAAATCCCGCATCTGTTCAAACATTGGTACCAAATCACTGTATTTTTCAATTAAGGTTTCATCCTTATCCGTAAGAATCTTTTTCACATCTGAATATGACATTCTCTTATTCACTTTTATTACTGTTTCTGCGATTTTATGATTGATCATATCACCTTTAGAATTAAATGTCATAATGCAACTTAAAGCTAAACGATCTTCACCTTCATTCAAAGAACAAATACCATTAGACAACTTGTGTGGCAGCATCGGAATTACTCTATCAACCAAATATACGGAAGTTCCTCTTTTTAAAGCCTCAACATCTAATGCACTACGTTCCTGCACATAATTGGACACATCCGCAATATGAACACCTAATATATACTGTTCTCCATCTATTTCAAGAGAGATTGCATCATCCAAATCCTTTGCATCCTCCCCATCTATCGTGACCATATTCGTATCCCTTAGATCCAATCTTCCATTACAATCTGCGTCTGAAACCTCATTCGACACATTCTCTACCTGATTCATTATCTTCTCTGAAAAGGTTACCGGCAAATCATACGCGCGTACAATAGAAAGAATATCCACACCCGGATCATTCCTGTGCCCGAGAATCTCAACAACCTTTCCTTCCGGATTCTTTCCCTTCTTGCCATAATCTGTAATTTCTACTACAACCTTATGTCCTGACACCGCTCCTTTGGAACGTTCCAACGGAATGAATATATCATTGGAAAACCTTGTATTATCCGGCACCCCAAATCCAAAATTCTTACTTGCTTCATAGGTACAAACAACTTGGTTTGATCCTCTTTCTAACACTTCTAATACAATGCCTTCTCTTCTCTTGCCGGTCGCTTCAGGCAAAATAGATATCTCTACTTTATCCAAATGGAATGCTCCATTTTTGTTGCTTTCAGGTATAAATACATCTTCTTCTCCTTCAACCACAACAAAACCGTAGCCTTTTGCCGTTGCGGTAAAGATTCCTCTAACTCGGCGTTTCTCTGCTTTTTGATACTTCCCTCTTTTAGAAAGAGTAATCTTCCCTTCTTCAATTAACTCTTGCAGAATCTGTTCTAGTTCATTACGATCGCTCTTACTTACTTCCAGAACAATCGCAATTTCTTTAATCTTCATAGGAACATAGATATCATCACATAGGAATTGATATACCATCTCTTTGCGAGCTTTATATTTTTTTCTATCCATATAAGAACTCCTTTATCTGTCTAATCTAGTCTAGTATACCTTACAAAAGGCACCTTTATCCTTTTGTAAATAGAAAAAGCTATCGATTTATTATCGATAGCCCTCTAAATCTTACCAAATACCTAAGCATAAAACAACTGCTAGTGCCATAAACAAAAATACAGCAACAGTTGTCACCTTAACTAAGATGCCTTCTAATGAACGGCCTTTATTCTTACTCCAGTAAGTCTCACTTGTTCCATTCAATGCGCCTAATCCACCAGACTTACCTTCTTGCATAAGAATAACGATTGTAATAAATACACTAAGAATAATAAATATAATTGTCAAAACGGTCTTTAAGGTTGCCACGTCTTGCACCTCCTATTTTCTAACTCACAACTTCTATAAGTCTAACATAAGAAACTTGTATTTTCAACTATTTTTTATCGGTTGTCTTTTACACACCAAATCCTTATAAATCGATAACTGTCATATTATTCAAAAAACTGAATTCTTAGATATTTTCTATATTTATTCTTCAATTTTTGTGCAAAATAACTTATAATTATTTTAATATATTATAATTACTTGGAGACAGATGACGATGGATGTAAGAAAGATTCTAGAAGAAGCCACCAGAAATGGTGCTTCTGATATATTTATAGTAGCGGGCCGTCCTTTAACATATAAAACTAACGGTTCCATTGAGATGTTAAATGAAATACGTATGGTCGCAAAAGAAACATATGAATTTATCTCTGCAATTTATTCGCTTGCTGAAAGAGATATTTCTAATTTTGAAAAAACCGGTGATGATGACTTCTCTTTTGCAATCTCCGGAGTTTCCCGTTTCCGCGTTAATACCTATAAGCAGCGTGGTTCCTATTCCGCGGTTATTCGTGTTATTTCTTTTACTTTGCCCAACCCCAGTGATGTACACATTCCGGAATCCGTTATGGACCTTGCCAATGCGAAAAACGGCTTGATTCTTGTAACCGGACCAGCCGGAAGCGGAAAATCAACGACTCTCGCATGCCTCATTGATAAAATTAATCATGAACGCGAATCACATATTATTACCATTGAAGACCCGCTCGAATTTTTACACCGACATGCCAAAAGTATCGTATCTCAAAGGGAAATCATTACGGATACTGAAAGCTATTACAAAGCTCTTCAGGCGGCACTCCGTCAAAGCCCTGATGTTATCCTGCTAGGAGAAATGCGCGATTACGAAACCATTAGTACCGCTATCAATGCAGCCGAAACCGGTCATTTGATTTTTTCATCGCTACACACAACCGGTTCTGTTAATACCATCGAACGAATTATTGACGCATTTCCTCCGTCGCAACAGACACAGATTGCATTGCAGTTATCTACTGTTTTACGTGCTATCGTTAGTCAGAAGCTCATTCCATCCACAGATGGACAAATGATACCGGTTTTCGAAATAATGATTCTCACGCCGGCTATCCGCAATCTGATACGCCAAAGGAAACTTCACGAGATTGATTCCATCATAAACCAATCTGCTGCTAATAATATGATTTCTATGGATGACAGTCTACTAAAATTATACACTGAAGGAATTATCAATCAGCATACGGCTTTATCCGAAGCATTTAATCCGGATACTATGATGCAGAATTTCAAAAAAATGTGCCCTTCTGAATAAGGGCACATTCTTTATACGTTGATATTGGCTTTCACACCAAGTTCATCTTTATTCTTTTCTAATACCGGAGTCACTACATCTCGAACAAAAACTTCAACCTGACGCGGTGCACGTCCCACATACAAGGATGGTTTTAAAGTAGCCTTTAATTCTTCCTTTGTAACACCAAAAGACGCATCTGCCGCGATCAAGTCAATCAGATTATTTTCTTTTCCTTGTTCCTTAACTGTTCTACCGGCTTCCATAGATAATTGACGAATCTTTTCATGAAGTTCCTGACGATCTCCACCTTTTTTTACGGCATCCATCATAATATTTTCTGTTGCCATAAACGGAATTTCTGCCATAAAATGTTTCTCTATTACCTTCGGATATACAACAAGTCCATCAACTACATTTAAGCATAAGTCCAAAATACCATCAATTGCAAGAAATCCTTCCGGAATTGACAAACGTTTATTTGCGGAATCATCCAATGTTCGTTCGAACCACTGTGTTGCAGATGTAATTGCCGGATTAAGAGCATCAACCATTACATATCTTGATAGTGCTGCAATTCTTTCGCTTCTCATCGGATTTCTTTTGTATGCCATAGCTGAGGATCCAATCTGATTTTTTTCAAATGGTTCCTCTACTTCTTTCAAATGTTGTAGCAAACGAATATCATTTGACATTTTATGTGCGCTTGCCGCGATTCCTGCCAACACATTCAACACTCTTGTATCAACTTTTCTGGAATACGTCTGTCCCGATACTGCATAGCAAGCCTCAAATCCCATCTTTTGTGCAATCATTGGATCAATCTTATCTATCAAATCATGGTCACCGTTAAATAATTCCATGAAACTTGCCTGTGTTCCTGTTGTCCCCTTGGACCCTAGCAATTTAAGTGATCCCATAACATACTCTAAATCTTCCAAATCCATCAGAAAATCCTGTGCCCATAGAGTAGCTCGTTTTCCAACCGTTGTTGGTTGAGCCGGTTGGAAATGAGTAAAAGCAAGTGTTGGCAAATCCTTGTACTGAGTTGCGAAATTAGCAAGCTCCGAAATGACACAAACCAGTTTCTTATGTACTAATTTCAACGCTTCATTCATTACCAGTATATCTGTATTATCACCTACAAAACAAGAAGTGGCCCCTAAGTGAATGATTCCTGCCGCTTTGGGACATTGCTTTCCGTATGCATATACATGACTCATTACATCATGACGAACCACTTTCTCTCTCTCTTTTGCGACGTCATAATTAATATCATTTACGTGAGCTTTCATTTCATCAATCTGCTCCTGCGTAATTACAGGAACACCATCTTTCGAAAGACCAAGCTCCATTTCTGTCTCAGCCAATGCAATCCATAATCTTCTCCAAGTCGTAAATTTCATATCCTGAGAAAAAATATACTGCATTTCTTTGCTCGAATATCTTTCTGATAAAGGGCTTGAATAAATATCTGTTGGCATAATCATTTCTCCTATTCGTTTTATCTCGACATTTTTTGATTCATTTATTCTTTCCTTAATGCTAAATACACAATAAAGATTTTCCGGTCATTTCTTCCGGTTGTTCTAATTCCATGAGTTCCAGAAGTGTAGGTGCAATATCCGCCAACGTTCCGCCTTCTCTCAAAGAATACTTCTCATCTGCATTTACCAAAATAAATGGAACCGGATTTGTTGTATGTGCAGTGTGTGGCTTTCCGGTTTCATAATCGACCATCTTTTCTGCATTTCCATGATCTGCGCATATAAACATAACACCATCTGTATCCTTAATCGCCTGTACTGCATCCCCTATCAGTTCATCCACTCTTTCCACTGCTGTAATTGCCGCTTCAATCACACCGGTGTGACCAACCATATCCGGGTTCGCAAAATTAATTACAATAACGTCATATTCATCAGACTTTATCGCTTCTACTAAATCCATGCCTACTTCCGGTGCACTCATTTCAGGTTTTAAATCGTAGGTAGCGACTTCCTTTGGAGAATTTACCAACAAACGTTTTTCATCTACGTTTGGTTCCTCCACTCCTCCATTAAAGAAGAAAGTTACATGTGCATATTTTTCTGTTTCTGCCAATCGTAACTGTTTTTTCCCACATTTTGCAAGATATTCACCAAATGTATTTTTAATTTCCTCTTTTTCAAATGCAATTATCTTATTTGGAATTGTTTCATCATAATCTTTAAAACATACAAAAGTCGTATTCAGATAAGGTCTGTCAAATCCACTAAAAGCATCATCACAAAAAGCTCTGGTCAGTTCTCTCGCCCTGTCCGGACGGAAATTGAAAAAGATTACGGAATCGTTTTCTTTTACGAGTGACAAAGGTTTTCCGTCTTCGACAATTACGGTTGGTAATACAAATTCATCCGTCACGCCATCTGCATAAGAATTCTCCATTGCCGTTATAGCTGACTCTGCTTGTACCCCTTCGCCAAACACTAAGGAACGATATGCTTTTTCTACTCTATCCCAGTTATTATCTCTATCCATTGCATAATAACGACCGGATAAGGAAGCGATTTTACCAACTCCAATTTCTTTCATTTTTGCTTCCATAAAAGTAACATAGTCTTTTCCGGATGCCGGAGGTGTGTCTCGCCCATCTAAAAACGCATGTACATATACATTTGTCAAACCATTTCTTTTTGCCATCTCAAGCAAACCGTATACATGTTCAATATGGCTATGAACTCCACCGTCTGATAACAATCCCCACAAATGAAGATCGGAATCATTCTTTTTACAATTTTCAATCGCCATCAGTAAAGCCTTATTCTCATAAAAGTCACCATCTTCAATCGCTTTTGTAATTCTGGTGAGATCCTGATAAATAATTCGTCCTGCTCCAATATTCATATGTCCAACTTCTGAATTTCCCATTTGTCCATCCGGAAGACCAACTGCTAATCCTGAGGCATTTCCTTCTACAAATGGACATTCTTTCATTAATTTATCCATTACAGGAGTTTTTGCCATTGCAATTGCATTCCCGTTTGTTTCTTTGTTCAAACCATATCCATCTAATACCATTAATACTACAGGCTTCTTGCTCATTTTAATAACCTCATTTCCATTTAAGTATCAAACCCCTATGAAAATTCTTTCACAGGGGTCTTGTTTTCTCTTAATAATTAACAATTTTACCAAATTCTGCCTTTAATGAAGCTCCACCTACAAGCCCACCATCAATATCCGGTTTTGCAAATAATTCTGCAGCATTTGCAGCATTAACAGAACCGCCATATTGAATACGTACGGATTCTGCTGTTGCTTCATCATACATTTCTTTGATGCATTCACGAATTGCACCGCATACTTCCTGTGCCTGATCTGATGTTGCAGTCTTACCTGTTCCAATTGCCCAGATTGGTTCATAGGCGATTACCATAGATGCAACTTTTTCTGCTGAAACACCATCAAGGTCAGATTTAATCTGCAAACGAATCCAATCAAGAGTAACACCCATTTCGCGTTGTTCTAAAGATTCACCACAACATAAAATTGGAGTAAGTCCTGCTTCAAAAGCTTTCTTAACTTTTTTATTTAACAACACGTCATCTTCTTTAAAATAGTCACGTCTTTCAGAATGTCCTAATACTACGTATTTAACACCAGCATCAACAAGCATCTCTGCTGAAATTTCACCTGTGTATGCTCCTTTTTCCTCAAAATACATGTTTTCTGCACCAACAGCAACATTTGTACCCTTTAAAGCTTCTACTACAGGAACAATATCAATTGCAGGTACACAGTAAACTACATCTACAGTATCTGATTCTACTAATGGTTTTAATTCTTCTACTAATTTTACAGCCTGACTTGGAGTCATGTTCATTTTCCAGTTTCCAGCTACAATTTTTCTTCTTGCCATAAGAAAGGCTCCCTTCTATCTCTTTTGAATATATTCTTCTCGATTTATTTATTATTTGCTGCAACAACTCCCGGCAGTTCTTTTCCTTCCAAGAATTCAAGAGATGCTCCACCACCAGTTGAAATGTGTGACATCTTATCTCCTAATCCCATCTGATTTACTGCCGCAGCGGAATCTCCACCACCAATAATGGTTGTTGCATCTGCTTCTGCTAATGCTTTTGCAACTGCTAATGTTCCGGCTGCTAAAGTTGGATTTTCAAATACACCCATCGGTCCGTTCCAAACAACAGTCTTTGCTGATTTTACAGCATTTGCAAATAACTCTGCTGATTTAGGACCAATATCGCATCCTTCCTGGTCTGCAGGCATTTCTGAAATGTCGTATAATTCTGTTGCTACGTCTGCATCAATCGGATTTGGAAACTCTTTAATTGCAACAACATCCACCGGAAGTAATAATTCTTTTCCAAGAGATTTTGCTTTTTCCATCATTTCTTTACAATAATCTATCTTTGTATCATCGCAAAGTGAAGTACCAATTTCATATCCCTGTGCTTTCGCAAAAGTATATGCCATACCACCACCGATAATCAATGTATCACATTTTTCTAAGAGGTTATTAATTACATTTAATTTATCTGCAACCTTTGCTCCACCAAGAATTGCAACAAACGGACGAACCGGGTTCTCTACTGCATTGCCTAGGAAATCAATTTCTTTTTGCATTAAGTATCCTACCACTGCCGTATCTACTAATTCTGCAACACCAACATTAGAGCAATGCGCTCTATGAGCGGTTCCAAATGCATCATTTACAAAAACATCACAAAGAGAAGCTAATTCTTTTGAGAATGCTTCACCATTTTTCGTTTCTTCTACTCTGTAACGTGTATTTTCTAATAAAATCACATCTCCATCATTCATAGCTGCTACAGCTGCTTTTGCATTTTCACCAACGACTGTTGCATCTGCTGCAAATTTTACTTCCTGACCTAATAATTCAGACAAACGAACTGCAACCGGTGCAAGAGATAATTCCGGCTTAGGTTCTCCTTTTGGTTTTCCCAAATGAGAACAAAGAATAACTTTTCCTCCATCTGCAATTAATTTCTTAATCGTTGGCAAAGCTGCCACAAGACGATTTTCATCTGTAATTTTTCCATCTTTTAAAGGTACATTAAAATCACATCTACAAAGAACACGAAGTCCTTTTACATTGATATCATCTACTGATTTTTTGTTCAATGACATAAATCTGTCCTCCTTTTTTCCTTTTCAAAAAAAGGGTCCGATCCTAACAGACCGGACCCCTTGTGAGTCTGATAATAAAATACAAAATTAAGCTAATTCTGCAAAGTACTTAATTGTACGTACCATCTGAGATGTATAACTATTTTCGTTATCATACCAAGATACTACCTGTACCTGAGTATTTCCATCTTCCATTGGTGCTACCATTGTCTGAGTAGCGTCAAATAATGAACCATATGTCATTCCGATTACGTCAGAAGATACGATTTCATCTGTATTATATCCGTATGATTCTGTCTGAGCAGCTTTCATAGCGTCATTGATCTGTTCTTTTGTAACAGTTCCTTTTACTACTGCAACTAAGATAGTTGTAGATCCTGTAGGAGTAGGAACACGCTGAGCAGATCCGATTAATTTTCCGTTTAATTCCGGAATAACCAAACCAATTGCTTTTGCAGCACCTGTGCTGTTTGGCACGATATTCTGTGCACCTGCACGAGAACGTCTCTTATCACCTTTTCTCTGTGGACCATCAAGAATCATCTGGTCTCCTGTGTATGCATGAACAGTTGTCATGATACCTGACTGAATTGGAGCCAAATCATTTAATGCTTTCGCCATAGGTGCTAAACAGTTTGTTGTACAAGAAGCTGCTGAAATAACTGTATCAGAAGCTTTCAAAGTATCATGGTTTACATTATATACAATTGTAGGAAGGTCATTTCCTGCTGGAGCAGAGATAACAACTTTCTTTGCACCTGCTGTGATATGAGCAGAAGCTTTTTCTTTTGAGGTATAGAAACCAGTACATTCTAATACAACATCTACATCAAGATCTCCCCAAGGAAGTTCTGCTGCATTAGCTTTTGCGTAGATTGTGATTTTCTTTCCATTCACTGTGATAGAATCCTCACCATATTCTACGTTGTCAGCATATTTGTATTTACCCTGTGCTGTATCATATTTTAATAAATGAGCAAGCATCTCAGGACTTGTTAAATCATTGATTGCTACTACTTCATAACCTTCTGCATCAAACATCTGTCTAAATGCAAGACGACCAATACGGCCAAAACCATTAATTGCAACTCTTACTGCCATTATAAATTCCTCCTAGAATTTTCATAATTTTTTAGGTCCGCAAAACCTAAGCTTTTACTATTGTATCGGATATTCTTATAAAGTTCAAGTAGTTTTATATGGGTTTGTTATTTATTTCACTAAATGTATTTTTTTTGAAACAATTTTCATCATTTTGTACAATTTTTTCTTTTCAATCCAGCTATTATAAAGTATAATCACTCTCATACAGATAAACAACTGGAGGAAATGCATTACTATGTTGTGGGATTTACATATGCACACAGATTTTTCCGGTGATTCAACGGCACCGATTCATGATATGATTAAAGCTGCTATTGACAAGAATTTATCCGGAATTTGTATTACAGATCACTTAGATTTTGATTATCCGCCTGATCCGGATCTGTTTCTTTTAGATTTGGAACAATATTATCATGATATTGTAAAAGTACAGAAAGACTACACCGGACAATTACCAATCTTATACGGAATTGAAATCGGTTTACAACCACATTTATCAGAACGAAACAATCGTGTCATTTCATCCTATCCGTTTGATTTTGTTATCGGTTCCTCTCATCTGGTTCATGGTGCTGACCCTTATTACGAAGGTTATTATCATAATCGAACGGAAGATGAAGCATATATGGAGTACTTCCAATCTATTATAGAAAACTTACAATCTGACACTGATTTTGACGTATACGGACATCTTGATTATGTTGTTCGTTATGGTCCAAACAAAAACCAATTCTACTCCTATGCGAAATATGCTGATATTATTGACGAAATACTACGGTTGATTATTCAAAAAGGAAAAGGCATCGAGGTCAATACAGCCGGTTATAAATATCAATTAAACCACCCAAATCCTACTGAGGATATTCTAATCCGTTACAAAGAATTAGGTGGAGAAATCCTCACCATAGGTGCAGATGCACACAAACCGGAACATGTAGCCTATTGTTTTGAAAAAATACCGAATCTTTTAAAATCATTAGGATTTTCGTACTATACGGTATTTGAACAGAGAAAACCCATATTTAAAAAGCTATGATACATTGAAGATGCATCATAGCTTTTATTTTTATTTAAAATAATTTACACCGGATTCAAATATCTTCATATCCTGTTCCCCGTAAATGTTAATCGCAACACTGTTTCCACGGCGTTCTGAATGTGCCATTTTTCCAAGCACACGTCCATCCGGACTTGTAATACCTTCAATTGCCATATATGAGCCATTTACATTCCACTCTTCATCCATTGTTGGAATTCCGGCTTCGTTTACATACTGTGTTGCAACCTGACCATTTGCAAACAATTTATCTAACCATTCTTTCGAAGCAACAAATCTACCTTCTCCGTGCGAAGCCGGATTACAGTAAGTTTTTCCCAACTCAGCCTGTGCTAACCATGGGGATTTGTTTGTAACTACTTTTGTATAGACCATTTTGCTAATGTGACGATTAATTGTATTATAAGTTAAAGTCGGTGAATCATCCGATTGCATACGGATTTCACCATATGGAACCAAGCCAAGTTTAATCAATGCCTGGAATCCATTACATATTCCTAATGCCAATCCATCGCGTTCATTCAGCAAGCGATTGATTGCTTCTGTCATCTTTTCATTACGAAAAGCAGTTGCAAAGAATTTTGCCGATCCTTCCGGTTCATCTCCAGCCGAAAAACCACCTGGGAACATAACAATCTGTGCCTGATCAATTGCTTTTGAAAATTCTTCTACTGAATCACGAATATCAGTCGCATTCAGGTTTTTAAATACTTTTACAATTGTATTTGCTCCTGCTCTTTCAAATGCTCTTGCACTATCATATTCACAGTTTGTACCCGGGAATACCGGAATAAATACCGTTGGTTTTGCCACTTTATTCTTACAAATATAAATATCTTTTGTATCATAAAGACCTGTATTTAATTCTTCTGTAGCATCTGTAGATTTGGTATGGAATACACTCTCCAATGTACCTGTCCAAGCTGCAATTGCATCCTCCATTGACAATTTCATAGAACGATATTCTAATGTCTGTGTCGAATTAACGGATGCCACTTTATCTACAAACTCTGATAATCCTGCCTTCTTTAATGTTTCGACTACCGTATCAAACTTATCAGCTGCAATTTCTGCGACAATATTACCAAATCCCGGTGCAAATAATGTATGATACGATACCTCATCCAAAACAGATACACCTAATTTGTTTCCAAACGCCATCTTAGATACTGCCGCCGCAAGTCCTTTTGCATCCAACGCATACGCAGATACAATCACACCGTTTTGAATCAATTCGTGTACACAATCATATAACTTCATCACCTGTTCGTATACCGGTAAATCAAAGTCATCTTTAAGAATTGTGAATAATGCAATATCATTTCCTGATTTCTTTAATTCAGGTGTAATAATATCCTTTTCTTTTGCAACATCTACTGCGAAAGATACCAATGTTGGCGGTACGTCAATTTCATTGAATGTTCCGGACATCGAATCCTTACCGCCTATAGAAGGCAATCCAAATCCCATCTGTGCATTGTATGCACCTAATAACGCTGCAAATGGTTGACTCCAACGTGTAGGATCCTGACTCATACGACGGAAATATTCTTGGAACGTAAAGCGGATTTTTTTATAATCTCCACCAGCTGTTACAATTCTACTTAGCGATTCTAAAACTGCATATACGGAACCATGATACGGACTCCATGATGACAGATAAGGATCAAATCCGTATGACATCAAAGTAACTGTATCGCATTTTCCTTTTAATACAGGAAGTTTTGCAACCATGCTCTGGGTCTCCGTCAACTGATAACGTCCGCCATATGGCATATATACGCTACCTGCTCCAATCGAACCATCGAACATTTCAACCAAACCTTTTTGTGAACAAACATTTAAATCTGCAAGTTCAGCCAGCCAAGCCTGTTCTACATCCTCTTTATCCAAAGCTTCTTTTACTTTAGGCGTTGAAATCTCTTTCAGGTAATTCTTGCTTTCACATGGCATTTCAACTTCTACATCAGCTTCCTGATGTGCACCATTTGTATCCAAGAATGCTCTTGAAATATTTACAATTTCTTTTCCTCTCCATTCCAGTACCAATCGTGGGTTTTCTGTCACTTCTGCTACTTCAATCGCTTCAAGATTTTCTTCTTTTGCATATTGTAAGAAAGTTTCAACATCTTCCGGTGCAATTACACATGCCATTCTTTCCTGTGACTCAGAAATAGCAATTTCTGTACCATCCAGGCCTGCATATTTCTTAGGAACTTTATCTAACTGAACACGCAATCCTGCAGCAAGTTCTCCAATTGCAACAGAGACACCACCTGCTCCGAAGTCATTACATTTTTTGATAATATGACTTACTTCTTCTCTTCTGAATAATCTCTGGAGTTTTCTTTCTGTTGGTGCATTACCCTTTTGTACTTCTGCACCACATTCCGATGTAGAATCTGTATTATGTGCTTTTGATGAACCAGTCGCTCCACCAATTCCGTCTCTACCGGTGCGACCTCCCAACAAAATAATCTTATCACCCGGATCGGATGTCAAACGCTGTACGGCACGTCTTGGTGCAGCGCCCATAACAGCTCCGATTTCCATACGTTTTGCAACATAATCCGGATGGTATACTTCTTTTACATAACCAGTTGCAAGTCCAATTTGATTTCCATAAGAACTATAACCATGTGCAGCTTCTCGAACTAATTTCTTCTGTGGCAATTTGCCCGGAATCGTTTCTTTCACCGAAACAGTCGGATCTGCCGCTCCAGTCACACGCATCGCCTGATATACATAAGTTCTTCCGGAAAGTGGATCGCGAATTGCTCCTCCCAAACACGTTGCCGCTCCACCAAATGGTTCGATTTCAGTCGGATGGTTGTGTGTTTCATTCTTAAAGTTTACAAGCCACTCCTCTACCTTTCCATCCACTTCAACCGGTACAACTATCGAGCAGGCATTGATTTCTTCTGATTCTTCCTGATCTGCAAGTTTTCCCTCTTTTTTTAACTTCTTCATTGCCAAAAGGGCCAAATCCATTAAACAAACAAATTTGTCATCCCGTCCCTCATAAAGTTCCTGGAATGTATTCAAATAATTATTGTATGTATTCTCAATCGGTGTGCGATAGTAACCATCTTGGAACTTAATGTTCTTCAACTCTGTAGAAAATGTAGTATGCCTACAGTGGTCGGACCAATATGTATCCAACACACGAACTTCCGTCATCGATGGATTTCTCTTCTCTTCATTTTTAAAATAATTCTGAATATGAAGAAAATCTTTAAATGTCATTGCTAAATTCAATGAATCATAAAGTTCTTTTAATTGTTCTTCCGGCATTTCTACAAATCCGTCAAAAACGATAACATCTTCCGGTTCATCAAATTTTTGCACTAATGTTTCCGGCTTTTTCGAACCTGTCTCTCTGGAATCTACCGGATTAATACAGTGGTTTTTAATCGCCTCAAACTGTTCTTCTGTAATCTCTCCTTCAATTACATAAGTTGTTGCACTACGAATAATAGGCTCCTCTTCTTCGTTTAACAATTTTACACATTGTTCTGCGGAATCTGCACGCTGATCAAATTGACCCGGTAAATATTCTACAGAAAAAACATGGTCTCCGTTATGAGAAAACTCTTCTTCATAAATATCATCTACCGGTGGTTCTGAAAATACTGTAAGCAGTGCTTTTTTGTAAGTTTCCGGCGATACATTTTCTATATCATAGCGAATTAAAACTCTTACCTTCTCAATAGAAGTAATACCAAGGTAATGTTTAATCTCGTGTCTTAACTCCTTTGCTTTCACCGCAAATTCCGGTTTTTTTTCTACATATACTCTTCGTACATTGCTCATAAAGATTTCCTCCACATTTATATGATATTGTTATATTCCAGGTATCTCTTTTTGTTTGTATACAACCTGAAAACTAATACTCAAAGTTTGATTTCCATAAGGATCCCTTGCCGTAACAAAACAGGTGTATGTTCCATATTGTTTCCATTTCATCGCCGTAACAAGTTGCTCCATACTAAACGACAGGTAAGATTGATCTAAATGTTGTCCCGCATCCGTTATATTAACATACGATAATAATACACTATTAATATTAGCATAATCATCATCCGTAACTTCTATTGGTTGGATCACTTCAATCGTCGGTGCTATCGTATCTCTGACATAAAAAGTTGCTTGTGTATACGTAATTTGTCCATTGTAATCGATTGCACTATAGTAAACTACATAATCGCCAACCACATTAACATCCAGATTCGTTGACACATTAACCTGAAGATAATTACCGGCATAATCAATTGCATAAATACCTGACAGACAATCTACCGTCACACCTCGCTCAATCGTTTTATCTGAAACGCCAATGATAACCGGTTTCGAATTCCTCCAAGGATTAGACGGGTCCGGATCTGTTGGATCCCATCCTTTATATGGGCTATTCAAATCTATCATAATTGGGCTTGGTTTACCTAATGGTCCCGGATCCGGGCTATCATATATCTCCACCTTTGTTCCGGACGGACAGTTATCTACCAGCCATTTCGCGTCTTTTACACTTAGTCGAACGCACCCCATCGATGCTGCCTGTCCCAGTTTATTGTATTCCTCCGATTTTAAAGCACCCTTATCCGTAAAATAATAAGGGACCGAATGGAATAAAATGGCACCTTTAATTCTAAATGCATACTGTCCATATGTACCACCATAAAGTGCTCTCCATGCATATTTATCTGAAGTTTTAAAAATTCCAAGCGGTGTTCTATTATTCAAACCAACCGAGCAAACCATTGCTTTTACCGGAACCGTATAATTCCCGGATGAATCCTTAGAATATACCGTCACACAATTCATCTGCCGGTTTACTTTTATATAATAAGGCGAATCATTCGTCTTATAATCTGCTACTGAGGTAGTTTGTGTCGGAGTATTATTTTCATCTAATGCTTCGTATAAAACATTCTCCGTACTATTCTCAAGGTCGGAATTCTCCGTAAATACATCCTCCACTTCCGTCACTGCAATTTCGCTTATCTCAGACTCTTGTTCTGCCACCTCTTTTTGAAAAAATGGTCTTGCAAAAACAAATCCAACCGTGCCTAAAACCAACAAAAAAACTACTAAGGAAGAGATTAATATCTTTTTTTTCATTTGTAGCCTCCCATGAAAATATTACATTTCCATAAGTAAATATTATACAAGGTTTTTTTCAATGTTGCAACCACTCTAACGCATTATATCTCATCCCAAAATTCTTTCAGATACGGTTCCATCCGTCCTTGATTACATACAATCCTACTTTCCCACTCCCTAGGAAAAAGCCTTGTATATTCGTATTCGCAAAAGCGTTCATCCAAGAGAAGAATGACCCCCTTATCCTCTGTTGTTCGAATCACCCGCCCAGCCGCCTGCAAAACTTTATTCATTCCCGGGTATCGATAAGCATAATCAAAGCCATTTTCTCCATTCGCATTATAATAATTTTGCAAAATCTCCTGTTCATCGCTAACTTGAGGTAATCCTGTTCCCACAATAATTGCCCCAATCAATTTATTTTCTTTCAGATCAATTCCTTCTGAAAAAATTCCTCCTAATACACAAAACGCCAAAACACTATGATTCTCACAGTAAAAATGCGATAAAAACTCCTCTCTTTGTTCTTCCGACATTTTATTGTTCTGGATAATCACCTCATAATCCGTTGCATCAAGGCGTTCAAATTGTTCATGCACTGCCTTCATCAATGCGTAGGATGGGAAGAAACACATGTAATTTCCTTTTTTTACACGGATTGTTTTTGCAATGTATAAAGCGATTCTTTTAAATTCATTCTCATTTCTTCGTTTATATTTTGTGCTAACATCATTCCCTACAAGAATTAATCGTTGGTGATTCTCAAAAACACTATGGGCATAAATTGCATAATTATCCTTTTTTGTGCTCAACAACCTTTTATAATAATTTACCGGCAATAATGTTGCAGAAAAGAAAACGGTTGCCTTTGCACGATTAAGACATCGTTGTAAATTTTCCGACGGATCAACGCAGAATAACTGATACAAAAAACGATTGTTTTCTGCAATCTTGCCATAGACAACATATTTATCATCTAACAATTCGCATACATTCAAAAAATTGCGGACCATAAAATAAAAATCCAGTACCGTTTTTCTATTTTCAAACTCAATATCTTTTTGTAGAAATTCATCCAATTCCGAAAACAATCTTAACAAAGAAAAATAAATTGTTCCGACTGACTCATATGTTTTGTATGTTTCACACTCTCGCTTTAATTCAAGTAACTGTTTATTACAGTGCTCTAAACATTTTACTAATGGAACACTATAATTTCTCACAATCTTTTTCACTGTTAAGAATTCGTCTTTATCCAGCATTGCACTATACATTTTCCGGCTACGTTCCACCAAATTATGTGCTTCATCTACAAGAAAAATATATTCCCCCCTTACATTCTCCTGAAAAAATCTCTTCAAATATACATTCGGATCAAATACATAATTATAATCACAAATAATGTTATCCACCCAACTCGCAATATCCAGACTAAATTCGAAAGGACAAACCATATATTCTTTTGCATGCAAAACGATGATTTCCCTGTCAAAAAAATCTGACTTTTGCAAAATATCAAAAACCGCATCATTTACCCTGTCAAAATGCCCTTTTGCATATGGACAAACACTTGGATTACAATCCATCTCGTCACATAAACACATCTTTTCCTTAGCAGTTAAACGAATTGTTTTTGCTCGATATCCGCCCTTATTCAAGAGCATAAAAGTATCATATGCAACCGTTGCCGTAATTGTTTTTGCGGTTAAATAAAAAATTCTTTCAGCCAGATTTTCTCCCACCGCTTTTACCGCCGGAAAAATGGTAGATATCGTCTTCCCCACTCCTGTTGGTGCTTGTAAAAACAGTATTTTTTCTCGGTATATACTTCTATACACATCTTCAACTAACTTTTTCTGCCCTTCCCTATACGAAAACGGAAATTCCATTTTATGAATCGATTTTTGTCTTATTCTTTTCCATTGAAATTGAAAGTCTGCCCATTTCTTATAGCAATGATATAATTCCATAAACCATTCTTGAAGTTGCAAAAATGGTATCACTTCTTTAAAATATTTCTTTTCCTTTGTCTCTAAATGACAGTATGTTAACACAATACCAATGTGATCCAATAAATTTTGATTGGCATAAATATAGGCATAGCACATTGCTTGTGCTTTATGAACAAAAACCGGCTCCTCTAAAAGACTAAGTTTTCTATAACTTCCTTTTATTTCATCAATATATACAATTCCATCCTCTTCATATATACCATCTGCCCGTCCTTCAATTGTGAAAGTATACGCTTCTTCATGAAACAAAATTTTTAAAGGAACCTCACTTTGATATCCTTTTCCCATGGACTTTTGAATTTCTCGATGAACTCGCGTCCCTTCTAACATCGCATCTGCATTCTGCAATTTCTTTTTTCGATTGTCAATATCACCTTCTCGAAAAATAAACTCCACCAAATTACGAACAGATATATTAAATTGATCACAATTTTTTTCTTTCATATTCACCAAATCTATCCCTTTTGTTTCTTGTAATCAAGTAACAACTCATATCCTATCAATAATAATGTCCCTATCAGATAACTGATGACATCCTTATAATCAAATACCGTCCCTATTACTATGCATAAAAACCGATTGTTTTCAAGTCCTAACAATCCTACAATATTAATATACTGCAAAATTTCAACAAAAACTGCAAAAAGGAATATTATAATCGGCAACCCCTTCCCTTTTTTAGGAAGAAAAACCCGTATAAACGTATAAATTAAAATAACGACTAAAACATCTCCTATATATGAACGAATAAAATTATCCTCCATAAATATTGCAATCAACACCTCTATAAGAAATAAAAACAGTGTAGCTAATATATAATGTTTTCGTTCAATATCAACTAATTTCATGTGCTTCCCTCACTTATATCAATGATAAAACAAATAAAAGCCTTAACTTTGTTTAAAAGTTAAGGCTTTAACAGGGGTGGAAGGAATCGAACCTCCCTCTGGAGTTTTGGAGACTCTTATTCTACCGATGAACTACACCCCTATACATTAATTATATACCATATAACAAAAATACACAATATATCTTCAAAACTTCATACAGATTGAGAAACTTCTTCTTCGATTGATGTTCGGAAGTTCGATTCACTTTGTTCATCTAACAACCAGACAACTAAGTTCTTACTTCGTCCTTGACTCGTATTCACTCAGTTTTTTTGGTCAAGCCTTCGACCGATTAGTAACAGTCAGCTCCACATGTTACCATGCTTCCACCTCTGCCCTATCTACCTTGTAGTCTTCAAGG
>JAZUQL010000036.1:0-8775 GCA_045605685.1 Lachnospiraceae bacterium
GGTCATCCGGGAGAAAAGGCAATGTCCCGAATGCAACAAACGGGAGCCAACATTCTATCAACGACCGAAAACGGGCAGATTACCTTAAAGAAGAATAAAAATGGAAAATTTTATATTTTTTTGTTTGTGGAAAACGGCATATCGTGATACAATTAATTAGTTAAAATGTCGATTGGAGGATCTTATGGAAGATTTTAAAGTACTCATCAAAATTGAACGTGTATTATATCAGCAGAATTGTCCGATTGTATTAAAAAAAGGAATTTGTATCAAACTATTAAATAGCGGAAGAAAAGCTTTGCTGTTACAGTTCAGAAATATCTATGAGAAACAGATTAAATCTGTAACAGTTGCAATTGATTTGTATGATAAGGAAGGCAATTGCATCAGTCAGGGTGCATACCGTTATCAGAATCTTTCGGTAGATCCATGGACTAATTTTGGCGGACAGCAACCAATAGAGATTGAGCAGAATAATTTTAAACGAATTAAATTCCATGTAAAAGAGATTGAGTTTGCAACCGGAGAAGTGTGGACCGGATCAGGTAAGATGAAAGTTCTTCCGGAGAATGTGACGTTAGAGGAGTTTGCGGCACGGAATGAGGTTCATCTTGTGGCAGCCGCAGTACCAATGGCAGAACCGGTGGTAGAAGCCGGCAAACCACAACCGGAAGCAACCACATCAGGTGGCGAGGAACAACCGGAGGAGACTGTATCAAGTAGCGAACCGCAACAGGAAGTGGCCGCGCCAGATAGTGAAGAACAACCGGAAGCGAATGCTCCAAGTGTCGCAGACGAAACGGAGATAATTTCACATACAAAACAGAAAAAGGCGAAGGAAGAACAACTCGATATAAAACAATTAATCAGATGTATTATCATTTTTGTCGTGGTTATTGCAATCATTGTCTTTATTGTTATTTTCAATAAGTGTTACATACAGCCGGAAAAACAATACAAAGAAGCGAAAGAATTGTTAGATGCCGGAAAGTATGAGGAAGCGTATGAACTGTTGGAAGACCTTGATGGATATAAAGATTCCAAACAGATTTTAGAAGAAAGCAAAGAAGAACAGTTACGTACACAACAAGTGTTAAGTGATTATAATGAAGTAAGTATTGTAACCAATAATAGCAGTACGGATCATTATACCGATATGGAAACACTTTCTGTTAATGATACGTGGTATTTCCATGTACAACTAACCAAAATAAAAACAACTGATCCAATCCACTTGAAATACAAAGCATATTTCCCGGATAATCAGGTTGCATTTGGTGGTTGGGATGTAGAATTTAGTATGCAAACCGGAGCAAGTTGTTGGTTACGCTATACCGAACAGGATGCTGCAGCAACGGGACTGTTACGATTCGAAGTATACGATGAAGACAATCAACTTGTTGGATATGATGATGTAATGATTACGGAATAGAATTATGCAATCAATAGACCAGGATATAAAAGAAGGCAGATTTAAACCGGTATATTTGTTATATGGAGAGGAAACCTATCTGATTCGTCAGTATAAGGACAAGTTATTAAAGGCATTCGTACAGCCGGATGATACAATGAATTTCTCCGTATACGAGGGTGAACACATCAATCAAAAAGAAGTGATTGATATGGCGGAGACATTGCCATTTCTTGCAGAGAAAAGAGTTCTTCTAATCATAAATAGCGGACTTTTTGAAAAAGCCGCAGAAGAATTAGCAGATTATATGCAGGACATACCGGAACATGTTTGTTTCCTGTTTGTAGAAGAGAAGATAGACCGACGTTCTAAAATGTTTAAGAATGTGCAGAAATGCGGATCGGCAATTGAATTTCAAAAGCAATCGGAAGAAACCTTAAAAAAATGGATTGCAAAGCGTTTGCGAAGCGAACAGAAAACAATTACAAATGAAGCGTATCAATTATTCATACAAAAGACCGGTGACCAAATGGAGAACATCGATAAGGAACTGGAGAAACTCATCTGTTATTGTCTGGACAAAGATGTGATTCAAGCAGAAGATGTAGAAGCGATTACTGTAGAACAGATTACCAACCGGATATTTGAGATGGTGGATGCGATTGCACTTCATATGCAGGAAAAAGCACTGGATTTGTATTATGATTTGTTATCCTTGAAGGAACCACCAATGCGAATTCTGGCATTGATAACACGGCAATTTAAAGTTTTATTAATTGTGAAATCCATGTTTGTACAGGGCTTTTCGAATAAGGAAATTGCAAAGAAAGCAGGATGTCCGGAATGGGCAGTGAAGAAATATATAAGTCAGGCCAAAGCTTTTTCATTAGATACGCTTAAAGCAGCGATAAAAGATGGATTAAAAAGTGATGAAGATATCAAAAGCGGAAATCTAAATGACCGCCTTGCAGTAGAATTGTTTATTGTACAATATAGTAAAGAATAAAAGCACATCGAAAGATGTGCTTTTATTGTGGATTTGAAACAAAAAAACCATCGGAATGACGGCTCCGATGGCTTTATATCTAGGGTGATAAATTAAGCAACTCCGTTCACAAGTTTTGCTAAACGGGAAACTTTTCTTGCAGCATTGTTCTTGTGGTATACACCTTTTGAACAAGCGCTTTCAATCAAAGAAGTAGCATTCTTTAATGCTTCTTCTGCAGCAGCTTTATCGTTAGCAGCTACAGCAGCTTCTAATTTCTTAATAGAAGTCTTAACTTCTGATTTAATTGCTTTATTTCTTGCAGTCTTGATCTCTGTAACTAAAATTCTTTTTTTAGCAGATTTAATGTTAGCCAATCTGTCCACCTCCAAAATTGTAAATTTAAATGTAATCTTCAGACGTTACATTAAAGCCGGACACGGACGTTTTAATGTAAACATACCCTAATATAATAGTTCAATTAATCCTATGTGTCAATACATATTTACTTAAAAAGTGTAAAAAATAAACAAGAACGATTTGAGATTAAATGCTTATTATAACTGTAGAAGAGAAAGGGAGGTTATTTATATGATAAATCAAAAATATCCGATTCGGACGGACCTGGCGTTGGAAACACAGGAGAGAATGGTAAAGAATAAAGAGCATATAAAAGGAGTATCCTTCCGAAAAGAAGAAAAAGAACACGGAATGGTAGTCAGCATTGTAAAAATTGAAACAGAAAATGCAGCGAAATCGATGGGAAAACCAAGAGGAACATATATTACGGTAGAAGCACCTGAGATGATAGAAAATGACGAAGATTACCATAGAGAGATATCGATAGAATTAGCCGGAATTATTCGAAAATTGCTTCCAAAAGGCAATGAGATAACGAATGATTTGACGAAAGAACTTGAGGTATCGGTATTAATAATTGGGTTAGGGAATCGGGGCGTGACGCCGGATGCACTTGGACCGGGCGTGGTAGACAACATGTTTATCACACGCCATATTATTAAAGAATTTGGCAAATATGCATTTGGAAAAGAAAATATCAGTAAAATCAGCGGATTGGTACCGGGAGTTATGGCACAAACCGGGATGGAATGTGTAGAGATTATAAAAGGTGTGGTCGAACAAACACATCCTGATTTTATTATTACAGTAGATGCATTGGCAGCCAGAAATGCGAAGCGATTGGGTAGAACCATACAATTAACGGATACGGGAATTATACCGGGTAGCGGAATCGGAAATCATCGTCACGCATTGAATTTTGAAAGTGTGGGAGTTCCGGTTTTATCCATTGGGGTGCCGACCGTTGTGGAAGCTGCAACAATTGTCGCAGATGCGATGAATTCTTATATAGAAGCAATGTCTCTTACAGAGTTAGAACAACTCAATGAAATTGAAAAACAGGAATTGGCAAGAGAATTGCTTTCTCCACAACTGCACGGAATGTTCGTAACACCAAAGAATATTGATGAATCCATCAAACAACTTAGTTTTCTGATTTCGGAAGCACTGAATGTTGCATTTCTTGGTAATAAAAAAGAATAGTGGGACATATAGTGGAGTAAAGGATGGTGATAGGATGCATATAAGACCAAATAGAAGAAGAAAACAACTTCTTCTATTCTTATTTCCAGTAATTATTTTGTGTGCAATTGGGGGACGTCTGATTCCCCGGTTCATACAAACCATTCGGACGAACTTAGCTGTTCGAATGTACAACGGACTCATAGAAATCTATATGCCCCAGATTATGATGGAGAATATGAATGGAACCAATAAAACGTATGAGGATATCGCAGAAATGTTATTTCCGGCAATGTCTTACAGTAATGAGGTGTGCTCATACGATGGGGTGGATGAAGGGATTCGTTATGAATATCTGGCAGCCATGGAAAACGAACAAATCGGCTATTTTATGCAAGAAAATGAAAACAATCTGCAGATGCTGCAAGAAGGAACACAAGAGGATAACACAGAGGAGGTGGTAACGGTGAGAGACTCGAAACTGGTTATGGTAAATCGTGAGAAATTAAAGGATTTTGATTATCTTAGGCAGAATTTTTATACGATAGACAGCAGCACGACGGCGGATGGTTCCTTGTTGAATTCGGAACAATTTCTAAGCCGGCAGATAAAGGTGGAGAAAACGAATGAGGGACCACAGATATTGATTTATCACACACATTCGCAGGAGGGATACGTGGATTCAGCAGGAAGTGTTATGGATATTGGGGAATATCTGGCACAAATTCTACGTGAGGAATATGGTTATAACGTGATGCATCATACCGGTGAATATGATGTGGGAGACAGAGAACATGCGTATTCCAATGCCGCACCGGATTTGGAAAAAATATTGTCGGACAATCCGTCCATTCAGGTTGTAATCGATCTACATAGAGATGCAGTTCCGGAAACAACGCATCTGGTTACCGAGATTAATGGAAAACAAACAGCTAAAATCATGTTTTTCAATGGGTTATCCAAAACGACGGCACAGGGGAATCTGGCTTATTTGCCGAATCCGAACATCGAGTCGAATTTGGCATTTTCATTTCAGATGAAACTTGCGGCAGAAGAGTATTACCCGGGATTTACCCGTAAAATATATTTAAAAGGATATCGATATAATATGCATTATAAGCCTTTTTCGCTTCTGGTAGAAGTTGGCGCACAAAACAATACCTTTGAAGAGGCGAAGAATGCAATGGAACCTTTGGCAGACATCTTGAATAAGGTATTGCAAGGCTATCAGTAAGCCCAATCTAATTGAAATCTGAAGTAAGATATATTATAATTTTAACAGGTTTGTAAGATGACGAAAGGAGAAGGGTGTATGGTTGATTATACAGAAGGTTCCGGCAAACAATATCATACGAACGTAGGCCCGGAAGACATTGGACAATATGTGATTTTAACAGGAGATCCGAAGCGATGTGTTAAGATTGCAGAATATCTTGAACATGCAGAATTGGTAGCAGACTCCAGAGAATATGTGACGTATACGGGAACATTGGACGGTGTCAGAGTCAGTATTGCGTCCACCGGAATCGGAGGGCCATCTTCTGCCATTGCGTTGGAAGAATTCGCGAAGTGCGGAGCACACACATTTATCCGCGTAGGAACTTGCGGTGGAATGCAAGAAGAAGTCTGCGGAGGCGATGTTGTAATTGCCAATGGTGCGATAAGAATGGAAGGAACCACGAGAGAATATGCTCCAATAGAATATCCGGCGGTATCGGATGTGGAGGCACTAAACGCATTGATTCAGGCGGCAGTTCAGAAACAGGTTCCATATCATGTAGGGGTTGTGCAATGTAAGGATTCTTTTTTTGGACAGCATGAGCCGGAGGTGATGCCGGTTTCTTATGAATTAGAGAATAAATGGAATGCATGGATTCGAATGGGTGCATTAGCATCTGAGATGGAATCTGCCGCTTTATTCATTGTAGGCAGTTTCTTAAGAGTTCGTGTTGGGGCGTGTTTTTTAGTTGTGGCGAATCAGGAAAGAGAGAAGAAGAATCTGCCGAACAAACAGGTACATGATACATCGATTGCGGCAAGTGTTGCCGTAGAGGCGATTCGAAATATGATTCGTTTGGATAAGGAGAAGAAATAACAATGGATAATCAGGAGTTAATCGCCAAGGCGATAAAGGCGAGAGAGGAATCGTATTCTCCATATTCCGGATTTGCGGTAGGTGCTGCACTTCTGACAAGAAGTGGCAGGGTTTATACCGGATGTAATGTGGAGAATGCATCTTATTCTGCAACACTATGTGCAGAACGTGTTGCACTATCGAAAGCGGTAAGTGCCGGAGAACGGGAATTTGAAGCGATTGCAATCGTGGGTTGTAAACACCAAGAAGCAGAATATCAATTCTGTCCTCCATGCGGAATGTGCAGACAGGTTATGTATGAATTCTGCAATCCGAGGGAGTTTCGAATTGTTCTTTTTGACGTGACAGAAGGAGTTGCAGAATACATATTAGAAGAATTAATGCCAATGGGATTTGGACCGGGGAATCTGAACAAGGAATAAGAGGGATATTACATGAATGAGAGAACTAAGATTTTGGGAATGGTTGACCATACATTGCTTTTGCAAGGGAGTACATGGGAACAAATCAGAGAATTATGCGATGATGCAATAACTTACAAAACAGCATCCGTGTGCATTCCTCCGTGTTATGTCAGACAAGCAAAAGAATATGTCAAGGAAGCGATGAAAATATGTACGGTAATCGGTTTTCCAAATGGGAATATGACTACGGCAACAAAAGTATACGAGACGGCAGATGCGATTGCGAATGGTGCAGACGAAATTGACATGGTCATCAATATCGGCTGGCTAAAAGACAAACAATACCAGGCCGTTTTAAGGGAGATTAATGCCGTCAAAGAAGCATGCGCGGGAAGGCTACTCAAAGTTATTATCGAAACATGCCTCTTAACCAAGGATGAAAAAATTAAAATGTGTGAGATCGTGACGGAATCGAATGCAGATTTTATTAAAACGTCAACCGGTTTTTCAACTTGTGGAGCAACACCTGAGGATATTGAGCTATTTGCAAAATATGTGGGGCCGCATATTAAGATAAAAGCGGCAGGAGGAATCTCTTCCATAGAGGATGCAAAGAAGTATGTAAAACTGGGAGCCAGCCGACTTGGGACAAGCAGGATTGTTAAGTGCGTAAAGGAGTAGACGATGAAGAAATACAAACGTATATTTACAATCGTAATTGATTCTCTGGGAATCGGAGCAATGCCGGATTCAAAACAGTTTGGTGACATTGGAGTGGATACGTTAGGTCACATAGCAGAGTCTGTTGATACATTATCCATACCGAATCTGCAAAGACTTGGGATGGCTAATTTGAAGCAGCTTAATAATGTGGATCCAATTGAGTCGCCGTTAGGCTATTATGGTGTCTTAGCAGAGGCGAGCAACGGTAAAGATACAATGACCGGTCACTGGGAGATGATGGGGGTCCATACTACAACACCGTTTGTAACATTTACGGAGACCGGATTTCCACCGGAATTAATCGCAGAACTGGAAGCACGCTGTAACCGTAAAGTGGTCGGGAATAAATCGGCTAGTGGAACGGTCATCATTGAAGAACTAGCGGAAGAAGAAATCCATCATAATGCATTGATTGTCTATACATCTGCGGATTCCGTATTGCAGATATGTGGAAATGAAGAGACGATGGGGTTGGATACGCTCTATCATTATTGTGAGATTGCACGCGAACTAACAATGAGAGATGAATGGAAGGTTGGAAGGGTCATTGCTCGACCATACATCGGTAAGAAAAAAGGGGAATTCGTTCGTACCTCCAACCGTCATGATTATGCATTAAAGCCACCGCAGGATACTGTGTTAAATGCACTGCAGAAGGCGGGATTAGATGTGATATCGGTAGGTAAGATTTATGATATTTTTGTAGGAGAAGGAATTACTGCCTCACATCGTTCGACCAGTAGTGTACAGGGAATGGAACAGGCGATTGAAATTGCAAAAAGCGAATTTAAGGGCCTTTGTTTCGTTAACCTTGTTGATTTTGATGCATTATGGGGGCATCGAAGAAATCCAATCGGATACGCGAGAGAATTAGAATGTTTTGATGAGAAGTTGGGAGAGTTACTCTCTGTTATTAAAGAGGATGATTTGCTTATTATCACAGCGGATCACGGGAATGACCCGACGTACCGCGGAACAGATCATACAAGAGAGTATGTGCCATTTTTGGCATATTCTCCATCCATGGAAGGAGCAGGACTGCTCCCTCAAGCAGATACTTTTGCAGTTATAGGTGCAACAATTGCTGATAATTTTGATGTGCCGATGCCGGAGAATGCGATCGGGACATCTGTTTTGGGGGAATTAAGATGAAGAATAGACCAAAGATAGAGTTACATTGCCATTTGGATGGCTCGATTCGACCGAAGATGATACAATCCTTGTTAGCAGACATGGGAGAGGATTGGACCATCGAGGCGTTGCAGGAGCAGCTTGAGGCACCAAAGGAATGTGGTTCACTAGCAGAGTATTTAACTTGTTTTGACCTTCCCATCCGATGCATCCAAACGAAAAAAGGCTTATATGAAGCGGCATATGACCTCATATGCCAGGCGGCAGAGGATGCAGTCAGATATATAGAAGTCCGTTTTGCACCGGTGTTTTCAACACAAGAGGGCTTATCTATAGTTGAGGTAATAGAGGCGGTCAGAGATGGCCTTACGGAAGCAGGGAAAGTTCATGGTGTTGAAAGTGGCATCATTGTCTGTGGAATGCGTCATTTGAGTCCGGACTCGAATATTCGGATGTTGAACGAAGCGATGGAATTGTACGGAAG
>JAZUQL010000037.1:0-1904 GCA_045605685.1 Lachnospiraceae bacterium
CTCGTGCCTGTCTGTTGCACGTTGCCAGTTCTCACATTGTTGTCAGTGCCACTACTTCCGCCACTATGGTCATAGTGCATTTCCTCAGTTATGTCATAATCATTCACAGGGTCGTACTCTCTGACAAAGTTCTCCCATTGCTTCATAAGCTGAGCACCATAAATGTCCCAGAACATTTTGGCAAGAAGTTCTTTGTCAAGATGAACAGTTGCAGATTCGACATACATCTTATCAATCAAAGGCGAAGTGATTTTGTCACCAGACCACATGAAATAATAAGCATTGTCGAGTCTTTCTACGGCTTCTTCACTCGGCAAGAACGGAATCTCCGGCGGAACTGCAAGCGGGTTATGAGCGTCATATATGGCTCTCACAATCCCGTAATCAAGAGGACTCCGAATCTGGAACGCTTCCATCAGATTCATCTTCATCGCTCCTCTCCTCGTCGCCGATATTCACATCGACATCAACGATAACTTCGACACCCGCATCGGTAGCTTCCATGTGTTCTTGTCCTTCTTCAGAAGGAGCATCAGACTCATCCACCGACGTCTCGTCTGCTTGAGTAGTTTTCCCATCATCGTCTGAAGCAGGTCTCTGCTCCTCTGCATCTCGAACGTCAGCCATATCCGATTCGCCAGACGTTCCAGTTCCTGTTCGCTGCTCACCAGCATTCTCGTCAGATACTCCGTCTTTCCGCAACCCCTCTCCGTCAGTCTGAGTTTCATCTCCATCGCTAATCATCCCCTCACCGTCTAATTGATTAGACTCCATTTCCTCGATAAGCTTTTCCCACGAAGATGCAAAATCGACAGAAATCTCCGTACCAAACATTTCGTTGACTTCTTCGATACACTGTCTCCGATTCTCGAGCATATCTTCGACAAGTGGCAGCAAAGCGTCATTGTTCATTTGGCTTTCGGTTGTGCTCAACTTCTCACGCTTCATATTGTAATTGGCATTCAAGCCGATTTCGTTGAACCATGAAGCTTTCAAATACTGTTGATATTCAATCAAATCAGTAAAAGTCCTCATAGTTCGCCCAACTTCTTGTGCCTTGATACCATCAAGAAAAGCATTTTCAGCGATGACACCGAGTTTACCGTCAGCCAAATCCTCAAGGAATTTTTCCGCCGCTTTCTTCGTAGCATCATCCGGCGCAGATAACAGCATCTCGATTCTACTATTGATACTAGCCATCCGGAAACTAATATCATTCTCAACCATTGCTGTCGCATACCTGCTGAAAAGTGGGATAAGACCATAGAGAAAACTGTCATTCCTGACGATGACGCAATTCTCATGAATCTTAAACGTATCACTGAACTTCAAAGCAGGGTTCGACACAACGCAGGTTGTGGGTCGGTAGTATTCATCCGGTTCACCGCCGAGTCCGCCGTAGAAGGCGTAAAGCTTTCCATTGTGTTTCGCAAAGCAGGCAAAGCCGTTAATCTGGAGCATGAACTCAAGCATCCTCTGTGGAATTGTGTCAGGCAATCCCTTGTACTCAAACAGTCTTTGTGTTCGGTTCAACATGTACATGATGTAATTTCTCTGACACCGCTCCTTGTCATTGAAATCGTACAAGTTCAAACCAAATTTGTCAAAGTAGTAGCTATAAGTCCGAGAATTATTTTTTGACATCTTCTCACCACCTTTCTAAGTCTAATTGATTAGACCCGCAAGGGTTTCACAACATCCCTTATAACGCAAGTCTAGGAGATATACCTCTCCCTATTATCAGTATAGCATACAAATGTGATAATTACGTGATAATTTGATTACAATTTGGTTACAATTTATTATAGCAAATTGCACAAAAATGACCGTCCAAAACGCTTATTTTTTGTGCATAATATACAAAAATCGAAGTCGGAGGCCAAGCGGTCTTAGGAAGACAATTA
>JAZUQL010000038.1:0-1964 GCA_045605685.1 Lachnospiraceae bacterium
GGTTCCGACAACAAAAATTCCATAAATCATAAAACATGCCCATATAATAAGACTAAACAGACAACAGGATAATGCCAGATCCGCAGCACGCTTTTTGGATGGAGCAGAGGAACAGTTGATTCGCTCTTTTAAGTCTTTCCGTCGAAATGCAGACAGAATCGGCGTTAAAATCACGATAAACATCTGTAAGAAAATATAAGGTCCATACAAAAAGAAATAAAACGGTTCTGTTTGTGAGGATTCATCCGATTGAAATGAAATACTCCTGGTCTCTGTTGTTTTGTTGATGGTAGCATTTGTTGCAGCGATTGCATCGTCTAAAGAGTAATCTCCGGCCAGATATAACGAAAGCGTAGAAAGATACCCTTCAAGTTGTTGGTCGATATAATAGCCGGCCGAACAGTTGGAGTGTGTGGAAGATTCTAACAATTCGTTATAATTTCCTTCTTCCAAGGAAGCTTCAAATCCTTCCGGAATCAGAAGATAGTAACAGATTCTTTCATAGTAGAGATTATCCTGTATGGTTTCCTCATCATACGTATCGAAATGAACCCGTGTGTGTTGAGATTCTAAGTGCTCACAAAGGGCACGGCTGGCATTTGAATCATCCATATCGCAGATGGCAATACTGTAAGTTGTTAATTCAAAGGTGGAGTCGATTGGTTTGTTAAACTTGTACATCATTGTAATAAGAAGAACAAAAACTCCAAAATAAATTATGATTTCGATTTTTCGGGTTTTGGTTAATCGGAAAAATGTTTTAAAGGTTTGCATATTTTTTCCTCCTTGTCAGTAAATATCCGCCAATGAGAAAGAGTGCAGATAGTAATAATAGTGTGCCGATATTAAGGAAGTAACGATTCATCTTTTCATACACTGCTATCGAATAGAAACTGTCGGATATTAAAGCGGCAGGATTAATCCGATTAAACCATGGCAGGTGTTGTTCGATGAGGATACGCATCATACTAACCATAAGTCCGCTGCAGAAGCAAAGCGGTAATGAGATGGAAAAGCATAATCCGATTTTTAGGTCTTCGGAAAAAGAACCAAAAGAACCAAGGAAAAATCCCATCGAAGTTCCGCATAAAGTAGAAACAAATATTGCTAATACGGCAAAAGGAAAACGGATCAGTAATTCCGGAACACCCAAAATGAAGCAAATGAATAAGTATGCAACAAAAATCATAACAAATTCTGCAAGGATGTATGCAATAAAAGACCCAATAAAAGAAACCGATTTGTGCATTGGTGAGATGTTTTTCCTAGCTGCCAGAGGTGATAGGTTACCCTGATTATATAAAGCAATGTACACTCCGGACAAAGAGGTGAACAAACATGCCATTGCAATTAAGTTATAGTAATATTGGATATAGACGGTTGTATCGCTGTAAGAGAGGTCTTTTTCTTTTAAATACGTATGTGTCTGTTCCATTTCTTCTAATATCGTGTTCATACTTTGCGGATTTTGAGACAAAATCTCCGCAATCGCAGAAGATTTGCAGTTATATTCCGATACAAACGTTGATAGAATACTCTGTTCAACCGTATTGTTCTTCATATCAGAAGATATCGTGAGTTTCAGTGTATCTGTTGCATAGATAATACCAACAACTTTCTGTTCCTCCAGAAGTGTCGTTGCTTCATCGGAGGAACATTCTGTTAATTCCAGAAAGGTGGTATCTTCATAGGTGATTTCGGAAGCAGTTGTAACAAAATTAGTAGCAAATTCGCTTTCGTCAGAAACAACAGCAACCGGAATGCTGGTAAAGGAATCTGCGGTATTAAGATTGGATAATCCGACTTTAAATGCGATTCCAAGTAAGATTGGAAAGATGAGAATCCACCCTAAGTGGGCTTTGTTTCGCATCAAACCAAGTAAACAATAACGTATGGTATGTAACATGGCGGCCTCCTTAATCTCTAAGTTCTTTTCCGGTAATTTCAAGGAAAACATCATTTAA
>JAZUQL010000039.1:0-2291 GCA_045605685.1 Lachnospiraceae bacterium
AATGTTAATGAAACTTAAAATTCAAGGATATAAGCAGGCATCATTGGCTGTTCAAAAGATGAATTATGCAGTCCGTATGTATAAGAAGGTGGGATTTGAAATAGTAGATGAAAATGATGAAGAATATATTATGATTTGTAGGTTTTAGGTACTTGCAAATTTTAGGAGGCATACTATGGATTTTATGGGAAAAAAGTTAGAAGACATTATTGTGACACTTCCATAGGAAGATGGACCAAGTATGGAATGTGGCGTTTATTCTTATTTTGAGGTTAATAATAAAAAATATTTTGCATTACTTCCACTTAATGAGGAAAAGCAATTGGATTTTTCTCATAGTTATATGCTTTATGAGGTAGAAGAAGATGAGGAGAATAATCCTATCGTTATGTACATAGAGGATGATATGGAATACACGATTGCTGCACAATATTTTTCAAAGCTGTTGTTAAAGAAGTAAGTATAAGAGAAGATGGAAAAAAAATAGATGTGAGGAGTAGGCAAGAATAATGATAGATAATGAAAATACATGGGATAAGCTCCTGCAAATAAAAACAACCGGTCGGGATGATTCTAATTCTGATCAATATCGTTACCCATATGAACCTACACCATATAGGGTTTTGGAACGTTTGGCGAATAGTGGACTTATTCGCAAAAGGGATGTGGTATTAGACTATGGATGCGGAAAAGGTCGTGTGGATTTTTTTCTGTCCTATCAGACGAAGGCAACTACCATAGGAGTGGAATATGATGAACGAATTTATGGGGGAGCACTGGGAAATCAGAAGACAGCCATTTCGAAAACGAGGACAGAATTTGTATTGGCGAGAGCAGAGGCTTATGATGTGCCGGAAGAGGTCAACAGGTATTATTTTTTTAACCCTTTTTCTGTGGAGTTGCTTCAAAAAGTGATGGCAAGAATAATAAAATCTTATTATGAAAAAAAGAGAGAACAGTTTTTGTTTTTTTATTATCCATCAGAGGAATATATTTCATATCTTATGACGGTGGATGAGTTGGAATTTTATGATGAGATAGCCTGTGGTGATTTGTTTGAGGGAAATGACTTGCGGGAGCGGATTATGATTTTTTTATTAGCTTAAAATTGGTGATGAATTTGAATTTTGAAGTTGATGGAGAGTAGAATGAAATATAATATAAATAAAGAATTATCAAAAATAGCAAAACAAAAAGCACCATCAAATATAAAACTTTACCCATTTATAAGCGTCGCAATGAAATATATGTTTAAATGTAAATCAGATGACGCAGTTAACGTTATACAACAGGAAATTGCAGGATATATGGATGCGAAGTTAAAGACATATATTATTGAACCAAGAGGTTGTAAGGAAGAACTCCCTTGTGTAGTTTATTATCATGGCGGTGGATTTGTATTAAGGGCTTCAGGAGCGCATTACCAAATTGCAAAATGGTATGCGGAAAGAACCAAATGCAAAGTTGTTTATGTAGATTATCGGTTAGCACCAAAATACCCATTTCCTATTCCGGTAGAAGATTGTTACTGTGCATATCAATGGACAATCAAGAATGCAAGTAAGTTAGGGATTGATAAAAATAGGATTGTAATAGGTGGTGATAGTGCTGGCGGAAATTTGGCGGCTTCTGTTACACTTATGTTAAATGAAAGAAAAGAACAACTTCCGAATGGAGTAATGTTAATCTATCCAGTGACAGATAGAAGAATGGAAACAGAATCTATGAAGCGATATACAGATACTCCTATATGGAATGCAAAATTATCCAAAATGATGTGGGATGCATATCTAAATGATGTTAATGTGGTTGATGTCATGTATGCATCGCCTATTGAGGCTGAAAGATTAAATTTTTTCCCCAGAACATATATAGAAGTGGCAGAATTTGATTGTTTACATGACGAGGGTATTGATTTTTCAGATAGACTACAACAGGAAGGCGTGGTAGTAGAATTGTACGAGGAAAAAGGGACTTGTCATGGATTTGAAACAGCGTTAAAAAGTACAATCTTAAAAAATGCAATGGAAAGAAGAATTAATTGGTTGAAAGAAATCTTATATAAGTAGAGATTATATATACAATGAAAGAGCTAAATTCTATGGAGGAATTGTAATGGAAAGTAAATGTGAAAATTGTGGTGGAGAATTAATAAAAGGACAAATGGCAGGAATGCATGGAATGTTTTTTTATCCGGAAGGTGAGATAAATAAATTAAAACCAAAGAGAAGTTCTGTAGTTTGTTATTGCTGTAAGAGTTGTGGACTTGTTCAGAAATTTGCAGTTAAAGA
>JAZUQL010000040.1:0-1814 GCA_045605685.1 Lachnospiraceae bacterium
TTCCAGATATTCTAATTCCACCGCTCTGGCTTCTCCAAATGCACCGGTGATACGAATGCCTTCTCCCACCAATTCCTCCGGAATCACTTCCGGCTCTTTGGTTTCTTCTGTCTCTGTATTGTTGTCTTGCTCCTGTTTGCAACTGTTACATCCGCCCAAAGCGAACAGCCCTGTTATTAAGCCTGCAAACAGAAATAGATAGAATCGTTTTCTCATCTCCTCAAGCAAAGGGGACTCCCCTTTGCTGCCTCCTTTCATTTAAGCACGTTGTTTTCTTCTATATCTTATTATTTACTCATTTTATCCACCTCTTTTATCGTAACAGAATATAGTGTTTTTGAAAATTAAATTTCGCAAAATTTAAGGTTATTATTATACAGTTCTTTCCTATACGATTGCTTATATTCCAAAATACATTATTTTCGAGACAGAACCAAAAATAAAACACATTCATGTAATATAAAATATTACATTTTTAACCTTAGAATAATCAACTACAATCGTAATTGGTTTGCTTATAGAAACAAATAAAAGATTAGCGTTATTTTACAACTTGTATAGTCACAAAATACTGCTAATCTTACAATTTTTACATCTTTTCTATTTCAAATATCCTTGTCTTATTAACTCTTGATTAATCTTTTTTTTACGCTCATTCTCTGCTAGCATTTCCCAAGAATTATGTGTTACTTCAATTGCCTCAATTTCTAGTAATTGCTCTCCGAAGTTATCATCTTCTACTAATTTTCTTTCAAGGCAATTGGGACATTTTGTGTTAGGAATTGTCTCTATTTTTTCACCGTCAATTTCATCACATGTTATTCCATATATGCCTGATACGATTCTCGCTCGTTT
Source organism: Lachnospiraceae bacterium (assembly GCA_045605685.1). Taxonomy (GTDB): domain Bacteria; phylum Bacillota; class Clostridia; order Lachnospirales; family Lachnospiraceae; genus Roseburia. The sequence continues at coordinate 856 of JAZUQL010000040.1, forward strand.
GCTTGATGATATTGTTATCCCATTTTCCATACATAATTCTGTACAATATCTTTCTAATTCTTGTATAATGCTTTCACTAAGGATATTTGCATAAGCACATTTCTTCCCACTTTTAGTAGAAACAATTCTTTCCCCATATGCCGCGTTGGAAGTAAAATACAAAATACGTTCTGTTCCACAATTTAAACATTTTCCGTGTGCAACAGTAAGTTTACATTTAATTACTCTATTGTCCATTGCTAACCGCCTATCGGTGTAACCATTTGTGGTTGTAGTATTTCATCAAAATTGTCGTAAATCACATAATTTATACCGGTATCTCGATATGAATGCTCTTTAATTACATTATATCCTTCGTCCAAAGCAATTTCAGCAATATTCTGACATTCAAGAAGTGATGATTCTCCTCTTAAAAACCCCCACTCTTTTGCAATTTTAGGGTCAGTCAAATCCAAAACCTTTTGTCCTTTTAGATTCATATCATATCTAATAGAATATTTTGCGTCTATCCCATGATAAGTAAGTTCTGCTACTGTTACGTTATCGTCTGCCGCCACATAAAAGCCTTGTCCAAATCTACTCTCAGGACTTGTATAACTAATATCTATGCCGTCTAATACACTTTGTATTTTTCTAGCACTATTATCTCCACCAACAGAATGGTATGCTACGTTATCTCCACCACCCTCAAATTCAAACTTCACATTCCCCAGACTATCCTTTAAGACATACTTTGTCCCAATCAGGGATACGGTCATTCCTGCCGCCAGCGCCATGACGATGGTCAACGGTACCGGAACCCCTAACTCCTGACACAGCAAGCCGACTCCGTGTGTGGCTCCTACTGCTACTGCATCAATCGCTAACGTCTTTCCTGCATAGACGAGTACTTCTTGGAACGCTAGGCCTGCTCCTTTGGCTGTCAGGCAACTCCCTCCTAATGTTAACAATGAGATTAC
>JAZUQL010000041.1:0-2590 GCA_045605685.1 Lachnospiraceae bacterium
TTTTTCAATTTGTTTTTCTAATTTTTCGATTTTATCTTTTGTGTCAACAATTTCTTTCTGTAAATCTGTATATTGTTTTAATACTCCTTTAGATATTGCCATAGATACCCCCTATATCGGACTTGAAATAATTGCTGATTGCCTTACCCTATTTCCCTTTGTCATTCTCAACGCAAAGTTTGAGAAAACGTCAGGAACGTCATCTAACTGCTTTTTTCCACTAACGGAATACTGTTTTAATAAACTCATCATTACTCCGTATGGCTCTTTTGGTGTGTAAAGCGAACTGTCCTTAAAAATCACATTCTGCAAAATCCAACTTGAACATTGAAAAATTCTTGCTTCTTTGTTCGTTTCCGTTGGTCTGCTTGTGATATTACATATCCAACCCTTGCTTTCTACTCGCTTATTTACTTCTAACGCAACACGATCACCGCCTGCATTGCTTTCAAATTCACAATCTTGCACTTCGTTGCTTACTAAAACATTTGCCGCATTCTCATATTGCATTTCATAATCAGCCGTGTTGTCGCATACGCAATCTACGCAATACCAATCTTCGCCATGCTTTTGTAATACCGGCATAACAAAGTAGTCTGTACCCTTGCCCTTTGTATCGCATTGTGCGGTAATAACTTCCGGCTCTCCGTGTGGCAAGTTAAGATATCTTCGGATTTTATCTTCCGGGAATAACAATCCCTCGCGTTCAATCGGTTGCTGCTTAAACAGACAGTTATACGATATTTCGTCCATAAGATGCGCTTGGTCATTGAAAAAAGCAACTGTAAATCCTTGGTATTCGTAATCAAAGTTGCTTTGCCCGGTCTTTTCGTCAATATCCGGCATTGCAATTACTTTTACCCTCGGATTGCCCTCGTACATTTGCATAACCCTGCCGATTACATCTCCAACGCTCCATCTCGTAGCATTGATAATCTCTTTACAAGGTCTATCTTCGCTATCCATTGTTTTTCTCTGTCGTGCATCGACAGTATAAGCACCCCATTGTTTTTCAAGAGTGTTTTTATTTAATGCTTCTTCCAGTTTACCAATCATATCATCAACAAGAAGAAACTTACTTGCTCTTACCTTACCTGCATTCTCTGAACCGACAGAAGCGGTCTGTAATGATGGAAACGGCTTGTATGAATTTATATTGAATTGTCCTTGTTTTGCATTCGTTGATGTAATCTTGCAATCTGTAAATATTTCGTTCCAAGAATATTCTTGAGAATCTTGAACTATTTGCAAGCAGCCATCATAAAACATTCTTGTAATATCTCCTGAATGCGAATAAAACAAGTTGTAATCTTTTGGAAACCAGCCTATAACTGCAGTAATGAAAAACTTTAACAGTGTTGTATTGTGAGTTGTAATATAGTCATCAGTTACATACAAATGCGTTGGGTCATCAATATAAATACACTGGCATTCTTCTTTGCCAATATACTCAATGTTATGTATAAATCTTTTTAATCCTCTTTTTTTACATCTAAATTTTTCAGATTTTCTGCTTACAAAAAATGGATTTTCGCACCCTTCCGGAAACTCGATTATAACTCTATACGCATTTTGCATTTCTGCTTCTTCGCATTCATTTTTTTTGCTTAAAATCTTTCTAGTATTTACACTTGCGTAGCCACCTAAAGAATGCGCAACATTTGCAACATCATACGCAAGTTTTTTTGATATTGATGTAAATTCTGCAGCCGCCCCATTGCTACAAACAGAACCGTCAGAATCAAGCAATCCCCTTAACAACTCAATCCTGCTTTTATGGTCGGAATATAAATACTTATCAGGAATAAACTTATCGTTAGAATCTCGTCCAAATAACCCTAATTCATCCAAATAAAGTCTTAATTTCCCCTTATGCCCTCTTCCACTGCCATTGTTGCTTTTAATCCGATAGTTGTATTTAGAATCTTTAACCACCTCATGTTCATCGGGTAATATTCCTTTGATTTTTTCAACAATTTCAATGTCTGCAGTGGCAAACCCTATGTTTTTTGTTTTAAAACATCCATCTCCAAGCAAATATCCCAATAAGTATGGATGTATTTCTAATTTTTTTTCAGAAAAATTTATCTTTGGTATATAATCGATTGAATAATTTGATTGAAAGTTTCTTTTGTAATTCTTTAACATAGACTTTAAATCTACAATTCTGTATTTTCCACTTTTTCTATCTTCAATCGTTTGAACTTTCCATAAATGTTCCTCTGAGCATCTGCATTTTGAACCATCGTCTAAGGTTATTTCATATATATCTTTTTTTCCTTGCGGATAAACTCCCAATACTTTCGATACATTTCCATTACCAGAAATCACCTTGTCGCCAACTCTTATGCTACCCATTTCAACAAAACCATCTGGTGTAAGAACTTTTGAATACAACGGCTGTGCTTTCCCGGTTCCGGGTGGCATTGATACGCAAATTATGTCGTATAGGTCATCAATCGTGCCTTGGTAAGCATCTATAAGCCCAAATTTTGCAAATTGCCGTCTTTTAGGCATATAAAACCGTTCTTTTGGCTCTCTTTTCTTCTCTAAATACAACAAATAACTGTCTAGCACCTTGTTTTGTGCT
>JAZUQL010000042.1:0-10075 GCA_045605685.1 Lachnospiraceae bacterium
GAGTATGATGATTCCAATGATTATGTATTGGATTACGCATAAGGATAAGTGGTTAAAAAAATGTATATTGCCTATGGCTATTGAAGAAGGTAATATTACTGATGATATATATGAAACGGCAAAATTGAGTATTGATTTTTCGAAAGTAAAGACTGGAATGCCGAGTAATGTTGATGCCGAACATATGAAAAAATGCAAGGCGTCAACATTGGTTATGGCAGCAGAAAAGGATTGTTTATTCCCTGCGAAACAAGTGATACCTAGAGCAAAGAAGATAATGGATAATTGCACTACATATCTACTGGAATCAAGAGGACATATGCATTTTTTGACAGATAATGAAAAGCAGATGATAGTAGATTTTTTAATATTAAATAAGAGATAAATGTGATGGAGAAATACCGGATATGAAGCAATCATTTGTGAAATGTGAAAATGGAACGGTGTATTATTGGCATACTGATATTGATTTAACAAAGAAGACGCTTTTTTTATTGCATGGGTTGACTGCCAATCATACAATGTTTGTAAAACAAGTGGATTTTTTCAAAAATAAATATAATGTGATTGTATGGGATGCACCTGCACACGGGAAATCAAGACCATATAGTGATTTCTCATATGAAAATGTTGTAGCTGTAATGTTGCAAATTTTAAATGAATTACAAATCAAGAAAGTTGTGTTAATTGGACAATCAATGGGTGGTTATATGGCACAATCTTTTATAGCAAGATATCCGGAAATGGTAAAGGGATTTGTTTCGATTGATTCAACACCGTTTGGAAATTATTATTCTAAATCAGACATTTGGTGGTTAAAACAAATCGAATGGATGTGTAAACCATTCTCGGAAAAATTGCTTAAAGTTTCTATGGCTAAACAGAATGCTGTTACAAAAGAGGGGCGTGAGAATATGCTTGAAATGGTTAGTGATTATGAAAAAATAGAGCTCTGCCACTTGATGGGGATTGGTTATGCAGGATTTTTAGATGATAACAAAGAATTACAAATATCTTGTCCGTCCCTAATTTTGGTAGGAGAAAAGGATAACACAGGAAAGGTAAAACAGTACAATAAAGAGTGGTCAAAAAGAACTGGAATAAAAATAATTTGGATTCCCAATGCAGCACATAATTCTAATGTTGATAATCCAGAGTTTGTAAATCGTTGCATAGAAGAATTTTTGACTGACGTATAGTTTTGGCAGAGGAAACACAAATTTCAGGCTTCTGGTGGACCTGAAAGTGCACGAATCTTGAATGAGATTTATGTGACAGAATGTGTCAATATTTTATTGTTTAGTAAACAGAGATAACAGTGTATTGGAGCAGGAAATAAAATGAAAAAAATTTGTAATTACGAACCTTGGTTTTTCATATTTTTTGGAGTATTTCATTTACATAGAATATGGGGACTTATCGATAGAGATTCATATGCTGAATTTTGGATTAATGTGATGGAAAGCAAAGGGATATTTTACTTTGCACTAATGGGCATATTGGCTGTATTTTGTGTGTTGGGAATTGTTACATTCTTCAGAAACCTGCATCACAATTATTGGTGGCGCTGGATATACATATTTGGTGGAAGTTATGTATTGTTTGATTTATTTGCCATAGCTACAGGCTTGATATTGTGGCAGGAACTGATAATGAGGATGTATGATGTGAATGCTTGGTATTGGAATCTGCTTTGGGGTGGATTTATTGCTATAGGAGCAGTAGTTTTCGCGTTAGGGTGTTTTTTACTAAGGTCTATTAAAAAGAACAATTTATGAGGTGACAAATGTTTCAATCAGAATTTTGCAAAGTGAGTTATAAAGAAGACTATAATATTGTTTTAGTAGAATGGAAAAAATTCTGCTGCGGGACAGATTACCGACGTCCACTTGAATATGCATTAGAAATTATAAAAAATAACGCAGGCTGTAATTATGTTGCAGATACAAGAAATGGGTTTGAAAATGTGCCGGAGGATACGCAATGGGTGGCAGATGTATTTATGCCTACTGCAAGCGAATATGGATGTAAGTATATTTATTTTATTATTGATAAAGAAAATTCTCTGAAAGAAGAATTGGAAGGACAGGAGTCAGATTCCAAGGACAAGTTAGAATTCCGATACATATTTGATTTGTGCGAGGTAATTGAGTAAGCTAAAAGCTACAGTATGATGGGAATGTATCGTTATCATTTGAATATTTGCCGAAAAAGGAGTGCTAATAGTGATTACATATAAACTACTAACAACAGACATGGTGAATCAGACCATATTATTTTGGAAACAGATAAAAGGAGTTCATCTCCATGAAAATGGTGAGGATACAAAGGAAGGTATTGACGCATATTTGCTTAGAAATCCGGATTGTAGTTATGTAGCAGTTGAAGAAGAAGTGATTGTTGGTGCTATTCTTGCAGGACATGACGGAAGACGGGGATTTATTAATCATCTTGCTGTAGCGCCTGAATACCGGAAACAAGGAATCGCAACAAAGTTGATACAACTTGCAGAAGATGCCTTTAAGAAAAATGGAATCCATAAAAGTGCATTATTTGTTTTAAAGGACAATTATAGCGGAATAGAATTTTATAAAAAAATTGGATGGAAAGAGGAGACCATTGTTGACATATATAGCAATGTGTTTTAATGGAAAGAATTGGAGTTTGTATATTCATAAACAACCATTCCTAAAATCACAAAAATAAACATGATAACGTTGTTTATTTTTGTGATTTTTTCTTAGATGTTTTCAGGTAATGCCTTCATGGTATCAGTGGCATTTAGTATTTCCAGCTGATATTCAGCAATTTCCTTGAGTATATGAAATCGTTCTTCCTTATTTTTTCCTTCTCGGATCATTTGAGCATTATGAGTTTCCAAATTTGATAATACTGTTAATTCATTAATGGTAGCAAAATCTCGAACGTTACTATTCTTTGCTAGTTCTGGGTTTGTATCTCGCCAGGCTTTCGCAGTAAATCCAAATAAAGCTACATTTAAAATATCGGCCTCCTCAGCATAGGCAATCCACTCAAGATTTGCTTTATAGTTTTTCTTGGGAATAATATAATTCTTAATTGCAGAAGTCTGTATCAAATAGTTGTTTTTACTCAAAAAACGTTTGGCGTTCCATTCTAATTTAATATGGTCATTTTCCTCATTTTTAAACCGTTGAAATTCCTTAATTAAGTATAGTTTGAAAACCGGGCTGATAGCAGAGGCAAATTCAAACGCAATATCCTTATGAGCAAAAGTTCCACCGTAGCGTCCTTTCTTTACATATAAGCCAATTGCATTGGTTTGTTCGATCCATTCGGATACACTTATTACAAATGTATGTAATCCGGCTTGTTCTTTAAAGTGGTCGAATTCGACCACTTTAAAATTAGGGTTATATATTTGTTCCCATGTGCCAAGAAATTCTAAAGTGTTCCGATTTCGCAACCAATTTTTCACAACATCAGCCGCTCTGGAATGTTCCGATTTTGCACTTGCAATATCTGTGATACATATATAATCATCCATCTCGTGACTTGCGACAGTAATCGGTATATCTTGTACCATAATAACCTTATTATTCATCAACATTAGCCTCCCTTTTTATATTATTTTTGGGTACAAACTTTATCTCTAATTCCATGTCAAGTGCCATAGCCAGTTTTGTAAGTACTTCAATAGTGGGCACATTTGCTTTACTTTCAATTCGGACAATATTAGTACGAGCAATACCAGTCATTTCCGCTACTTTTTCCTGAGAAAATCCCTTTTCTTTTCGGAGAACAATATATTGATTGATTATTTGATCTTTTGCTCGATTTTTGGCTTGTTCCACTAGCAAGTGTGAGTTATTATGTTTTATATGAAAGTCCATAGATACATATCCTTTCTCGAATATAGTTGATACGTATCATTATTGTAACATATAAGCAGTTATTTGTATACAAAATTTAAAGGTTGTGGAGGTTAGAATTATGATAGCTATAATAGGTGCAGGATTATTTTCAATTGTAATGGCAGTGTACCTTTCGTTGAATGTTGTTGTGAATTTTATTTCAAAGAGCAAAAAAGAAAAATATATTATGACGCCGCTTTCGCTGTTGACAGCAATCTGTTTTTAGATCACAGCGTTGCAAATGTAAGCGGTGTTTTTGCAGATTTTTCTGAGAACTTTTCGTTATGAGAGGTTCTCTTTTTTGTAAAGACACTTGACGGCTAATTAGAATTAGCTTACAATTAGGCTAATCAAAATTAGCCAAGGAGTAGTGATATGAATACGAAACAACGGATATTGGATGAAGCATTGACGCTATTTGCGGAAAAGGGCTATGGGAATGTATATGTAGCACAGATCGCAGAAGCTGTAGGAATTAAGGCACCATCATTGTATAAGCATTATAAAAGTAAACAGGATATTTTTAATGCGATTCTCAATGAAATGAAAAATAGGTATGATGCTCAGACAAGAGCTTTAAATATGAACGGTAGTGACGTGAATGCGGATGTCAGGATATTTTCAACTGTCTCGGAGGATGACCTGGTAAATATGGGCATAGGACTATTTTCTTATTTTCTGCATGATGAATATGTCCATAGATTCCGGAAGATGCTGACGATAGAACAATTTCATGATTCGGATTTGTCACAGCTTTATACAAAACAATATACCGACGATCCGTTATCTTATCAGTCAGCGATGTTAACTATGTTGTGTTTAGAAGGTGTGCTTAAGCAGGAAGATGCAGATATAATGGCGTTACAATTTTATGCACCCCTGTATATGCTACTAACACTTTGTGATCGCCAGCCGGAAAGAGAAGCGGAGGCGTTACAACTTTTGGAACGGCATATAAGACAATTCAACAGAATTTATCAACCATAACAAGGAGACAAAATCATGAAAATTGTTTTGATACATGGACAAAATCACAAAGGAAGTACATACCATATTGGAAGAATGATTGCTGATAAAATTGATGCAAAAAAGGAAGTAACAGAGTATTTTCTGCCAAAAGATTTAAATCATTTCTGTCTAGGTTGTTATAAATGCATTGAAGGAGATGAAAACTGTCCTTTCTACGAGGAAAAAAGAAGTATTATGGAAGATGTAGAAGCGGCTGACCTTCTTATTTTTACCTCACCTACATATTGTTTGCGTAGTTCTGCACCGATGAAATCGTTTATCGATTTAACCTTTACATACTGGATGGTACACAGACCAAGAAAAAGCATGTTTACAAAGAAAGCGCTGGTGGTATCAACTGCGGCAGGTCAGGGAATGAAATCTGCCATCAAAGATGTAAAGACGGCACTTTTTTACTGGGGTGTCCCATCTATAAAGTCATATGGAGTCGCATTGCAAGCCATGAATTGGGATATGGTAAGTGCTAAGAAAAAGGGTAAAATCCAAAAAGATACCACGCGAATCGCGAAGAGGGTTTCCAAAGGCAAAAAGCCATTCGTTGGTATAAAGACACGTTTTATATTCAAAATGATGGCAGTTATGCAGTCGGCTGGAATGGGCTCTTCACCGGTGGAAAAGGAATACTGGGAGAAAAACGGTTGGCTTGGGAGAAAACGGCCGTGGAGAGATTGACTAATTGTGATTATGTCGTAATATAGAATTGCAGTATGACTTGTATTAAGCAGAAAAAATTTGAAAGTTTATAAGGAAGAGGCTATGGAAAATATATCAATGTGTAGAACTGAAAAAGAGCATATATATGCGTGTGCAGAGATAATTTCAAAAGAGCATGCCTGGCAGGTATATGGATTTGATTTCAAAAAATCAGTGGAAGTTTTGGAGACAATGGAAGATATTATTTATATAGCAAAAGTAAACGATAAAGTGGCAGGTTTTATTACATTGCGAATAAATGGAGTAGGTAACATAGGTGCTTATGTTCGAATGATTGCTGTAAATTCCGAATGTCGAAATCAAGGTATAGGAAAGACTATGGTTGATTATATACAACAGGTAGCACATGATAGCGGGATGGATAATATCTTTTTGATATGTTCTACAGATAATCCTAAAGGAGAAAAATTCTATTTACATAACGGATTTATGAAGGTAGGAATTTTACAAAGTTTGGTTGTTGAAGGACATGATGAAATTTTGTTTAGACGAAAATATAGTGAAAGTCAAATCTTTGAAGTTTGTGGAGGTTGATATGATAAAAGAAGCGACAATTGATGATTTAAAACAAGTGGTAGATATTGTTATGAAGTATAGAGAATTCTATGGTGTAGATAAACAAAGGATAGAAGATGTAGAGTCATTTATGAAAAGCAGATTTGAAAATCAGCAGTCTAAGGTCTTTATTGCTACATCCAAAAATGATGAAGTGATAGGTTTTATCCAGTTGTATCCTTCCTATTCTACAGTGTCATTAAAACCACAATGGATTTTGAATGATTTTTATGTAGATAAGAATTACAGAAAACAGGGATATGGAACAAAACTTATGGAGTATGTAAAAAAATATTTTAAAGAAAGTGCTAAAGGTTTTATTTTGGTAACAGATAAAGATAATGTGACTGCGAAGTCTTTATATGATAAGAATGGGTGGGAAACAGGAGAACATGATTTGTATACATACTTTTATATATAAGTAAGAAATAGAATCCAGTCTTACAGAGAGATTAAATTTGTGGAGGACTATCTATATGGCTAATTCATATAAAATAATAGATGAAAAAAATTGGAAAAGAGCAATGCACTGTATGGTATTTAGAAACAGTATTGAACCAGCATTTTGTGTAACTTTTGAAGCAGATATTACAAGTTTTAAGCACATGGTTAAGGAACAAGGACTATCCTTTACATTGGCAATGGTATATGCCATTTGTAAGTGTGCAAATAAAATTGAAGCCTTTCGCTATCGGTTTATGGATGAGCAAATAGTCTTATTTGACAGAATAGATACTGCATTCACATATCTTAATAAAGATACAGAACTGTTTAAGGTGGTCAATGTGCCTATGGTGGATGACTTAAATGAGTATTGTGAATTAGCATTAAAAACAGCAAGTGAGCAGAAAGAATATTTCACAGGACCATTAGGAAATGATGTATTTCAGTGTTCTCCTATGCCGTGGGTTGCTTATACGCACATTTCTCATACAAATTTGGGAAAAAAAGACAATGCGACACCTCTTTTTGATTGGGGCAAGTATTATGAAAAAGAAGGGAAACTGATGATTCCAATTTCAGTGCAAGCACATCATTCATTTGTAGATGGATTGCATATTGGGTTGTTTGTAGAAGAATTACAAAAATATTTTAATGAGTGCTAAGTAGCAACTTATCAAAGCAGCAGAAACTTTTAGGCTCCCGGTGAGTATGACAGTGCATGAATTTGAAGCTGGAGAGGTGAGAAAAATGAAATTGACATTAGTCAGACCGACGCTGGAGATGAAAGAATCAGCATTGGACTATAGAAAAGAGTATTTTGATAATAACGAAATGATTATTAATGGAAGTGAATTGTTAGATAAGACGGATTCTTATGAAGATTGGTTGAAAAGTGTAACCGATAACACATCACCAGATACGGTGAATCCTAATTGGGTTGTGAGTGATACATTCTTTGCTATTGATGAAATGGAGAAAATTGTTGGTATCATTGATTTAAGATATGCTCTAAATGATTTTTTGAAGGATTTCGGGAATAGTGGGTACAGTGTCAGACCGTCAGAAAGAAGAAAGGGTTACGCAACTGAAATGTTGCGTCAAATTCTATTGGTAGCAAAGCAGGTAGGATTGCAGGAAGTTCATCTGTCTGTCGAGAAAGATAACGAGCCATCTGTGAAAACAATACTAAAAAATGGTGGTAAGTATGAACGCAGTTTTGAATTTGAGGGTAAAGAAGCTGATATTTACAGAATTGTTTTATAATGTTGCAGAGAGAAGAATCTTTGAAGTTGTGCGAGGAATTAAAAATGGAAATCAGATTGTTCAATCAGAATGACGCGATAGAAACAGCGCAAATGATTGCAGAAACATTAAGAGTAAGTAATAGTAAGGATTATTCAAGTGAATATATTGAAGCTAATATATCTTCCCATTCGGCGGAGGTTTTGATTGCAAGAGCCAACGAAGGGCATATGTATGTTGTCTGTGACGGTTTGAAAATCATCGGATGCGGGACGATTGCAGGATATTGGGGAAGCACAACAGAAAGTATTTTACTGACCATTTTTGTTTTGCCTGATTATCAGGGAAAAGGTGTCGGAAAACAAATCATAGAAGCACTTGAACAGGACGAATACTTTTTACGGGCTAAACGAATTGAAATACCGGCTTCCATAACGGCAGTAGAGTTTTACAAAAAGATGGGATATGATTACAAAAACGGAATTACAGAGTTAGATGAAGAACAGGTATATAGATTGGAGAAGTTTAGGTAAATTTTAGTAATACTGAGAGATGAATTTGTTTCATAGATAAAGGGAGGAAGACGATGTATAAGATTTTGGGGTATTATATTTGTGAGAAGATAATTGCTCCTGATATTCTTGGTATAAAATGTGATGAAATGATTACTGTAAGTAGTTGTTTTTCGGACATCCATCCTGATTTGACATATTGCTATTTTGATAATAATAGAAAAAAGGAGCGGATTGAATATCGAGAAAAGTGGGATATCAATGAAAATAAAGCCATAATGTTACAAAATGATATACACGATATGTTTCAGAAACGTTTGGCAATTGATGGTCGATTTCTAAATCTCGAGGATGCAAAAAAGATATGTACGAATTATTTTGATATGAATAAGTGTGTAATTGTAAGTGTATCGACAACCGAAGAGTATTATAAAAAAATAATGGATGAGCTTAGAGAACACTCGAATGCAATAAACGATTTCTTTTCAGGTGTTTTAGATGAAAATGAGTTACTCGGTTATGATATTTTAGGGTGGGATATTAGTGGATTTCATACTTTTTTATGTAACGGTCTACATAAAGAATTAGAAATGATAAGATTTAACAAATACTGTTTGTTGGAGAATGATTTTGAAATCGTACAAGATTTTGCAAAGCAGATACAGGGGAAAGGTGAACCGGTAGAATGGATTCCATGTAGAATTGGAAGTTGTAAAAATATATAATTACAATTTACTTGAATATTTTGGGTTTCTTGTGAGTTTTAAAGCACGTAATTATTTAAAATTGTTGTAGAGAGGAATGGAGTGAGTTAAAAATATATAAATCGGGAACATGGCAACATGAGGTCACTGGAATTGATGGTAATGTGATTCTGTTTGGGATAAATATATTTGAATATGAATGGAATAAGACTGGTGAAAGCATATTAGTGCAAGACCCACTATATCATCAGGATTACAAATTCCCTATATATTCTGTAAATATTGATGGGGAACTTCATAATTTTGCTGCTGGCGAATTTAGTAATTGTATATGGGGATTCTATTTGTTTAAGTATTAGATAAACCAATTCTAAACTTTGTAGTGAAAGTAAGCTTTCAGTTTATTGGATTGGCAAATCGCAATTTGCAGAGAGTGAAGGCACGCATGAATTTGATGGAGGTATTGGTATGTGTGGAATAATAACTGATTTATAAAAAATAAATCGGAGGTTTATATGAATTATTCAATAAGAGAATTAAGGCAAGATGAAATTGAGGTATTAGATATCTTTTTGTATGAAGCAATTTATATTCCGGAAGGTGTTTCTGCTCCATCTAAAGATATTATTAATCAGCCGGAACTACAAGTGTATGTAAAGAACTTTGGAGCGGATAAGGGGGACTTATGCTTGGTTGCCCAAGTAGAAAATGAAATTGTTGGTGCAGTATGGGTTCGAATTATGAATGATTATGGACATATTGATAATGAAACACCATCATTTGCGATTTCGCTTCTTAAAGAATATAGAAATTATGGTATTGGAACTAATCTGATGCAACAAATGTTAATGAAACTTAAAATTCAAGGATATAAGCAGGCATCATTGGCTGTTCAAAAGATGAATTATGCAGTCCGTATGTATAAGAAGGTGGGATTTGAAATAGTAGATGAAAATGATGAAGAATATATTATGATTTGTAG
>JAZUQL010000043.1:0-41066 GCA_045605685.1 Lachnospiraceae bacterium
AAGATTGGAAAGATGAGAATCCACCCTAAGTGGGCTTTGTTTCGCATCAAACCAAGTAAACAATAACGTATGGTATGTAACATGGCGGCCTCCTTAATCTCTAAGTTCTTTTCCGGTAATTTCAAGGAAAACATCATTTAATGTAGGGAGTGTGGTATGTACCTGCCCAAATGGAATGTTTTCATTCTGTAGGAGATTTAGAATCTCCATCAAGTGGTTTTTACCCTTAGTACAAGAAATATGTAAAGTGTGATTTTGATAAGTTAGATCAAAGACGTTAGGAAGATTCCTGATTTTTGCTAATTGTTCATCCGTAAGGTCAATGGAATCGAACTGAATGGTTTCACTCTTTTTGATTAATTGTTTTAATTCGTCCTTCGTTCCGATTGCAATATTTTTGCCTTTGTCCATGATAGAGATTCGATTACAAATTGCTTCCACTTCTTCCATATAATGAGAAGTATAAATAATGGTTGCCCCATCTTTGTTGAGTTGTTTGATACCCTCTAAGATTCGGTTGCGGCTTTGCGGATCGATAGCCACGGTAGGCTCGTCCATGATGATTAATTTGGGTTTGTGTGCAATGCCGCAGGCGATGTTTAGACGTCTCAACAGGCCACCGGATAATTTTTTGGGAAAGAATTTCTTGTAATCTTTGAGTTCTACAAAGTCCAGTGCTTCTTCTACATATTTCTTACGAGTTGCTTTATCTTGGATATAAAGACCGCAAAAATAATCAATATTTTCATAAACGGTGAGTTCTTCAAATACGGCAATATTCTGCATTACAACACCAATCTCTTTCTTAATATGATAGCTTTCGGCTGTCATTGGTTCTCCAAAAATTTCGATTGAACCTTTATCATATGTAAGTAACGAAAGAAGACAATTGATGGCTGTTGTTTTGCCGGAACCATTCGGACCGAGCAGGCCAAAGATTTCTCCTTCGTATATTTCAAGATGAAAATGGTCAAGTGCGATTAATTCCTTATATCGTTTTACCAGATTCTCAATTTTAACAATAGGTTTACGCATAGGTGTTTCCTCCGAAATTATTTTGATAGTGTTATTATAGGGATAAAGAAAAAGAAAGTTAAGTGAATAAAATCAGAAAAATGAAATGACAATTGTCACAATCCAACTTATTTGATACAATGACGATTAAATGGGAGGGATTTATGACAAGACTGGTAGACAGGTTTATTCTGTTTTTATTCGGAAGTTTATTATTGTTGCAATTAGATTCTTTTACGATGCCGGTGGTAACGGCATTAATCGGATTGGCCTTTTTGGAAGCAACCCTAATTTTAGATAAGTCCAAGATTGTATATATTCTAATTGTACTTGTATATATTATCGCAGCGTTCTTTTTTCCGTATCTTTTGCTATACACTCCGATAGTTGTCTATGATTTGTTATGGAGAAGGGCGTGGTGGGAAGGTCTTATCCTTCTGCCACTGATTTTTCATCTGAATTATGGGATGGACTGGTGGAGACTTTCTTATTTAGGAATTGTTGTAATACTTGCAGCTGTTTTATCGACAAGGACAAGACAACAGATTAAGAATCGGGAAGATTATATCAAGTTGCAGGATACCAGTACGGAACATGCTCTTTCCTTAAAAGAGAAGAACAAAGAGTTGATTGAGAAGCAGGATTATGAGATTCATCTGGCAACACTTTCCGAACGAACGCGAATTGCCAGAGAGATTCATGATAATGTAGGTCATATTTTGACACGTGCGATATTGCAACTGGGAGCACTACTTACAATATATAAGGAAGAACCGCTACAGGGACAACTCAAGGATGTGAATGCGAACTTGAATGAGGCTATGAATAATATCCGGGAGAGTGTACATGATTTGCACGATAATGCAATTGACTTAAAACAAAATATGGAAGAGATTCTTCGACCAATGCGAGAACGTTATGATGTGGAATTCGAATATGATATTTCCACTGATATGAAACGGAACCGGAAGTATTGTATGATTGCGATTGTAAAAGAAGCAATGTCTAACATCATTAAACATAGTAACGCTACAAGAATCCGACTGATTGTACGGGAACATCCGGGGTTCTATCAGTTGATTATCGATGATAATGGTACAATTAAGCAGCCGATACATGCAACCGGAATCGGATTGGAGAATATGAAACAACGTGTAGAAAGTTTTGATGGAACCATCCATTTTGATTGGCAGGATGGTTTTTCAATCCGGATTTCCATGCCAAATAAGGAGGAAACACATGAAAGTAGTAATCGTTGATGATGATTCCCTTGTGACAATGTCTCTAAAGACAATTCTGGAATCAGATGAACAGATAGAAGTGGCTGCATGCGGTCATGACGGAGAGAGCGCGGTGGCATTATATCAGGTACACCGGCCGGATGTAATGCTTTTGGATATACAGATGCATGGTATGAGTGGGTTGGAAGCTTCGGAAGAGATTCTGCGAATGGATGAAAATGCAAAAATACTCTTGCTTACAACTTTTTCAGATGATGCCTACATCATAAAAGCACTGGAACTTGGTGTAAAAGGATATATGCTCAAACAGGATTTTGATGGACTCATTCCGGCTTTATACGCAGTGAAAAAAGGACAAAGCGTATTTGGAAGTGAGATTGTATCTAAGATACCCGTATTAAAGCAGGAAAAGTCCGAGTTTGATTTTGCAAAATATGATATCAATGAGAAAGAACAGGAAATTATCGCGTGGGTAGCGACCGGAAAGAGTAATCGTGAGATTGCGGATGCACTTTTTTTGAGTGAGGGTACCGTGCGTAATTACATCAGTACAATATTAAATAAGTTATCATTAAGAGACCGTACACAACTTGCGGTATTTTATCATACAAAAGTGAAAGATTAAATAAGAAAAGGATAGGAGAGAATTAAGATGAAGATTGCAATTGGAAATGATCATGCAGCAGTAGAAATGAAAAACGAAATCATGGAATTTGTGAAACAAATGGGACATGAAGTGGAAAACTTTGGAACCGATACCAATGAAAGTTGTAACTATCCACAGTTTGGAGAAACAGTCGGACAGGCTGTGGTAAACCAGGATTTTGATTGTGGAATCCTAATTTGTGGAACAGGTGTAGGGATTTCGATTGCAGCAAATAAGGTGAATGGTGTAAGGGCAGCCGTTTGTTCAGATGTAACAACTGCCCGCCTTGTGAAGGAACACAATAATGCCAATATAATTGCGTTTGGTGCAAGGATAGTAGGAATTGAACTTGCAAAAGATATTGTAAAAGCATATTTGGAAGCGGAATTTGCAGGGGACAGACATCAGAAGAGAATCGATATGATTCACGAAATCGAAACACGTAATAAATAAAACTTGAAAACAGTACTGTTTTGTAGTATTATTGACGAATGAGAGAGTTTACTCGTGTATTAAGGAGGAAGATCGAATGATTTCAGCAGGAGATTTTAGAAATGGTGTTACGATTGAATTTGAAGGAAATATTTATCAGATTATAGAATTCCAGCATGTGAAGCCTGGAAAGGGTGCTGCTTTCGTAAGAACCAAATTGAAAAATATTATCAACGGTGGTGTTGTTGAGAAGACATTCAGACCAACAGAGAAGTGCCCAACCGCTCGTATTGATAGAAAAGATATGCAGTATTTATATGCAGATGAAGATTTCTATCACTTCATGGATTCAGAGACATATGACCAGATTGATTTACCAATCGATTCAGTAGGAGATTCTTTGAAATTTGTGAAAGAGAACGAGATGGTTAAGGTATGTTCCCATAATTCTAACGTATTTGCGGTAGAACCACCATTATTCGTAGAGTTGCAGATTACGGAGACAGAACCTGGATTTAAAGGTGATACAGCAACTGGTGCAACCAAACCGGCCGTAGTAGAGACAGGCGCAACCGTATACGTTCCGTTATTTGTAGAACAGGGCGATGTAATTAAGATTGATACAAGAACAGGTGAATATTTATCACGTGTTTAGTCTATACCATTAGGATATAATCCTAATATTCGAACTCATAATATGAAAAGATAAGAGGAAGCAAAGAAGAGGTATTCGCAATCTGGATGAATCATCATGGAGCGATACCTCTTCTTTGTGTTTTCTTCAGGTTTTAGAGGATGTGCATTCCGTGAAAACAGAAAAAGAAAGGTGATGTACTAAGAAAGAGATTGCCAGCACCGTAGATAACAGCCAACTTAGTAAGATTCCCCATAGGTAGGCATAAATACCAAATTTGGGAATTCCCCAGAAAATCATGATAATTCTTACCATGCAAGAACTTAGGTTGATGGTGAGCGTCGTCTTGGCGTATCCTAATCCCTGAAGAATACTTCCTAACAGATGGGACACATACATAAGCGGACAAATCCAGCATAATCTTCGGATGAAGTTTCCGGCTAATTCATTTTTGTAAATGCAGGAACCAATAAAATTCCCGCTTAGAAAGAAGAGCGCAGTAAAGAGAAAACCGAACAAAAACCCATAGATTAATACCTTCTGGATGGCAGACGAGATAAGGTCTGCTCTTTTTTTTGCCTTCGCTTCTGAGATTGCAGGCAGTAGAAGTACAGAGAGTGAACCTGTAATAACAGAAGGGAATAGGATAACGGAAAGGGCGATTCCGGTTAAAGTGCCATATATAGCAAGTGCTTCGTTGGAACGATAACCATATAGTTGCAGGCGTTGGGGAATCAGAAGGTTTTCATACATGCTGCAAGCGTTCATGATAATGTGGCTTACGGATAATGGAATTGCCATACGAAGAAAAGGAGAAAACTGTTTTTTGATTCTTAACGAAAACACCTTATGACCGGTAACACTAATTGTAACAAGAAAAGATAATATTTCTCCGATAACAATTCCCCACATTGCATGCAAGGCCATCAGTTGTTCCCCTTTGCTGGTAACAATCCGATACATAAGATAGACGCCCATAATCCTTGCTAATTGTTCAATCAATTGTGTGATTGAAGGGAGCAGGGTCTTTTTTCTTCCATAACAAAGACCATTGATGCATGCATGAAAACAGGCTGGGAAAAGCGCATAGGAACAGGCTTGTAGCAATGGAGCACACAATGGTTCTTTTAGAAGTTTCTCTGCCAAAAAAGAGGCGTTGTGATAAATCAGTAGGGAAAAAATGATAGAAAGTGTGCACGAACAGATGGTTCCGATGGTGGCATAACTTTTGACGGATGGTTCATCTCCTCGGGCTGTCGCATCTGCTACGAATTTTGAAATGGTTGTCTGAATACCGGCAGCTGAAAAGCATAAACAAAATGCGAAAAGCGGGAAAGAAAGTTGATAAATACCCAAAGCGGTTGCACCAATTGTTCGTGAAAGGAATATCCTATAGAAGAAACCCATTACACGACTGAGTGTTCCGGCAAGCGTTAATAGGATGGCACCGGATAGAATGGGATTTTTTATTTTTTTTAAATAAGACACGAAAACTCCAAGTGGAACAATATTTATAAATTATATGAAAAGGGATGGAAGTTATGAAAGAAAAGAAGAAAGAATATATCTATATGGATCATGCCGCAACAACAGAAATACTTCCGGAAGTGCAAAGTGCAATGGAACCTTATCTCACTCTAGAGTACGGAAATGCATCGACTTCATATAAAATAGGAAGAACTGCATATTGTGCAATCGAAAAAGCGCGCGAAACGATTGCAACTTTATTAGGTGCATCCGCAGAGGAAATCTATTTTACTTCTGGAGGAAGTGAGTCTGATAATTGGGCATTAAAAAGCATTGCACGCAAACAAGCTTTTGGAAAAATTGTAACAACACCAATCGAGCATCATGCAATTTTAAATACGTGCAATTATTTGGAAGAATTAGGGCAGCGAATAGAATACTTAGAGGTGGACCAATATGGATTCGTCAATATGGAGCATTTGAAAGAATGCATGGAACAAAAGCCATTGCTTCTTAGCGTAATGTATGCAAATAACGAGATTGGGACAATCCAACCGATTGCACAAATTGGCGCACTGGCAAAAAAACACGGGGTCATATTTCATACAGATGCAGTACAGGCGATTGGACAGATACCAATCGCACTGAATACATTACCGGTTGATTTACTTAGTGCAAGTTCTCACAAGTTTCACGGCCCAAAAGGAGTGGGCTTTTTATATGTAAAAAACAGTATGCAGATGCCGTCTTATATACACGGTGGAAGTCAGGAGAGAGGAAAGAGAGCAGGAACAGAGAATGTGGCAGGGATAGTTGGGATGGCAAAGGCTTTGGAATTAGCGGTCTTCCATATAGAAAGAGAACAGAAACGATTAAGGCAATTAAGAGACTATTTCATAAGCCGTGTGTTAAAAGAGATAAAAGAGGTAAGGTATAATGGTCATCCGTACCATCGTCTTCCGGGGAATATGAATATCGGGATAAAAGGAATTGATGCAACCTCTCTTTTAATATTATTGGAGGAAGATGGAATCTATGCATCAGCGGGTTCTGCATGTACGACCGGAGAGAGTAGCACTTCACATGTGATAAGAGCAATCAATGTGGAAAAGGAATATCAAAATGGTTGCATCCGTTTTTCTTTGGGAAAACAAAATGAGAAATCAGATATAGATGTTGCAATTAACTCATTAAAAAGAAATGTCAGAATTTTGAGAGGGGAGTAAAATAAATTGCAAATATCTATGAAAAAGACTACAATAAAGTGTAAATAAAGAGAAAAAAAGATGGGGGAGATACCATGACAAGAGAGGCTTTTTTTGATTTGGTCAATAGTAGAATTGTTGTATTGGATGGTGCAACCGGTTCCAACCTGATGTGTGCAGGAATGCCGGCCGGTGTGTGTACCGAGGAATGGGTGTTGGAACATCCGGATGTATTGATTCAATTACAACAGGAATATGTAGATGCGGGAGCGGATATTGTTTATGCACCTACTTTTTCTGCGAATCGAATCAAACTGGCGCAACATCACCTGCAAGACCGTATACAGCAGATTAATTATGATTTAGTTCAGTTATCCAAACAGGCGACCCAGGGTCGTGCACTGGTGGCAGGCGATATGACGATGACAGGTGAAGCACTCGAGCCCTTGTCTGCACTAACCTTTCAACAATTGATTGATATCTATAAGGAACAAACAGAAGCATTGCTTTCGGCAGGGGTTGATCTAATCGTGATTGAAACGATGCTTTCACAAAGGGAGTGTCGTGCTGCGGTACTCGCGGTTCGTTCGGTTTCAGACATTCCGATTATGGTTTCTTTGACGTTTGATGAACATGGCAGAACGATGTATGGAAACACCCCGGAAAGTGTTGTGGTAACACTTCAATCGCTTGGAGTGGATGCGGTCGGGATGAACTGTTCCACGGGACCGAGGGAAATGATTCCATATATAAAGAGAATGCATGCGGTTGCCAACATTCCGGTATTTGCCAAACCAAATGCCGGTGTTCCGGTATTAGAGAATCATGTTACCATGTTTAAAATGACACCGGAAGAGTTTGCACAAGAAGGAGTGGCATTGCTTGAAGCAGGTGCTTGTATGATAGGGGGATGCTGCGGAACAACACCGGAACATATCCGCATGCTTTGCAAGGCAATTGAACCAGCGAAAACTTCTGCACAGAAAGAGAATGTGCCAAATGCCATTTCGTCTGAACGAGGAATCTGTATCTTAAGTACAGACAGAATGGATACCATCTTTGTTCCGGATGAAGAACAGTTGGAGCAATTAGAGTCGGATATCATGCAGGATGATATGGATTTGGTTAGCGATATCATAATGGACCAGACGGAAGAAGAACCGGATTATGTTCTGTTCGATTTTTCCTGGTGCCCGGGAATTACAGTTAATAAAGTAAAAGACATTATCTTAGAGATAACATCCGCTACGACATTACCGCTTTGCATTGGAACGTCGAATGCAGAACTGTTACAGGAAGCATTAATCCAGTATCCCGGACGTGCAGCTGTTAGCATTACAACAGAGAATCCGGCAGATGTTGGGATATTAGAAGCGATTGCAACAAAATATGGTGCTATGATTTTGAAAAAATAATGAAAAAATATAAAAAAGCAGTTGACAATTAAATATGTGCAAGATATAATAATCAAGTCGGTCGGACAGAGTCTGATGAATGTGGGATCTTAGCTCAGCTGGGAGAGCATCTGCCTTACAAGCAGGGGGTCACAGGTTCGAGCCCTGTAGGTCCCATTCGATTTACTTTATATTGTTACACATATTTAATTATATGGCGAGATAGCTCAGTTGGCTAGAGCACACGGTTCATACCCGTGGTGTCGAGGGTTCAAATCCCCCTCTCGCTACGAGCGGGCTTGGAATAAGATTCCAAGCCTTTTTACTTGTTGTAGATGTTAATTCGGGGATTGGATTGCAAAGGATATACGGTGGAAAAGGAATGCGCCTGTTTGCAACGGGGACGGATGCAGGTCCGTAACAACCACAATCTATGGGGAAAATAAGAAAAATCAACAACATATAGTGATTAATTGTGTTTATTTTTGTGAAAAATTATACAATTAGGAGTTGTTTTAAAAATGGGATAATAGTCACAAAAATAGAAATATAACACGGAAATTAAACCTTAAAATTTTTATACATCTATTGAAAATGGGGATTAAAATATTTATAATATCGTTTGGATAGTAGGTTAAGAAGAAAGAGTTGTGGACGGAATGTTCTCTATTATAAGAAGAAGAACACCACAATTAGGGGGAATTCGATGTTAGAAGTTAGAAAGAAACGCAGAATCGGTGATATTCTTATCGATGCCGGTGTTGTGACGGAAGAGCAGATTCAAGCAGCGCTTCGCCAGAAGGCAGAATCAGATAAGAAGATTGGTGAGATTCTTGTTGAATTAGCATATACGAATGAATTTGAGATTGCGAAGGCGATTTCACAACAATTAGGTTTTGAGATGGTATCTTTAGATGCTGTTGAGATAGATGAAGCTGTTTTGAAGCTTGCGGATGTATCCTTGCTTAGGAAGTATGTTATGATTCCACTTGATTTTCTTCCGGGGAATCCGAATGTTGTTCGATTGGCAATGGCGGATCCGATGGATATGATGGGAATCGATGATTTCTCGATTGTTACCAACCTTCAGGTAGCACCGGTTATTTCGACTACAACAGAGGTCATGCTTGCATTGGATCGTCATTTTGGAGACAGTGAATCCATGAAGGCTGTCCAAGAGTTTGCGAAAGAACGCAAGGAACTGCAAGCACAGAAAGAAGACGAAGATAATAACGAAGGTATTAATAATTCGCCAATTGTTTTGCTTGTGAATAACACATTGGAACAGGCAGCACGTCAGAGGGCGAGTGATATACATATAGAGGCAATGGAGAATAAGGTTAGAGTGCGGTATCGTATCGACGGTACGCTCTATGAGAAGGCAACTTACGATATTCAGATATTGCCTGCAATTATTGCAAGATTGAAAGTAATTGGCGGAATGGACTTGGGAGAGAAGCGTAAGCCACAAGATGGTCGTATCTCAGTCACGGTTGATCATAAGGAATATGACATCCGTGTATCTATCTTACCGACGGTTCATGGCGAGAAGTGTGTAATGCGTCTTGCACAGAAGAAGGCGTTGACAAGAGATAAGAGAGAACTCGGATTCGAGGTGAATGAATTAGAGAAGTTCGACAGAATGCTGAGTAATCCGAACGGTATCCTGATTGTTACAGGTCCGACAGGTAGTGGTAAGTCAACTACATTGTATACAGCGCTTAGTGAATTGAATCGAGAAGATGTTAATATCGTTACGGTAGAAGATCCGGTGGAAGCTAACATTGATGGTGTTAATCAGGTTCAGGTTAATGTTAAGGCGGGATTGTCGTTTGCTTCGGCTTTGCGTTCTATCTTGCGTCAGGACCCGGATATCGTAATGATTGGTGAGATTCGAGATGAAGAGACGGCGGGCATTGCTGTTCAGGCGTCTATTACGGGACACTTGGTTGTAAGTACGTTGCATACCAATAGTGCGGCTGCAACGGTAAGCCGTCTGTTGAATATGGGCGTTGAGAGTTATCTTCTTGCGGATTCTTTGATTGGAATTATTGCACAGCGTTTGGTTCGAAGGTTATGCCCGGATTGTAAGAAGGCAAAGAAACCGGATGTTGCAGAACGCAGAATTTTGAGTCTGGATGATTATGATGATGTTACAATTTTTGAACCGGTTGGTTGTCCTATGTGTGCAAACACCGGTTATAGAGGTCGAATTGGTATCTACGAGATGATGGAAGTAACGCCGGAGATTAAGGAGTTGATTGTCAACAAGGATTCGACGGCAGAGTTGAAAGAGGTTGCCATGTCACAAGGGATGGTAACGTTGAAGAATGGTGCTAGAAAGAAGGTTCTGGATGGAATTACTTCTATCTCTGAGATGATGGATGTTTCGGCAGAAGAATAAAGAATTTGGGAGTTTTTTGATAATGGGTAGAATTGAGATGTATTTACAGGAAGGCTCGGAGAGAGGTGCGTCTGACGTACATATCGTGCCGGGCAGTCAGGTAATGTTTCGTATAGACGGTGAACTTGTGCCGGCGACGGAGGAGAAAGTGACTCCGGAAGAAGTGCATAGTTTGATGATGCCGTTGTTGAAAGAAGAACAGAAGAGGGAATTACACGAGAAAGGTGAATTGGATTTTGCACACTCGATAGCGGGATTTCACCGTGTCCGTTTTAATGTATATCGGACGAGAGGTGCCTACGCAATGGCATTGCGTATCCTTTCATCGGAAGTGCCGGATGCAAAGATGCTCGGCATACCGAGTTCTATGATTAATTTGACGAATTTGAAGAGGGGGTTGGTTCTGGTTACGGGACCGACCGGTAGTGGTAAATCAACTACGTTGGCCTCTTTGATACATATTATTTCGAATGTATACAAGAAAACAATTATTACATTAGAAGATCCGATTGAGTATTTGCATCCTCACAGCAAATCACTTGTGATGCAACGTGAAGTAGGCGCGGATACAACCAGTTATGCTGCGGGACTTAGAGCGGCACTGCGTGAAGACCCGGATGTAATCCTGGTTGGTGAGATGCGTGACTTAGAGACGATAAGCATTGCTCTGACTGCGGCGGAGACGGGACATTTGGTGTTCTCAACCCTGCATACGAATAATGCGGCATCTACAATCGATCGTGTAATCGACGTATTTCCACCGCATCAGCAACAGCAGATTCGTGTTCAGCTTGCGGGTGTTTGTGAAGGTGTTATTGCACAACAACTTCTGCCAAGAGCAGAGGGTGGTCGTGTGGCAGCTTTTGAAGTAATGCTTGCAACACCATCGGTACGTAACCTGATACGTGAAGGTAAGAGTTTCCAGATTCCTTCCATGATTCAGACCAGTAAGAAGATTGGTATGCAGACGATGGATGATACCATTTATGATTTGTATATGAGAAGGGTGATTACTGCTGAAGTTGCAGTTGCGTTTGCACAGGATCCGAAATCTATGCAACAGAAGATGAAAATGTTTTAAACTAGATATAAGTATTTAGGAGGGTATCAAGGTGCCTAGTTATTCATATGTTGCCGTTGACAAAACGGGCAAAGAAAAACGTTCTTCGGTGGATGCGGAGAACATTCAAAAAGCGAATGAGGCGATACGTCGTGAAGGATTAATTCCGGTTGAAGTGAAAGAGGTTGGAGCTTTAGGGAAAGATATATCGCATAGTTTTAATAGAAAAGTGAAAGCGAGAGATTTGAGTGTGTTTTGTAGACAGTTTGTAAGTATGCTTACAGCCGGTGTTACAATTATCGATGCACTTGATATGCTCTCTGAACAGACGGAGAATAAGCGTCTGGCTCTTGCGATAGGGGATACCGCAGATGAGGTTAAGAAAGGTCATACCTTATCAGAAGCAATGGCACAGCAGGGAGAAGTATTCCCGCCGATGTTGATTAATACGGTTGCATCCGGTGAGACATCCGGTAACGTAGATATTGCGTTTAATCGAATGGCGATACAGTTTGAGAAAACGGCGAAGTTAAACGGTATGATTCGTAAGGCGTTGATTTATCCGATTATTCTTTTGATTGTATGTTTGGTTGTTTTGATTGCTATGATTGTTTGGATTATTCCAAGTTATGCCAGAATGTTTAAAGATGAAGGAATTGATATGCCAGCACTTACCGAAGCGATGGTTTCGTTTGGGGATTTCTGTGGTAAATATTGGTATATTATATTAGCCATCCTGATTATTATTGCATTTGCAATTCGTATGTTTGCAAAGACGGATAAGGGGCAGGATTTCTTTGGTAAGATAGCAATTCGTCTTCCGATATTCGGTAAACTGAACTTAAAGACATATTCGTCAATGTTTGCAAGAACATTGAGTACATTGATTGCATCCGGTATTCCGTTGATTGAATCTATGGATGCAGTTGCAAAGGTTATGAGAAATAGTCTGTTTCGTAAGCACCTTCTGGATGTCCGAGATGATATCGCGAAAGGTATGCCGCTGTCAGAACCGATCAGGCAGGGTAGATTATTCCCGGCAATGGTATGCCATATGGTAAGTATCGGTGAAGAATCCGGTGATATTGAAGGAATGATGAATAAATTAGCCGATTATTATGATGAAGAGGTTGAACTGGCGACACAGACCGTTATGGCGGCGATTGAACCGATTATTATCATCTTCATGGCGTTTATCGTTGTATTATTAATTGTATCCATCTATCTGCCGATGTTTACATTGTACAATAATATTGAACCATAATTATGAATTAAGACCCTGTGAATAGGGCGCGGGGTTTTAAGATATATAATATTTTATATGAGGAAAAGAAAAGGAGAAAAAATTATGAACAAGAAAAACAGAAAAAACAAAGGATTTTCATTAGTAGAGTTAATTATCGTTATTGCTATCATGGCAATCTTAGCAGGAATCTTTGCTGCACAGTTTATGAGACATTTGAGAAACTCAAGAATCTCAGGTGACTTAGAAGCTGCTGATCGTATTGCAAAGCAGATTGAAGCACAGGTTGCTTTAGATGCAGTTACAGGAGATGAAACAGCTGGTTGTGCATTGGGAACAGAAGATGCATCTTGTAGTGGTATTAGTGAAACTGTTCTTAATGGCGCAAATGAAGATGATATTACATCAAAAGTTGAATCTGTAGTATTTACTTATTCAATTGATGATGATGGTGATGTAACAATTACTGCTGGTGACAAAGAAGTATATCCTAATGCAGATGAGGCTTTTGAACTTAACTAGTATAGAGAGATAAGATGATAATATAAAGGATTTATTATGACACTAATGCTTATACTTATGACTGTTTTTATATTTATATATGGAATTGTAATCGGAAGTTTTCTGAATGTGTGTATCTATCGCATTCCGAAAGGGGAAGATATTGTAAAAGTCAATTCGCATTGTATGAGTTGTGGGTATAAGCTGCGGTGGTTCGATTTAATTCCGATATTTAGTTTCCTTGCATTTCGCGGAAAGTGTCGAAAGTGTAAGACAAAATTATCGGCGCAATACCCTATCATTGAAGCGTTGAATGGTATTTTGTATGTTTTGATATTTTTTGTTTGCGGGTTTAGTATTCGGATGGTTCTATTATGCTTAATGACATCTGCACTGATTGTTGTAAGTGTAATTGATTTTAGAACACAAATAATTCCTTTTGGATTGAATGTATTTATATTTGTACTGGGAGTAATCCAGTGCATTGCAGATTATAAGAATCTTTTGACTTATGTTATAGGATTTGTATCAGTAAGTGGTTTCTTACTGTTATTATATTTGTTTTCAAAGGGGCGGGCTATTGGCGATGGCGACATTTATTTGATGGCTGCCGCCGGCCTGCTCCTTGGTTGGAAACAGATCATTTTAGCGTTTTTTGCCGGTTGTATTATTGGATCAGTGATACACTTGCTACGTATGAAAATTTCAAAAGAAGGTCATGAATTGGCGTTTGGTCCATACCTGTCAGCCGGTATTTTGATTTCGGCATTATGGGGAGATTTGTTCTTACAATGGTATGTGAATTTGCTGATAGGATGATTTAGTCTAATACAATTCCAAGTAGAAAGCATATGTTGTGGATATATGTTTTCCAGTTGGAATTGTTTATGAAAATAATGAAAGTGGAGAGGAATTAAAATGCGCGTATTAAGTATTGAAATAGGCTCAGATTTAACGCATGTAATTGAAGTTGATTACAAAACCAAAAATTCAAAAGTATACAAGGTCTGCTCGTTCCAGACACCGCTTGGGGTAATTGGTGAGTCTGGTGTAAGAAAGAATGAGGAGTTTAGGAATGCTCTTCAGACAAAACTTGCAGCTCATGGTATTCAGACCAAGAAAGCAATCTTCGTTGTGAATTCAGGTAAGATTGCAAACCGTGAAGTGGAGATTCCATTGGTAAAAGAGAAGATGATCAAAGATCTTTTGAATGCCAATGCATCTGAGTATTTCCCTGTTGATTTGGCACAGTACCAGTTGGTATTCCGTTCGATTTCTGACCCGGTATTGGAAGCAGATAAGAGAAAGAGAATTTTTGTATATGCGGTACCAAATGATTTGGTGTCATCTTACGAAGAATTAAGTGCATTTTGTTCTTTGGAATTAGTTGGATTAGACTATGTAGGTAATAGCGTGTACCACGCAATGCACAAATCTGCAAAAGAAGATTTGGCATGTACCGTTAAGATAGACGATACTGCAACCATGATTACGATTATTAATGGTGGAGAAGTTGAATTACAAAGAACAATTTATTATGGATATGGTTCTTTGGTTGAACTGGTTACAGAGTCTCAGGTATTCGAATCAAAAGGGTATGCGAATGCAAGAGAAGTGTTGAGAAAAGAACGTTGCCTGTCATTGGGAGCAGAGGATGAGACAACGGAACTTGGAGCATTACGCGTAGAGGCAACAGAGTTGTTGTCAGATTTGATCAGTAATGTTGGTCGTGTTGTAGACTACTACATATCTCGTAACATTGGATTAGAATTTAATAACATCGTGTTAATTGGTAATGGAGCCGTTATCAAGGGACTTGATAAATTGATGAGTCAGGAATTGAACATTCCTTGTGTTGTCTTAAAACCAATTACCGAGTATTTTGCAAGCTACGGAGCATCTTTTGCACCGCTTGAGTTCTCGTTTGGTTCAAAACAGACAGAAATGATTGTGAAACAGAAGAAGAAACGCGAAATGTTTGCAACTAAGATTTTTGCACTGGTATGTTTGCTTATTTCAATTATCATGTGTTCTGTTGTGGGAATTCAGCATGCTATATTAAAAGCAGAGAATAAGAGTCTGACCCAAGAAAAAAAAGATTTGGCATATATTGAGAAGATTCATGATGATTACATGGCAACAAGAGAACGTTTCAAAGATGTATCAGATATGCATGGAACAATGCAGACAATCAATGATGAAATCTTCCAGTCGATTGTCATTATGGAAGCGGTTCTTCCAAGTGGATTTACATATACGGATATGACATCCAATAACGAAAGTTTGACGATTAATGGAACTGCCAATTCTTTAGAAGAGATAGAGACGGCAATTCGTAATCTACGTGAGACTGAGTTGTTCTATAGTGTGGATAATCCGTCCTATGAGAAAGATGTGAGAGAAGACGGATCTTATTATTACAGAGTAAAACTTGTTTGTAGATACACAGCGGAAATTAATTCACCAGAACAATCAGATGATGCGATAGAACAGGATATCCAGGATTTACAAGATGGAAAACAGTACAAATATGTCGATATTGATTTAGATTTTGCAGATGAGTTTGAGGAGAAGGAAGAAGATGAAAAATAGTTTAAAGATTAATGATGGTACTTTAAAACTGCTATATATATTGGCCGGAGTGATTCTTCTTGCTGTCGCATGGTTTGCAGTTGTTCAAAATATTAATGATAAGAATAAAGTTCTGAAAAAAGAAAATGAGGAACTGACTGTACAAGTGGAAAGACTTCGTGAGATGGAAGCGGTTAAGGATAAGTATATCGAAAATACAGATGCGATGGAACTTGCAATTGATGAAATGTTAGATGGTGTTCCATCCAAAGTACTTGATGACGATAAAGCAAATATTGCGACTAGATTACGCGATTCCTATAATATAGAGGTTATTGCTCAAAATGATGTTGATGATGAATCAATCTATCATATGGGAGAGAAGTATAAGAATTCAGAAGATTCTGGGAAAATTCTTATGAAATCACCTTATGTGTTAAGATGCAAAGTGTCTTATAATGATCTGAAGAACTGTTTGGATCAATTCAAAGCAATATCAGAGAAACGTGTATTGTCAATTGAGGAAATCAAAGTGACTTATGATGATAATGTAACTGATGGTGATGATAAACGATTGCTGATTGCAAGTATATCGATTAATATGTATTATCTAGAAGGTAGTGATAAACCGTATGAACCATTAGAATCAGAGACAATCGTTCCTATCGGTAATCCTAATTTGTTTAACGCAGAATAATTTAAAGGTGTTTATTAGTAATCGGGTAGAAAGGAGTAAGAAGGATGCAACATAAGAAAAATGGCGGTTTTTCCTTAATTGAAGTAGTTCTGGCAATTGCCATTCTGGTAGTTTGTTCTTTACCAATTATAAGTGCATTTTTATCTTCGAGACAGACAAACGCTGAGGCAAGACAGTCATTAAATGCAACAACAGCTGCACAAAATGTCATGGAATCAGCGAAAGCAAGAGGAGTTACAAGTCTCTTAACGGACCCGGATGCAGCGTATACCGTAACGGATATGGGTGCGGACCGTTATGAGATTGAGTATAATGATTATCTTCTTGATGGTGACACCTACCAGATTAAAATGAAAATCAAACCATCCGATGTAAAAGTTAAAGGAGAGGATGGGTCTGAAGAGGCGATTAATGGACAGGAACTGATTGATGTTCCTGTCATGAGTCCCAAAACAGATGCAGTGTATACACAACAACCGAATGAATTGTGGCAGGTTGCTAAGGAGTATGCGGAGGTAAACTCATTAGAGACTGCTGATGTAGTTGCAGATGCAAGGACGACATATAAATTCACTGTAACAAGTGAGAATGGAGTAGATGTCGTAGAAGCGGAAGTTATCTATGAAACATCGGATGGAACAAAGCTTAGAACCGGAGACCATTCTACAAAATTGTATGATTCCGTACAGGCAGATGGAGAATTGAAGAATCTTTATATCTACTATATTCCAACTGCAAATAATCCATCTTCGATTAGAGATAAGATTATCATTGAAAATGATGATGATAAAGAATTTCAGGTTTTCTTGTTTCAACAAGCAGAAGAAGATTATGAGCCACCGGTAAACTTTTATATTACGGAAGGGTCAGGAGTGTCGTTTAGAACAAATATGAAAATGAGTAATATCACGTTCGATGGTGACGAGTTGAAATCGAAAATTCCGGTAAGTGAAGGAAGTGCGTCAGTTAGACTTTATGATATTGAAGTTGTAGTGTATAATAGAGATGGAACTTCAAAGTTGGCAACTATAAAGGGAACTGCAATTAAATAGAGGTAGGGCGTATATGAAAAATATCAAGACCAAGAAAAAAAACAGAGGTTCATCTATAGCGATGGTTATCGCTGCAATTGCGATGTTAAGCATATTGGCATCGGTTGTACTTACAACCACCCTTATGAGTGCTAAGATGAAACGAACCTATAAAGAATCAATTGAAAATTTTTATGATGCTGAAACTGCAGTAGCTGAGATTAGGATGGGTCTAGAGGGAGACATTTCATGTGCTTCCTCTGTTGCATATCTTGAGGTAATGGAATCTTATTCAGCTTCATATGAGCAAAACGATCAGCGTGAAGCTAATTTTGTAAATGCATATCAACGCGAGTTGAAAAATGCGTTAGCAGACACAAATCCTGCATATTATTCCTTAGAACATCTGGAACATTTTATTGATACAGAACGTATTTATAATAGTGCAACAGGTGTTGGAACTGTTGTTTCTTCGGATGGTGATCCGATTTTAAGTGTATCAACAGATGGGATTGTTTTAAAGAATTTATATGTTACATATACAAATGAAGAGGGATACGAATCGTCTATTCGTACAGATATTGCAATTGGTTATCCTTCTTTTGGGTTTATTCAGTCAAATAATTCACCGGATGTGCTTGCTTATGCAGTAATTGCACAAGAAGGTATTGATGCGGATAATGGTTCTGCAGATGTTAATTTTGAAGGCAATGTATTCGCAGGAGGAGAAGGTCTTTTAGTAAATGCAAATAGCATTGTTAATATTGCAGAAGATGCAAGGGTAATTGTGGCCGGCGGACTTGACGTAGAAGTAGGGGCTAGGTTTACGACCGGCGATAATAATTCATTATGGGTAGACAATTTGCTCTTTTATGATGCATCTACCGTTGAATTGTCAGGAACAATCTATGTACAGGATGACATGACTCTTTTGGGTGGAGCAGATGTAAGGCTTAGTGGGTCTTATTATGGATATGGCAATCCGAATTCAGCTTCGTTATCTCAATATGTTTTAGATTCAGAGATAAATACAGGGATGGATGAAAACAGACCGGATTACAGTAGTTGTATCCTAATTAACTCGATGGGTACTTCAAAATCAAAATTGAACTTTACGCGTTTGACATCTCTTATGCTAGCGGGTAATGCATATATTACAAGTGGGGATGAAGAGACCGGAATAACCGGTTCTTCAATGACTGGAGAATCGATTGCGATTAAAGCGTCGCAGATTGCATATTTGGTAGATCCTAAATATCTTGCAAAACGGAATGAGGATGGGTATTCAGGATATACGCAGGAAGGAATTACCAATCCGTCAACAGAGGGTGATTTAGTTGCGGTCAATTTAGAAGACCACTATGCTAATGATATATTCTGTCTACGTAACCAACATGATGGTATGTGCTATTATTATTATAAATTCCCGGATGCGGCATCTGCATCTGCATATATTGCCAAATACTATGCGGAAGAAGATAATGCGGCTCAGTTAGAAAAAGATATTGCTTTGTATGTTGAAGATAATGAAATTCAGATAAACAGAGGAAGTCTTACCAATAAGATGCTCAATGGTAGTATATTAGTCTGGGATAAGGAAGGCGTAAGTAGTCTTGTTCCGACATTTGGAGATGGAACAAAAGACATATCAGATGATAGTTCACTAGCTGTTACTCAGGCAACTTGGTTTGACATGTATGCGGCATATCGGATTAATCTTACAACTGATTATGAATCGCTTACAGAGGATGAAAAAGAGAGGGGAGTATTCGACAACCTAGTTGATAAATCCTTAGTTAAAGGAGATTCCTCATTTGTTACAGCTACTCCATGTGAGTTTACATACACAGATAGTGAAGGGACTCATATTGCCTATGTATGTAAAGGAGATGTTGATGTAACAGACGGATTTGTGAAACGTGATGGTTCTACAGTCGAAATGATTATTGCTTCCGGAGATGTTACAGTATCCACTTCTTTTGAAGGTACTATAATATGCAATGGGAAAGTGATTTTTAAAGGCGTTGGGGGTGGATTTGCATCAATACGTTCGAACACGAAGAAGACCTCATTATTATTATATCAGGCATCCGTTGAGAAAAATGGTGAAGAATATTTCTTATGTGATTTTATTAAAGGAGCTGATTTCATTGCCGGCAATACGACAGAAGGCAATGAGGATTCCACAACCATTGATATGAACTCTTTGATTGTATATCAGAACTGGTCAAAGGAATAGGAGTTATTATATGAAAAGAAATAAGGGTGTATCTTTAATCGAACTGATTGTAGTATGTGGTATTATTGCAATATTAGCGTCCATTACAATCGGAATGGTTAAAGTATCCAAAGAACGACAAGTGAATAATGCAGTTCAGGTGTTAGATACTTCATTGAAATACGCTCGTACAGAGGCAATGAGCAAAGGGAACGTTCGTGGCCTTATCATATATAAATATGATGGTCAGTATTATGCGGCCGTAGTCTATAATAGTTCCTATAATTCAGCAACCGGAACGTATAATGTCTCAGATGAAAGTAAGTACTTACGTCTTGAAAGGCTTGGTCGTGAAGATATTACTTTGGTTACAGATTATATAGATGGAACTTCCGTATCTATATCACCAAGTTCCAGCACAAATTCAGTTGATTCATATGTAGAATTCATGTATGATAAGAGTAGCGGAGCATTTAAACAAGTATCAGTTGACGGTAAGAAGTCTTACCCGGATAAGATGACCTTATCTTATGGTAAGCTTACGCAGACAATTGACTTTAATTGGGCAACAGGTAATCATGACATTATAAAATAGGAGGGTGCTATGCAGGAAAGAAACAAAGGTTTTACATTAATGGAATTGTTGCTTTCGATTGCAATTATGGCTATCGTAAGTGGCATGCTGGGAGCTTTGTTGCATCTTGGGAATAATGGTTTTAAGATTGCGACACAGGAAGAGAACCTTCAGAGTGATGCACAGATGGTTTTCTCGCAGATAGAGAATTATGTCATTGACGCAGATGTTTCTATTAATTATTGTGTATCTGCATCAGAATCGGATGTTGGTGAAGCAGTACTCTGTGATGATGAATATACAGGTGGAGAGATTTCACATAAGCAGTTGACGATCTACTCCAGAGATGATAATGATAGTTCGAAGAAGAAGATTCAGCAGGTATCTTGGAAAGCATCTACGAATACGTTGTATTATAGTCTGATTGATGGAGACGGTGCAGTGCTTGCTTCAGATGAAGTATTAGCAACGAATGTAACTACGTTTTCAGCAGACTTAAGGAAGACTGAATCCGGTAAGCAGGTTGATATTACACTGGTATTATCACAGGATGGCAATTCGTATGAGGCACAGAAGAATATTGCACTTCGCAATGGATTGGTTTCAGGCGTTAATGTTGATGTTCCGGACGCATCTTCTGTATTAGGTGTTCGAATTTCTCCAAAGTATGTTGAGATGAAAAAAGGCGACACACAACAGTTCCAGGCTATTGTATATGGCTCGAACAATCCGTCACAGGAAGTGACATGGTCATTAAGTGGCAATACAGATAGTGAGACGAAGTTATCGCAAGATGGTAAGCTTATCGTAGGTAAGAATGAGAAGGCGGAATTTATCTATGTTACAGCTACATCAGTACAGGATACTGCAAAGTCGGCAACAGCTACGGTCAAAGTAAAACAAAAAAGCATGTATGATGCAATCATTATTTACAAAGAAGAAGATCGACTAATAGATAATAGTAGCACTACAAACTTAATGTTTGAAGAGGATACGTATTGTACGGATGAACATGATACAGTACTTCCGGTTTTAATATCCGGTATTAAGAAGAGAGCGGAAGAAGGTAACTATGTATCGCTAGCAGCGAATGCAATTCCGCAGCAATATTACACTGGTAATTACTGTATTGAAGTAAAAGGTGATAATGTCAACTTAGTAATTAATTCAAATACCAATACGATAGATTGTGAATTACTATATGTTTCATCAGAACTAGGACACAATCAGAATAGTATCATCGTCAATTCAAGATTTACAGATTTATATATGGGTTCAATGGAGAAACCAATGGTAGTATGTAATATGGGTGGTCGATTTGCATTTAATCCTGCATCCGGACAGACAATCCACTTTACGGGAATTATATATTGCCCGAATGGTGAAGTTGTATTAAACCAAGGAAGTGGTAAAGTTGAATTTACGGGTATTGTTATTTGTAATAACGGAGTAATTAATTTTGATACTGTAACCTTTAATAAAGGTGCAGATTTGAAAAAGATACAGGAATTGGCATATGATTATTTAGAAGAAGGTTCTTCCGGCTTTGAGATGGAATAAGGATGTGCCGGTCACCTTTAGTTAAGAAGAGGAGTTTTCTATGTCTGTATTAAAGAAGATATTTAAAACAAAAAAGAGTGTGATTATCACTTCCGTTGTGGGTGTTTTTCTAATAGCAGCACTTTCTCTTGTTGTAATGCCGGATTCTATCCTTGCGAAGTTAGGATTGGCTCCGCAGACAGAAGAAGTACCACAGACGGTTGGGGTATCAGAGGTGATCTGTCAGAAGACGGAAGTAGATGTTCTTGTAGTTCTTCCGGCTTGGGGAGACGGCTATCAAGAGAATGACGACACAGCAAAAAGTGACTTGGGAATATTAACAGCAACTGAATTGAAGTCTTATTTGCCTGGAGTGGAAACCTTCCGTTTGCATTATATGACAACGAATCAGTTAACTGCGAATCTGAATGATTTGAACGCAGGATATGATATGATTTATATTAGTGCCGGTTATAATGGTGATTACATGAATCGTAATAACAGTGATTCGTCCGAACATACAACGGTATATAATAACGGTGCACTTAATGGGCTTGTGTATCGTTCTACCGGAGATAATTTCGGATTAGATACGAATTACCAGTATACGGGTAATGATATCTCGACTGGGATTCAAACAGGACTCACGGATTATGTTGGTTCCGGTGCACCGGTTGTAGTAGCAGATGAATTATTACTTGTAAATGATGAAGGTTCTATTACTTCTGTTAATGCGAATCGGGTGGAAGCTACATCGAACTTATATGGATTTTTAAATAGTTGTTATGTGAGTGAGAACGTATTTAGTCATAGCCAGATGCTTTCTGCAAACGCGCATTTCCAGGAGACTATGAACGTATCTGGATTATCCTTATCCTTTTATTTAGATGGACAATTATGTGCAGATTCATATGATGGTTCTGAACTTTCTCTGTTTCATACAGAGGAAAATTATCGTAATGTTATTCAGTTAGAATTTGCGGCTTTTCCACAGGTTAATGCAGAACAGGCAATTGCATATCATCCTGATTTTATTGTAGATGTGGATAAGGATGGCAGGTTCGATGAGAATGTTGCCGAGGTTACTTTCTATTTCCTGAATGAAAATGGGAAGTGGGAAATAAAAACGGATGATACATTCTATTCCGGTCAACGATATCGTTTGGATTTTGGATTTTCGAAGACTTATGTAGGTAATATTGCATGGAAACTACAGTTAAGAGATGCTTCAAATGATAAAGTTAAGACGGAAAAAGTAGCTTATCAGACGATTTCAAAATCAGTGAATACAGCCGCAGAACAAAGAACCGTTAAAGTATTGCAGATAAAATCCAACCAAGGAACCACAATTGATATGGGGGATTTGGCAAATGATAAGACTGCAAAACAGATAAGAAAACTATTGACAGATAAGATGAATGTCACAGGCATGACATTTGAATTTACTTCTATGACGTTATCTGACTTCGAATCAACGTATGGAACAGATGCAGGTTACGAACAGTTATGTGCTAGTTGTGATATGATTATGATTGGATTTTCTGAGAATTATGGTGCAATTAGTTCTACTGCATTAGATGTGCTCAGTAGATTCCAGGAGAATCCAACGAAGAGTCTTTTGACATCAAATGACGTTGCAGCATTTGGTCAGACAAATGGATTTAGTAATGGATATTTGGATGCGAATACAACAGGAAGTTATTATAAGAGTTTGACGGAAACTTCCGGAGTAGGAAGCTCTGCCAATGGTGTATATGACAGTATGGTAGCCAATGTGGTGAATGATGGACAGATTTCATGCTATCCTTATGCAGTAGGTGATAATGTGCGTCTATCATCAACCCACTATCAGGATTATGCATTGAATTTGAATTCGAATGTTTCTGTATGGTATGCAATCGGTACGGATTCCGATGCAAATACACAGTATTCGGCATCACCAAGGGATGCAATTAACAATTATTACATCTATAGTTGTGGTAATGTAATGTATACCGGTGTTGGAAGTACGAATATGTTAGATGCGAATGGGTATGTGGTAGACGGCGAAGCGAAGTTGTTCGCGAATACAATTGTTGCAACAGCACAGCTTGCAATGCAGATGCCGTCCATTTCAGTGCGAAAGTCAGCTAGTTTAAATGCTGCTAAAATGGAATACTATGTATTACCATACGATATCATGGTTAATAGTAGCGAGTATACTGCTTTGGAAAGTGAGGTAGAATTTGCTTTGATAATTGCAAATCCGAACCTTACAACCTCTCCGATGCAGGTATCCTATGAGTATTTTATTAATGATAAAGCTATCGATACCACGGGCGTTGCGTATAATACAGAGCTGGTATATAGTGATAATTCATCTATAGCAATTTATAAGGTATCGTTGGATACGAAAGATATTGTAAAGTGTTTTGATGACGATAATCATGCGATTATTAAAGTTCGAGTGACGTATTCTTATACGGATAACAATGAAATTAAAACATTTGTTACGGATAGAGACATAAGAGTATCCAAAGCATTATTAAATAATATGGATTAAATGAGTTGTTTCAAAAGGCTGATTCCTGTGGGAATCAGCCTTTTTAGATGAGTGGAAATGTATGAATTTGGTAAATTATATTGACGGATACGTGAAAGTTATATATGATAAAATAGAGTAGTTTTTAGTGGCTTAATAGTGATAGGAGGACGAGATGAAGCAACGTAATAAAGGGTTTACACTAATGGAACTGATTATTTCGATAGCTATTATGGCTATTGTAGGTGGTATGCTTGGAGGATTGTTGTATCTTGGAACACACGGGTTTAAGAGTGTGACTCAGGAAGAGAATCTTCAGAGTGATGCACAGATGATTTTTGCGCAAGTAGAGAATTATGTTATTGATGCAGATGTTTCGATTAACTACGCTGTTTCAGCAACGGAAGAAGAAGCTGGTAAGGCAGTACTCTGTGATGATGAGTATACAGATGGAGATATCGCATATAAACAGTTGACGATTTATTCCAGAGATGATAATGATAGTTCGAAGAAGAAAATTCAGCAGGTTTCATGGAAAGAGTCCACGAATACAATGTATTACAGTTTGATTGATGGAGATGGAGAGATCCTTGCTACAGATGAAGTATTAGCAACGAATGTAACCACGTTTTCAGTTGACTTAAGAGAGACACAAAAAGGTAACAAAGTTAATGTGGAACTAGTTCTGAAACAGGATGGGAATTCTTACGAGGCTGAGAAGACAATCGCATTACGCAATGGCTTGATTTCCGGTGTCAACGTTGATATTCCGGAGGTTGCATCCGTATTAGGTGTTAAGATCAAACCGAAATATATAGAATTAAGCCGAGGCGATGAGAAGAAGTTCCAGGCGATTGTATATGGTTCGAATAATCCTTCACAGGAGGTAACCTGGTCTTTAACCAGTAATACAGATAGTGATACCACCTTGTCACAGGATGGTCTTCTTGTTGTAGGGCCGAATGAGAAAGCAGAATTTGTATATGTCACGGCAACGAGTGTACAGGATCCTTCAAAATCTGCAACTGCAACGGTTAAAGTGAAGCAGCGAAGCATGTATGATGCGATATTTATTTACGAAAAATCAAGTGGATTAATCGAGAATAGTAGTAATACCAACTTGATATTTGATGAAGATACGTATTGTACAACAGATCATGACACAGTACTTCCAAGCTTGATTTCCGGAATTAAGAAGAGAGCAGAAGAAGGGAAATATAAAGAAGTAAATGGAAATAGAATTCCACAAGATTTATGTGAAGATAATTATTGTCTAGAGTTTAAAGGCGGTGATTATGGCAGTATAAACATTAATTCTGAAACAGGTGTAGTTGATTGTGAATTAATATATTTGTCGGCAGTGCATGATAATAATTTGTGTAGTATTATTGTAAATTCAGATCGTGATTTGACGATGGGCTCTATGGAGAAACCTATGGTAGTATGCAACATGGGTGGAGGTTTTAGATTTAACACGAAAGCTGGTCAGACCATTAATTTTACAGGAATTATATATTGTCCAAATGGTTCTGTTGTACTGAATCAAGGCGACGGCCATGTTAATTTCACGGGAATTGTTATTTGTAGAGATGGTGTTTTAAACTTTAAGAACGTTACCTTCAATAAAGGAGCAGACCTAAAGAAAATACAGGAATTGGCATATGATTATTTAGAAGAAGGTAAATCCGGATTTGACATGAAATAGCACATTAAGAATAAGAAAATAAGAGAAAGAGCTGGTTCTATGAGAATCAGCTCTTTTCGTGTCTTATAGCAAGGAGGTCAGGATTGTAGAATATATCATAAAATGATATAATATGCGTTGCATAATAGAGAAAGGCAAATCGGAGGGTATCAATGAAACATATATGGAAACATTTACGAGGATATGAAAAGGAATCAATTATTGCACCACTATTTAAATTATTGGAAGCATCTTTTGAGTTGATTGTTCCATTGGTAATGGCTTCGATTATTGATAGAGGAATTCTATCGCAGGATGGAATTCATATAGGAAAGATGTGTTTTGTGTTAGTTGCGCTTGCTGCGGTAGGATTGGTGTGTTCTGTTTTAGCTCAATATTTTTCAGCGAAGGTGGCAGTAGGATTCGGGACGAAATTAAGACATGCCCTTTTTAAGCATATAGAAGGGCTGAGTTTTTCAGAAATCGATTCGGTAGGGACGACAACCCTGATTACAAGGATGACAAGTGATGTGAATCAATTGCAGACTGGAGTGAATATGGTATTGCGATTGTTTCTACGTTCGCCGTTTATCGTCTTTGGTGCAATGATTATGGCATTTACGGTTGATGTAAAGTCAGCTATGGTATTTGTAGTTGCAATCCCGCTACTTTCGATTGTTGTGTTTGGAGTGATGATTGCAAGTATCCCATTGTTTAAGAAAGTACAGAATAGTTTAGATGCTATTATGGGAATAACCAGAGAGAATCTATCCGGTGTTCGTGTAATACGTGCATTTAATAAAGAAAACGATGAGATTGCGTCCTTTGAAGATAAGAACAGTTTATTGTATCGAATGCAATTATTAGTTGGAAAAGTATCTGCGATGATGAATCCGCTAACCTATATCATTATTAATGTAGCGACACTTATTTTGGTGTGGTTGGGGGCACATGAAGTGTTT
Organism: Lachnospiraceae bacterium; assembly: GCA_045605685.1. Taxonomy (GTDB): domain Bacteria; phylum Bacillota; class Clostridia; order Lachnospirales; family Lachnospiraceae; genus Roseburia. The sequence goes on from JAZUQL010000043.1 coordinate 27,039, forward strand.
GCCGGCAATTTGACAAAAGGCGAAGTGGTTGCGTTAGTGAATTATATGTCTCAGATATTAGTAGAACTGGTGAAACTGACGAATTTGATAATACTTATTACCAAATCGGTGGCTTGTGGAAAGCGAATTGAGACAGTCTTCCAAATCAATCAGGGAATGAAAACAGAGCAGGGCTTGTCTATGTCCGGAAAGTCTCATGAATATTTGGAATTTTCGAATGTATTTATGTCCTATCAGGATGCAGGCAAAGATGCTCTTTCTGATATAGACTTTACAGTGAAAAAAGGAGAGACAGTTGGAATTATAGGCGGAACAGGTGCGGGTAAATCGACTTTGGTTCATCTGATTCCACGTTTTTATGATGTATCACAAGGCGGAATATATCTGGAGGGAAAAGACCTGCGGGAATATGATTTGGTGGAACTTCGGGATAAAGTTGGTATTGTAATGCAGAATGCTGTTTTGTTTAAAGGAACCATTCGGGAGAATATGAAGTGGGGAAAACCGGATTGTACAGATGAGGAAATAAACCGGGCATTGGAGATTGCACAGGCATTAGAGATTGTAAATAAAAAAGAAAATGGATTAGATCATGAAATAGAGCAAGGTGGTAAGAATCTTTCCGGGGGACAAAGACAACGTTTGACAATTGCGCGGGCAATCGTTAAAAAACCTGAGATTTTGATTCTGGACGATAGTGCATCTGCATTGGATTTTGCAACAGATGCGAAATTGAGACAGGCATTAAAACAACTTCAGGAACAGGGGGATACGACAATTTTCATTGTTTCGCAAAGAACGTCATCCTTACAGTCGGCAAATCGTATTATTGTATTGGATAATGGCAGAATAGTTGGAAATGATACGCACGAGAATTTGCTTCTGAATTGTAGTGTATATCAGGAGATATATGATTCACAATTTAAGAAAATTAAGAAGGAGGAAGGATGTCATGAATAAAGCAACGATAAAAAAAGTTCTACGTTATATTAGAAGATATATCCCGCTATTGGTGATTTCCATTCTGCTTTCATTGGTATCAGTTGTTGCAACGTTGTATTTTCCAATTATTCTGGGAGATGCCATTGATTATATAATAGGCAATAATGATGTGGATTTTGTAGGAATCCTGTCAGTTATGAAAAAAGGTGTGGTAGTGATTGCAATTGTTGCGATTTCGCAATGGATTATGTCATTGTGTAATAATAAGATGACATATAAGATTGTTTGGGATATTAGAAAAGACGCTTTTGATAAATTGCATCGTCTTCCACTTAGTTATATTGACAGTCATCCGCATGGTGATATTCTAAGTCGAATTATTTCAGATGTGGATACCTTTGCGGAAGGACTGTTGATGGGATTTACGCAATTGTTTTCCGGCGTTATGACAATTCTGGTAACATTAATCTTTATGATTACAATTGATATCAGAATAACTTTGGTTGTAGTTGTATTGACTCCGTTATCCTTTTTTGTGGCGGGGTTTATCGCCAAGAAAACATTTTCCATGTTCCAAAAACAGTCACAGACGAGAGGCGCACAGACAGCACTCATTAATGAGATGATTAGTAATTTGAAGGTTGTGAAAGCCTTTAATCATGAGGATGAAGCATTGGAACAGTTTGATTCGGTGAATGAGGAACTGAAAAGTTATTCTTTGAAAGCAACCTTTTTCTCGAGTTTGACCAATCCATCCACCCGGTTTATTAATAGTCTGGTGTATGCAGGAGTTGCAATTGTCGGTGCAATCTTAGGTTTGGGAGGCAGCATTACTGTTGGGCAGCTTTCTTGTTTTCTAACATATGCGAATCAGTATACAAAACCATTTAATGAAATATCCGGTGTCATTACGGAATTGCAGAATGCACTTGCATGTGCAGGGCGGATTTTTGCGTTTATCGAGGAACAATCAGAACCGGAAGATGCCGCAGATGCAGTTACCCTAGAGGATGTAGCAGGAAAAGTAGAATTTGAAGATGTATGCTTTTCTTATAATGAGAATCAGAAGTTAATTGAGAATTTTAACTTGTCGGTAGAGCCGGGACTTAGAGTTGCCATTGTAGGACCGACAGGGTGTGGCAAGACAACATTAATTAATTTGTTAATGCGTTTTTACGATACAAACAGTGGTGTTATCCGTGTGGATGGGAATCCGGTGCGCGACATTACAAGAAAAAGTTTACGCACGAATTATGGAATGGTACTGCAGGAAACTTGGTTAAAGAGTGGAACGATTCGAGAGAATCTTTTGTTTGGAAAACCGGATGCGTCGGAAGAAGAGATGTTGGAAGCGGCGAAAGAGTCATATGCGCACTACTTTATCGAAAAACTGCCGAATGGATATGATACCGTAATCGGAGAGGATGGAGGAAGCCTGTCGCAGGGGCAAAAGCAGCTTTTGTGTATTGCACGTGTAATGTTGGCTTTACCATCTATGCTGATATTGGACGAAGCAACTTCTTCTATTGATACGAGAACGGAATTGAAGATACAGGATGCATTCTTGAAGATGATGGAAGATAGAACCAGTTTTATAGTTGCACATCGTTTGTCCACAATAAGAGAAGCTGATTTGATATTAGTAATGAAAGATGGAAAAATAATAGAACAGGGTACCCATGATACCCTGTTACTAAAAAATGGTTTCTATTCTGAGTTATATCATAGTCAGTTTGCAACGTAAGAATAAGCGTTTGATATTCTGGCGTTCTCTGCGGTGAGAATTACCGGTTCTCTATAATAGGCAATGACCGGAGTATCAATTGCAATGTTTTCATAAATGGTCTTTGCAATCTCATATGGTACATTGATGCAACCATGTGAACCGGATGATTTGTAGATTTGTCCTCCAAACTGACTTCGCCAAGTGGCATCATGGATACCAACGTTATAGGCAAAAGGCATAAAATAATTTACGGGAGAAGAATAGTCCTCGCCAACTAAAGTGGCAGGGCTTTCTTTGTATACAATTTTAAAGATTCCATCCGGTGAACCGTTGTTTCGATTAATGTTACCGGATACAATATCTGTTTCCGTAAAGAGTACGCCGTTTTTATAAAACCACAAGTGTTGATTGGTATAGTCGATTTCAACATAAGTGTTTCCAATATCGTTAAGTCCACTTTGAGCGGCACGTTGCTCGTAGATAGGCTCGCGTGTTTGAGCGGTTCCACTGGCAAGATCTGTAAGTATTTGCTTAGTTTCTTTTGTTTTATTGATTACCCAGCCGTAATCGCCACCACCGATGGCAATGGTATCACCGAATGAGGTTTGAAAGTTTCGGACATCCGCATATGTATTATATTTGGTGGCAAGCGTCTGTACAAAATCAGAAACTTTGGATTCGTTGATGCTCACTTCATAATCAGAGGAAATCTCAAGCATACCAAGTATCATATCTGACGTTAGATTCTCATCGGCACCGGATATGGTGTAGTGAATGGTAGATGCGAGATAAGAATCAATCTGTTCGGTAGCATTGAGAAGTTTTTCGCTTTCCGTTGTAACACTCGGGGCTTCGTAACACGCATCTGTTAGAGTGATATCGTGATATCCGTTATTAAGTGCGAATTGAATCTCGGAGAGCACTTCGTTCTCAATTGGAGCATTCCCAATCTCTTCGGTGATGATTTCGTAGTTATCTGAATGAATCTGGATGTATGCGTTTTGGGGTACGATAATGTAATCCTCTGAAAACAAATCCAGTGTTAACAGATAATCATGTAAAGCTTCTTCATCATAGTGAATGCCTTCTGTTGCGGAAAGGTTCTTTTCTTTTAATATACTAACAGGCCATGTAAAAGGATTCTGTTCTTTTATGAGGTCTGCTTCCTGACCGCAGGGTGTATATTCGTATGAGATGTCGGACGAATGAATTTCAAAAACATTCTGATTGCGGTCTGTTATATACAAGGTGTAGTCAGAAGATAAATTCTGATATTCTTGTGCTACTGTAGTGCTGTTTTTGCCTCCGCTTTTGACACCGTTAACATTCGTTCGAAAGAAAAAATGAGAACAGAAGTAGAGGACAAAACCAAAATAAAGAATCAATAGAATTAAAACAATTGAAGAAATGATGAGTATGTTACGCGGTATTTTTTGCAGTAATTTCTTCATGTCAACCTCCATATCTTTGGTAGATTAGTTATGACTTAAATGAGAGATGTTCATATAGGAAGGTAAGCCGTTTTCGTATTGGATTTTGGTTTCTCCCTGAATGAGTGGAGAAAGATATTCCATTAATTCAGGATTAATATCATTGCCGGCTTCGTTAATCCATTCTCTCGGGATTGATTTGGCTTCATTCGCGATATTAACAATTGGAGCATGGGAATATGTAACTGTGTACGGTGAGTTTGAGACTCTTTCAATACAAACCATAGATGCACTAACACCTTCCAGTGAAAGGTCCACTGCTTTTGCTCCCTGATTAAATGCTTCGGTCAAATCTGTTTCGGATGCCATATGTGCAGCACAACGTTGTAATACATTGATTTCAACGGAACGAACTTTAACGGATATGTTTTCTGTTACAAGCAGTTCTAAGGCTTTTCCTGCACCACTTAGTTGTTGGTGTCCGAATGTATCGGCTACAGCCTTTGAAGAAGTAATATAATTGCCGTCCTTGTCGTGAATTCCTTCTGAAACAGCAACAATCACATTATTACGGACTTTAAGTGCACTTCGGATATCTTCTAAAAATGCTTCCGGATTAAAATCAACTTCCGGTAAGTATATGAAATGAGGAGCGGTATTATACTCATTTCTTGCAAGTGCAGCTGCAGCTGTCAGCCATCCGGCGTCACGTCCCATAATTTCGACAATTGTGACACTTTTTACAGCATAAATAAAGGTATCGTGTGCGATTTCCAGAATCGATGAAGCAATATATTTTGCGGCAGAGCCAAATCCCGGAGTGTGATCGGTCATACATAGATCATTATCGATTGTCTTAGGGATTCCGATTATTTTAACATCGCTGTTAATTTTCTTGCCATAGTCAGACAACTTTAAAACCGTATCCATGGAATCGTTACCGCCAATATAGAAAAAGGCACGAATGTTGTATTTTTTAAACTGATTAAAAATAAAAATATATGGAGAATCATCATCCATATAGTGTGGTAGTTTATGACGGCAAGAACCCAGATACATCGCAGGTGTGCTGCGTAATTTGTTGATTGCTTCCGTAGTTGAAATAGTTTCGGTTAAATTGATATATGTTTCATTCAGAATACCGAGAATTCCGTTAATTGCGCCATAACAGGTGTTGTATTCGGATGAGTTGAAAACTCCTGATATAACTCCGGCAAGACTTGCGTTAATTGCTGAGGTAGGTCCGCCTGATTGTGCTACCATACAATTTGATTGATTCATAATGTTCTCCTTTGTTGTTTCCGTTTAAATATATTGTAGTATTTCATTCTATAGTACGTCAAGGACAGAATTATAAAAATAAATGTAAAATAAGGAAAAAAGTACTAGATATATTAGGATAAATATAGTACTATAGTATTATATTTATGTATTACATGAGAGAGGCGCGTTTATGAATACACAATCACCTGCACAAGTATTAGTAGAATGTCCGAATACAATTTTTTGTTTACTGGTACAGAATGAAACAGAATTATCCAAAATTGAAATCTTTATGAATAACATAAGATATGCTGAGAAGTTATCCATATCCGATATGTATAATTGGTGTAACCGTCAGGGAATTCAATATGTTACCAAGTTTAACTATCGCAAGGGACAACCTGTGTGGAAGACTTTGAAATCGTTCGTGATGTATTTTAAAAAGAAGAAACAATATCAGATTAAATATGAAGCAATATAAAGATCAGCCGGGCTGGTCTTTTTCTTTTGGTAGAAATGGAATTATGAAAGTGATATAATAATGCGAGAATATATTTACAGGGGGTTGTTATGAGATATCCAAAACCGTTAAAAGAGAATGGAACAATAGGTTTTGTTGCACCGTCGTATGGTTGTAATATTGAGCCGTATTATTCCGCATTTCAAAATGCACAGGCGGTATTTCGAAACAGGGGATATGGATTACAGATTGGACCGAATTGTTACGAGGGAACCGGAATTGGAATTAGTAATACGCCAGAAGCTTGTGCCAACGAGTTGAACGAGTTTTATGTATCACATGAGAATGATGTGATTATTTCTTGTGGAGGGGGAGAGTTAATGTGTGAAATTCTTCCTTACGTTGATTTTGATGTGATTCGAAATGCAAATCCAAAATGGTTTATGGGATTTTCAGATAATACGAATTTTGTATTTTTATCGGCAACTATTTGTGATACGGCTGCAATATATGGACCTTGTGCGGCTGCATATGGTATGGAACCGTGGCATGATTCTCTAAAGGATGCATGGAAACTTTTGACCGGAAGAGAGAATGTATTCGAAGGTTATGATTTATGGGAAAAAGAATCTCTAAAAAATGAAGAGAGACCATTGGAACCATACCACTTAACTGAGAAGACACAACTTAGAATTTTCAATAGTGACAGGGTTGAGATAGAAGGGCGCCTGTTGGGTGGCTGTATGGATTGCCTGGTGACATTTTTGGGAACGGAATTTGACTTTGTGAGACAATTTAATGAAAAATATAAAGAGGATGGAATCATCTGGTTTTTAGAAGCCTGTGATTTGAATGTCATGGGCATTCGAAGAGCAATCTGGCAGATGAAGCACGCAGGTTGGTTTCAATATGTAAAAGGATTTTTGATTGGGCGCCCGCTCTGTTTTGGGCAGGAACTGTTTGGTTTGGATCAGTATAGGGCTGTAACAGATTTGTTAGAGGAATATCATGTGCCGATTATTATGGATGCAGATATTGGTCATCTGTCTCCAATGATGCCGCTTGTGTGTGGTGCGACTGCTAAAGTGAGTGCAGATGAAAAACTTAAGATTGAATATACATGGAGATAAACACTAAATATAGATATTATTCGACGCAAAACACTATATTTTGATTGACTCTGACAAAATTGTTATATATAATATCTCTATCTTTTAGTGGTAATATACAAGGTGTAAGAGGATAATAGAATGAAGAAGATAGTAAGTCTTTGTATGACTTTTATAATGGTTTTATTCATATTGATCATTCCGAATTATAAGCCGAATGCAGCGACATTGTCGATTGCACTTTCAGCATCGACGGTTAATACGGGGGAACAGGTGGTGGTAACGGTAACCGTTCCTGCCGGACATGTTGCGAATGTAAAGTTGAATTATTCGGCAGATATTTTGAGTTATGTTTCGGCGAATGCATCGGTACAGAATTCATCCGGCGTTATTACAATGAATGTGGGTGAATATGGAAGCAAGAATACGAAGGTGGCAATTACATTTAATGCTATTTCCGGGGGAACGGCCAAGGTAACGGCACAGGCTACCAGTGCTTCTACCTCTGCAGGTGGTGCCACACTTGATGCAGCTGGAGTGAAGATACAGGTTAATGGACAGGGGACATCACCGGATGCGGGGGCAGGACCACTTCTTTCCTCGTTGAGTTTGTCAAAAGGTGCTTTATCTCCGGCTTTTCAACCAAATACGACAGAATATACTGCGACGGTTGATTATAATGTCACGGAGGTCGAAGTAAGTGCTGTTGCACAGAATGATTCAGACAAAGTATCTTCTATAAGTGGGAATACGAATCTAACGGTTGGAGAGAATACAATAGAGATCATTGTCAAGAGTGCAAGTGGCTTAACGAAGACATATAAGATTCGTTTGACCAGGCTTGAGCAAGGACAGGGGAATGAAGAAGTTACTTTCGAAATAGACGGAGTGAAGTATTACCCGGCTGCCGATATACCGCAAGACGTGATTCCGGATGGGTTTGTATTGTCAACAGCTCTGATTGGGAATAAGATGTATTCCGCTCTTCCGATTGCGGATACAGATTTGGCAGTGATATATCTTGTGGATGAACAAGGTGAGTCTGGGGCACTGTATGTATGTGATACATGGCAGTTAACGGTTGTCCCTTTTGTAGTAATAAAGAGTATTGACGGTTATATTATTCCGATTAACCCACAAGATGAGTCTGCGGCGGAGGCTTTAAGTCGGACCGATTTATTCATTGGCGGAAAAGGACCGTTTTGTGCATATCAGAATTCTGATATGACAGATGAGTATGTAATTTATGCGGTAAATTCATCCGGGGAATCAGATTGGTATTTATACAATGATAGCGATGGTTCCTATATCATTCAGAAGGATGGTATTGCAGATTTATCTACTCAGACACCTGTGGAAGAGGAGACCACGGAAGCAGATCCGGAGAAAAAAGTAAAACGCCTGAAAGTAATTAATGGTGTCTTAATTGCGATTGTTGTTATTTTGGTAATTATTATTGCGTTATTTAGTTTGTTTTTTGCGGCACTTTATATGAATCGCAAGGCAGAGTTGGAGAAAAGAAGAATACGCAAGGAAAAATACAAAGCAAGAATGGAGCAGCTTAAGATAAGAGAAGAAGCTCTGAAAGAAAAAGAAAACAAACTGTTATCGAAAGCGACGTCACAATCCGGATTAAGCACCAGAGACAATGGTGTTTACAAAATAAATACAGATTATTCTGCAGTTTATGGTGCAAGGAATGTAGAACAGTCATCGATAGGGACAGAGTATGCTCCGAGTCCGGAGTATGTTTCGGAGCGGGAATATGTCACGGTTCCGGAATACATTGAAGAGCTGAAAGAAAATCCGCAGCCGACACCGAAGATGAATTCCGGGGTAGATACACAGTTTTCTCAGAGAAATGGATTCGGGATGAGTTTTGAAGAGGAACTTCAAAGGAAATTGGAGCGCGAATTAGCTGAAATTCAACAGGAGACTTATCAGGAATATACGGAATCGGATACTTCAATGGAAGAAACAGAAGATGAAAGACGTATGAAAGAATTTGTTGAACTGTTAAAATCACAATCTCTGGAGAATCCGAAGAACAATATGGAGATATTTGATTTTAATAAATAAGAAACGAAATGCGGAGGTCGATACGTGAAATCTTATACAGCAAAAGCAAAAAAAGCAATAGATATTGCAAACAGACTATCCAAAAGCATGCATTATAGTTATGTTGGAACAGAGCATATACTTGCAGGTTTAATAAAAGAAAATACAGGAGTTGCAGCGGAAGTACTTGCATCGAATAATATTACATTGGATAAAATTCTCCAATTAATAGAGGAACTCATATCGCCGGGTGGTGCCGTTCTGATAGAGGAACATGAAGGTTATTCTCCAAGAGCTGCCAGAATCTTGGAACAGGCACAGGAAGAAGCGAACCGTTTTCAGTGCGATGAAGTTGGAACAGAGCATATTTTAATGGCATTAATTAAAGAAAATGATTGTGCTGCATCCAGGTTGTTAAATACAATGGGAGCAAGCAATCAGAAATTATATGTGGAAATCTTAATTGCAATGGGAGAAGACCCGGCAAAATATCAAGATGAGATATCAAAAGGCAAGAAATCTTCGAAAGAAGCCAGTGCAACACCAACATTGGATCAGTATTCAAAAGATTTGACGCTTATGGCAAAAGAAGGATTGCTGGATCCTATGGTAGGGCGTAAGAAAGAGACGGAACGTTTGGTACAGATTTTGTGCCGACGAGGAAAGAATAATCCGTGTCTGATTGGTGAGCCGGGAGTTGGTAAAACATCAATTGTAGAAGGGATTGCACAAAGCATTGTTGAGAAGACGGTTCCACAGTTGTTGTTGGATAAACGATTGGTTTCTCTTGATATGTCCGGGCTTGTTGCAAAATCCAAATACCGTGGAGAGTTTGAAGAAAGAATCAAGAAAGTAATTAACGAAGTGGAAGCGGCGGGGAATATTCTGCTGTTTATTGATGAGTTGCATACGATTATTGGAGCGGGTGGTGCAGAAGGTGCTTTGGATGCGTCTAATATTTTGAAGCCTGCGTTAGCCAGAGGGGAAGTTCAGGTAATTGGAGCAACAACCATAGAAGAATATCGAAAATATGTCGAAAAGGATTCCGCGTTGGAGAGAAGATTTCAGCCGATTCAGGTGGAGGAACCAACGAAAGAAGAATCTGTTGAGATTTTAAAAGGTCTTCGTCCTCTCTACGAAAAACATCATGGGGTTATAATTGATGATACCGCATTAGAAACAGCAGTAGAGTTATCTGCACGTTATATTAATGATAGATGCCTTCCGGATAAGGCAATCGACTTGATGGACGAAGCGGCTGCCAGAACGAAATTAGGCAAATTACAAGTGCCTCCGGATATGCTTGAGATGAAAAAACAAGTGAAAGAACTGGAGAACTCATTTGAAGAGTTGCTTTCGAAGGGGGATATAGAAGAGGCGAAACGTTTAAAGGTTCAAAGAAATGAACTGGAGTCCAAATATGATGCATTATTAAAGAAACTAATGCGCTCACAAAAGAATAAAAAAGCGATGGTACGTGATACGGAAATTGCAGACGTTGTTTCAGGTTGGACCAAGATTCCTGTCTCTAAATTAACAGAAAATGAGGCTAATCGATTGAGAAAACTGGAAAGTATATTACAAAAGCGCGTGATTGGACAGGAAGAAGCGGTAGTGGCTGTTTCTAAAGCTGTGCGAAGAGGACGTGCCGGATTAAAGGATCCCAAACGCCCGATAGGTTCTTTCTTATTCTTGGGACCAACCGGTGTTGGTAAAACCGAGGTATCAAAAGCACTAGCGGAAGCTGTATTTGGACAGGAAGAAGCTATGATACGGGTGGATATGTCTGAATATATGGAAAAACACAGTGTATCCAAATTGATTGGGTCGCCTCCGGGGTATGTGGGACATGAAGAAGGTGGGCAATTAAGCGAGAAAGTCAGAAGAAATCCTTTTTCCGTGATTTTATTTGATGAAATAGAAAAAGCACATCCGGACGTGTTTAATATTTTATTACAGGTTTTGGATGATGGACACATTACAGATTCGCAAGGACGGAAAATTGATTTTAAAAATACCATTATAATAATGACATCTAACGCCGGTGCACAATCTATCATTGAACCAAAACTTCTGGGATTTGGAACGGATAATGATGAAGATAAGAATCATGAAAGAATGAAATCCGGAGTAATGGAAGAAGTTAAGCGTATCTTTAAACCGGAGTTTTTAAACCGAATTGATGATACCATTGTTTTCCGTGCTTTGAATAAGAATGACATGAAGAAGATTGTAGGCATCTTGATTCGCGAATTGCAAACACGCTGTAAAGAACAATTGGATGTTGAACTGACAGTTAAGGACAGTGCAAAGACATTTATTGTTGAAAATGGATATGACAGAAAATATGGTGCCCGTCCGTTAAAGCGTAAAATACAAGAAGAGATAGAAGATATTCTTGCGGAGGAAATCATTGCCGGAAATATCAAGGCTGGATCGCATGTTTCCATATCAACTAAGAATAAGAAAATTGTTGTCGAATTTGGATAAAATAACTGGAAAAAATCCCGTGTTTATTATATAATATAAGCATGAATTTTCTATCGATGGAAGTCGATTTGTGGTCACGGGAGGATAAATATGGCAGCGAATAAGGATTTAATTGTAACGAACGAGAATGGAACTCTGACATTTGGTAATTATGAGTTAAGAGAGAAGTCTAAATTAGATAATTACAAATTTAATGGAGATGTATATAAGGTAAAGACATTTAAAGAAATTACAAAATTAGAATGCAATGGATATTTTGTATATGAGTCGGTACCTGGAACTAAAGTATATGATTTTAGTTCTACAGAGAAGGAAACTCGATTTAAAGTAGAAGGACCGGAAGATGCTCAGATTACATTAGAGTTAGAAGAAGATGCTGAATATGAGATTGAGATCAATGATACAGTAGCAGGAACTATGAAGACGAATCTTGGAGGGAAACTTAGTTTGAGTGTAGAGCTTGCTGATAAGCAGACTGTTTCAATTAACGTTCAACGTAAATAACAAGTAATCCAAAGGACCCGTCCGTAAGGTATGGGTTCTTTTTCTGTTTTAAAATATAGAATGCTTTGGTGGAGGAAGAATGTCAAAAGGGAAATCAACTATATTTTTTTGTCAAAATTGTGGATTTGAATCATCTAAGTGGATGGGCCAATGTCCGGGCTGTAAGGAATGGAATGTATTTGTTGAAGAACAGGTTGAGAAAAAGAAACTGTCATCTTCGGGTAAATTAACTATAAAAAAAGAATCTGCTAATCCGATTCCCTTATCTAAAATTGTTAATGCCAATGAGGAGAGAACCATAATAGGGATTAGCGAATTGGATAGGGTTCTTGGAGGAGGACTGGTTAAAGGATCGTTGGTCTTGGTTGGCGGAGATCCGGGAATCGGAAAGTCAACGTTGTTGTTGCAGGTATGTCACAGTTTGGCAAAGAGTGGACAGAAACTGCTATATGTATCAGGCGAAGAGTCGCTTCAACAGATTAAGATAAGGGCAGAGCGAATCGGAGAGTTTTCGGATTCTTTGGAATTGCTTTGTGAGACTAATTTAGATGAGATTCGTAATGTGATAGAAAACAGGAAACCTGAGGTTGTGGTGATTGACTCCATACAGACTATGTATCATGATGAGGTGGGGTCTACACCGGGAAGCGTATCGCAGGTTAGAGAAGCAACAAGCGTTTTGATGCAGATTGCAAAAGGTTTAAATGTTACAGTTTTTATTGTAGGACATGTAACAAAAGAAGGTGTTGTTGCAGGACCAAGAGTGTTAGAACATATGGTGGATACGGTACTTTATTTTGAAGGTGACCGACACGAGTCATATCGTATTTTGAGAGGTGTTAAGAATCGATTCGGTTCTACAAATGAGATTGGAGTATTCGAAATGAGAAAAGAAGGGTTGTGCGAAGTGGCGAATCCTTCAGAGTATATGCTAAGTGGAAAACCGAAAGGGGCATCCGGTTCGATTGTAACATGTTCTATGGAAGGAACACGAGCTATTCTATTAGAAGTGCAGGCTTTAATTTGCAAGACTAATTTTGGGAATCCAAGAAGAATGGCAACCGGAATAGATTATAATCGAGTGAATCTATTAATGGCAGTGTTGGAGAAAAGAGCAGGAATGCGTCTGGCGGAGAGCGATGCATATGTGAATATTGCAGGAGGAATTCGCATGAATGAGCCTGCAATAGATCTGGCATTGGTTATGGCAATTATGTCTAGTTATCTGGATAAAGCAATTGATGATAGAACAATCTGTTTTGGTGAAGTAGGTTTAAGTGGAGAAATCCGTGGTGTGAGCATGACGGAACAAAGAGTTCTTGAAGCAAAGAAACTGGGGTTTGAAACTTGCATTATACCGAGTGTATCATTAAACAACGCAAAACATATTAAGGGGATTCAATTGATTGGAGTGTCTAATGTAAAAGAAGCGATGAGTTTGATAAAATAGTTGTTTGAATAGACAGAATATTTCTAATAAAATATAAAATAGATGTATTTTAAAAAATACACAATAATGATATTGACTTTCGGATAGGGGCGTGATATTATAATCGAGCTGACAAGAGGAAGCGACATTGAGTTTTGCATTTCTTGTCAAAAAATAAAAAAAGTTGTTGACAACAAAGAAGTGTGATGCTATACTTTAGAAGTTGTCGCTAAGGCAACAGAACCTTGATAACTGAACAGTGAATAAACCTTGAAAGATTCAATGAGTTATAATTCGAAAGAATTATTGGTCAGTCGAAAGAGACTGACACGAACATCTTTGAATAATCAAAGAACCTTAAAAACAGTAAAACAGGAACAGAATTGCTAGTAGTAATTCTGAACCGGAACAAACACTTTTAACGAGAGTTTGATCCTGGCTCAGGATGAACGCTGGCGGCGTGCTTAACACATGCAAGTCGAGCGAAGCACTCTGCTTGAATTCTTCGGAAGGAAAGCGGTTTGACTGAGCGGCGGACGGGTGAGTAACGCGTGGGCAACCTGCCTTACACAGGGGGATAACAGTTAGAAATGACTGCTAATACCGCATAAGACCCC
>JAZUQL010000044.1:0-9071 GCA_045605685.1 Lachnospiraceae bacterium
TATATTCGACACTAAATAATAAAAAATTCCTATACCGCCATTAAGTCGGTATAGGAACTCTTATATTTTCTATATACTAATCAATAGATATTAACTTTCGTTAACAATATCCTACTTACTAGCGATAGCAGCCTGTGTGGCTGTGGTACACAGGTGAGTGATGAAATAAAATTTCAAAGTTACTTTTTATTCCTCTCACAAAATTAGAATCCAATCATTCTATCTTAAATTTTTATCAAATCTCAGCAATTAGAACAGCTAAAAACTGAAAGTTTCAAGTGTTCAAAATTGGAATATATATTTAATCAATCTAAAATGATGTGATTTTAGTCCCATCGGGTGTTTTGTAACAACGAAACTATTTATTCCAAGAAAGCAATTTTCTCTTCTACGGTTTTGCAATATTTTTTCATTCGACAAATAAAGTTACGTACTTCTTCATGACTCAAACCATTTTCCTCCATAACATCATTTGCAATTTGAATATACTGCTTATAATGTTCTGTCGTCAGGTTCGCATCTAATTCTTCATTCTCCAAGTCCGCTATACAATCGAGTTCTACTGCCGCCAGAGCCCCAATAAGCACTTGTTCTATCAACTGAGCCTTTTTACCGCTTTCGCGTTTGCAGCAACATGTCAGAACATCTTTAAATTTCTTTGTTGAAAAAAAATTATAATAGATTTGTGTTTTAGGAATATTTTCTATTGGATCAAGCCTCCCCATTTGCCACCTCCTAATATACTAATTTAATATAGTTTATCACTATGTAATAATAAACTCAATAACCTATTTTCATAGAATCAAATTAGCTTATACATCAAAACAGCCATTTGATTTAATAGATTCCTATGTCCTTTTTATTCTCCCATTTCTATCGCATTGAGTTTTTGTAATCGTCCCCATTTTACCCCTATCATTATTTCAAACTAACTCTTTACCACAGGTGTGCGCATTCTAACTCTTCGTTTAATGGATTTCAACTACTTTTTACTATCCTTAAAGTAATGTCCATATACCCACAGTGCTCTATCCACACCTCTTTTATTATACTCATCCCCAAATATATTTTTTTCTTTATTTACATAAATATCATTATATAGTTCATAAACTCCTTCGAATTTTTTATTATCTTTCTCTGGCAACTCCTTATATGAAACATAGCCTTCAGGTTCAATCCCATTTTCAATTGCATCTACTGCAATCATAGCAAATCTATCATAAATAGGATATTTTCCTCTAGATATAAAATACAACATAGTAATCAAATATACCGTTCCAATTCCCTTAGGCGATTTCTCTTTTAAAAGATTTAAAACTTCTTGTGGGTTATATTCAGCCAATTCTTCTAAATAAGTAATATTATTCTTAACATAGTTTACAAACTCTGTTAAATCCAATTCTCTATTACGACACTTTACTTTATACATTTCTGCATTTTTCCAATCTTCGGTATAAACAAACTGACCCACACTTTCTTTTACATTAATTTTCCCGATTTTCCATGCTAAAATATGAATTATATCTATTTCATTTTTAATGCCTTTGGATCTATATTATAAAAGTGGACACGATAAGTAACTATCCATTACAATAAATTAGACACCAAAAAGGATGTATCTGAACATGTCCACAAACAAACGCGGAACCCGCTACGACGAAGAGTTCAAGAGAACACTCGTCAATCTTTATCAAAATGGGAGCAAGTCCCAATCTGCGCTCTTTGAAGAGTACGGCGTATCAATAAACGCCCTCGGTCGCTGGATTAAACAATACTCCACCGTTGAAACCGATGATGGCGAGGTTCTTACCGCTCTGCAGGTAAAAGAACTTCAAAAACGAATGGCTCAGCTTGAAGAGGAAAATCTCATACTAAAAAAAGCGATTGCCATATTCACGCCACACTCAAACAACGATTAGAAGCAGTACACAAACTTCGTTTCCAGCACGACATCAAACTTCTCTGTAAAGTTCTTGGTGTCAACCGAAGCACTTATTACAAACATTACAACACAGAACCTGCTAATCGCACAAAAGAAAATCAAGTAATTGCAAAAGCTATTTTGCAAATCTATGCTGATTACAACAAACGGCTTGGTGCTTACAAAATCACTTATGTTCTTCAGCGTGATTATGGCATTCACATCAGTGTCGGCCGAGTGTACCGCCTGATGAAAAACCTGCAGCTACCTAAAATGTCCACTGAAAAACCATATAAAAATCACAAACACAAAGACAATGGTGATTGCACAAACCATCTTCACCAAGAGTTTAATCAAAAAGCTCCTAACATTGTTTGGGCAAGCGATTTCACATACATCAAAGTAGCCGGTAAATGGTATTATCTGTGCATTGTAATGGACCTATTTTCTCGCAAAGTCATCTCTTGGCATATCTCCGGCAAACCGGACGTTGACCTTGTCATGACTTCATTTAAAAAAGCTTACGAAAAACGAAGCCGACCTTGGGGACTTATGTTTCATTCTGATCGAGGATCTCAATATACAGCCTTCGCATTTAGGCAGTTATTAGATTCTCTTAACGTTGTGCAATCCTTTTCAAAAAAAGGTTATCCGTTCGATAATGCCTGTTGCGAATGTTTCTTCAAATATCTAAAAAAAGAAGAAACCAACCGTAGAAACTATCACACTTTACAGGAATTACAACTTTCTGTATTTGAATATATCGAGGGATTCTACAATTCCAAAAGACCACATGGTTCACTTGGAATGCTAACCCCTAATGAAAAAGAAGAACTATACTGGGAACAGGCCTAGGCAACTGTTCTCAGATATTTTTCTTTATAAATCGTGTCTACTCTCTTGACTATAGTGCACTTCTATAAGCAAATCTTCTATCTGTTCTTCAACATACCTACTATTCTTGTTAATATTAGAATCTAGTTTCTCCCCTCCCGTAAAGTATATTTCACTATATTGTTTTACAAATTCTTCCGCAATTATTTCACTGTATACTCTTTTATAAAACGTTCTTTTACTCACCTTTCTCTCTACTCCTTATATATCTTATATGCTTTTTCTAAATCGCCCTTCACCTTCTCCACCAACTTCTCAGGCCCCAACACAACCACATCCGGTGCAAAGCTCTTGGCATACTGAAGCATTGCCTGTTCATTTACATATGCTAACACAGTCACATGTGTATCGTTTTCATCTATAAAACGAATCTCATGTCCAAATACATCAATGACATCACCTATCATTGCACGTGGAATACGGAATCTAGCATGAACACAATCACCTGCAAACATATAAATATGCTCTGCCATGTACTCTTTCAAATTCAAATTTCGCTCAATTGCTTCGTCTAACTGTTCAAATGGCTTAATTGAAACATCCTCGAGAATTTCAATATCTTTAATACGGTCTACACGATAATTAGTAATATCATTGTATTTATCATAATTACATATCAAAAAGTACTTATCTTCTTTTACCGCCATTTGATATGGGCTTACGACATATTTTCGTATGCTACCATCTGCATTTCGTTTTTCATGTAGTTTTTTATCAGTACCATATTTGCAATACAAAAATGTTACCTTGCAGCCCTTACTTATAGCATCATTTAACACATCCACTGTATAAAAGAACTGTGGATTTATGACTCGTTTTTCTGGTGCTGTATCTACATGTCTCATTTTTTCTTTAAAATATACACTCGAAAGGCCTAATAATTTCTCAATTAAATCTTTTCCATACTTCGTTGGAATATAGTTTGAATACAAAACACTATCGTTCAAAAGACGCAGTTCAGAATCATCAAAATTCCGTTTCAGATGAAAATCTGTATACATAATACTCTCAACTAGCTGTTTTTTACCTGTTTTTGGATTTTTAGATTCAATCATTCGCTGTTTTTCTTCAAACTCCACACGATATCCGAATTCTCGCAAATCCATGAGATTACGCTTCACTGATTTACGATCCACATCCATGAAGTATTCATTTCGCAACTTATCCTCAATCTCACTTTGTTTCAGTTTATGCTCTCCCCATCTGTATATTTCTGTAAAATATCAAGTATATTTAGCAATAATAATTTCTTCGTAGGCTCTGTATACACGCTTCATCCCCCAAAACTATTTATTCATTCGCAACTCTCACAAGTTCCTGCCACACTTTCACCATCGCAAACGTATCAAGTTCACAATATTTCAGCAAGTTCTTTCGAGCAATTATCTGTTCTTCTACTGGCATATCCTTTATCTTTGGAAACAGCATCATTGCTTCACTACCATTATGCACGCCTTCCAGATTATGATAATCCAGTTCTGGATCATTTGGAAAAATCGCAGGCAATACACTCTTAATGGAAAAAGAACCGCCCATCGCACGATTGTAATAATATCCTGATTGAAAAGGCACCAATAAATCCACTATATTTGCTTCGATATTCAACAAGTGATCTGCCAAATCTGGATAAATGTCCGCTAATTCCTTTAATCTAGTACATTCAAATGCTTTATTGTACGCAGTCACACATACGCCCATTGGAATATCCGCACACAACTGCTCTGCCAGTGCACGACGTGGGTCTGTTCCAGACTCAGCCAAGAACTCTTTGTGCTTCAGTTCTCCTCCTTCTTTCTCAAAGTAGTGCAGAGAATATTGGAATGGAATCTGTGCATATGGTTTCGTTCCAACATATATCGGAATCACTGGCTGCATCGTTTCAAAATCTAAGAAATAAAGTGGATACGAAAGTGTATCCAAGAAACTCTGGATATTTTCTTTTTCTACATAAGTTCCTTTATCCACAAGGAAATGCTGAATCTGGCGCAACTGCTTGTCATTACTGATTTTATTCGAGCGTTGTAAATCCTCATATGTAAGCAATCCCTCTTCGTAATACTCAAGTTTTTTCTTAAACGGCATGCGATAAAGATTAAAAACGGATGGATTTGGAATATGTCTAGAGCAATATTTCCAAAAACTACAAGGATATGGTTTATTACAACTCATCGACAAATCAATGTCTGGTTCCTCAGAACATGCTAGCACATTCTTTGCTTCCGCAATGATGGGCTCAATTCTACTTTCTTCTATAAATACTACTGGAGCTACATCTATAATCTTAAACAACTGATGAATACCCAATATACCATCAAATACATACTCATTATTTAGGCAAACTAAATATGTACCTGTTACATTAACACCGCATTGTTTCAAAACGTACTTCTGGTATGCAATATCTGCCATGTATACAGGTTCATCATCATGTGTAGAACTCTTTACTTCGTAAATATCCCATCCGAACTCAGACTTTTTCAGAATATCTACAGCACAGTATAAGCCATCGGTTTCAAATGCTGCCTCACAAATAATCTCTGTACCATTTGCTATCTCTTCTGCCGTTTTAGCGAGCATTGTAGGTATATCTAGCTTTTCATCCGTATAAGAAGTCACATCTACATAGGAACCAAACAATCCTCGCGCAAATTCACCTACTTCACGTCCTGCTTCCATTCTAGATGTCAAACTATCGTCTATTACAAGTTCTTCCGGCTTATATTTTCTCATCCAGGCAATCTTTGGACATTGCCATATGCCACAATATTTTGATTTCGATAAATATGTCATAGTTTCCACTTCCTTTGTATCTATTATGACAAATTAAACCTTTACGTTCAATCCATTTCTCCTTTTCTTCTCCTCCTTTAGAGAATCATATACTTTATGATACACCATCTGATTTGGATAATAACGATAATCTGCAAATATCTTTATGCCATCGTGACAAAAGTGCTCACGAATCGCCGCTACACAGCCCGCGCTTCTACTCTGTCCAAACTCACACTGACATATGATATCATAACGATTTTCTACTGCATCATAGATAAACTTCGCTAATTCTTCTGCTTCTGGAAAGTATGTTTCATAGGTCAAATTATAATCTGGCAGAATCTCGATATCGATATCTCGAAGTGGAATATAGAAAACCTTATCTACAATCTTTGAATAATCTACCGGAAAATAAGTCGTTCCATTATAATGTGGTTCCGGATCATAAAAACTGATTGCAACGGTATTCTCTAAGAATTCATTTTTGTTGATTTTTTCTATTGCTTCTCTAGAACAAATAATTATTTTCATTTTTTCTCCTTATACGCTGTTTAAATTGAATATGAAATCAAAACTTTCTTATATTTTATCTTCCAATATTCACTTCCTCATACTCTACTGGATAATTCTGCTTGTACCATTCCAATACATAATACATATTTACTCTGGATATACATGGTGCTTTCCCCCATAGGCTAAATACTTCACAGTAATAGTTTAGTAAATTTTCCGGAACACCATAATCTGCTAACTGATTTACGTATGTCGTGTCATTACATAAAGACTCTCTCATTATCTTATCAAATACCATTTCCGCAACCTTTTCTTTAGGTATATCCAAATCTAATAGTGCTAAAAACAAATCATCTTCAAACACATAGAAATCTATTTGATTTAATTTATCTAATATTTTCTTACCTTTATAGCCCATCATTAAATAAGCATACAGCTTCACAAATGTTTGTCTATCCACATTTTCTATACTTTTCATAGATTGTAACAAAAGCATTTTCTCTTTCCATATTGCCTTATTTACACTATCAGTTTTTATATATTTCTTATAATTATCCATACTCTCATCAACCCATGTTTGAAAGGCATTCATTGACAATTTTTCACTCATCGAATTATCATAATAAGAATTTGTTCTTCTTATCAATTCACCAATTTTCCAACACCAACCATCATTTGGCATACTTATAAATTTATTAATTTCTTTATTTGCTTTTATATTGTAAAGTTCAGGTGTGCAGTTAAGAAAATGATTTAATCCTTCTCTGACGCATGAAGCAATTCCGAGTGAAAAATTAGGAGATTGAATCTTTCCATTTCTCCGTTTCCATACCATATGCATATCAATTCGCGTTTCCGGCGTAAGAGGATTGAAATTGGTAATCCCCAATAAATATGCAATAAAGGATCCTGCAAGTTCGCCATATACCAAAATCGGATAACCTTCGTACGAGGAATATTGTAAAACAGCCTCTACCAAAAAGAATTCAAAGGCGCATCTGGTTTGTTCCATCAAATCTAATTCCTGTGCTAACCTTTCCATCGCTTCACAATACATGTCTAAATTTTCTGCATATTTTTCTTCTACAAGATTTTCACACTTTTCTTCAATATTTTCGTGTATCCTATCTATCTCCTGCTCTGTTGGTACATTATAAAATATCCCTCCGCACCGCTCTGATATTACTGTGTAATGCATACATTCTCTCCAATCTATATATCTCTTTATCTTCAGTCCCCTATTAAAAATTCATCCCCTCGGCTTGCATATAATGAACAAATACGCCGTCCGGCTTATCCTTTCTAATAATATATGACTTGCGATTACATTCTTCTGTAAATGATATTGCCATCAGACTTTTTCCAATGCTTTCCTTCTAGCATTAATCCTCTGGGTATATGTACACCTAATTTATTATATTTTTCTGGATTATTAAGAACATCTATAAGTCTATACAGTTCTTTCTAAATTGAGTTATAACCAATAACATTGTCTAATGGTCTCATAAGCATTTCCTCCTAAGATTTTATTTGTTTCGATAATCTTATTATAGGAGGAACGGTGGGGAAATTATGGTACATCGATGAGTGAATAAAATAATAGGACCTCCGTTCATATTAAACGAAAGTCCCATTATTCTTCTGAGTTATTTTATTGTTACATCTTTTCCCATCTGCCAGAATCCCATATCCAGCAACTTCATTTGTGGATATTCAATATCTTCAACTCGCCAATTACTTCTCTCCGCATCCAATTTCTCATTATATTTCTCATAAAAACTTGCTAATGCTTTCACTGACTCTTTATTATATGTTCCTTTGGCGACTTTTTCTTTAACTATTCCCTTGATGAAATACTCATCATATGCCGGAACACAACCAAGTGTCCCCATAAAAATTTTCGTAATAAGTGTTTTTGATACAGGATTCTTTATATTTTCACCCTTAACCTGACTACGTATTCCCTTATAATATTCTTTCAGTTCCTCACTAAGTTCCCACAAAAGTACTTGGTTAGCCTCGTCTAAAAGAACCTTATAATCTGCTCCTAATAAAATATCATATTTAGGTGCCAAAATCATATTAACCACTGGAATATGTACCTTATAATCTTTTTCGAGTAAAAAAGATGAACCCCTATACATCCCCCAACTTGCAAGATAAAATGCTAATTGCAAACTCAAGTAATCTTCATCAACATTTTTTTCACTTCTTGCTTTATAGAAATTGTAATAACAATGCTCCCAAGAACGATATCTGCTGGTTTCATCTGCTCTGGAATCCTTATAAAATTTTAAAACACTAGATATAAATTTATTATATTTTTCCATAAAAAACATCACCATTGATTTTTATTATTTTTTCAACCTTAAAGATTATCCTAACATAGTTCATTAATTTTTATTCCACTCATCAAAATCATACTCTATAGGTATTAAATCTTTTTTCTTCGCTAAAGCCTTTACCATTTCTTGATAATTATCGTAGATTTTCTTGCTATGCTTATTTTTCAATCCATCATCAAACTCTATTTTACTCCAAGATATTTCAGTGAAGGCTCTGCTATATTTTCCTTCCCCAATCTCATATTTTAAATATTCTTCATTTTTATTTTCTAGCTCTTTATATTCATTAACAACTTTACTAAGCATAATTCCATCCATAGGACAGTGGCATTCTTTAAAATTGTTTTTTATTTCTGGCTTTGTATAATATCCTATGTATATATACTTTATTGTCATATTTAATAGTTTTTGAATATTACCAAATCAAAATCCCGAATCCGCTACACATTTATTTATTTTTTGTGCAGTCTCATTAAAATCTGGACACTCTCCGGCAACTATTCCATCCACATATTCTTTCACTACATCTCTAGCTTTTT
Organism: Lachnospiraceae bacterium; assembly: GCA_045605685.1. GTDB lineage: Bacteria > Bacillota > Clostridia > Lachnospirales > Lachnospiraceae > Roseburia. The sequence continues at coordinate 8,985 of JAZUQL010000044.1, forward strand.
CTTTGATGTCATCTTTAGCTTTTTCATAAGCATTGGAACCCTCTTTTTTATTTTCTTGCTGGACTTGATATGCCCCACGCATTGTCG
>JAZUQL010000045.1:0-3255 GCA_045605685.1 Lachnospiraceae bacterium
TGTAAATGATATTATATAAATGTACATTTTATGGAAAATAAAAATGTACATTCCGACTAATTGTGCTACCTTATCCATGGAGGTACTTATTCATGGACGTAGCACTAATTACTCAGCTAAGGATTCTTAAATTGAGTGAATCCAAACCAAACTTTTCAGAACTTTCTCGTATGTATGATGTAGACCGTAGAACGGTCAAAAAGTATTATGACGGATACGAAGGCAAACCTGCACATCATAACAAAACGAGTAAGCTAGATATTTACGAACCGCTTATTAAAGAAAAACTTTCTATAAAAGGAGTTACTGCAAAAGCGGTTTATGAATTTATGATTTCCGAAGTTGATTCCAATATCGGAACTTATTCAAACTTCAACAAATACATCCACAGAAAAGGAATCAATCCGAAGAAAACAACAAAAGGTCATCCAAGGTTTGAAACGGCTCCTGGCATTCAAGCTCAGGTGGACTGGAAAGAGGATGTATCAATAGCCAACTGTTATGGCGAAATCTTCACCTTTCAGGTGTTTGATTATAAACTGGGGCATTCTAGATACTGCCACTTTACTTACAAACTTTATAAAACAAGACAGGATGTATTCGACTGTTTAATTGCATCCTTCAAAGCAACAGGTGGAGTGCCCAAAGAGATTCTTTTTGATAACATGGCATCTGTTGTGGACTTAAAAGGTAATCATCGACACATCAATGAGAAGATGAGAACCTTTGCCAAAGACTTTAACTTTAAAATCAAACTCTGCAAACCAAGGCATGCCTATACAAAAGGTAAGGTCGAAGTTATTAATAAGTTTATCTCATGGATGCTTCCTTATGAAGGCGAGTTTGAAACGGAAGAAGAACTGATTGCAATTCTTGAGAAAGTGAATAAAAAGGTAAACGCTTATGTTTGTCAGGAAACCGGTGTCCCACCACTTCTTTTATTCCAAAAAGAAAAGGAATACCTACAGCCACTTCCGAATCCCAAAGTTATAGAGTCTTATATGAGCCACAATCGCCAAACTACAGTTCAAAAAGATTCTATGGTATCGTTCATGAACAACAAGTATTCCGTTCCATTAGAGTATATCGGAAAACCCGTAAATTTGCGAGTAAAATCGAATACTCTGGAAATATATTTTAGCACGGAACTTATTGCCAAGCACGAACTAACAAGTAAAAAACTTAATTATGATGAAATGCATTACATCCGTTTGCTTTCTGGCTGTATGAAGGACGACCAGTCTGTTGCCGAGTTGGCACAGACGAATCTACAGTTGATGGATCAATTCCTGTAGAAGGAGTGTAATGGCTACTTATGCAAAAATAATCAACGGCCTTACTGACTTGGGAATGCACAAGATGCAGGAGCATCTGGATTTCTATATCGAAGGGGTCAATAAAGGCGAATTAACATTCAGTCAGGCACTAGATGAGCTGATTGAAATCGAACAACGAAACAATCGAGTGCGCGCTGAAAATGCGTGCGTTATGACAGCAGCTTTTCCGTTCATAAAAACAATGAATGAATTCGATTTTTCGTTTCAGCCAAGCATTAACAAAAATCAGTTGCTTGAACTGAACAACCTTGGATTTGTTGACAAAAAGGAAAATATCCTTTTTGTCGGTTCCAGCGGTGTAGGAAAAACTCATCTTGCAACTTCAATCGGAATCACATGTGCCCGTTCTAGGATATCAACATACTTCATTCCGTTTGAAGCATTAATCACACAGCTGAAAAAAGCATTATTAGAAAACAGACTCGAATCCCGGTTAAAGCATTTCGCGAAATACAAAGTGCTAATCATTGATGAGATTGGCTACATGCCAATCGATACCGATTCTGCAAATCTGTTCTTTCAGCTGATTGCAAAACGTTACGAAAGAAACTGCACGATAATAACAACCAATACGCCATTTTCAAAATGGGGAGAAATCTTTGGTTCACCAACACTAGCGAATGCAGTTCTTGACCGTTTGCTACATCACTCGCAAATCGTTTCTATAAAAGGTCCGTCATATCGTCTTAGAGAAAAAAGAGCCTATATAGAGGCACAAGCTGAGGAGTAAAAGTTGGAAAACTGTACATTTTTATTTTCCACTTTTTGAGCATTTTTATATTGACATTTACACAAAATAATATATTCGAAAATTGTAGTACAAGATTCTATCGAGATATAGCACAATTTTTTGCGTATCAAAATTATCCTCCTACTAGTCGTGTCTCATATGAAAATACGTTATATGGTTTCTTTGATTATTATATTAGTAAGGGCAATTACTATGACAAAGTATCTGAGTATATTAGACGTCCGTTGGAAGATGTGAGACAAAATGACTTTATAGAATACTTGTTAGAAGAACGACCAGCAGGGAGACCAAGTGAAGGGGCATTACCTTTATCAAAAGCTTCGCATATCAGCAAAATGTATAAAGTTTTGAATGATAATTCCTATATATCTAGAAATGATTTTGAGAATTTAAGAAATTATATTAGAAATTATTTTGAGAATGAAAAGAAAGAAAAAGACTATAGTGTTTTATCGGAAGAAAATATTAAAATATGTTTAGAAGCGTTATTAAATGCTAATGGTAAAAAGAAATGGAATAAGATAGCTATTTTTATCATGTGTTCGTATTATGGCTTTAATTTAAGAACCATTAAAGAGTTTTTTGCCTTATCATGGGATGCAGTTGATTTAGCAAACGGTATATTCATTTTTCGTGAAAAGCAATATGTTATGCCCCCAATATTAATTACTGCTTTATCTGAGATTTACAGTGAGTATAAAGATAAAAAGATTAAAGCAAAAACATTATATGTTAGCAAGTATGGTTCGACAAAATTGAGCTCAGATACAATTCATGATGTTTTTAAAGAATGTAATCAAATATTAAACGAGAATGGGTGTAATGTTGAAGAATTTACTACAACCATTATTAATCCGGCGGTATATTCTAAATTATTTTATGCAGGTTATTCGTTGGAAGAAATTGCAACTTACTGTAACACAAGTGTAAGTACTTTGTTGCAATATATTACAGATAAAGAAATAGAGAAAATGGGTAAACGTAAGTTAAGGGGAAACATTGGAAAAATTAGGCATCCACTGATAGAGCTGTTTTATTAACAAAGAGTAGTAAGGGGGATGTATGGCAAGAAATAAGTGGAAAGACTATAAGATTATTATTTCTATACACATATGGGAGAATAATAAAGAAAGAATTACTGTAATCATGCGCTAGTTCTTTGTTTTT
>JAZUQL010000046.1:0-7903 GCA_045605685.1 Lachnospiraceae bacterium
GTAGGAAAAGCAGAAGAGGTATTGCCGGAATTCTACCAGAAGGCAGAAGAAAGCAACATGCTTCGTCCGGATGTGATTGTCGTAGACCCACCCCGCAAAGGTTGTGATGCGATTTGTCTTGACACAATGATTAAAATGCAGCCAAACCGCATTGTATATGTAAGCTGTGACTCTGCAACACTTGCAAGAGACCTTAGAATACTCTATGACGGAGGCTATGAATTACAAAAGATAAGAGCCGTAGATCAGTTTGGACACACCACCCACGTTGAGTGCGTAGTTCTGCTGTCGCGAGAGTAACGAAGCGAGAGTAGATTACGGAGCACCATCCAGCGTCGCTTGGTGAAACGAGCACAAAGTGAGAAGTTGAACTTAGCAGAGTCGGGAGAGTCAGTGGCTTTGCTTGTGAAGGAACGATAGAGACTGAAGAAGCATTAGCACTGACCATGCGATAGCAGTCCAAGAAGCCAAGTCAAAGACGAAGGGTGATTGTATCGCTGCGAAGGAATAAAAATGGAAATTATTTACATTATATATCCTTTGAGATATATGTAGATTAACATTATGTTAGATACGAATAAGATCAATGAAAACAATTGGGAGGAAAAAATGAAGAAAGTAAAGAGATTTTTATTAGGAGCAATTTTGTTTGTTCTAGAGGTGAACATGATTGGGTGTGGAACAAAGTCTGAAGTTGCGAGTGAATCAACACAGGAAAGCGAAGAAGAAGTTGTTTTATCTGAAGAATATGAAAATCTGAAGGGTTATTTAAGAAGATATAGCGAAGAATATGAGTTTTGTGCTTATCAGGCACTGGATGTGGTAGGGAAAATTGATTCTAGTAATGCCTATTTGGTACGCGATAAGGATGGAAATGAAATGCAGTTTTCTGAAGATGAAATTGAATTGATAGGTACCAAATTTGGAATTGTACGTTTAGATTCCTCAGTATATGCAGAACCGGATGAGACATCGGATTTAGTTAATGTTGGATGGGGATTTGAAGAGCATGGAGAATATGTTTTGGATGCGGGACATATTGTAGTCATTGATTCCGCTTTTGAAAGTGAAAAGTTTTATCATATTCGGATACAGGATGATTCATGGACGGGTTATGTATTGAAGGAAAATATAGAAATCGTTGCAACAGGTACAATATCTGGAACAATTACAGAGGAATCAAATATAATTGATGGAACATGTTCTATGGAATGGAGTATAACCGGAGATGTAAAAGAAGGAGAGAAAGTCATTGTCTTGGCAAGATTTAAGGTGGAGTATTATCCGGATGATCCTGTTGTAAATGAACCGAATTATTTCTTTGATTCATATTTTATATTAACAGAAGATGGAGAAATCGGATATGTAGATGAGGAAACTGTATTGCTACAGTAAGGAATTTTTACAAAATTGATATTGGTTCAAGAAAAAACATCAATCTGATAGGAGAGAGAATGAGGTATAAAAAAGAACAAACCGGAATCGGAGTTATAATTGGAATTTGGCTTATGGTTATAGTTAGTTGTCTGCTTGTTGCTAAGGATTCTAGTGACATAAGAGGGGTATATGTATTTTTGGGATTTGGCGGATTTATAACATTGATTTATATACCAACATTGTTAAGCACATTAAAGTTTAGAAATAAATGTAAATGTATTATGGATAACGGAACCAAAGTTCAAGGGCGTATTGTAGATTATTCTATGGATACATATAGTTCTGTTAATGGACATGAGCGAGATTATAGCCTTGTTGTGAATTATCTTGATCCATATACAGGAGAAGAAAAAAGTATAGTGACACCGGCATTGGCTTTTGATCCAATCAAGTCGCTCGGCACTACTTCTTGTAGTGTATACATTTTAAATGATATGTATTATGTCACAGATTTTATCCGGCGTGAAAAAGGGCAGAATACTATATGGTGGGGTAGCAAAGTTGATATAGATGAATTGGAGAAGAAAGAATTAAAAAAAATAGTAATATATTCCATAATTATTGTCTTATTTCTTGTTGTAGTATGCGTAGGTGGTTTTAGTTGTATGAAATACTACCAATCGAGACAAGCAATAATAAATATTACATATATATTTCAAATCATTACGAGTTGATTACATTTTATTAAATATACGCAAATTTCTTGAGGATGCCTGGAATGTATTGTATAAATGAACCAAACAAAGAAAATATTTATTCCGAAAGCGGTATTGGTGGATACATAAGATGAAAGGCAGAGGATATGATTATGAAAAAAACAATGGAAAAAGTGAAAGCTGCAATGCGTGTAGGATTTTTGTTAATAACGTTGACGACATTAGGCACGACAACGTTATATGGATGCAGCGATAACAAAGAGGCAGATAAGAAAGAAACAGAATCAGGAAGTACAATGCAGGAAGAAGTACCATCTGAGGAATTGCAGAATGAAAATTATACATACATACTATACCGATGTTATGATTACGATGGTGGTTTTGGCTATAAACATGAATTTGTATATGATGAGAATGGAAATGCACTAGTATTTAGAGAATATGATGAAAATGATCATTTAATAGGTTGGACTGAATATGAATATAACGATAATGGTGATGAAACGGGATCTACAACCTATAATACAGAAGGAAATGTAATATCACATACAGAGAATCAATTTGAATATGATAAAAATGGTAACTGTATTAAAAAGACCGTGAATAAGGATGATTTGGTTATAGAGTGGCTCGAAATGGAGTATGACGCAAATGGTAATTTGCAAAAGAAATTCGAATATGAGAAAGATGGTACTCTTTCTGGTAGAGAAGAATATGAATATAATGCAAATGGAGATTTGAAAAAAAGTCTAATGTATGATGAAGAGGATAATATTTGTTATATAGTTGAATGCCAATACGATGAAGTTGGATGTACAGAAAAGAAAACATTTTATTCTTCAGACGGAGTTGCAAACGCAAGCTATTTATCTGTACATGATTCAAATAATAATTTAATCAGAGTAGAAGAGCGAGATGGTAACGATAACTGCATATATTGGATGGAGTATGAATATGATTCAAATGGAAATCAAATCAAACAAACCGACTATAGTGCAGATGGTGTAATTTTATCATGGAACAAGTTTGAATATGATGAAAAAGGGAATTGTGTCAAAATGACAGCTTATACTTCGACCGGTGTTATAGCAAACAGTCATAAAACTGTGTATGAGTATAACGAATCAGGAGAACTGATTTCTGTAAAGACGTATTATAGTGACAATGAATATAATGAAGTGTTAATCTATGAAGAGATTTATTGTGAAAATGATAGCTTCAATACTTCAAAATAAGGTATCTTTGATTAGAACCGGTTTGAAAGCGACGAAAGTAATTTACTTTCGTCCTTTTTTGTCTTTGTGATGGAAGCAACCTTAAGAAATGTATTATAACTTTTATCGCAAAGAAAAGGTTGGAATGTATCTTCCACAAAAGCGATAAGAACACCGTTTGCGACACAAGCAGATGGAAATTGAAGAAAGGATTACCAATATATTCTGGATTGTTACAAGGAAATTATATTTTGTTAAATATTTATAAATTTCTTGAGACGGAGTGGAACATAATGTATAAATAAATTAAGCAAAAAATATTAATTTCGCACACAACATTTGCGAAACCAAATCATGAAAGGAAGAGTTTAGGTTATGAGAAAAACAAAAGAAAAAGTACAATTTGTCAAGAAAACAGGATTGCTATTATTCCTGTTGACTGCATTAGGTACGACATCATTATACGGATGTAGCAATCAGAAAGAGGCTGAGACTACAGAATCAGAAACAGCCGGCACAATGCAGGAAGAAGAGAAGAAAGAGGAAGAAAAGGAAGAAATCTATTCATACAAATTAGAGAATCAGTATGATTTCGATGGTAGTTTCTGGGACAAAAATGAATATGTATATGATGATAATGAGAATTTAATAGAAAAAAGAACATATTCCGAAAATAATTCATTAATCCGTCGTATCGCGTATGAATATAATGAGATGGAGGATGAAATAAAAGCAACGACCTATAATGCAGAAGGTAATGTAGTAACCTGTACGGAGACTGAATTATCCTATGATGAGAATGGCAACTGCACGGAAAAAATTGTACGTAAAGATGGAGTACCGGAAGAATGGGCAGAGATGGAATATGATGGAAATGATAAAATAGTAAAAAAAATCACTTTCGAACCAGATGGAACCATTTTTTATACGGCAGAATATGAATATAATGAAAATGGAGATTTGCTAAGAGAATCCTCTAATTATGAAAATGGAGAGAAGTATTATATGAAAGAAATGACATATGATGAAAGCGGATCTACGAAAAAAGAGACCTACTACAGAGAGGGCAAAGTGGACGGCGTCTATATATCTGTATATGACGAAAATCATAACCAGATTCGTTTTGAAGAGAGAGATGCTAACAATACATGCGTTTATTCTGCGGTGTCTGAATATGATGAAAAAGGAAATGAAATAAAGTATACGCTATATGGTCAAGATAATCAGATTGTATGTTGGCATGAGTACGAATATGATGAAAAAGGAAATGATGTTAAATCGACGCAATATAATAATGCGGGAGATATGATTGAATGCTATCAGTCTGTATATGAGTATGACGAATCCGGCGAGTTAGTTTCTGTAAAGGTATATTATAGTGACAGAGAATATAGTGATGTATTGATTCAGGAAGAGTTCTACAGTGATAAAAGTTTTTTTGAATAGCATAAGTTTGATAAGGGGCGAAAGCAGTATGCTTTCGTCTTTTCTTATAGAAAAAAGAAAAAAAGAACGTGAAGTAAGAAAAAACAGTTGCACGAAAGGGCATATTTTGTTATAAATGGATATGGACAAAACATAAATTATAGAATGGAAACGAGTTTGCATATCGAAGACGTCGTTTATAGAGGAGAAAATTATGATAAAGAAAGTAGCAATACTTACAAATGGTGGAGATGCACCGGGTTTAAATGCTGTAATTAGAGCTATTGTTAAAACCGCAGAGAATAATGGAATCGAATGCTATGGATACATAGAGGGATACAAAGGTTTATTAAACAATAATTATACAAAATTAGATTCCAGTGAGAATGCCTCCGGTCTTTTGCATCGTGGTGGGACCATTATCGGAACCTCAAACAGCACCAATGTATTCAACTTGAAAGTAGAAGAAAATGGACAAGTAGAATATAAAGATATGTCACAGATATGTATCAATAATTTGAAAGAAGCCGGATTTGATTGTTTATTCACTTTGGGTGGAGACGGAACACAGAAATCAGGAAGAGATTTTTCAACCAGAGGGGTTAATGTCATCGGTGTTCCAAAGACAATTGATAATGACGTTGCACATACAGATATCACATTTGGATATAATACAGCGGTTTCTGTAGCAACAGAAGCGTTAGACAGACTTCATACGACCGCAGAATCACATCATAGAGTGTTGGTTCTTGAGGTTATGGGAAGATATGCAGGATGGATTGCGTTAGAATCGGCAATAGCCGGAGGTGCAGATGTAGCATTAATTCCGGAGATTCCTTACGACATTAACAAAGTGGCAGAAAAGATAAACGAAAGAAAAGAACAGGGAAAACACTTTAGTATTGTAGTTGTATCCGAAGGTGCGAAACCTATGGATGGTGACATAATTGTAAAAAAACAATTAGAAGACGGAAAAGGCTTAGATAATATCAGATTAGGCGGAATTGGTGAGAAAGTAGCAGATGATTTAGAGAAATTAACCGGTTTGGTTTCCCGTTGTACCGTTCTTGGATACGTGCAAAGAGGCGGAACACCTACTGCTTATGATAGAGTGCTTTCAAGTAAATATGGAACCAAAGCTATGGAGCTTGCCATGGAAGGAATCTACAATGTTCTTGTAACATACAAAGAAGGAAAGATGGGATACGTTTCATTGGAAGAAGTAGTTGGAGCCAATAAAGAAATTGGTGCAGCTTCCGGCAATACAGCGGAAAGTAACATAAGAAAAGTTACCATGAACGATGAATTAATTAAAACTGCAAGAAACTTGGGAATTTCTTTTGGAGAAAGAGAATAACATAAAGAATCAGAACAGATATGAAATCCATATCTGTTCTTTTTTCGTCTTATTGGAGCAATTCATCGGTAGTAGTATTTAAAACCTTGGCAAAAGCCTTTAATTCGATATCTGTCACAAACCGTTTCCCGCATTCGATGCGCTGGATTGCATTTTTATCTAAATCAATCCCCTCTAATTGCAGTTTTTCAGCAAAAGCTCTTTGAGAAACCTTTGGATTTAGCTGTTTGCGTAAGAGACTTATTTTTGCTCCGCAAATGTTGTTTTTTCCAGTCGAAGTTTTGTTTTTGTACATGAAAAATCTCCATTTCATAACAATAAATTAAAGATATTGACATTTAGTGCTTGTCAGTAAATTTAGTGTATGCTAATATTTAAACAATATGACATTCACTAAGTGTCATATTGAATATATAAAAGGAGATATTACAATGAGAAAAAGAGTGGGAGTTATGCTAGCGTGTGTAGTGCTATGTGCACTTTGTGCATGCTCGAACAAGGAAAGCCAGAAAAAGGGAGAGGACAATACACAAGACGATAAATTAGAGGAGAATGTCCAGGCTGATGTGGAGGTAAACACGAGCGAAGAAGTCGTCTTGGTCGAAGATTTCAATATAGAAACAATTCAAGGAAGAATCGACGAATATCGCTCTTATTATACATTTGATGCTTTCTTTGTAGATGGGATTCTGTATGAATATGACGAGGCCAACACGGATGAGAATATGTATACCTGTTGGAATATAGGAGAATATAAGAGCATTATTTCCTATAATGAGAATGTGTGTGTGGTAGAAAACCTTGATTCGACGGTTACTGCTTATGTAGCTTTAAGTAAGAACAACCACGTTTGTGAAACACAAAAAATTGTCTTGCCAATTACAGCAGACCAATTTATTTTATGCGAAGCGGAATCGGAAGAAAACTGGATTAGTCTTACCTATTCAAAAGAGGGTCAATTCTATTATTGGGTAACACAATTAACCGGAGAGGTATTAGGTAGTGGTAATATTACATCCATCATGGACCAGGAAGATGCTGCGTTTGGAGTAACGAAACTTATTAATACAACTGCTTGTACAGAACGTGATCATGAATTCCTTTTTGCATTAAACGCAGAAAATGAACTTAGAACGTTTGAAGTACGTGTGACAGCAATCAATGATACATACTATATTGATTGTTACTTGAACGACGAAAATTTTGGGGAACTGCAGGATGTGGATAAATGGGTGGAACTAAGCCTGAGTTGCAATTTGATTGCTTCAAAAAGTGGAGATGATGATAATCTTCATTTTTATGAAGGGAACCTGATAGATGAGGATTTGGAATTTGTTTGTAAGATACAACTGCCGGAAGGTCAGAAAACAGGCAACATCGCACAATCCTATCGTGGATTTGATTGGAATTTGATTGAGTTTGACAATGGGGATTATTACAAGCTGTATTATAATAATGTATTTAGTTCCAGTCGGGATGAAAATGTTTTGCCGATCTGGTATAAAATGGAGGGATTATCGAATCTTGCAACTGATTATAAACAGATTTGCACATATCGTATAGGAATTGGAATGTTGACAGAGGATGGATATTTTTATCGTTTAGCGAATGACCAGAGGGAGAATTAAGAATCAAAAAATAAGACTGCATTCAAGCAGTCTTATTTTTGTATGATTGTTGACTTTAGTCTGTTGAATATAGGTGAGTTTCTCAACAGAGAAATGAACCTATATGAAATAATAAACCACTTGCTATGCAAGTGGAGCACCAAAAGGCTTCAAGCCCTAGAAAAGAAAACCTCCTTTGATATAATA
>JAZUQL010000047.1:0-26151 GCA_045605685.1 Lachnospiraceae bacterium
ATATGGGCAGTGGACCTTGCACAGGATGTGATAAGCTGTAGAAAAGTAAAATATGGAGCATTTATTTTTAAAGGCGTTTATTTTGCAGTTGATCTGAATAAAGAAATAACATATGCCGATGGAACTTTGACGTTAACAGGATTTCATTTTTATTTTCCAAAAGGAGATATCGAAAGATTCGAAGAAATCGTTAAAGAATGCCAGCCTAAATAGGCTGGCATTGCTACATTTACGAAAGTGCCTGTTACATCGGATCAAACGAGGCATTGGAAGCATAAAAATTCTTTTGATTTAACTTCTCTTTGGTCATTTCTAAAGCTTCTCCGAATCGCTGGAAATGAACAATCTCTCTTGCACGTAAGAACTTAAGTGGTGCAATGACGTCCGGGTCGTCGATGACGCGCAGCAGGTTGTCATATACGGTTCTCGCTTTTTGTTCTGCAGCAAGATTTTCGTACAGATCCGTAAGGGCATCGCCCTTGGACTGGAATTCCAGCGAAGTAAAAGGAATACCGGCAGCAGCCTGCGGCCAGATACCTTTGGTATGGTCAATATAGTAGGCATCAAATCCGGCTTTTTTGACATCTGCTTCGGATAAATCGCGGGTAAGCTGGTATACCATTGCACAGATGATTTCCATATGGTTTAACTCTTCGGTACCGATATCTGTCAACAAACCACCGACTTTTTTAACCGGCATGGAATATCGTTGGGCCAAATAGCGCATACTAGCTGATAACTCACCGTCCGGACCACCGTACTGGCTCATAATCAGGCGGGCAATATCCGGATTGGTGTTTTTGATTTTCACAGGAAATTGTAATCGTTTCTCGTAAGCAAACATTATATGCACGCTCCTTCCCATGGCATCGGACCCTCAGTCCAGCCATAATGATTTTGGTCGTAATCTCCGGTAATCATAGAAGTCTGAGTCAAAGGATAGAACCGTCTTGCAAACTCAGATAATAAACGAAGGCGCTGTTCCAGCAATTCATAGAACAAAGCCGTTCCATTTGGGCAGTCCGGGTGTGTATCAAGATAAAGCGTCAAGTCATTTAAGGCAAAACTAACAGCAGAAAGGTCGCTTATAAGCTCCTCCCGATTTTTCTGGGAAAGGCTGGCAATGCGGCTTGTAGTCTCACACGGACAGCTTCCGATAGGTGCCTTATAAAATGTTAAATTTAAGCATGGAAATAAGGTTCCTTCGCTTAGTGCAGTCAATAAGTCATATGGTTTGCACCATTCCTGTTTGGGAATGACGGCCATAGCTAAGTGATTCGCAGAATCCATAAGATACCTCCTTTTTCATAGCAAATTTCTCGTGACAGTAATATTTTTCTCGAAAAATAGAAAAATAAAAGGGGGAGATGTTGGAAAAGGAAATAGGAAAAATTTTACAAATAATACAATAATAGGAATTATTACTATTTACAAACAAAACCAGAAGTGATATGATATAATCGTAAGAGCGATAGAAAAAGTGGGAAGCGAGGATGGCACAATGCATATTACAGATGATATCAAATATATAGGAGTGAATGACCATCAGGTCGATTTATTCGAGGGTCAATACAAGGTGCCGAATGGAATGTCTTATAATTCATACCTTATATTAGACGACAAGGTGGCAGTTCTGGATACCGTAGACGAAGGCTTTTTTGACGAATGGATGGAGAATCTGAAGCGCGAGTTGGGGAATCGAACTCCGGACTATTTAATCGTACATCATATGGAACCGGATCATTCTTCTAATATCAAGGCTTTCATGGACGCCTATCCATCGGTGACTTTAGTAGCATCTGCAAAGGCATTTATGATGATGAAAGGCTTCTTTGGAACAGATTATGCAGACAACCAATTGGTGGTAGGAGAAGGAGATGTACTCTCACTTGGACAACATACTCTTACATTTGCAACTGCACCGATGGTGCACTGGCCGGAAGTAATTGTGACATATGATAGTACGGACAAGGTACTGTTTTCAGCAGACGGATTTGGTAAATTTGGTGCGTTAGATGTACAAGAAGAGTGGGTAGATGAGGCACGCCGTTACTACATAGGTATTGTTGGTAAATATGGAATGCCGGTACAGGCACTTCTTAAGAAGGCAAAGGCATTGGATATACAGATGATATGCCCGTTACATGGTCCGATATTGAAGGAAAATCTCGGTTACTATCTGGAGAAGTATGACAGATGGTCAAGTTACCAGCCGGAGGAAGATGGGGTAGTAATTGCGTATACGTCTGTCTATGGCAATACCAAACAGGCTGCATTGCAACTACAGGAAGCTTTACAGGCACAAGGTTGTGGCAAAGTGACCGTATTTGATTTGGCAAGATGTGATATGGCACAGGCAGTCAGTGCCGCATTTGAATATAGTAAACTGGTATTATGTACAACTACTTATAACGGAGATATTTTCCCGTATATGCGGGAGTTTATCACTCATTTAACAGAGCGTAACTTCCAGAATCGTACCGTAGGGTTTATCGAGAACGGAAGCTGGGCGCCGGTTGCAGCCAACATCATGAAGAAGATGTTAGAACAGAGCAAAGCACTTACTTTGGCAGAGACCACGGTAACAGTTCGTTCTGCGCTTACGGAAGACAACCGACAGGATATTAATACATTGGCACAAGAGATGTGTCGCTAATAAGAAGGAGGAATCAACATGAAAAAGTATGTATGTGACGTTTGTGGATGGGTATATGATGAGGCATTAGGCGATCCGGATAACGGAATCGCACCGGGAACCAAATTCGAAGACCTTCCGGAAGATTTCGTATGTCCATTATGTAGCGTAGGCAAAGACATGTTCTCAGAAGAAGCATAATCGAAGGAAAAGACTGAGGGTATTCCGAAGCATCGATGAAGTCAATCGGTGTTTGGAATACCCTCTTTTTCTTTCTTTATAATGGTAGAAAATGGACGTCTTCTTCTGGCATACGGTTGGACAAACTACAGAAACGTTTGCGGCACTTTAAAGGGAAGAAATTGGTTTTAACAGGTCTGGCGGGAAGAGGGAAACTGTCGGCTGTGAGTAGATGGCAAAGGAACTGACAAAAAAATCCAACTCCGATATCGAAGGATTAAACTTGACGAATGGAAAATGGGTCGATAAAATAAAATTAAATACCACTATAATTTACACGGAGCGGAAAAATGTCAAAAGATGAAGCCTTAAAAAAAATCCTGGAATCCATGAATGAACATGGAGGACTTTTGAAAAGAGAACAGATTAGTGCGTTGGGGGTAGATTATCGAAAAGTCTTGGAATTTGTAGAAAATGGGGACCTCGTTCGCATTAAAAACGGGTATTACACAGACCGTGTAGACCGTTTTTCGGAAGAAGAGTTGATTGCAAAGCTATTTCCGGACGGACTTTTATGCATGGAAAGTGCGCTTTATGTTTATGGCTATTTGTCGCAGAAGCCATACGGCTGGAGAATTGCCATAGATAAGAACACCTCCAAATCCCGCTTTAAAATGGATTATCCAAAGATTATTCCGTATTATACCGAACCGGCAGTTCTTGAGATTGGGGCAACAACGGTGGAACAAAACGGATATAAGTTCGGAATCTACGATAAAGAACGCCTGATATGCGATTGTCTGAAATATGAAGACAAAATGCAAAGAGAAGATTTTAAAGAAGCGATTCAGTCCTATATCAAGGACAAGGATAAGGATATTTTGCGTTTGATGGAATACGCCAAAGAACGTAAAGTCATGAAAAAAGTACAAAGTTTAATTGGAGTGTGGTTGTAATGAAAGTCGGCAGGAATGAAACCGGCACGCTGAAGGACATAAGTATTGAGGCAGGGATTCCCTTTGCCAACATACTAAAAGGATATGTGACGGAATGCGCAATCGAACATCTGGTGCAATCCGATTTTGCAGAGAATCTGTGGTTTATGCAGCAACCGATGACGGGTATAAACCATTATGCGAAGAATCGTGACCCGAAACTCGACATTTATTACATAGAGAGTGAAAAATATATCGCACCGGATAAAATGGTTTGCGGACAGAAGATGTCCCAAGAACTGTTAGAAAGCATGATGCAGAATATATATGCAGGACCGGCAAGAGATGGCGTGAAATGGAAATGGGAAATGGCAGAAAGACCAATCGGATACCAGATAGAATTAACGGGCATGTACAAAGATATGAACGTTCCGATTCGTGTGCGGATACAGGCGTTACATAAGCCGTCTATCCGACCGGAGACCATTCAAATTCCGCTTTTGACAGATGAGAATAAAACGCTTTCCTTTCAAGTATATTCGTCGGAATATATTCTGGGGGAGTGTTTCTTTGAGATCATAAGGAAACTGGAATTAATCGGAGACATGGCATTTTACTGGAAAGCGTATCAGATTCTGCAACAATGCCCGGCAAGTGGCCGGCATGTTCTGGAGATTATGGAAGCATATATGCAGACGGAACCGCAGACTGCTAATCCCAAACGGATGGAATGTATCGAAGGATACTTAAATTATTCTTATATGAGGAAACGCTGGGAGAAATACGCCAAGAACAACCGGGAAGTAGATAAGACTTGGCAGCAGGTGTTAGAGACGTTTCTTACATTTGCAAAACCAATCTGGGAAGCAATCTGTTCAAATGAAGTTTTCCTTGGAGATTGGATGCCGGAATTACAACGTTTCTTAGGATAAGAAAGAGGGAAGGAATGCTGGATAAGAAATTAGAAAAGTATGCAGAAAGTCGGATGTATCCGTTTCATATGCCGGGACATAAGCGTACGGATTTTGGAATGACGGCACCATATCAATATGATATTACGGAAATAGACGGTTTTGATAACCTGCATCATCCAACCGGAATCCTACAGGAAGCACAGCACAGGGCGGCGCAGATGTACGGGGCTAAGGCAAGTTATTATTTGGTCAATGGCAGCAGTTGTGGTTTGTTGGCAGCCATCAGCGGGGTGACGCAAAAAGGCGATTCGATTCTAATTGCGCGTAATTGTCACAAAGCCGTATACCACGCATTGCTCCTCCGGGAATTGAAGACACACTATATCTATCCGAATCTGTTAGTGGAGGGGCTACAAGGGGAAATAGACCCGGCAGCAGTAGAGGCAGCACTGCAGCAGGATGCAGGGATAAAAGCGGTTGTGATAACATCGCCGACGTATGAAGGAATCGCATCCGATATCGAATCCATCGCGACGATTACACATGCACACCGAATTCCGCTGATTGTAGACGCCGCACATGGTGCGCATCTGGGTTTTTCCGATAAATTCTTGAAAAATGCCATACAACAGGGTGCAGACGTTGTGATTATGAGCCTTCACAAGACGCTGCCATCGTTTACGCAGACTGCACTGTTACATTTGAATTCGGATATTGTGGATGAAAAACAGATAGAAAAGTATCTTAGGATTTTTCAAACCTCATCCCCGTCTTACCTATTCATGGCAGGGATGGAGAAATGTCTCCGCTATGTGCAACAGAATTCGAAAAATTTATTTGACGCATATTATGGGAATTTGTGCGACTTCTATAAGCAGACCGCAGACTTGAAGCGACTTCGGGTATATCAACATGACAAAACAAAGTCAGACATCGGAAAACTGATTATCTTTACAGGAAAGACTTCCATGTCGGGGATGGAACTGGCAGACCGGCTTCGGACCAACTATCAGCTGGAAGTTGAGATGGCAACGGATCATTATGTGCTCGCCATGACCAGTATCATGGACACGCCAGAGGGATTGGGGCGTCTGGGACAGGCACTGCAACAGATAGACGCGACAGCGGAGGTTGTGGATAACGTTACGGATAAGAACAATAAAGTGGAAAACCTCTACCGTCCGTATCCAAAGAGAATGGAAATATATGAGGCGGAGACATACCAAAGCCGGGAATGTGAACTGACACAAGCCAAAGGGCTCATCAGTGCCGGCTTTATATCGCTTTATCCACCCGGAATACCGATTCTGGTACCGGGCGAAGAGATTAGCGGATCGTTTCTGGAAGACATTACAAAGTGCCAAAACTTAGGACTTACGGTAGACGGACTGACGAAAGAAAATGGGATAAACGTTGTCAATTGTACGGAACTATATTATACTTAAAGGATGCAAATAATGGGAAAAATATTTTATATTATGGGCAAAAGTGCCTCGGGAAAAGATACCATATACCAGGCGCTAATTGAGAACAAACGCTTGCCGCTTAAGAGAATTATACCTTACACAACACGCCCGATGAGACAGGGCGAAGAGTCCGGTAAAGAATACTATTTTTGCACAGAGGAACAGGCGATAGAGTATGAGAAGCAGAACAAGGTGATTGAGTTGCGTGCATATCATACTGTACATGGCGTTTGGAAGTATTTTACCGCGGATGATGGTCAGGTTGATTTGAGTCAGTTTCACTATCTGGCGATTGGAACCTTAGAGGCGTATAACGGGATGCGGAAGTTCTACGGAGAAGAGAATCTTTGTCCGATATATATAGAAGTAGATGACAAAGAACGCCTGTTGCGTGCAATCGAAAGGGAAAGCCATCAGGAGCAGCCGAAGTATGAAGAGATGTGTCGCCGTTTTTTGGCAGATGCGAAAGATTTTTCGAAGGAGAATTGCCAAGCGGCAGGGATTACAAGGACTTTTGAGAATATCCGGATAGAGAATACCATAGAAGAGATTCTGGCGTATATTCAGCAGAACCTATAAATTTCGAAAGGGGGAGAGGCCAATGGAGATGAAAGTAGGCGACATCAATCAGGTAACGCAAGTTGCACAAACAACCAAAGCCGTACAGGGAGACGGGACATTTAAGTTTACCCTTGCCAGTGCGATTACCGACGCTGAACTTCAGCAGAAAGTAGAACTGCTTTTGAATGAGATAACATCGCAGGGCAATCGGATTGCACAGCATATGGACATTCGTGACATGAAGAAGTATCGTGCACTGATTAAAGATTTCCTCGGGGAAGTCGTCTATCGTTCGCACAAATTCTCCAGAGAGAACTTCCTCGATCGAAAGGGGCGTCACAGAGTATATGGAATTATCAAACGCATCGATGCGAATCTGGATGAATTGGCAAGTGAGTTAGTGGAAGATGAGAAGAATCACATTAATATACTGGATAAAATTGGGGAAATTGCAGGACTGTTATTAGACATTTTTACGTAGAGAAGGGGATCGTATGGCATCATATAAAGAGATTGTAGGACAAGAACAAATCATTTCACATTTTAAGAATGCAATTAAGATGGACAAGGTCTCTCATGCATATATTATAAGCGGTGAGGAAGGCTGCGGGAAACGCCTTTTGGCGGAGGCATTTGCAACGGCATTGCAGTGTGAAGCAGGGCAGGAGGAAGCGTGCATGGAATGTCACTCTTGCAAGCAGGCACAGAGCTATAATCAACCGGATATCATCTATATTAGCGGGGAGAATCAGACTACAATAAAAGTCGATGAAATCCGTCAGAAGGTGAATAATGATATTGTAATAAAACCGTATAGCAGCAGATACAAAATATACATTGTAGACCAGGCACATAAGATGAATGAGCAGGCACAGAATGCCCTATTAAAGACGATAGAAGAACCGCCTGCGTATGGAATCATCATTTTGTTGACGAATAATGCGGATGCATTTTTGCCAACAATACTATCACGTTGTATTTTATTAAACGTAAAACCGGTACAATCAGAAGCAATTCGAAGTTTTCTGATGAGAGAGTATCAGATTCCGGATTATCAGGCAGACGTGGCAGTGGCTTTTGCACAGGGAAATGTCGGCAAAGCAATCTCGCTTGCACGTTCGGATGATTTCAATGGGATGAAACAGTCGGTCATTCAGTTGATGAAGCGCATTGACACAATAGAGCTATATGAACTCTCGCAATCCGTAGTTCAGATTCATGAATATAAAATGCAAATAACAGATTATATAGATCTTATGATTGTATGGTTCCGGGATGTGTTGTATATGAAGGCAACCGGGGATGCAAATGGTATTGTATTCACAGAGGAAATCTACGATATCAAGAAACAGGCTACAACGCATTCATACCCGGGAATAGAGAATATAATAAATGGACTAAATAAAGCAAAAACCAGAATCAAGGCCAATGTTAATTTTGAATTGGTTATGGAATTATTGCTGTTGACAATAAAGGAGAATTAGACATGACAAAAGTAGTAGGAATACGATTTCATAAAGCAGGAAAGATATATTATTTTGACCCACAGGATTTTGAACTTGAAACAGGAATGCATGTAATTGTAGAAACTGCAAGAGGAATCGAAATGGGAACCGTTCTCCTGCCTACGAGAGAAGTACAAGACGAAGAAGTGGTACAACCGTTAAAATCCGTAATCCGTATCGCAACGGATGAAGATGAAAAACGTGCATATGACAACAAGGACAAAGAGAAGGAAGCGTTTGCCATCTGTAAAGAGAAAATCATCAAACATGGATTAGAGATGAAGTTGATTCATGCGGAATATACGTTTGATAATAATAAGTTATTATTTTACTTTACTGCGGATGGAAGAATTGATTTCCGTGAACTGGTAAAGGACTTAGCGGCTGTTTTCCGTACCCGTATTGAATTACGTCAGATTGGAGTACGTGATGAAACCAAGTATTTGGGAGGAATCGGAATCTGTGGCAGAGAATTGTGCTGTAAATCATACTTATCTGACTTTGTACCGGTATCCATTAAAATGGCAAAAGAACAGAACCTATCCTTAAATCCGACAAAGATATCCGGTGTATGCGGAAGATTGATGTGCTGTTTGAAAAACGAACAGGATACGTACGAATATTTAAATAGCAGAATGCCGGAGGTAGGCGAATTTGTTACGGCTTTAGATGGAGAAAAAGGACAGGTTTCCAGCGTGAATGTATTACGTCAGCTGGTAAAAGTTATTATTGAGACAAGTGACGGAAAAGAACTTCGCGAATATCCGATTGATCAGTTGCGATTCAAACAGCGTGTGCAAAAAGATGTGACGCTTACAGAAGAAGAATTGCGAGAATTGCAGGGACTTGAGGATACACCGGAGGAGATGGAAGTAGCGAAGGAAGAGGCTCCAAAACCAAAGAATCGCGAGAAGAAACCAAACCAAAAGAGAAACAATCACAATCACAATAACCGACAGGGTAAAAATAACCATGAAGGAAAAGGAAAACGTAACTTTGAAAAGCGTGGAAACCACAACAAACCAAAGAAAGAAGCTTAAATCCGAATATTTAAAAGAGGGCGAGCGATTTGACGACTTAGAGAGAAATGGCTACGCGATTATACAGGATAAGGAACGGTTCTGTTTTGGAATGGATGCCGTTCTTTTATCCGGATTTGCAAAGGCAAAGAGTGGAGAGCAGGTTTTGGACCTTGGCACGGGAACCGGAATTATTCCAATTCTAATGGAGGCCAAAACACAAGGGGAGCATTTCACAGGCTTAGAAATTCAAACAGAAAGTGCAGACATGGCAACGCGTAGCGTTGCCTATAATGGTTTAGAGGATAAAATATCCATTGTTGAAGGAGATATCAAAGCTGCATCCACTTATTTTAAAGCTTCATCCTTTGACGTTATCACAACGAATCCGCCATATATGATCGGGGCACATGGATTACAAAATGAGCAAACGGCAAAGACAATTGCCCGCCATGAGGTATTCTGTTCGTTGGACGATGTTTTGCGGGAAAGTGCGAAACTGCTAAAGCCAAAGGGCCGGTTTTACATGGTGCACCGGCCGTTTCGTCTGGCAGAAATCTTTGCTAAGATGGTGGCGTATCGCATCGAGCCGAAACGAATGCGACTGGTCTATCCGTATGTGGACAAGGAGCCAAACATGGTTCTCATAGAAGGAATGCGTGGAGCCAAGTCAAGGTTAACGGTTGAGAAACCGCTTGTAGTGTATGAAAAAGAAGGACAGTATACACAAGAGATTCTGGATTTATACAGTTATTAAGAAAGAAAATCGAAGGGAGAGAATTCGGTGAGCGGAACTTTATATTTATGTGCAACCCCCATTGGCAATCTGGAAGATATCACCTACCGGGTGCTCCGCATTCTTGGAGAAGTTGATTTGATTGCAGCAGAAGATACGAGAAACTCGATTAAGCTGTTGAATCATTTTCAGATAAAGACACCCATGACCAGTTATCATGAATACAATAAAATAGAAAAAGCCTATCAATTGGCAGAGCAACTGGAGGCGGGGAAGAATATTGCCTTGATTACGGATGCCGGAACACCGGGAATCTCAGATCCGGGAGAGGATATTGTTCGAATCTGTTATGAAAGAGGGATTAAAGTCACCTCTCTGCCGGGTGCCTGTGCCTGTATCACGGCATTGACCATGTCAGGATTGCCGACTCGAAGGTTTGCATTTGAGGCATTTCTTCCGCGAGAAAAGAAAGAACGAAAACAAGTGTTAGACCAGCTACAGACGGAAGAGCGCACCATCATTCTCTATGAAGCACCACATCATTTAAAGAAGACGGTAAAAGAACTTCTGGATGTACTGGGTGACCGCAAAGTAACAATAAGTCGGGAGATTACTAAGAAATACGAAGAAAATATACCAACTTCTTTGCAGGGTATTTTAGAATACTATTGCGAGAGAGAGCCAAGAGGAGAATATGTACTGGTAATAGAAGGACGCTCCAGAGAAGAGAGAAAACAGCAGGAGCAGGAGAAGTGGAGTGCACTCTCATTGGAAGAACATATGGAATATTACTTAGAACAGGGGATTGCCAAAAAAGAAGCCATGAAATTAGTGGCAAAAGACCGTGGCATTTCCAAGCGAGATGTCTATCAGGAATTAGAAACGGAACATTAAGAAAGCGGCTATTGCATGCAAAGTGCAATAGCCGCTATTTTTTAGTTTACTGCTTCTTCATAATAATAATCACAATATTCTTCTACAATATCAAATGGTGCAGGACCGACACGAAGAAGTGCTTCATGGAAAGCAACAAGATCAAATTCGTCCTCATAGGTATCTTCCATCTGCTCGCGAATATCTAAAAATTCCAGATATCCTACATAGTAACGCAGATAGTTACCCGGGTCACCGCAAATATATTCGTAGATAGCATGCAGTGCTTCTTCATCTGTAATTCCGTATTCTTCCCAGAATGCAGCCAAATCGTCGTACTCCCATCCATAATAATGTACGCCAATATCAGAACTTGCATACAAACTTAAGGTAATCGCCTGATTGTATTGCATAGCTGCCTCTATCGATTCGTCCAAATCAGTATAGTAGTAAGACTCCATCTCTACATAGGTAGCCCAGCCTTCGCTATATCCGGCCCAACCAAGAAGATTTCGAACCGGGTCATAGCCGTATTCATAGGTCATTACGGTCTGATATAAGTGTCCCGGAAAACCTTCGTGTGCAAGTGTAGTGAAATAAGATAAAGAATCATAATCGCTTGCACTGTTGATAAAGATTTTATTCTCCAGATAATTATCCATAGGTGCCGTAATGTAGAATGCAGGTGCTAAAGAATCCGATAAGGATGGGTCAACATATTCAATCGTGTAATCATAAGTTACCGGTTCCGGAAAACTTTCCAGCATTTCGTCCTGAATGCGGGAAATCATCTCTTCCTCTGTCTCCATGGTCCAGGAAACTTCATAATTCTCCGCTTCATCTAAGAGCGTCGGAATGGCAGAATATAGAACGGAAAACGCGGTCAAATCGGTCAAACGCTGGTTCTCTATTCGATCATAAATCGTATCAACCGAATCGGAACATCCGGTATCATAGGCTACCAACAACTCGTAGTAGTCGCATCCGTCTGCGTAATAGTAGAGTCCGGCATTATTGGAACCGGTTCCCTTAAGAAGTGTAAGGTCTGCAGCAAGATTCTGATATGCAACAACAACATGGTTTAATACAGCATCACGATTCATCTGTTTATAAGTATTCTTCTCGTCTTCTGATAATTCAGACATCTCATTGATACGACGGTCAAAAGTTGTAATCAAAAGATTGCTCTCCGGATTTGCAACGAATGTGTTACATGCATCAATGACCTGTTGGCAGAAGTCATCATTCATGAAGAGTCCGGCATCTGATTTCTCCTGTTCAAATGCGGCAATATCTGCAAAATACGCGTCTGTAGTTGAAATCAAATCGATATAATCAATGACATCCTGTTCGCAATAAAACTGATATTCTGCCAATAGAATCGGAAGCTCCGCATGTGTTCCGTTGGAAGGAGCCAACGGCTCCATATATAACTCATATTCATATAAAGCCATCTCGCTATCCATATAGCTGCGGAAAATATCGTAGGTTAATTGTTGTTCTTTGGAGAGAGAATCCCTATCAAAAGCGGAAAATTCTTCTTCCGTGTCGAGGAATTCCTCATAGCTCTCTTGTCGGGCCTCGCTGGATAAATCACCGAATGTTATTTCATAATCCGTGATTCCATAGGCCTTTGGGTCAGTTAGAGTAAAATGCAAATTGATGGTATTGCTTGCGATTTCTTCTGCAAACATATCATTCATAAATTCCGCAAATTCCTCATTCGGTTCGGATGCATAGGAAGCTTCTTCCGTCTCGCTATCGTCACTTCCGCCGGTATTGTTACGATGTGAAGTGCTGATGCGGGAACATCCGTATAATGATGTACCCAGAACCGAAAGGCTAAGTAGTAGTGATAAATGTTTTAAAAGTGTCTTTTTTTTCATTATAATCCTCCTTGTGATTTATTCCCTTTCTGTGCCACAAATTATAAACTTTCTTAATGTTTATGTAAAGAGAAAAACGCAAGAACAAAATTATGGAAAGTCAGACAACCCGACTGCATAAAGTAAAAAGAAGGGAAAAGAGGATATCCGAATGAACATTCTTTGGGGTCTTATGATCGTAATCGGTGTTGTATACGCAGCACTTACCGGCAGGCTTGCTGCGGTATCGGAGGAAGCAATTGCATCCGCGAAAGACGCGGTCACGCTATGTATCACTATGGCGGGTGTAGTCGCCTTTTGGGTTGGCATCATGCGAGTTGCGGAAGAAAACGGATTTGTAGAAAAAGCGGTAGGGAAAATGACACCCATTCTATCTTTCCTATTTCCAAACATCGATTGCAGGAAACCGGCGGCAAATTATATCGCAACCAATATTATTGCAAATATTTTGGGTTTGGGCTGGGCTGCAACACCGGCCGGTCTAAGAGCGATGAAGGAGTTAAAAGAAGAGGAGAATTGTGCCGGCGTTGCAACGGATACCATGTGTGATTTTCTGATATTAAATATCTCCTCCTTACAGTTAATCCCAATCAATATGATTGCCTATCGCACGCAGTACGGGTCGGTCACTCCAACCGCAATTGTGGGTCCGGCAATTATTGCAACCGTACTTTCAAGCGTTGCAGCAATTCTCTTTATCAAGATACGTCATATGTGGAGGCGTAAAGCATGAAATTTGTTTTGTATTTGTCAGAGGCAGTCATCCCATTGTTATTACTCTATATTGTGGGGTATGGTCTTTGGAAAAAGAAACCGGTGTATCAATATTTCCTGGATGGAGCAAAGGACGGGGTCAAAACGGTTGCAGAAATATTGCCGACGTTAATCGGTCTTATGGTTGGTGTCGGTGTACTGAGGGCCTCCGGTTTTTTAGATTTTATTGCAGAACTGCTTGGAAAATTCATACAAAGCCCCAAGTTCCCGGTGGAATTAATCCCGGTTGCCATTGTGAAGATGTTTTCCTCCTCAGCAGCGACCGGCCTTTTAATTGATCTGTTTGAACAATATGGCACCGATTCCTACGTGGGCAGGGTGGCGTCTGTTATGCTTAGCAGTACGGAAACAATTTTTTACACTATGTCCGTTTACTTCCTATATATAAAGGTAAAGAAAACAAGATATACACTCGTGGGTGCATTATTTGCCTCATTTGTGGGCATTCTGGCAAGTGTATGGATTGTTGGGTTGACTTTTTGAACAGATAGAACTATAATTACCTAAGATTTATTAGCGCGGGATGGAGCAGTCTGGAAGCTCGTCGGGCTCATAACCCGAAGGTCACAGGTTCAAATCCTGTTCCCGCAATTATTTCTGTAATGGCTGTATTTATTTTGATAAATATAGCCATTTTTAGATTATGAGAGATTAAGGTGGCTGCCCATGACATATGAAGTAGGCGATTTTGTAAAATTAAAGAAAAAACATCCATGCGGAAGCCAGTGGTGGGAGATTCTGCGTGTAGGAGCAGATTTCCGATTGAAATGTGTTGGATGTGGACATGTAATTATGATACCGCGAAAACTTGTGGAAAAAAATACAAAAGATTTAACAAAAAACCTTGCGGATTTGACGAAAACATGATATCATCTATTTTCGTGGTATATTAAATTCCTTGTTCACGATTGTTTCGTGAGCCAGAGACCAAAAGGAGGTAAAATCGCATGAACAAATATGAATTAGCACTCGTTACTAGTGCAAAGATCGAAGATGATGCGAGAACAGCACTTGTTGAGAAAGCAAAAGAGTATATCACTCGTGCAGGTGGTGCTGTAACAGAAGTAGAAGAATGGGGCAAGAAGAAATTGGCCTATGAGATTCAGAAGATGAGCGAAGGCTTCTACTATTTCATCCAATTCGATGCAGAATCAAACGTTCCTGCAGTGATTGAGCAGGATATCCGTATTATGGATAATGTTCTTCGTTTCTTATGCGTTAGAAAAGACGAGGCATAGAGATAGGAAAAAGGAGATTGTATGAATAAAGTAATACTAATGGGACGTATGACCAGAGATGCAGAAGTTCGTTATTCCCAGGGGGAGAGTTCTACTGCAATTGCGAGATTTTCGCTTGCTGTAGACCGTCGTTTCCGCAGAGATAACGACGAGCAGACAGCTGATTTTATTAACTGTACTGCATTTGGGAAGACAGCAGAGTTTCTGGAGAGATTTGGTCGTAAAGGAACCAAATTTGTTTTAGAAGGTCGTATTCAGACCGGAAGCTACACCAATAAAGATGGACAGAGAGTGTACACAACAGATGTTGTTGTTGAGAATGTAGAATTTGCGGAAAGCAAAAGTGCAAGCGACAACAATGGAGGGTTTACACCATCAGACAGACCATCTCCAAGCGGAGCAGCAGGTGATGGCTTTATGAATATTCCGGACGGAATCGACGAAGAATTACCATTTAATTAATGAAGAATGCGAGAACTATCGCATTTCCAAAAATATCAGGAGGTAACGATCATGGCTTACAATAAAGCAGCTGATAACGATGGCGCTTCTATGAAGAGAAGACCAATGCGCAGAAGAAAAAAAGTTTGCGTATTCTGTGGTAAAGATAACACCATCGATTATAAAGATATCAACAAATTAAAAAGATATATCTCTGAAAGAGGAAAGATTCTTCCTCGTCGTATCACAGGAAACTGTGCAAAACACCAGAGAGCTCTTACAGTAGCAATCAAGAGAGCACGTCATTTAGCAATGATGCCATACGTTTGCGAATAAGATTTGAGTAATAAAAAGCCTTTAAGTATTGGGAAGCCGGTACTTAGAGGCTTTTTTGTTGTGAAATCGTGTTAATGAAATAGTGTCCGAGTAATTTTGGGAAGAAAAAGATGGAGTAAGCGATCAAATTTTCGTTGACATTTAAAAATCTGCGTTGTATATTTAGGTAAAACAAGGACAAAACGAAAAAACATCCGAGGTTTACCAAAATGGTTTTATCTTACAAAGAATGCATAAATGAATATGGTAACGATTATCAGCTCGCTCGAGCAATTGCTGAGGAAAAAATATATCGTGTTGAGGCAGGAATGTATTCTACCAATAAATACGAAGAGGAGTTGGCCATTATAGTAAAAAAATATCCAAATGCCATTCTGGCAGGCGAATATGCTTTTTATTGTCATAATTTAACAGATGTAATTCCGGAGAAGTACTTTATTGCCACCAAGAAGAATTCCGTAAAGCTTAAAGATCCTAGAATAGTACAGGTCTATGTAAGGGAAGAACTTCTTTTATGTGGAGCGATAACAAAAGAAATAAATGGAGTTACTGTAAAGATTTACGATAAAGAGCGCATGCTGATTGAACTATTACGTAATAAGAATAGTATGCCGCACGATTTATACAAAGAAATACTGGGTAATTATAGAAAAATAATCGATACATTAGAAATTTGGAGAATACAAGAATACGCCGATATCTTTCCAAAGAGTAAATTGATAAAGAAAGCACTGGCAGAGGAGGTTTTTTAGCTTGAATTTACGAGAGATATCGACTTAGATTTTATTCATTATTCCATGGAAGATGAGTCGGTTCGAGAATTTGTAAAGAGACTTGATTGTATAGAGGGAATTAAATTAGAACTTGTCGGAAACATAGAAGAATTAAAGCATCAGGATTACCATGGGAAATCAATCAAAGTTCGAATTAGTGATATCTATGATGCTCATGTAGAAAGTAAAATTGATATAGGTGTACATAAACACTTATTTTAAGGATTCCTTGGATATTGAGAAACTGAACAAAAGTATCAAGGTACTTATCTTTGATGATGCGGGAATGCGAGAGAACACGATGAAGGATATTGTAAAGCGAGTGGAATCTGCATTTAAAGACAAACGATATTTGGAACAGATTGCTTCGTCTAGACAGAGATGGATTGATGAGGATGTGGAAGATATTACAGCAGGAATAGTGGAGTTTTTGAAGAATAATGTATAAAAGAGCCTTAATAGTCAGAACATTTTTTTCGATAGTTACAACACCCTCATATGAGCAATGATGCCATACGTTTGCGAATAAGATTTGAGTAATAAAAAGCCTTTAAGTATTGGGAAGCCGGTACTTAGAGGCTTTTTTGCAGTGGCGTGGCAAAAAAGGATGTAGTATCTTTTATCTGCACGGAGAAATTAAGGGCAAAGTAGATAAAATACTTTATAATTTTGCGGTAAAATGGTATACTCACAATGGTATAGTATCATTTTAAATAGGATGAGGGAATTACAATGAAAAAGAAAATAAAACTAAAAGGCAAACTTAGAAATTACTTATTCTGGCCGATTATACTCGGAGTGCCGTTAATTATCATAGACCTGATATTAGTTCTTTTCCAAAGAGAAAGTGCCGTTATACTTATAATCTTTACGATTTTGTATTTAGCGGTAGAGGTTATCTTCTATTATCGGAACAAGCCACTGTTAGTCAATGAGATTATTAATTTTGCAACACAGTATGCGACCGTACAGAAGAAATTATTAAACGAATTTGACACACCATATGCATTGTTGGATTATAACGGCAAATTGCTATGGCTGAATGAACGATTCGGTGCAATTACGGGAACGGACAAGAGGTATCACAAATCCATCACGACCCTCTTCCCGGAAGTGACGAAAGAATTCTTACAGTCGAGTGATCAACATCAGAATGTATACATTGAGAAAAACGACCATGTGTATCGACTATACATACAGCGTATCTTTTTCGAGGCAATTACAGAAGATAGTGTAATTATGGATACAGATGGAGCAGATGAGTTTTTGACAGCATTCTATATGTTTGATGAGACGGAGCTTCATCGTTATAAAGTAGAGAACCAGGAGCAGAAGCAGGTTTCGGCATTGGTTTATATAGACAACTATGACGAAGCTCTAGACAGCATCGAAGATGTAAAGCGCTCCTTACTGGTAGCGTTGATTGAGCGTAAAATCAACCAGTATTTTGGGAAGCGCGATGCACTCGTCCGAAAAATGGAAAAAGATAAATACTTTGTCGTATTTAAATATAAGTATTTGAAAGAGCTAAAAGAGGATAAATTCAGCATCCTCGAAGAAGTTAAGAATGTAAAAGTCGGGAATGAGATGGCAGTTACATTAAGTATCGGTGTCGGCATCAAGGGAGAAAGCTATCTGCAGAACTATGATTTTGCAAGATCGGCAATTGACCTGGCATTAGGAAGAGGAGGAGACCAGGTTGTCGTAAAAGAAGGCGAGGCAGTTTCCTACTTCGGAGGAAAAGCAAAACAAATCGAGAAAAACACACGTGTAAAAGCGCGAGTAAAAGCACTTGCATTACGGGAAATTATGGCAACCCGTGATAATGTCCTGATAATGGGGCATAGTATTAGTGATGTTGATGCTCTGGGTGCAGGAATCGGAATCTTCTGTGCAGCACGAATCCTAGGGAAGAAAGCACAGATTGTTGTAAACGATCCAACCAGCTCTATTCGCAACTTCATGGAAGGCTTTATCAAAGATGAGGCGTATCCGGAAGATATGTTTATCAATAGCGAAGCGGCGCTGGAACTAGTTGGAAGAAACACGCTTGTCATGGTTGTAGATACTAACCGCCCAAGTTATACCGAATGCCCGGAATTGCTAAAGAGGACAGATTCGATAGTTGTATTTGATCACCATAGACAAAACAGTGAAGTAATTGAGAATCCATTATTATCTTATATTGAACCTTATGCATCCAGTGCGTGTGAGATGGTTGCAGAGGTATTACAGTATTTCCATGAAGACTTAAAGCTAGAGCCAAAAGAAGCAGAATGTATCTTCGCGGGAATTATTGTAGATACGAACAACTTTATGACAAAGAGTGGAGTAAGAACATTTGAAGCAGCAGCTTACTTAAAGCGTGCCGGAGTTGAAGTAACCAGAGTGCGTAAACTCTTAAGAAACGACATGATATCCTGCAAGGCACGTGCGGAGGCGGTGCGCCATGCAGAAGTCTATCGAAACGCATTTGCCATTACCGTATGCCCGGCAGAAGATTTGGAAAGCCCGACAGTAGTAGGGGCACAAGTGGCAAATGAACTTCTAAACATTCTCGGAATCAAGGCATCCTTTGTCTTAACCGAATATCAGAAGAAGATTTATATCAGCTCACGTTCCATCGATGAAATTAATGTACAGTTAATCATGGAAAGATTAGGTGGCGGAGGGCACCTCAATGTTGCAGGGGCTCAAATATCAGAATGCACAATCGCACAGGCCAAGCATCTGATACAGGAAACCATAGATGAGATGCTTAAGGAAGGAGATATCACAGCATGAAAATAATATTACTTGAAGACGTAAAATCTCTTGGAAAAAAGGGTGACATTGTTAATGTCAGTGATGGCTATGCAAGAAATGCCATTTTGCCGAAGAAACTTGGTGTAGAAGCAACCGGAAAGAACTTAAACGATTTGAAATTGCAGAATCAACATGCGGAAAAGGTTGCGAAAGAGAATTACGAAAAAGCACAGGAATTAGCAAAAGTAATTGAACAGAAGAAAGTTGTAATTAAGATAAAAACCGGAGAGGGACAGAAACTATTCGGTTCCGTATCCACAAAGGAAATTGCACAGGCAACCAAGGAACAGACAGGGCTTGAATTAGACAAGAAGAAAATGCATTTGGACGTTGCCATTAAAGCATTAGGTAATTATGAAGTTAGCGTGAAATTACATCCGTTAGTTACGGCAAAGCTTAATGTCTCTGTAGTAGAAGGATAGGAGGGGCTCCGTGGAGGAAGCATTAATTAAAAGAATTATGCCTAACAGTCTGGAAGCGGAACAATCTGTTATCGGTTCTATGATTATGGATAAAGAGGCAATCATCACAGCGATGGAGATCCTGATAAAAGAGGATTTCTATCATCAACAGTACGGCGTAATCTTTGACGCCATGATAGAATTACATAATGGCGGACACCCGATTGATTTGGTCACACTTCAAAATAAACTGAAAGAGAAAGATGTTCCCAAAGAAATATCCAGTCTGGAATTTGTAGGAGAACTGGTCGCATCCGTTCCGACCTCGGCAAATGTCAAATATTACGCGACAATTGTCAAAGAAAATGCAATGAAGCGCAGATTAATCCGCGTAATGGAAGGCATTGAGAACGAATGTTATGCAGGGAAAGAAAGCCTGGAAAGTGTATTAGATAAGACGGAAGCCGATGTATTTAAATTACTCTCAAGCAGAACCAGCGGAGAGTATGTTCCAATTCGCCAAGTGGTAATGAATGCCCTGGAGAAAATTGAGAATGCATCGAAACAAAAAGGAACGGTAACGGGAATTCCAACCGGATTTATAGACTTGGATTCGAGAACGGCAGGATTGCAACCATCCGATCTTGTACTGGTTGCTGCCAGACCTTCCATGGGAAAGACGGCGTTTGTACTGAATATTGCACAGTATGTAGCCTTTCATGAGAATATGTGCACTGCGATTTTCTCTTTGGAAATGTCAAAAGAACAGTTGGTAAACCGTCTGTTCTCTTTGGAAGCAAAAGTGGACGCACAGGTATTACGTACCGGTAATCTTTCCGATGCAGATTGGGAGAAACTCGTTGAGGGGGCCGGCATTATCGGTGATTCCGAATTGATTATTGACGATACACCGGGTATTAGCATATCAGAATTAAGATCACGCTGTCGTAAGTATAAACTGGAGCACGATTTAAAGTTAGTAATCATCGACTACCTGCAATTAATGAGCGGTTCCGGAAGGAGCGGGGAATCCAGACAACAGGAGATCTCAGATATCTCCCGTTCTTTAAAGGCGTTAGCGAGGGAGTTAAATGTTCCGGTTGTTGCATTATCCCAGCTGTCACGTGCAGTGGAACAAAGACCGGATCACCGCCCGATGTTATCCGATCTTCGAGAATCCGGAGCAATCGAGCAGGACGCCGACGTAGTAATGTTCATATATCGAGATGATTATTACAATAAAGACACAGACAAAAAAGGAATATCAGAGATTATCATAGCAAAACAACGTAATGGTCCGATTGGAACGGTAGAATTGGCTTGGTTACCGCAATATACCAAGTTTGCAAATTTGGAGTATTAAGAAAGCACTATCTTTGCTTTTTTCCAAAAACGTGATATGATAGTTAGGGTGATGCACTAAATTTAAGGAGGATATAGAATGGGATTCTGTAGAAATTGTGGAACAGAAATGGCAGAAGAAGAAATGTTCTGTAAGAATTGTGGAACTGCGGTTGAACAACCACAAGGCGAGACCACACAAGAGAATAATGTAGAGCAGGGAAATGCTCAAGAAGCGGAAGCTACACCGGCAGAAACGGTAGCGACAGACGCACCGGTTAACACCGAGGGTGCAGCAAGTGATCAGATGCCTCAATACGGCCAGGCAGCACAAAGCCAGCCTGCAAATCAGATGGCACCAACAGAGAAGAAAGGATTCTTTAGCAATCCTAAGAACGTTAAACTAACGATTCTTCTCGCGGCATTATTGTTGGTTATTATCATTATTGTAGTAGTTGTTGTTCTTGTGTTGAACTATAATAAGAAGAAAATCAACTTGGAAGAAATGGTCGAAGTCGAATACACCGGTCTTGATGGAGAAGGTGAAGCAATCGCATACATAGATGAAGGCGAATTTGTATATGCATATCTGAATGCAGTAGGGAACGAAAAACTTGCGAAGAAGATGAAAAAAGCGTACAAAGATGAAGACCTTGCTGAGATCGAGAAGTTATATGATAAATATGATGATGTTCTTCGTCCGTGTGAGATGGTATATGAAAACATCGACCTGGATATATCTGAGGACAGCGGTCTTTCCAATGGTGACGTTGTTACGGTTACCATCTCTTACAGCAAGAGTTTTGCAAAAGACAACGGGGTTGTTTTAAAAGGTAAGAGCGTTGAAGATAAAGTTAAGGATTTAAAAGAAGCACAAGAATTAGATCCGTTCGACGGATTAGAAGTAGACTTCAGTGGTACATCACCATATGGAAAAGCCAGCGTATCTTATTACGGAAGTGCCTCTTTCTTATATTCATCAAGCTTTGAAATTGATAAGTCGGAAGACCTTTCAAATGGAGATGTTATCGTTGTTACCTGTACATTAGATCCGGATGTTGCAAAGGATTATGGTTATGTATTAACAGAAACAGAATGTGAGTATGAGGTAAGCGGATTATCAGAATTAGTTACTTCATATGATGATTTGGAGAGCGAAGACCAGAATACCCTAAGAGAAATTGCGGATGAACAAGTTTCCAACTATCGTTTGAAAAACGCAATTGACCAGACAACCGGTAATCCAAGAGGAGATTATACGGTTACGGAACCAACCTATTGCGGAACTATCGCGAGGGTCGAAAAGAATTACAGTTCGTACTACACGGATTTACTTTTTGTATATTCGATGGATGTAACATCAACAACGGGATCGTTTCAACCGACAAAGCTTTATGTTGTAGTAGAGATATCAGAAGTTGAATTAGATGAAGATGGTGAGGTAGAATACTATACTGCAGGCATCTCTACAAGATACGATTCAACTTATGCGAATATGAATGGATATACAGATATTCAAAAACTGTTTGAAGGAATGGTTAAGAACTACAGTGGAATGAAAGAATATGATTTAACATCAGAACTTGAAGCACTGATTGAAGAATAGAATTAGGGTAGCACCTTCCATAGCGGGGAACCGCTGTGGAAGGTGTTTTTTAATTGATGAAACCTAAATGATTGTTGTATAGTATTTATAGTAGAAGACTTTACAAATAGGAGAAAGATAAAACATGAAGAAAAAATCAAAAATAATATTAATTCTTATCATTGTAGTTTTAATTGCATTTATATTTATATGGGGAGCAATAGAGTTAAACAAAATTGATAATGCAAGTAAGAATTATGAAAATTTATATTTCGGGGTTACAAAGGACCAATCCGTTGCATATCTGGCGTATAATCCGAATGATGAAATCAATACCCAAATTATAAATAATGAATATTTTTGTATAAAAAAAGAGTATGAAGAGGGTAACAATTTGATTCCGGAACCGGAAGATGTAAGTGATTACAGTTCGACAACTTATTATTTTTACTCCTTAGAATCAGGAGAATTATTGTACGAATATAATCTGGGGGACTTTTATCAAAAACATTCAACAGAATTTCTTTTTGAAAACAGTAATTTGGGTTGGATTGACTATGAACAGGGGCAACCGATCTATATCAGATATTCGGATGAAAGCAGGGAGCTTTATATTAATGTGGAGACAGGAGAGAGTTTTACGAAGGAAAAGGAACGCCCAGAGCAAAGAGATGACAGTGAGATTGGGATAAATTCGAGTGAATTTCTGGGTAAAAAAACAGGAACCAACTTGTTTGAAAACAATGGTCTTTCGAATGTTGAAGTCGATATAGAGAACAATTATTGCACAATTAATGCCACGGATTTGCCGGAAGAAAATGCAGCGTTGTATGAGATGTTTCCGGAGTTAAAGGAAATTCGGGCGAGGGAAGATATGTGCGTACAATTATATTTCGATGAGCTAGAGATAGACCGCCTTTTGGAATTATTCACAGAGAATTCAAAAGTGGATTATGAAGGTTGTGTTGTTTATGCACACAGTTCAGTAGATGGAAAAGAGCATGTTGTGAACAACAAGGAAGAGTTTGATCTGTACTATGAAGAAATAGAATACGAACAGGTTGTGGAAAATCATAAAAGAGAAGCAAAAGGAGGAGAGGACTATTTGCCGCCTTCCATTAGGGTTGAAGTAAGCCAGAGAGACGGATATTGGATTTCGGTGTATTCGTATGACAATTATACAGATAGCCGGGTTACAGTGAAGGTAAATGGAAAGCTTATCAGGGCAGAGGAATCTACCTATGTATCAGTTAAAGAATCGACATCTGAGATTCCGCACAGAATTGAAGTAACCGCATCAGACAAAAATGGTAATTCCCAAACGAGAAAAATAACGGATATTACAGTGACGGGACAATCAGACGAAGAGGAATCTACAGAAGCCCCTCAAGAGGGGAAAGCAAAACTGACGAAAGTAAAGGTTATCGGTATTGCTTATATAGCAATCTTAGGAGTCCTTATTATTACATTGATTGTATCAATCGTTATAATAAATAAAGAAGAATCCATAATATAGTATGAATTAGTGAGAGGATAGAAGAATGGACAGAGAGGCAATGAGAGAAGGAAGACTTCAGGGATGGTTTGCAGTCTTGATACTGTTTATAATTGCAGGAATTCTAATTTTGAAAGGAATGAATTTAACAACTCCGGCATTTGTTTTGGGAGGAGACAGCGATTTAAATGATTATTATCTGTTTTTGGGAAAAAACTTAAACAGAGATTTTCTAGGTGTATTATGGAAGATTTTACCGATTATACTTATCTTATGTTTTATAGAGATGTTTGCAATGAAAGGAGACAGAAATAAATACTTACTGTGTAACCTAACCTGCATATTAAATGTAGGTATTTGGTTGGGATATATGTTAACCGTAATCATTATTTCAAAAACGATATTTCTTGAGTATATTGTATTCTGTATTCCACTAGTGTTTTCAATTATAATAATGATTAATAACATAAAAACCTACAAGACTGCAAATGTAGACAATTTCCCGAGAGGAAATGGAAAAAGTATGCCATATATTATTGTAATTCTAATTGTATGGCTAATATGGGTCGCATTTAATTTGTATAATTCTGTCATAGTCATGTCAAAGCACTATACATACAATTATTATATATATGATACATATAAAACATGCCAGGGCTTATTGGAGGATAAGGGGCTAAACGTAATTGAAATGAATCTCTATTGTCCGAATGGAAATACATATACGACGGAAGAGATTGAGGAAGGTATGGAACAGATGCGAGAAGGGAAAGGCATTCCGGATATAATCAATCAATGTATGGAAGACTGGCAGGATACGGTAGAGTTAATGCACAGAGATGATTATGCAAGTGAATTGTATTATTATCTACGGGAAAAAGGAGAAAATATGAACGAACTGGATGAGCAGGAATTGCAGAGTATCTGCGAAGAAGTATATGAAGATATACAGGATAAATAAGAACACGAAATAATAAAGGGAAAGGAAATTAGTAAGATGGATGAGGATGAACAAAAGAAGAAAAGTACGTGGTGGCATGTCGTATTAATAATATTAATGTTTTTTCTGTTAGCATTTATTCGAAGGTTACGAAGAGAGCGAATAATATGGTCAATTATGGAAGAAGATTCGAAGCCCAAAACTATTAATGTAACAGGAAACACTGATGTTTACATGGGTTATTCAGAGGAAGCATCAAATGAATATCTTTGGTACAATTCAGTTGAAGAGGCATTAGAAGATGATAGTATAATATGTGAAGATTCTCAGTATACTCATTACAAAGCCGGATATGAGAATAAGATTATTCAACTGCAAAATGGTAAAAATATTATTTATATCTACCATATGCAATATATGGAAAAGAATTATATAGTTGAGATTTTACTGTATGAAGAAAATGGAAAATTCTCAACACCATATCGAATGGAAATGACGGAATGTGAAAAAGATACGTCGCAAATATCTTATGATTGCGTAAAGTCGATTGTAATAGATATAGATAAGCAATATCTACGAAATGCGATATATATAGATAAGATGGATCTGTATTATGGAGTGTGGGTCAATAAGGACGAAATCGAAAGCGTAACAATTAGCGGAGAAAAGCCGGTAGGGATTATTCCATTTGAAGAAGGTGGGAAAGCATATTATCTGTGGTATACATATTCAGGTGTAATTAACGATAAATTAGAAGTTATTAATATTTCATCACAATCATTACAACAGTTGATTGAAGTTTTGGAAATAAAATGTGATAAACAGTGATGAGGTGCGTAACATGGAACAAAGAAAGACAAAATACGAAGTGCTTATGGATGGGATATGATTTGATTTTTGAAAGTGACCAAGACGTATTTTCCATTGCATTTTACGACCGGGAAGGTGCACATAACAACTTGTATCGATTTGAAAAGTATAATAGCACAACAACTATAGAAAATGTTCAGTTTGCGATCTATAGGCTGCGAAAGGTCTTAGGAAAAAATGAATTTTGTCTTTATATCAATCGAAATGATAAAATATATCAAAAACAAAATGGTCAATACCAAAGGATTAAGGATTGGAAAGAACTTGTTACAGTACAAAAATAGAATTAGGTTAGCACCTTCTGTAAATGTCAATATAAAAATGCTCAAAAAGTGGAAAATAAAAATGTACAGTTTTCCAACTTTTACTCCTCAGCTTGTGCCTCTATATAGGCTCTTTTTTCTCTAAGACGATATGACGGACCTTTTATAGAAACGATTTG
>JAZUQL010000048.1:0-31297 GCA_045605685.1 Lachnospiraceae bacterium
CCCGAGATTGCCAAAATATGTGAAATTCCGCTCTTTTGATACAAAGACCGAATCTCCTGACTGACACCTGATTTCTCTCCCAAAAGCATTGCATTTAATATTCCCGCATTCTCTTCTGACAGATTCACTCTTATTCTGTTACTTAATTTGGATTTAATCTGAGGTAAAATCTTTTGAAACCAATTTTGCTTTGAATCATTTCTCAATATTACTGCATTGTTGATTGAAAAATCAATTTTTTGACTTTGGTAGAATCTACGGGTATCGAACTCGCCTTCATTCGTTGCTGTCGCAAAAAAACTGACGTCTCCCTCCAGCAGAACAGTATTTCCCACATCCATATCTGCTTCCGGCATACAGACTTGTATTCGATTTCCCGCAATTGTTGATGAATCAGATTGTATGATACAATCCTTTAGATAATAATAAAATTGATTGTTTTTCTCTTCCAGTTTGTAAATCTCTCCCTGAAGAAGAATGGTTTCTTTCTCCTTCACATGTGACAGATATTGTTCCCGTTTATCCTGTTCATGAGATATGTGCAATATTCCTGTTATAAAAATAGCAAGAAGCAGGATGCTCCTTGCTATTTTCTTCTCATGTTCATGGATCGTAATAACAAAACACATCAGCACCAAAACAATCGAAAGTGCTTTCACCGTGTCATTATCCTGTCCAAACAAAATTCCTGCCAAAAAGACGCATGCATACATAAACATAGGTCTATTCTGCATCTTTTATTGCTGTATTAAGCTCTCCTCTCTGCTATAGTACTGATTCAATGGAAGAGAATATCGAAACATTCCTTTTGTCTGTCCATTAACCAGTATTTGAACTTTTGAAATAGAAGGTAATTCGGTAAGTGAATTTACAATGGAATATAAAGCCACTTCTTCTTTTACCATATTATTCTGTGATTGAATACTGTTATCAAAATTTACATAACAAATCTCATCCTGAACGGTTACACTAATTATAGTGGTATCTTCCGAGAGAACCGACAATGCATTGTTACGCTGTGGTCCATATATTAATTGTTCCAGTACCACCTTCTCCAACGGAGTATTGGAATTATAATGAACGGTTCGCTGCTCTGCAACTAACTGTTCTCCATTATAATTGGAGTAGTATAAAGTCAAATCAATTACTACGTCATTCTCGCCAGCATCTTGATTATCCTGAACAAAGGTATTAGCGGTCATCTCCCCTACAACAATGTTTCTGGCATCTCTTAGCGCTTGTCCATCAATTGTAAATTCAACACTTTTCACCTCTTCAATCTGAAGTAAACTTCGTACAATTGCAGATCGAATCAAAACCTCTTTTGTCGTGCTTTCCTCATTTAAATAAGACTCTCCAAAATCAATAACTACTTTGTTATTTGCATAGTTGATTTTTTGGATAACAACATCTTCTTCAATGACAACCTTAGCATCTTGTGTTTTGGGATTCTGTCCCAGTAAAGAAATGACTTCCTGGATCTGTTCCGTTGTCGTTTCCGCATTTAAACCACGCGTCTCCGTACACAAACCCATCTCATTATATTTTAGATAATATAAAGTTATTTCATTCTCACCTTGTGTCTGATTACACCCCGCGAAACAGGTAACCAATAAGACAAATATAAAAATTAACGATAGTGCCTTTTTTTTCATTCTATCTACCTCTAGACAATGTAGTTTAACGGGATACGAACATC
This sequence comes from Lachnospiraceae bacterium, assembly GCA_045605685.1. Lineage (GTDB taxonomy): Bacteria > Bacillota > Clostridia > Lachnospirales > Lachnospiraceae > Roseburia. Next base: position 1,700 of record JAZUQL010000048.1, read on the forward strand.
AAATGTTGTTCCCTCTCCTAATGTACTGTGCACTTGGATATCACCACGATGCATTACAATAGAGTTCTTTGTAATTGCCAGGCCAAGGCCGGTACCTCCAATTTCTCGAGAATGTGACTTGTCCACACGGTAGAAACGTTCATAAATCTGGTCTAGAGAATCTTCCGGAATTCCCATTCCACTATCTTCTACTTTCAGATAGAAATACTGGTGATCCGAATTCAAGGATACATGTACCCAACCTTCTCCATCTGTACGGTTATATTTAATTGCATTCTCTATCAAATTAGATATTGCCAATGTCAATTTCACTTCATCAATCTCAGCAGTAACCGGTCGGAAGCTTTCCAACACAATTTCAACCAACTGTTTCTCTGCCAGTGGTTGTAATCGTTTGATAATCTGTTCCACCAAATCATTAATATTAACTGTATCAATATTCAAATCAGCTGCTGATTTATCCATTTTTACAAGAGACAACAAGTCTGTAATAATCTTGTTCTCTCGCTCGATTTCGTTCGTGATATCCTGCATAAATTCCTGATACAATTCGATTGGTGCGCCTTCCATACTAATAATGGAATCCGCCAAAACCTTCATAGATGTTAATGGCGTCTTCAGCTCATGCGACACATTTGACACGAATTCCTGACGCGATTCGTCCATGATACGCATTTTCGCGATTACCTCATCGAATTCCTGTGCAATCATACCGGTCTCATATGCATCATCTTCGGATTTCAGAACGTTATTATAGCCGTTCTTAATGGATTCCGTCTTCTTGCGTAATCTATAGAACGGAAGGAATAACTGTCTGCATAAGAATGAAGCAAAGAAAATTGCACCAATTAATGTTGCAAACAGCACAATGATTGCAATATTATTCAGATATGCATACGTGTTATCCACATTATCTGTAGAAACACTTAACATTACAACTCCGATTACCCTTTCTGAATCTCTGGAAGAATAAATCGGAACGGACATCTCTATAAATCCGCTGTCCGAATTATAATTCACATATTCTTTGCCATAGAACCCCTGTACAATTGCCTCAGAAGCAATAATACGATCCTGATCCAGATAGTAAGAATCATATACAACTGTTAACGTCTCATCAACAACAATGACACGTCCATTATATATGGATGACATCAAATTAATCTGATCCGTTACGGAATTATGGGAAGAATAGCCTGTCAATATTGTAGAATCTCTGGAGATAATATCAGATACAACTCTCAATTGTGACAATGCTTCTGCTTTCCGTATCGATACTGCCTTTTGTTTATAAGACTGAACAATTGCGATTGTCGCTATCGTTATCGGAATGAGTGCCATTAGTATCATTATAATGATTGCACGAAAACGAATACTTTTTTTGATTTTTTTAAATATACTTGCTTTCTTTTGCATTTAAAGATACTCCTAATATCTTTGACAATAATAATACCCTACACCCCACTTGGTATGTACATATTTTGGTTCACTCGGATTCTTCTCAATCTTTTCACGCAATCTTCTTACATGAACATCCACTGTTCTAACATCACCCGGGTACTCCAATCCCCAAACGATCTCCAACAGTTTTTCACGGCTGTATACACTATTCTCATTACGGATAAAATGCTCTAACAAATCAAATTCCTTTGTTGTCAGATTCACTTCTTCTTCTAATACATAAACACGTCTGCCCATGCAATCCAAACGCAAATCCCCTTTCTCAAGGATTGCTTTCTCACCTTCTATCTTCTCGGTGAAGGTCGCTCTACGCATAATTGCTTTAATACGTGCTTTTACCTCTAAAATATTAAAAGGTTTTGTAATGTAATCATCTGCCCCATATTCTAATCCGAGAATCTTGTCCATATCCTCGCCTTTTGCGGTTAACATAATAATCGGTACCGTAGAAAACTCGCGAATCGCTTGACAAACTTCAAATCCGGTTAACTTTGGAAGCATAACATCCAGAAGAATCATGTCATATTCATTATTCTTCGCCATGTTCAAAGCTTCTTCCCCGTCGTATGCACATTCTACTTCCATTCCATCTTGTTCAAGACTAAACGAGATTCCTTTTACAATTAATTTTTCATCATCAACAACTAAAACTCTTTTTGACATATTCGCACCTCAATTTACACTAATTAAATCTTTGATTTTTTGATACAACCCGTCTTTAATTCCATTGACATTTTTAATCTGTTCTGTGTCTGTAAATGCTCCATTTGTCTCTCTGTATAAAATAATCGCATCCGCCTTACTCTCTCCGACCCCGGGTAATGTCATAAGTTGTTCCTTGGATGCCCGATTGATATTAACTCTGCCATCTTTCTCTTTAGATGCTTGTATATATGTACTCTGAAACTTCTCCGGCTCTTGTATAAACTCTTCGACTGATGGGAAATACAACATCTCTCCATCCTCGATACGGCCGGCAAGATTCCAATAATCCGTCTTGGCATATTTCGTCCAACCTCCGGCACATTCCAATGCATCACACACTCTTGCGCCTTCCGGCAATTCATACACCCCCGGATTGCAAACCTCTCCACAGATATAAACCGTAATATCCGATGAAGGGGCAGACTCTGGAATCCCTTCCTGCGACTCTGTCGCCTGTGAATCAATCACTATTGCCTCTTGCTTCGTACAACCACAAGTTAAAAAAAGACAGTTTATTAATATAAAAAAACAAATTGTAGCATTATGAATTTTTCCTGCCAAATCAAATACTCCTTCCTATATCGGAAGGAGCCTCAATGCCCTATGTTTTATTGTAACTGTCTTTTCGTAATAAAACAAGTCTATTTAAACATTTGAAATGTTTTTTCTAGTTTTTCAATCATCTCATCTATGTGTTTTTCCTCGATAACAAGCGGTGGAACGAAACGTAGTACGTTATTTCCTGCTGTTATAATAATTAAGCCACATTCCAAAGCTTTTGTCGCAACCTGACCTACCGGCAGGGTACATTCCAATCCCTGCATCAGTCCCATACCCCTGCGCGCTGTCAAAAAGTCGTATTTTTCTACCAGTGCATCCAATTTTTCCTCTAGGTACGGAGCCACTTTATTCACATGGTCTGTTATCTTCTCTTCTTTAAAAATATCGAATACAACCGATACTGCCGCTCCTACAAATGGGTTCGAACCATATGTAGTTCCATGGTCTCCCGGTTTTAAGGATAAATCTGCAACCCGCTGACTCATTAGAAATGCACCTACCGGAACACCACAGCCCAATGCTTTTGCTGTTGTCATTATATCCGGTTTGATTCCATAATTCTGCCATGCGTACATTTTACCGGTACGTCCCATACCACACTGGATTTCATCTAAAATAAGGAGAATATCATGTTTATCACACAACTCTCTTACCCCTTTTAAAAATTCCGGTTTTGCCGGGTGGATACCGCCTTCTCCCTGAAGGGTTTCCATAATAATTGCGCAAGTATTCTCCGTAATACAAGCTTTTACACTCTCTAAATCATTATAATCGGCATATTTTACGCCCGGCATTAATGGTTCAAATGCTTCACGATAATGTGCATTTCCTGTTACGGAAAGAGAACCTATCGTTCTTCCATGAAACGAATGGTTCATTGCAATAATCTCATGATTCGCATGTCCTGTCTTTGTATATGCATATTTTTTTGCAGCCTTAATCGCTCCTTCAATCGCTTCCGCTCCGCTATTTGTAAAAAAGATACGATCCATATCAGCTGCTTTGAGCACTTTTTGTGCTGCTTCAATTGTTGACGGATTATAATAAAGATTGGATGTATGCATAATTTTCTTTATCTGGGCACATAACGCATCTTCATATTTCTTATTTCCGTATCCCAGAGAACAAACTGCAATCCCTGCTGCAAAATCCAAATATTCTTTTTGGTCCGTATCATACAAATACACACCCTTTCCATGGTCTAACACCAAAGGAAAACGGTTATATACATGTAAAAATGTTTCTTCTGATTGTGATATATATTCCTGTTTATTCATGATAATACCTCGTTTCCGTATCTCCCAGTATAGCAGTTCCTATCCCTTTGTTCGTAAAGATTTCCAATAACAGACAGTGTGGAATTCTTCCGTCAAGAATGTGCACTCTGGATACTCCATTTTCAATTGCATCAATACAGTTGTTTAATTTCGGAAGCATTCCTCCACCAATAAAACCGTCTTCAATTAAAGCTTTTGCTTCTGATACAGATAATTCAGAAATCAAAGTATCCGGGTCTTTTGGATCTTTATATACGCCTTCAATATCCGTTAGGAATGCTAATTTCTCTGCATTTACTGCTCGTGCAATTGCACATGCAGCATCATCCGCATTAATATTATAAGTGTTAAAGTTATCATCCAAACCAATCGGACATACAATTGGTAAGAAATCTTTTTCCAACAAATCGTACAAAATCTTCGGATTCACCTCTTTAATATCACCGACAAATCCAATATCCTGACCGTCTGAGTATTTCTTCTCCACTTTCAACATCATACCATCTTTTCCACTAATTCCAATGGCATGTACTCCGAGTTCCGCAACCAACTGCACTAAAGATTTGTTCACCTTATTAAGTACCATTTCCGCTATTTCCATAGTTGCTTCATCTGTTTTTCTTAATCCATTTACAAACTCCGGTTCCATGCCGGCTTTTTCTACCCATTTACTAATATCTTTTCCGCCGCCATGTACAATAATCGGTTTAAATCCTACTAATTTTAGTAAGGTAACATCCTGAATCACCTGTTTTTTCAAAGTTTCGTCCAACATGGCAGAACCGCCGTATTTTACCACGATTATCTTGCGGTTAAATCTTTGTATATACGGTAATGCTTCTATTAATACCTGTGCTTTTTCTAATACCGATTCCATATTTTGTTCACCCATATTTGCCTCTTTTCTTTCTTATCGAATAAACTTTGTAATATTTGCTTCGTTTAACGTAAAATCATAATAGTTAATGTCATCTCTATAATCCCATCCGGAATCTTTCCAGAATTCGTTTCCAATCGCATTTGTCTTAAATGCAATTAATGAGACTTTATTGATTTGTTCCTTTTGTAGTGCTCTCATACAAGAAAGTGCCATTTGTCTGCCAACGCCATGTTTTCGATACTCTTCTCTTACGCACACATGATACAGACATCCGCGTCTGCCATCATGACCACACAAAATGGCACCAATCACTTTCTCGCCACTAACAGCCACTACGCTTAACATAGGGTTTCTTTTTAAAAAACGTTCGATTCCCTCTCTGGAATCGTCTATGGAGCGAATTCCAAACCCATGGATTTGTAACCATAATTCATATACGTCATCATAATCATCCAATGTCATTGGTCGTATCTCATACATCACATTGTCCATCTCTATCCCCTCCTATGGGCTTATGGAAACATTGGAACAAGTTCCAATCCCGCACTTTCTTCAAATCCAAATAAAATATTCATATTCTGTACCGCCTGCCCTGCTGCACCCTTTACAAGATTGTCCAGTGCACCCAGCATTACGATACGTCCGGTTCTTTCATCGATTATAAAATTAATATCAACGTAATTACTGCCTTCTACCCATTTGGTTTCCGGAAAATTGCCTTTCTCTAATACACGGATGAATGTTTCATTTTGATAATACTTATCATAAACCGCTTTAATTTCTTCATAGGTAGGAAGACTTCCATCCTCTTTCCGTATTAGTGTTGCATATTCAGTTGCTAATATTCCACGATTCATCGGCACTAAATGCGGTGTGAAGTTAATCTGAATCTCTTTCCCTGCAGCATATCCTAACTGTTCTTCTATCTCTGGTGTATGTCTGTGACTTGTAATGCCATATGCTTTCATATTCTCGTTCACTTCGCAAAAAAGATTAGGAACCTTTGCACCACGTCCGGCACCGGATGTTCCGGATTTTGCATCAACAATCAAAGTATCTACATCAATCAAACCTTCTTTCACCAATGGATACGCGGTTAAAATGGAACAGGTAGTATAGCAGCCCGGATTTGCAACCAGACGTGCCTTTTTAATCTGTTCGCGATTCACTTCACACAGTCCGTATACTGCTTCCGGAACGAATTGTGGCGTTTTATGCTCAATTCCATACCATTTCTCGTATGTTTTAATATCTTTAATCCGATAATCTGCACTTAAATCGACAACTTTCACCTTATTTAATATATCTTCCGTAAGAATACCGGCAAGATATCCTTGTGGTGTTGCTGTAAAAATTACATCTACCTGCGATGCTAATTCTTCTATATTATCATCAAGACACTTATCTTCTACGATTTCAAAGAAATTCTGATACACCTGAGCATAATTCTGCTCTACATAACTTCTTGAACCATACCATTTTATCTCTACTTCTTTATGGTTCAAAAGAAGCCGAACCAATTCTGCACCTGCATATCCCGTTGCTCCTATTATTCCTGCTTTTATCATATCGAATCACTCACTCTCTTTTATTCTGTATATTCTTGCATAATTATACATTCTTTATTCAATTTATGCAATATGTTTTTGCCTTATTTATAAACTTTTGAAATTATTTTATGCAACTTTATGAATAAACTATGTATATTTTTCCGCTTGCGTTATAGGATGGTTTGTTGTATATTATGAATAGACTATAAAAAGAAAGGAACTACACTTATGAAAGAAAAAGTTATTTTAGCATACTCAGGTGGTTTAGATACAACAGCCATTATCCCATGGTTAAAGGAGAATTACGATTACGAAGTAATCTGCTGCTGTATCGACTGCGGACAAGAAGAAGAGTTAGACGGTTTAGAAGAACGTGCCAAATATTCCGGTGCAACCAAATTATATATCGAAGACATTACAGATGAATTCTGTGACGAATACATTATCCCTTGTGTACAAGCCGGTGCAGTATATGAGAACAAATATCTTCTCGGAACCTCTATGGCTCGCCCTGGAATTGCAAAACGTCTTGTAGAGATTGCCCGTAAAGAAGGCGCAACTGCCATCTGTCACGGTGCTACCGGTAAAGGAAACGACCAGATTCGTTTCGAATTAGGAATCAAAGCTCTTGCTCCTGATTTGAAAATCATCGCTGCTTGGAGACAGGATAACTGGACGATGCAATCCCGTGAAGAAGAAATCGAATATTGTAAAGCACATGGTATTGACCTTCCATTCTCTGCAGACCAAAGTTACAGCCGTGACCGTAACTTATGGCATATCAGCCATGAAGGTCTTGAGTTAGAAGATCCGGCAAACGAACCAAACTATGATCATCTGCTTGTCCTTGGCGTTTCTCCTGAGAAAGCTCCGGAAGAAGGGGAATATGTAACCATGACTTTTGAAAAAGGAATCCCAACTTCTGTTAACGGACAAAAAATGAAAGTTTCTGATATCATCCGTACCTTAAACAAATTAGGCGGAAAACACGGCATCGGTATTGTTGACATCGTTGAAAACCGTGTTGTAGGTATGAAATCACGTGGTGTATACGAAACACCTGGCGGAACCATCCTTATGGAAGCACATGCTCAATTAGAAGAATTAGTGTTAGACCGCGCAACTATGGAAGTAAAAAAAGATATGGGCAACAAATTTGCACAGATTGTATACGAAGGCAAATGGTTTACTCCACTCCGTGAAGCAGTACAGGCATTTGTTACCTCTACACAGGAATATGTGACCGGTGAAGTTAAATTCAAGCTTTACAAAGGAAACATCATCAAAGCCGGAACTACTTCTCCATATTCACTGTATAGTGAATCTCTTGCAAGTTTTACAACCGGTGATTTATATGACCACCATGATGCAGAAGGATTCATCACATTATTCGGACTTCCATTAAAAGTTCGTGCCATGAAATTAGAAGAGGCAAAAAACAACAAATAAGATACACCTAAAAACAGCTGTGACACATTAAGTCACAGCCGTTTTATTCCATTCCTTATTGGAGATATCAATACTTTGTGTTCCAATCGTACGATATTCCTCATTATGCGTAACCATAATAATTGTTTTCCCCATCTCTTTTAACTGCATCAGTAAATCAATGACTTTTTGTGCGTTTTTACTATCCAATGAGCCGATAGGCTCATCTGCCAATACAACACTACATTTCTTTACCATTAGCCTTGCCAATGCAATTCTTTAACACATCCTCTTCCTCGATGTGTAGAATTGGTAGAATTCTCCGCTTACCAATATAACGATGACAATTAATATCGCTTGAATTAAACTACGAAATCGTCTCATATCCCTTATCCTAGTCTTTCTTTCTTATATTCCATTTCTCATCTGATAGTTTCAGAAGCTTCTCTATCTCATTCTGATGTTCCTTGCAAACTTGCACTGCCTGCTCATCTTCTGTGTCCAACGGGTTTCCTTCTTCATCAATCATAATCTGATATTCTATAATTTCATTACTTCCGTCTTCTTGTTCATGAATGATAATACCATATTCTGTCTCTTTGAATATTCCCGGCCATATAATCAGTGCATAAGAGGACTCAGCCAATCCTCCCTCTTCACTAAATTCCATATCTCTCGCAATTGCAAGATTGCCGGTATATGTAAAAACAGGCGGAATCTCAACACTATAAGTATACTCACCTTCCGTTACAGTTGTCAGAAAAAGACTGCCCCCTAATGCTTTTGAATATCGTGCATACCTACCCACAACCATTGCGGTCCAAAATGCAGCGTATACTATAATAAGCAACACTACCGTTATAATAATCTTCTTTCCCGTTATTCTTTTCTTATCCGCTTCCCTTACATCCATATTATCATCCAAATCCTTCCCGTTGCAAAAATACAATCGTAACAGCGTTTTCTAATCTCTTAACATATCTATAATATTATAGTTACATCTATATGCAGTCAATTCAATTTAAGGTAAAACTTTTATTCGTTTAAATATATAAAGTATTATGTATCAAAAAAGAGCTGTGCACACATTCTCTCATGCAACAGCTCATATATTTCTATTTCGCAAAACCATATTCTAATATGTAACTTCTAATTTTTCTGCCAAGTCATGTAATAGTTTCGTTTCTAATTTAATCTCCGCATCTAGCAAGCCATAACGATGTGCTTTCGCCAGTGCTTCAATCCCTTCCCTTACAATAACTTCTGCTGCTTTCTCATTACCACATGCATAATACAAATAATAAGCCCTTTGACGACATCCATTCGGATCGGAATCTTCATCAAACTGCTTTTTATTTCTTTCATGGAATTGATGTGCCATCTCCGGATTCTGATTAATATAACTGTAATAGAAAATAACCGTTGAAAATGCAGAACAATTCATCAGAGTTGCATTTTCCGGCAAATTACGAATAATTGCTTCTATACATTCATCCATTCCCGCTCTATCATTGAGACAAAACATCTTACGAAAGAGAAACATATAACATGATAATTCCAGATGTTTTTCTTTATCCATGCCGGATGATTTCTCACAGCAACTGCGAATCTCATCCATTGAGATATCTAACTGTTCATAGTCAGCTCCACCCAAAAGCATACTCAAACAGCGGTCTGAAAGCATATTCAAGCTATAATCCATTGTTGTCACGCGTACACAGGTCATAATCATTCTGATCATAAATGCAAGTATCGCTACTGTCACCCCACACAAAACGTCATCGTATATGATATGCATCAATCCATGTTCCACACACAGATATCCGACAATTGCAAGCGAAATGACAAAGCAAAGGGAGGAACATATGATTTCGTGCAACACTCTTTGATTCTTCTTATTATCTTTGTTCAGCAAGAGTGATATGATATATGGTACAAATCGGTTCGTTCCCCAGACTGTGCGCTGTTGTATTCTTACCATCGACAAAAACCAAAAGCGGATACAGGACACTTTCATTCCCATAATCAAACCAATCAAAAGTCGAATCACTTGGTAGACATTAACCGCAATATAAATTACCAGCAACATTACCGCTACACTAATCAAATATCCCATTTTCTAAATACTCCTCTTATATCTCGCATAAAAGCACAGTGATTGGTACTATTTCTTCTGTGCTTTCGCCCACTTTAATATTTCATCTTTAATATCCAGCGTTCTTTCTTTAATGCGTGCATTCTGCACACGGGAATTCAAAAGATTTGTCACATAGCGTGTTGCTATATCGTATTTTTTCATGCTAAGTGCCATTTCCGCCAATAAGAGATTAACGGTATCCCAATCCATTCCACACATTGGGAAGGTCTCCGTTGAAGCAGCTTTCATAAATCCCTCCAACGCCTTCTCGTAATAAACATTCTCTTCTTTTTTGAATTCATCTGTATCAAATACGACGCCCTTTTCCCTGTATAACCATGCAAGTTTTAAACACACATAGGCTAATTCGCTGGTCTTCCCTTTCTTTACAACTGTGCTGAACAAAGCAAGTTTCAATCGCTCTATTGCTTCGTCCAATGTATATTCCTGCAAATCTTTCGCCAGTTCCCCTTTAACCGGTTTAAAATTCGCACTGACACCTTCCCGAATCAGTTTTGACTGTGCCGATGAAATCTGACTAAAGAATCGATTCAACGCACTATAACCACAATATGGACATGAGGTTACATCATATTTCAAACTGTCTATATATTCGAATCTCGGCCGCAGGTCATGATCGGATTCCAATCGTTTTGCCTTGCCTGTTTTCATTGAAATTGTCTGAAAGACCCGATCACAAACCGGACAACGGACAGACTTATAGAATATGAAGTCAATCTCCTTCGGTTTCTTGACCGTATCTTCTTTCTTCTCTTCTACTTCCGCCTTCTCCTCTTCATCCTGAAATAAAGAATCGATATTCAACGTGCCTATTCCATATTTCTCCAAACCGGATACTGTCTTCATGATATCCCCCCATTTTTAGAAAGAGTGTCTATTGTTGCGTTGGTAACTTAAACGAACTCTTCAAAGAAACAATTCTGTTAAATACCGGATTTCCCGGTTCCCAATCTTTTGCATCAGCACAGAAGAACCCCTGTCTTACAAACTGGAAACTCTCATAGCAATCTGCTTCCATTAAAGAAGGCTCTACTACACAGTCTGTTAATACAGTTAAGGAATTCGGATTCAAATTCAAACTTCCGTCCTCATTGTAGACACCTAATTCTTCATTCACAATGTTCTCATATAAACGAACCGTTGCTTTCTTGCCGTATTCTGCGGACACCCAATGGATTGTTCCTTTTACTTTTCTTCCATCCGGACTGTTTCCGCCTTTGGATGCCGGGTCATAAGTACAGTGAATTTCTGTTATATTTCCATCACTGTCCTTTACAAAACTTTCACATTTTACAAAATATGCGTTCATTAATCTTACTTCATTCCCCGGAAACATACGGAAATACTTCTTAGGCGGTTCTTCCATAAAATCATCTCGCTCGATGTATAACTCTCTGGTAAACGGCACCTGTCTCTTTCCTAATTCCGGATTCTCGAGATTATTATCCACATCCAGATACTCGACCTGTCCTTCCGGATAGTTATCAATAATCACCTTAATCGGATTTAAAACCGCCATCATTCTCGGACGTTTCATTTTCAAATCTTCCCTTATGCAATATTCCAACATTGCATAGTCTACGGAACTGTTTGATTTGGAAACTCCGCATAACTCTACAAACTTCTTAATCGATTCGGAAGTAAATCCTCTTCTTCTCAAAGCCGCTATGGATACAAGACGAGGATCATCCCATCCATCTACAATTCCATCTTCCACCAATTTCTTTATATAGCGTTTTCCTGTAACAACATTCGTAAGATAAAGTTTTGCAAACTCAATCTGTTTTGGAGAATCGTTGGCATCCGCCTTCATCCCTGCCTCTGTCACTACCCAATCATATAGTGGTCTGTGATCTTCAAATTCGAGTGTACAAATAGAATGTGTAATGCCTTCAATTGCATCCTCAATCGGATGTGCGAAATCGTACATCGGATAAATACACCATTTGTCTCCTGTATTATGATGTGTCATACGAGCCACTCTATATAGAATCGGATCTCTCATATTAATATTCGATGAAGACATATCAATTCTTGCACGCAATACTTTCGCGCCATCTTCAAATTCGCCATTCTTCATCGCTTCAAATAATGCAAGATTCTCTTCTATTGTTCTGGAAGAATACGGATCTTCCTTCCCCGGTTCTGTCAAAGTTCCACGATATTGACGAATCTCTTCTGCATTCAAATCGGATACATAAGCTTTGCCTTTTTTGATTAACTTCACAGCAACTTCATACATTGTGTCAAAATAATCCGATGCAAAGAAAACACGTTCTTCCCAATCCGGACACAACCACTTAACGTCGCTCTTAATTGATTCTACGAATTCTGTCTTCTCTTTCGTCGGATTCGTATCATCAAAACGAAGATTAAATACTCCGTTATATTTCTGAGCCAATCCATAGTTCAAAAGAATTGATTTCGCATGTCCGATGTGTAAATAGCCATTCGGTTCCGGCGGGAAACGGGTACAAATCTCCTTACAATGCCCATTCTCCAAATCAAAATCAATAATCTGTTCAATAAAATGTTTGGAAACTACTTCGTTTTCCATATATCTCAAACCTCCTGTATCGATACATTCGTATTCTTTCTATTACGACGAAAAAAGATTGTGCAACGCACAATCTTATTTCTGCGATATTTTAATTATAAATTCCATAGAATGCTTTGTCAACCAAAGTCAAACACTTATTCTTTGTGTCGGTGCGTAAATAAATGTTCCTGACAATACTCATGCGCCCCGTTACATCTGGAACAATAGCGGAATACTAACGTATTATCTTCCAGGCTGGTCCGACCACATGTTGAACACTTATGAACACGGTATGCGGATTGTGTACGTGATTCGTTCATCTTAGAATAAAACTCTTTTTGGCGACGTTTATGTTTGTGAGAAACCTTTTGCTTCACAATCCAGAAGAATAAAAATATATTCAAAACCGAAAGAATAATAGTCGGAGTCATAACTAACCCTACCACTATGCCCTGTTTAAAATAGAAGATGACATAATATGCCAACAGTGCCAGTTCAATAATAGACAACCACTTCATTTTCAGCGGGAACACAAAATAGATATTGGCAACTCCATCCGGGTTTGACAACGAAAGTAACAGAATCATTCCCAACAGAATATAATAGGAAGTTAAATAAATCGGAATTCCTACAAAGTATAAAATCACACCGCCAATTGCATTGAGTAAAACGCCACCGATGAAATACAGATTCATTCGAAATGAACCATAACACGCCTCCAAATATCGTCCCCAACCAAATACGCAGAACAAAAAGATAAACGACATGATGACATTCCCGCCATCCCAGATAAAAATCCAGGATATCAGTCTCCAAACCTGCCCTTTTAAAATCAGAGCTACCGAAAAATAAAGGTAATCCGTCAATCCCAGCAGAGAAAACAAATACCCCAGTACATTGGCAACGATAAAGTACATATATAAATTCGGTATTGCATGTTTACCAAGTTTTCTTTCTATTTTATCGATAAAATTCATATGTCACCTCTTGTTTCCTTACGATAATTCAATTCATTATAATGATTTCTATTCATTTTTGTCAATGCAGGTGGGAAATATTCACATTTTCTTTATAAATTATTTCCATTGTATTTTGTAGAATCCTGTCGTATAATTGTTTTGTTTGTGCAAAGACATATTATACATTTGACTTCAATATAAATATATTAAGCAATGGAGGATATTTATGGAAAACAATTCGTTACATAAACTAGGAATTGATATTGGTTCAACGACAGTTAAAATTGCCATTCTGAACGAAAAAGATGAATTACTCTTTTCCGATTATGAAAGACATTTTGCAAATATACGAGAGACTCTTTTTAACTTAGTTCAAAAGGCTCACAAGGCTCTGTCGGATTTACATATTGCACCTATGATTACAGGTTCCGGCGGATTAACACTTGCAAAACATCTTGAAGTTCCGTTTGTTCAGGAAGTTATCTCTGTATCTACTGCATTACAGCATTATGCACCACAGACAGATGTTGCCATCGAATTAGGTGGAGAAGATGCAAAAATCATATATTTCGAAGGCGGAAATGTAGAACAGCGTATGAATGGTATCTGTGCCGGTGGTACAGGTTCTTTTATCGACCAGATGGCATCTTTGATTCAGACAGATGCAACCGGCCTAAATGAATACGCCAAAAAATACAAAGCAATCTATCCGATTGCGGCTCGTTGTGGTGTATTCGCCAAAACCGACATTCAGCCATTGATTAACGAAGGGGCAACCCGTGAAGATTTATCCGCCTCAATCTTTCAGGCCGTTGTAAATCAGACAATCAGTGGACTAGCCTGCGGAAAACCAATCCGTGGTCACGTCGCATTTCTCGGTGGACCGCTTCACTTTTTATCGGAGTTAAAAAATGCATTTATCCGCACGCTCAATTTAGATGATGAACATGCTATTATTCCAAACAATTCTCATCTTTTTGCAGCAATTGGTTCTGCACTCAATTATAAGAGTGATTCTACTACAACCTTAGAAACACTACTGAATAAACTTTCCTCTAACATAGAGATGGAATTCGAAGTAGCACGTATGGAGCCTTTGTTTGAAAATCAGGAAGCATACGATGCGTTTGTAAAACGCCATAGCGGCAACAACATAGAAACAGCAGACCTTGCCACCTATGAAGGCAACTGCTATCTCGGTATTGATGCCGGCTCTACCACAACCAAAATTGCACTTGTCAGCGAAGACGGTAAATTGCTTTATTCTTTCTATAGCAACAACAACGGAAGTCCGCTTGCTACCGCAATTCGTTCGATACAGGAAATATATGCAACTCTTCCAAAGAATGCACACATCGTACATTCATGCTCAACCGGCTATGGAGAAGCATTATTAAAGGCTGCTCTGATGTTAGACGATGGGGAAGTTGAAACCGTTGCACATTACTATGCAGCTGCATTCTTCGATCCAAATGTAGACTGTATTCTTGATATCGGTGGACAAGACATGAAGTGCATCAAAATCAAGAATCAAACTGTTGATTCTGTTCAATTAAATGAAGCTTGTTCTTCCGGTTGCGGTTCTTTTATCGAAACATTTGCAAAATCGCTTAATTATTCCGTACAGGATTTCGCAAAAGAAGCGCTTTTTGCCCAGAACCCGATTGATTTGGGAACACGTTGTACCGTTTTTATGAACTCAAAAGTAAAACAAGCCCAGAAAGAAGGTGCTACCGTTGCAGATATTTCTTCCGGACTTGCATACTCTGTTATTAAAAATGCATTATTTAAAGTTATTAAACTTTCTGATGCAAAAGATTTAGGTGAAAACATCGTTGTTCAAGGTGGTACTTTCTATAATGATGCCGTCCTTAGAAGTCTGGAAAAAATTGCGAAGGTTCATGTGACACGTCCTGATATTGCCGGTATTATGGGTGCATTTGGTGCCGCCCTCATTGCAAGAGAACGTCACGAACAAGACTATCAGACCACCATGTTAACCATTGACCAAATCAACGAGTTGACATATACGACCAAATTGGCAAGATGTCAGGGTTGTACAAACCACTGTCTTTTAACTATCAACAGATTTTCCGATAACCGCCAGTATATTACCGGAAACCGTTGTGAAAAAGGAATTGGAAAAGAAAAAAATAAAGAAAACATTCCAAACCTGTTTGAATATAAAAACAAAGCTTTATTTGACTATCCGGTGTTGTCTGACAAAGAGGCCACACGTGGCACTGTCGGAATTCCACGTGTCCTTAATATGTACGAGAATTATCCATTCTGGGCAACCTTCTTTACAAAACTCGGTTTCTCAGTTGTATTATCGCCTCAGTCAACCAGAAAGATATATGAAATGGGTATTGATTCCATCCCAAGTGAATCCGAATGTTACCCGGCGAAGCTGGCACACGGACATATTGATTGGTTAATCCATCAAAATGTAGATTTCATCTTCTATCCTTCCATTCCATATGAAAGAAAGGAATTCGCAGATGCAAATAATCATTACAATTGTCCTATTGTTACCTCATACTCTGAGAATATTAAGAATAACGTAGACGAGATTACGAATGGTCAGGTTCGTTTCCTAAATCCGTTTATGGCCTTTACGAGCGAGGAAATCTTATCTCAGCAACTTGTAAAATGTTTCAAGGAAGAATTTAACATCTCAGAAAGCGAAGTACGCGACGCCGTATCAGAAGGCTGGAAAGAACAGGAAGTAGCCCGTTTAAACATTCAAAAAAAAGGGGAAGAAGTTTTAAAATACATGGAGGAAAATGGAAAACGCGGAATTGTTTTAGCCGGACGTCCATACCATGTTGACCCGGAAATCAATCATGGTATTCCGGAACTTATCAATTCCTACGGCATCTGTGTATTAACCGAGGATTCCATTTCCCATCTTGGCAATCTGGAAAGACCACTTATTGTTATGGACCAGTGGATGTATCATACAAGACTGTATTCCGCTGCCAACTATGTGAAAACACGCGACGATTTGGATTTGATACAGCTAAACTCATTCGGTTGCGGTCTGGATGCCGTTACAACGGACTGTGTCAGTGATATCCTTACCAATTCAGGCAAAATCTACACTTGCCTGAAAATCGATGAAGTAAATAACTTAGGGGCCGCACGTATCCGTATCCGTTCTCTTCTTTCTGCAATCCGTGTAAAAGAAAAGAAGCAGGAAAAACGCATCGTAAAACCATCTAACTACGAACGTGTGATTTTCACGGAAGAAATGCGTAAGAATTACACTATCATCTGTCCTCAGATGTCACCAATTCATTTTGACATCATTATGCCTGCCTTCCAGGCCGGTGGACTCAATGTTGTAATCCCGGATATCTCCGCAAAAGAATGTGTCGATGTCGGACTGAAATATGTAAATAACGATGCCTGCTATCCTTCTTTGATTGCAATCGGTCAAATTATGGCTGCGGTTCTATCCGGCGATTATGACTTAGAGAAAACTGCCATCCTAATCTCTCAGACAGGTGGCGGATGTCGTGCTACAAACTATATTGCATTTATCAGAAGAGCACTGATGAAAGCAGGTTATCCGAATATTCCGGTTATCTCACTGAACATGGTAGGACTGGAGAAGAACCCTGGATTCAAATTCACTCCTAGTCTGATTCAGCATGGTCTATATGCATTGATATTCGGCGATATCTTTATGCGTTGCTTATATCGTGTCAGACCATATGAAGCCGTAGCAGGTTCTGCTAATGAACTTCATGCAAAATGGTTGAAACGTTGTCAGGATTTTGTTGGCAATACCAAAATGTTGTCACATTCAAAATTCAAAAAGATGTGTCGTGAAATCATTCGTGATTTTGACAATCTTCCAATGCTTGACATTAAGAAACCAAGAGTTGGTGTTGTCGGAGAAATTCTCGTTAAGTTTTTACCTGCAGCAAACAATTATATTGTTGATTTACTGGAAGCAGAAGGGGCTGAAGCCGTTGTTCCTGATTTGACAGACTTTTTACTCTACTGCTGTTTCAATCAGAACTTCAAAACCGACTACCTGGGTGATTCTAAAAAGGCAAAACGGATCAACAATCTTCTCATTCGTTTCTTCGAATGGTTGAGAAAGGCAGCCCGTAAAGAGTTGGAAAAAAGCAAACATTTCGATCCACCTGCACGTATTGAAGAACTTGCAAAATATGCCGAAAGCATTGTTTCCATCGGTAATCAGACCGGTGAAGGCTGGTTCTTAACCGGTGAAATGCTTGAATTAATCCATCAGGGAGCTCCAAATATTGTCTGTGCACAACCATTTGCCTGCCTTCCAAACCATATTGTTGGAAAAGGTGTTATTAAGGAAATTCGTAAAGAATACCCTATGGCAAATATTGTTGCAATCGACTATGATCCGGGTGCATCCGAAGTAAACCAATTAAATCGTATCAAACTTATGCTTTCAACCGCGCATAAGAATCTTGAAAAAATACAATAAATCTAATGAATACAATAAAAAGTGGTAACCGTTAGGACAGACCACGCAAGGAAATATTTTATATAAGGTACGGTGTAACCCCGTAAAAGAGGTTGCACCGTTTCCTTTTATAAAACTGTAAATGCCCCTAAGAGGGGCGTTTGTATTACTTCGACTTAACCCTTAAAAGGGTCTTCATACTCTTTCACGCTCAGTTTATCTTACATGATATCGTACTTTTCCTGTTCCTGAATCTACTTCTTTATTGTCGTTTCATTTAGACCTACAGTACTCACATAGTATCCCTCAGACCAGAAATGTCTATTTCCAAATTTATATTTTAAATTTGCATGTCTATCAAAAATCATTAATGCTGATTTTCCCTTTAGGTATCCCATAAAACTTGAAACACTTATTTTAGGTGGTATGCTTAATAGCATATGGATATGATCTGGTATAATCTCTACTCCTTTATAAGAACATAACTGTTTCAAAATATCTCTAATATCAGCTTTTAATTGATTATAAATAATTTTTCGTCTATACTTTGGTGTGAAGACGATATGGTATTGGCACATCCATTTTGTATGTGCTAAATCATTCGACTTATTATCCATTAAATCACCTTTCCTTTCTTGCAATAGTGCCTGAACAACTCTGTTGTAACGGAAAGGTGATTTTTTGTATAACGCTTTGACTCCACCGCATAGCAGGTGGGTTTTGATTTCGCACGCACACGTGCTCAACAGGCTAAAGCCCATACGAAAAACCTCGTTGGAAATGCAGAGATTACTGCAATCCCAACGGGTCATAACTTATAAATTGTATCTTTTTTCAGAACAACTCACGCAATTTTCAAAAAACTATTTCATTTATGTTGGATATGTGCTAAAATAAATATAGAATTTACGCAGAATGAAATCCTCTGCTTTAAGAAGACGAACGGAGGTGGTAAAGGATGTCTTCCTGCCCTCCTATCGAAGCAAGATGTGTATGGCGCATGTTCGTAAGAACGTTCCTATCCATCTATAACGTTCCCAAAGAGATTCGGGACGAAAAAATCAAGAAGGTGCTTTCGATGAATTATCAAAAGCTGGGTCTTGATACCTTAACGAAGTTTCGAGAGTATGTAGATCAAACTACGGAGCAAGCACTGTTTGACCTGTTGAAACGAAAACAAATCGCACAATAACATAATGATTGAAATATACGGCGAGAGCCGATGCCAATAAATCCCTATACGGAGGAAACGATATGAAAACGAAAACACAATTTACAAATCGCATACTCAGCTTTGTGTTGGCATTTGTGATTGTAGTGAGTATGGTGCCGATGACAAGCTTGACGGCATATGCTGCCACGGAGGTGTCGGAGTGGAATGCGAATGTGGTTGCTTATTCAGATGGAGTTACACAATATTTCACAAATAACAATTATCTTTACCAAGTGAAATATACAAACCTGAAAACGGTTTCCGAGGTAAAGATTGGCCATGAACCAAATGGTCGTGTGCTCTTTCATCCTACATCTTCGACCTATGTGTATCTTTATGCCAGCGATCTTAGACAAAATATCACAACAGCCATGTTCCCCCAAACCCCGGGAAGTGTGCTTAATTGCTATAGCAATCATGAGGAAAGGGTGATTGATACAAATAAACCTGTAGTTATAATCACTTGTATCGCCGTAAACGAGCCGACTTGGAGCTGGAATGGTACAACTTCTGCCACAGCCACCTTTACCGCAAAGGATGCTGATGTTTTCACGAGGGTCAACGCGACCATTTCTTCCGAAATCGTTTTAGAGGCGGCGAACTGCCAGACAAAGGAGCGGATCAAGTATACGGCTACTGTTACCTTCAACGGTCAAACATATACCGATACAAAGACTGAGTACGGAGCTGTTGGTCCGCACAGCTGTACCTATTCTTCTTCGGGAAACACCATTACTGAAAGCTGCAACAACTGCAACAATCACACCGCGACGGCTACATTGGACGCAGATGCGGTGTACAGTTATACCGGCTCTGCTATTACGCCTGCAACCATTACTTATTCAGAAAACTGGCAAGGAGATCAGCCAACTGATATTTCCTATGTCAATAATGTAGATGTCGGCATAGCTACTGCAACCATTACTGTGAAAGGCCATACGCTGACGAAGAATTTCCAAATTAAAAATACATACACCGTGTCTTTTAACGCCAACGGCGGATCCGGGGAAAAGAATTCTGTTCCGATAATGGATGGCGAAGAATATACGCTTCCTGCTAACCCCTTTACCGCTCCGAACGGCTATCAGTTCAAAGGCTGGGCAACTTCCCAAGACGGTAATGTTCTTCAAGACGAAAAGATTATTGTGAGCGAAAATGTCATTTTATATGCGATTTGGGAAAAGATTCCCGCAGAAATGCCAACAGTTGCAGTCAGCGAAAATCTGACCCTCACCTACAGCGAATATACCGGTCAGAAATTCACGGCAACCGTAGAGCAAAAAGACGGTTACGCCTATCAATATCAGTGGATTGATGGCAATGTGGTAATCAGTAACACAGATACACTTGCGATCCCCGATGACCTCCCTGTAGGCGAATATGACTACTATTTGGCAGTAGGTGCCAAGCGTACTGATAACGGAGAAATTGCTTGGTATACAAACCGTAATCTTTGGGTTAAAGTAAATCCGAAAGAACTGGATGCTTCCAATGTTACTTTAAGCCAAGATACGTTTTCCTATGATGGCAACGAACAAAAACCTACCATTATCGTGAAGGTCGCTAGTCAAACGTTAACTGAAAACACCGATTATACAGTGACTTGGCCTTCTGATTGTAAAAACGCTGGCACTAAAACAATAACCGTTACATTTAAGGGAAATTACAGCGGCACGGCGCAAGCAGATTACGAAATCAAGCAAAAAGAAATCGGAATTTCCTGGCCTGCAACTGAATTTATACCTTACACAGGAGAACTTATTGTGCCGCAGGCGATAGCGACCGGTCTTGTAGGCGGTGATGTTTGCACATTGACGACTTCTGTGGTTGAAACAACCGAGGGTGCAGGAATTATTCCGGGCAGATGGCACGCTAAAGTCACATCGCTTTCCAATGACAACTACTGTCTGCCGGCATCCGGAAATCTTGTTGAGGTAGAATACGGAATTGTAAAAGGATATATCGCTGCCCCTGTTGTTTCGGGCATTAACGAAACAGTCAAAGGCAAAGCAGATGGTAAGATCAACGGACTGACTACCGAAATGGAGTATGCAACCGAATTCACTGCTGACGATGATAAGTATACAAAAGTAACAGATACGAATATGACTTTTGCAGTTGGAACTTACTATGTACGTTATCAGGCAACAGGTTATTATAACGCTTCTCCTTTTAAAGAGGTTGTTATTAAGGAGGGGGGATTGCTGAGTGTGACGCTCCCTCAAACCCAGATGGGATATACGATTGCAACAGAAGATACCGAGCTTGTGTGGAACGGCTCTACAACCCTTTCTTTTGCATTGAAAGATGGCTATTCCAAGACAAGCGCCTTTACGGTGAAAGTCAACGGAACGCCGGTTGAACTGGATGCCAATAACCAGTATGTGATCACGAACGCACAGGAAAACATTGTGATCACTGTGGAAGGTGTGGCAGATATTACTCCGCCTACAGCAGAAATCAAGGTTAAGGAAAACAGTTGGACTTCCTTCTGGAACAATATCACCTTTGGTCTTTTCTTTAAAGAAACGCAGGAGGTTTCTATTACCGCAGACGATAACGGTAGCGGAGTGAACACAATTCAGTATTATTTGGCAGGCGGTAAATTAAGCAAAACCGAGGTTGAACAGATCACCGAATGGGAAGATTATAACGGCACATTTAAAATCGACCCCAACAACCGCTATGTTATCTACGCCAAGATTACCAACAATGCAGGCAACACCCTGTATATAAACTCTGACGGTATTGTTTTAGACAACATTGCACCTACGCTTGAAGGTATCGAGAATGGAAAAACCTATTACGGCGACCTTACCGTCATCAAATCTGATGAGCTGTTTTACGACATCAAGACTGTAACACTTGACGGAGAGGAAATAGACTTTGGCGAAGGTACTTACGTTCTTATTCCTGCCGACAATGCAGAGCATATTGTTGTAGTTGAAGATTACGCAGGCAACAAGACCACCTATACTGTGACGATTATGAAGAACTATACCGTAACCTACAAGGCAGACGGTGAGACTGTTTCCACCGAGACTGTCGGACACGGCAAGGATGCTACTCTGCCCGCTGTTCCGGCGAAAGCTGGTTATACTGGCAAATGGGATCATGATGGTAAAAACATAACCTCTGATATTGTTATCAATGCCATCTACACAGAGAACTCTGCATCCCCGCAGACCAGTGATAACAGCAATATGTTCCTCTGGATCGCAATCCTCTTCCTCTGCGGCGGCGCAATCATCACATTAACTGTCGCTAACAGAAAGAGAAGCACGGTAAATAAAAGATAAATAAATCGCATTAGCAAAGGCGGTTTAATCGTCGAAAGTACCGCTCAAAACAGAAAAATACCGGGAAAAAGCTTTTACAGTTCTTCCCGGTATTTATTCTTTGGATTGCCCTTTTGCAACGCCTATAAGTTAGTATTTTGAAATTACTGCCTTATGTGGCGTGTGCATTTGGGTTACCACTTTTATTGGTTCTTCCTTATTTCCCTTTGTTATTCGTCTTCTCTTGGAAACTCTGCTCCCGTATGATGAAACGTTCATGTTCTCCTTCTCCGATTAGCCCCAGTTCATCATAGGCCTCCACTTGAAACGTCAATGCTCTTCCATCTATCCGAATCAGTCTTGTTTTACAGGTTACCTTCATACCGATTGGAGTTGCAGATAAATGCCGGATATTTACCATTGTCCCGACAGTACCACACCCTTCATCCAGATGTTCCAAAACACTTTCAAATGCGGTGTTCTCCATCATTGCAATCATGCACGGGGTTGCAAATACATCCAATGCACCACTACACACACGCTTCGCCGTAACCTCCGGTGTTACAATTAATTCTTTTCTTCCTTCTAAACCTACCTCTAACATAATAACCTCCCTTTGAACTTTTCTTTCCCTAGGCTAACATTTTTTATACAAAAATACAATGTGCATTTTCATACTTTTCCACATTGTTAGCACTCAGTGTTAAAGAGTGCTAATTTTCTATTGACATTTCCGTATGTTCGTACTATTATTTTTTTAGTTAAAAATTTTTAAAAAGGAGTACACAACATGAGTAAAAAACACGGAAGTCTTTCCATTGACAGCGATAATCTTTTTCCTATTATTAAAAAATGGTTATATTCCGACCATGATATTTTCTATCGCGAATTAATATCGAATGGCTGCGATGCAATTACAAAGTTAAAGAAACTTGACATGATGGGAGAATACTCTCTTCCATCTGATTATAAAGCCAAAATCCAGGTCATTGTTAACCCGGAAGAGAAAACCTTAAAATTCATTGATAATGGTCTTGGTATGACCTCTGAAGAAGTAGAAGAATACATTAATCGAATCGCCTTCTCCGGCGCAACCGATTTCATTGAAAAATATAAAGACAAATCCAACGACGATCAAATCATCGGACATTTTGGTCTCGGTTTCTACTCTGCTTTTATGGTTGCAGATGAAGTAACCATTGATACGCTTTCTTATCAGGAAGGAGCCACACCGGTTCACTGGTCCTGCGATGGCGGCACAGAATATGACATGTCGGACGGAACCCGCACTGAAATCGGAACCGAAATCACTCTATATTTAAATGAAGACTGTCTGGAATTTGCCAATGAATATCGTGCCAGAGAAGTCATTCAAAAATACTGTTCTTTCATGCCAACCGAAATCTATCTTTCTAAGGCTAATGCTGAGACAGAATACGAAACCATTGATAAAGAAGAATTAAAAGAAACCGATACCGTTATTGAAGAGATTCATGAAGAAGCCCAGACACGTGAGGAAGAAAATGAAAATGGTGAAAAAGAAATCATTGAAGTTTCTCCTGCAAAAGATAAGGTTAAAATTATAAAAAGACCGGTTCCGTTAAATGACACGTTTCCTCTTTGGATGAAAAACCCAAGCGAATGCACGAAGGACGATTACATTAATTTTTATCGCCAAGTCTTCCTTGACTATAAAGAGCCATTATTCTGGATCCATCTGAACATGGATTACCCATTCAATCTAAAGGGAATCTTGTATTTCCCTAAGATTAACACGGAATACGATTCCATCGAAGGAACCATCAAATTGTACAACAATCAGGTATTTATCGCTGATAACATCAAAGAAGTCATTCCGGAATTCCTTATGCTCCTAAAAGGTGTCATCGATTGTCCGGACCTTCCTTTGAACGTATCACGTAGTGCATTACAAAATGACGGTTTTGTGAAGAAAATCTCTGAATATATTACGAAAAAAGTTGCTGACAAATTGAGCGGTTTGTGCAAGACAGAAAAAGAAAACTATGAAAAATACTGGGATGATATCAGTCCATTTATTAAATTCGGTTGTTTAAAAGACGATAAGTTCTGTGACAAAATGAACGATTATATCTTGTTTAAGGATATTAATGACCAATATCAAACCCTGCCGGAATTATTAAAACCAGTCGATAAAGAAAAGACAGATGAAGCGGACAACAACGAAGAAGCTGATAATCGTACAACAATCTATTATGTAACCGACAAAAACCAGCAAGGACAATACATTAAATTGTTCCAAGAACAAGGAATGAATGCTGTCATCTTAGATCACAACATTGACACTTCCTTCATTACACAATTGGAACAAAGAAATGAACATTACCGTTTCATGCGTATTGATGCAGATTTAACAGATTCTCTAACTGAGGATTCATCCGAAGACTTCCAGGAATCCACTGACGCATTGTCAGAAACCTTTAAGACAGTGCTAAACAATGACAAACTTACACTTCAGATTCAGAAACTGAAAAACGAAGATATCGCATCTGTGATTACCTTGTCAGAACAAGGACGTCGCATGCAGGATATGATGAAGATGTATGCAATGAACGGAATGGACCCAAATATGTTTGCTGCTGATATTACCCTTACCTTGAATGCAAACAATCCACTTGTTTCTTATATTATAAGCAACCCGGAATCTGAGCATATTCCAATGTTCTGCGAGCAACTATATGACCTTGCACTTCTCAGCAATCAGCCACTTTCTGTTGATGCAATGAGCAAGTTCATCAAACGTAGTAATGATATCATGTTGTTATTAACAAAATAACATATCAAGCCCAACTCCATCAGGAAGTTGGGCTCTTCTATTTCCTAATCTAATATCTGTCCATCTATAGAAATTGTTACAACTCTCCACGGGATGAATTTACCACTGGCTTGCAATGCACTTGTGGCAGCGTGTTCAATCCCTCCACAACATGGAACCTCCATTCGGACAATCGTTACACTCTTAATATTATTGTTGCGTATGATATCAGTTAGCTTTTCTGTATAATCTCCTGCATCTAATTTGGGACATCCAATCAACGTGATGTGATTGCGTATAAATTCCTGATGAAAATTCCCGTAAGCGTATGCCGTACAATCTGCTGCAATTAACAGATTCGCCCCCTCAAAATACGGTGCCATCACAGGTACAAGTTTGATTTGAACCGGCCACTGAGAGAGTTGTGATTCCACGCCATGACTCGTTTCGACAAAATCACATTTTTCATGCTTGATTTGTTTTAATTGTGAACCGGGACATCCGCACGGCAAAGTCCCTCCTTCTTTTTGCTGTTTCGATGCCAATACTGCGGCTTCATCATATGCGGGTGCTTCTCTTTCCTCAAAAGAAATCGCCTGCATCGGACAGGCAGGCAAACAGTCTCCCAGTCCATCACAGTAATTCTCACGCATTAATCTGGCTTTTCCATCCACCAATTCTATCGCACCTTCATGACATGCAGTCACACAGGCACCGCACCCATTACATTTTGCTTCATCAATTCTGATTATTTTACGTATCATATCTATTCTCCTTCTTCTATAATATTGCTTTGTCATTTCGCTTCTATTATAATATTATAAATAAAACATTTCTGTTGTATTTACAACAAAGGAGAATTTTTATGAAACAGTATCTTGAAACATTAAGACGCACACAACTATTCTCAGGAATTAGTGAAGATGAGATTGCCACCATGTTAAACTGCCTACAAGCTAAACTTCAAGTGTATCAAAAAGGAGAGTTTGTATTTAAGCAAGGGGAACATATGGATAAAATCTCGGTATTAGTCCGTGGAAAACTATTGATACAACAGGATGATTTTTGGGGAAACCGAAGCATCGTTAATATCATACGTGAAGGTGAAATGTTCGGAGAAGCCTATGTCGCACCGGAAAGCGGCCCTCTCCTAAACGATGTTATTGCCAAAGAAGATAGCGTCATCATTTTCTTTGATGTACAAAGAATTCTTACTGTTTGCCCTTCCGCATGTAAATTCCATTCGTTGGCAGTACAAAATCTCTTTTTTGCCATCTCGGAGAAAAATCGTAAATTGGTTCAAAAAATAGGACATATGTCTAATCGAACAACTCGCGCAAAACTATTATCCTATTTGTCCGAGGAATCCCTAAGACAGAACAATCGTCACTTTTTTCTCCCCTTCAATCGACAACAGTTGGCTGATTTTCTATGTGTCGACCGAAGTGCAATGTCCAATGAATTATGTAAAATGCGAGATGAAAAACTTCTCATGTTTCATAAAAACGAATTCACATTATTATAATATAAACTAGGGCAATAAAAACCCCTTGGAAATCCGACGGATTCCAAGGGGCAAATGTGTAATTAATTCTTTCCGATTGATTCCTGATATGCTGCATACTGTTCTTCCAAAAATGCAGTATATGTGTCATATGTATCATTCTCGAATGTATCCGAGTTAAATGCTTCAACCGGTTGTGCAAAGAAACTGCTACCCATATATCTTAAACCAGTTATAGATATACCTGTATTATCGAAGTACATAAAATTAAAGATAAAAGTATAGTCATCATAAACATATACGTAATTAAACATTTCTGACTCTACATCCTCTTCTAATTTTTCTGTTCTCCCCTCCACATAGGTAGGTACTCCTAATGTATCAATAATATCATCTATGGTCATCTTGGAATAATCCATATTCTCAATATACGGTACAATCACATTACTTTCATCCTGATAAATGGTTGCCTGATTAAAAAATACTTCAGTGCTATCTGCATATGCATCATTTGTTCCGGCAAAATTAGTTAAGTCAACCTTTACATTGTAGTTATAAGTAGGATATACTTTATCGTTTTTATAAAGTAGTCCATAATCCATATATTGGTTCGTCTCTGCACCATAATCTAACGTTGCCTGTTCCGTGGCATCTCCATCTTCTGATGTCCAGCTAACAAAAGTAAATCCTGCGTCTTTTAAGGTCTTGCCTGTCAATTTGGTATCCATTATTGTTCCGAATACAGAAATTTGACCGTCAAACTTTGTTTTATCAAAAGCATCCGTATTGATATTCCAATAGTATTCAATATCTCTTTCGCTTCTTGGAACACTCTCTGTATATGAGGAATAATCTACACTTGTATCTGTGTTTGAACTTTCCTCTGTCGTTTCTTTTTCCTTATCCTTCTCCTTCCTGTTGTCTCCTCCACATGCTAGCATACTGCACGACAATGCCGCTACCATCATTAATAATCCGATTCTTTTTTTCATTTTTGCATTCTCCTATCTTTCGTTTCAGTACAAATCAAGCAATTCGCTTGCAAAATGAGAATAACAAATTTATTTTTGAAAGACTACCAATTTTACTTTGCATCAAATGTAACATTTCGTTGCTATTGTTCGATTTCTCCTTTCCAATCTAGGATACCACCGAATTCAATCACATTTGTATAGCCTATTTTTACTAATTTTTCTGCCGCTTCCTTACTTCGTCTTCCACTTCTACAATAAACATAAATCGTCTGTTCTTTGTTTGGAAGTTCTGGGATTTCGCTATTAGCAATCTCTTCATTCGGCACATTAATTGCACCCGGAATATGTCCGCTTTCAAATTCATCCGGCCTTCGTACATCTAAAATGATATAATCACCTTTCTTTTGTTCAAAAATCTCCTTCGCCTTATCCATTGTTATATTCTGATATGTCATTTGTTGGTTTCCCGTTTCTTCTTTCTTACATGCTACAAGTAATATGCTACAAACCAGCATGAAATATAATACAACTTTTTTCATATTATGGTCCTCCCATTATATCCTATCCTGCTGGTTTATCATCCTTATAGGTCCCGTCGTAAAATCCTTGGCGGTCCCTTTACTTACTCCAATATCATTCGAGCTTCGAACGAAACAGGTTACTATAAAAAAAGTAAACGCTGCTGATAAAATAAGTGCAAAAATTATCGCTATTACTAATTCAATCATCCTAAATACTACCTCCCCGATTGTCTTTTATGTGCATATGTTTTTATTTGGCTCGCTTCTGTTAATTCTCTGCTATCCTGCATTCCTTTCAAATTGCCGGAGCCACCTGCCACGCAAAATAGTGCCAGTAACACAACAACAATACCGCAGCCTAATATAGAATTCCAATCGCCTAGTTCTAACATCAAAAACAGTTTCATAAAAATACCCAGCAAAATAATAAAGATTCCAATTGCCATAACAACAACTTTCCCGGAAGATACCGGAACGGTTCCAATCACTTTTCCGGTCTGTCCATTTACCATCATTGTATAGGCACGATTCTTATGTGGAAACGTTATAAACCATGCCGGCATCATCGCATAGGTTTCTTTTAACATGCGAATATGTGGCTGACTGGCTACGATTTTTTTCTTATCAGACTTACAACTAGCCAACATCTGCTCATCAAACATTTCTTTTGCTCTGGAATATGCAATCTCGCGTAATGCCACATTATTAACATCATAACAATCTGCATAGAATCCCGACATATATGCCGCTTGAAATGGCCGTAAGCCTCGCATATCATACGGTTCCAATCTCTGTGACGATGTATCGTTTAACATTCTTGATGCATCAAATGTAAGATGACAAAAATTACAGTCTGCTTCTCGTAAAAAATATTCATAGTATTTGATTTTTCCATCCTGTTTCTCGCCCTGTATCTTTTGTCTGTCATAATAATGCAAATCATATAACCAGTATGGAATATAGATTCCGTTCAGACATTCTGCTTTGAAATGTCGTATTTCTTTCGGTATAAATAATCCTTTTTGAAAACGTTTACGTATCAATTCGATTGCCTGTTCTCTATGTATATGGAATGGTATAATCAATTCCGGTCTTCGTTCCTTCGATATACGGTTAAAAACTATGGTTGGCTGACCACAATAAGCACAATAGGTTGCACTTTCCACACCATTAATTGCCAATTCTGCGCCACAGGATGTGCACGCATAAATATGAAACTGCATGGTATTCGGTTGTTGCCTCTCTTGATTTGCCACTGCAGATATATCCGGTGACGAATTGCAATAATCACATTTCATCTTACCGGACTGTGCATCATACACCAACGCAGCACCACAATT
>JAZUQL010000049.1:0-2246 GCA_045605685.1 Lachnospiraceae bacterium
GGGTTTATGCGAAAGAAAATATTGTTACAGTCAGCATTATTCGCAAAAGAAGGTGAAAACTTTCAATCTGTGAAACTGCCACATACATGGAATAATCTTGATGGACAAGATGGTGGTGGTGATTATTGGAGAGGTGTTGGGATTTATAAGATTGACTTACCACAGCCAGAGCTAGGAAAAAAACAGTATATAGAATTTACAGGTGCGAATCATGAAGCGACTGTATTCTGCAATGGTGAAAGAGTGGGGCATCACGAAGGTGGGTTTTCTACTTTTAGATTTGATATTTCAAAGTATATGAAGCAGGAAAACAATACTTTGAAAGTGGTGGTAAGCAATGCAAAAAGTCATATTTATCCACAGAATGCTGATTTTACATTTTATGGAGGGTTATATCGAGATGTAAACTTTGTGGAAGTAAATGAAACACATTTTGATTTATTAAAAGATGGAACAGATGCAGTATTTGTTACACCTTATGCAAATGGAAAAACTAGAATAGATGCTTTTCTGATTAATGCAGAAGGATGTATGTTAAATTTTAAATTAAAAGATGGCGAAGGAAACATTGTCGCAGAAAAAAGTGTGCCTGCGCAAGAACATACATATTTTAGTACAAATGTATCAAAGCCACATTTGTGGAATGGTTTAGAAGACCCTTATCTTTACCGAGCAGAAGCTGAATTGTTAAAAGATGGAGTTGTACTTGATTGTGTAGATGTAAATTTTGGTTATCGTAGTTTTCGTATAGATTCAGAAAATGGTTTTTATTTGAATGGAAAGTCCCTTCCACTTCATGGTGTAGCAAGACATCAGGATAGACAGGATAAGGGCTGGGCGATTTCTAAGGATGATCATGAAGAAGATATGCAACTGATTAAGGATTTAGGAGCAAATACAGTTCGCTTGGCACATTATCAGCATGACCAGTATTTTTACAATCTTTGTGATGAGCAGGGTATGGTTGTATGGGCAGAAATACCATTTATTTCTGAATTTATTCCTGGAAAGGAAGCTTATGAGAATACATTCAGTCAAATGAGAGAGTTGATTGCACAGAACTATAATCATCCTTCTATTGTTGTATGGGGTATTTCAAATGAAATAACAATGTTTGCAGAGTGTGAGGAAATGTTGCGTAATTTGCAGGATCTTAATGCGTTTGTTAAAAAATTAGATCCTAGCAGAATGACAACTATGGCACATTTCAGTACACTTCCACTGGATCATGAACAAGTACAGGTTACAGATGTTTCCAGTTTTAATTTATATTATGGTTGGTATTCTGGGGATATTGAGGATAATGCATTATTTTTAGACAAGTATCATGCATTAAATCCAGACAAAATCGTTGGTTTAAGTGAATATGGAGTAGAAGCAATTTTATCATGGCATAGTGCACAGCCGGAATGTCATGATTATACAGAAGAATATGCAGCACATTTTCATCATCAAATGCTTAAGGCTTTTACAACCAGAAAATATTTGTGGGCAACTCATGTATGGAATATGTTTGATTTTGCGGCAGATTCCAGAAATGAAGGTGGCGTACAGGGAAGGAATAATAAAGGTCTTGTAACTTATGACCGTAAAATTAAAAAAGATGCCTATTACATTTATCAGGCGTATTGGACAAAGGAGCCTATGATTCATGTATGTGGAGAACGTTTTGTGGATCGTGCGCCGGATGAGAGAGATGTGATGGTGTATACGAACTGCTCAGATGTTACGCTTATAGTAAATGGAAATGAATATGCAAATCTTAAAGCGGTTGATCATGCTGTATGTTTTAAAAATGTTCCTCTTATTGATGGGGAAAACCTGATTTATGCAAAGTGTGATGATATTATCAGTAATGAAATAATCTTAAATGCTGTAGAGGAACATAACGAAGCATATACTATGCCGGACGAAGAGGGAAGAACAGGAAATCTTTTTGCTGACATAGCAGCAACAGAAAAGCGGCCGCTCACATATCCGGAAGGCTATTATTCTATCCGTGATAAAATTGAAACATTAAGAAATAATCCAGAAACGGCAGAAGTAATTGAAAATGTACTAAATACGTTAATCTTAATTGACTGGGGAGCAGATACATTAACAAAAGAAATGATAGAATATTATGATAAATATTATTTGAATGTATTTTTTAGTACAACAGGAAAACATTGTGCGGTTGGAACCAAACAGGCAATTAATGAGCGATTAACGAAAATAAAGAAATAGAAAAAGGAAATGTGGCAAAT
>JAZUQL010000050.1:0-11952 GCA_045605685.1 Lachnospiraceae bacterium
CTCTATGCACACAAACAAAGGCTTGATACGTGGCTCCTGAATCGCATTTTATAATCGGTGGAACGCAACATAAATCGTTGATAATTGCAAGGTTTTATGGTAGTATAGATAGGATATTTGATGTTTCCTTTCTAAGCTACAACCTAGGAAGGAGGCACAAATGGGAAAATCCCTTAATGGTAAAGAATTAGGAAAAGGAATTTCACAACGAAAAGATGGTCTGTATCAGGCACGCTTTGTAAATCGATTTGGCAAGCGTCAGACGATTTGTGCAAAGAAGTTGAATGAGATTCGGCACTTGTTAAGGACAGAGCAGTATGAAGATGACAAGATGCTCAACGTCATAAACGATGACAAGACACTGGATGAGTGGTATGAGATTTGGATGAATACCTGTAAAAAGAATTGCAGAAACTCTACGAAAGAGACGTATGCAAGCCATTACAGAAGAGTCCAAAAGCAGCTTGGATGGATGAAACTTACCAAGTTAAATCTCATAGTTATACAGCAGGTGTTCAATGAACTAAGAAGTGACAATGAGCGAAAGAATTCCAAGAAGATTTTGGTGGATATGCTTGAGAAAGCGATAGATGCTGATTTGCTAGTCAAGAATGTAGCGAAGCAGATAAACACCAAGGTTAGCAAAGAAGAAAAGAAAGAACGTCGCGTACTTACGATCAAAGAAACGGAACTGTTTTTGAAGGAAGCAGAAAAGAGTTATTATTATAATCTCTTTATTGTGGCTTTAGATACAGGACTTCGTATCGGAGAGATAATGGCTTTGACTTGGGCGGATGTAGACCTGAAAAAACGAGTGCTACATGTAAGACATACTTTTTGCTATTTTCGTAAGGATGGAAAGTATACCTTTGAGTGGCATGACACGAAGACAAAGAATGGTCGAAGAGACATTCCTTTGACTCAGCGAGCATATGAAGCCTTAAGACGACAGCGAGCAAAGAAGCTGCAAATCGAATTAAAAGGTTTACAAGCTCCAGAAGGATATGAGAATCTGGTTTTTGTGACGAAGAACAACAGACCGACACAACAGTTTATTGTGGAGGAAGGCATAAGTGCTTGTGTTCATCGTATACAGAAGGAACATCCAGAGTTTGAGACGTTTTCACCGCATTGTTTTCGACATACCTTTGCTACGAGAGCAATTGAAAATGGAATGCAACCCAAAATCTTGCAGACGATTTTAGGGCATGGTTCATTACAGATGACGATGGATTTATATTGTCATGTGACAGATGATACAATATTTGATGCCATGAAGCTTATGGAACAAGCGGTGTAGTACAAAAAGTACGAGCATGCACCTCGAAAGCAAAGCTTTCTCGGTCACGGCTGTCGCCGTATTCGTCTAAGCTTGAAATTGTCTTTATGTGTGCAAGCACCCAAAAGCCAATTCAATCTTATCCGAGCATGGCTCGTAGCTAACGTGGATGGTGTAAAAATGGTGTAGTAACCATTTTTGATAGTATGCACGAGCCGCAGATCGAGAGCAAAGCTCTCTCACTTGGGGGCTGTCGCCCCATCATTTCAAAATTGTCTAAAGCCTTAGAAACACAAGCGTTTCACGGCTTAGCCAATTCCGAAATGGAACGGCTCGTAGTTAACAAAATACAGGAGGTCAAGAGACAATGGAAGCATACAAGCAGGAATTTATTGAATTTATGGTAAAGAGTGATGTTTTGAAATTTGGAGATTTTACTTTAAAGAGTGGCCGTAAATCTCCTTTTTTCATGAATGCGGGAGCCTATGTGACCGGGACACAATTGATGATGTTAGGAGAATATTATGCAAAAGCAATACATGATAATTTTGGAGATGATTTTGATGTGTTGTTTGGGCCGGCATATAAAGGAATCCCATTGTCAGTAGCAACGACGATCGCATATGCAAAATTATATAACAAAGAGATTCGTTATTGTTCGAATCGAAAAGAGGTAAAAGATCACGGGGATACCGGAATTTTACTTGGAAGTAAGATTAGTGACGGAGATAAGGTTGTAATTATCGAAGACGTTACAACTTCAGGAAAATCAATTGAAGAAACGTTTCCGATTCTTATGGAACAGGGCAACGTTGAAGTGAAAGGATTAATGGTTTCGCTCAATCGTATGGAAGTAGGACTGGGCGGAAAGGTAAGTGCACTAGACGAGATAAAAGAAAAGTATGGTTTTGAAGCTCGTGCTATTGTTACAATGGAAGAAGTGGTTGAACATTTATATAATCGCGATTGCCAGGGCAGAGTGGTAATTGATGATACAATAAAGGCAGCCATTGATGAATATTACAGACAGTATGGCTGCAACAAATAAGAAGTTTCGGTGGCTTAAGGTCCTATTCTTTGTTCTATATTTGATTTTGTTATGTTATTTATTGTTTTTTTGGGACAGGATGGGAAGAGTCCAGAATTTAGAATATCGCTATAATTTGACTCTGTTTAAGGAAATTAGGCGATTTTGGGAACACGGAGGAATGCTTTTATTTGCGAACGTATTTGGTAATGTTTTGGTATTCATACCATTTGGTTATTTTTTGCCAAGTATATTTAAACATTGTCAAGGAGCTTTTTTTACCATATTGTATGCATTGGAATTTAGTCTGAACGCTGAGATTATTCAGTTATGGACCAAACTTGGAAGCTTTGATATTGATGATATTTTACTGAATACAATAGGAGGAATTATAGGATATATTCTATTCTTAGTATGTATAAAATTAGAAAACAGGAGAGAAAATGGCGGCACGAAGAAGAAGATATAATCGTTTTAAGTTTACAGAGAAAAAACACTCCACGAAGGGGATTGTTCTATTTCTTGTAGCATTGCTTATGATTATTTTATATATGGTATTTGTGGGGATTGCATTTCATTGCGAAAATGGAGTCTCTGTCTATTTAGGCAGTGTTGGAGTGCTCGCACTGGTTATCTCTTTTGTCAGTAGCGTCATGACAATACCATGTTTTAGAGAAGAAAATTCATTTAAATTATTTCCAAGGTTGTCACTTGCTGCATCATTACTGGCATTTGGATTGTGGGGATGCACATATATTCTTGGTTTTTTCATACAATAACAAAAAATAATTAGAGGCTGTGATATATGAATCATATAGAATGGAAGAAAGAAATAAATGACAAATTCAAGGAACGTTTGGAACTGGTAATAGAAAGAATCAGAGAGATTGCAACCGCCCCAAACGTGGAAGAACCATATGTGCAGTACTTTAAAAGTACTGCAGAGTTTTTGTTGCTGGAGAATTCAGTATATGAATTAGCAATTCAAGATAAGCTAAAGCAACTTGATATATCTGTATTAAAGGAACTGAATGATGGTTTGTTTGGCTGTGTTCGCCCACCGTTTTATGAGAATGGTTACTTGAATCCGGCGTATGCATCAAAGATGCTGGGAAAAGAAATGGGGCAATTGCTATCAGCGGTAGCAGTACAAATAAGACAGGCAATTCGCCCATGTTTTGATGCGAATAGCCAGTATTTGTGTTTGTATGCAGAACTTTTTGTAGAGATATATAATTTAATAGAAGAAGAGAATGAGATTAGTGCGAACAATCTCAAAACACATGTATACTCGTTTATGCATGATTATCTGGAAGTATTCCAGCAGGATAAAGTAGAGAATCTGATTCAACCCAAATATAATAGGGATTATCAGCTTCTGATGGAAAGTGATTTAGAGAATCCGATTTATTTGTATCAGTATGGATTGCATGTGTCTAAGAACGAGATAGAAAGTAATCGCCTATTGAACAGACTCTCTGAAGAAGAATTGAATAAGATGGCTTCCACTTTTACAGAGGGATATCGTATGGGATTTGAAGTGACGGGAAAAGATCTCTCGAAAAAGTCCGTCGCAGAAATCAGATACCCAATCGGATTTGAAGCGATGGTAAGAGTGGCAGTAGAGAATTTCCGTGCGCTTGGATTAGAAGTTGTTTTGAAGCCGTTTTCGGCTTCGGTCAACAAACAGTATGAATATGATCATAAGGAAGATGAGGCATTATGGCTGGACAAAGCACTTGTGGAACGTGGGCTGGAAGTATATAGACAACTTTTTGAAAAGAGAAAAGAACAGGCGGCCGGCTATGCGGGACCGGCTGTGATAGAAGTGTTTGGAGAAGAACCTTTTTCTCCAACGGCAAAATGTGAAAATTGCAAATTTTCGGAGAAACAACAGTCGATGTATGTGTACCAGAAGAGCGAATTTGGCAGAATTCTAAATCATTACATCAAAGGGGAAGAGCGAAGTTTTACTATTATAGCATTTCCAATTTATGCAATCGGAGAGAAATACGAAGAGATTTTTCGCGAAACCATTAAGATTAACACATTGGATTATCAGTTGTATCAAACGATACAGCAGAAGATAATAGATGAACTGGATCAGGCGAAATATGTTCATGTGCGCGGGAAAGGTAAGAACAGAACAGATTTGAAGATTGCCATTATGCAGTTAGAGAATCCGCAGAAGGAAACGGCATTTGAGAATTGTGTGGCGGATGTCAATATTCCGGTCGGAGAAGTGTTTACAACACCTGTTTTGCAAGGAACGAACGGGATTTTGCATGTAAGTTCTGTTTATTTGAACGATTACAGGTATGAGAATTTGGAAATTACATTTTGTGATGGAAAAACGGAGTCTTATAGCTGTACGAATTTTTCAGAAAAGGAATTGAATCAAAAGTATATTGAAGATAATATTTTGATGCATCATAAAATGCTTCCGATGGGAGAATTTGCAATCGGAACAAACACTACTGCGTATAAAATGGCAAAAGATTATGATATTTCGGACAAACTGCCAATTTTAATTGCAGAAAAGACAGGTCCGCATTTTGCAGTTGGAGATACCTGTTATACGTATGATGAAGATAATATTACTTATAATCCGGATGGAAAAGCAATTGTAGCAAGAGAGAATGAAATCTCTGCACTCCGCAAGACAGATTTGTCGGCTGCATATTTTAACTGCCATACGGATATTACAATTCCGTATCACGAATTGGATAAAATCACGGTAGTCCGACAGGATGGAGAACGAATTGATATCATATCAGATGGAAGATTTGTGCTTCCCGGAACAGAAATATTAAATGAACCATTAAATAATATGAATATGTAAACAATAGGAGGAAAGAAAAATGGCAAAAGTAGGAATTGTTATGGGTAGTGATTCAGATATGCCGGTTATGGCAAAAGCGGCTGATATTCTGGAGAAGTTAGGAATAGAATATGAGATGACGATTATATCTGCACATAGAGAACCGGACGTATTTTTTGAATACGCAAAAGGTGCAGAAGAAAAAGGCTTCAAAGTAATCATAGCA
This sequence comes from Lachnospiraceae bacterium, assembly GCA_045605685.1. Lineage (GTDB taxonomy): Bacteria > Bacillota > Clostridia > Lachnospirales > Lachnospiraceae > Roseburia. The sequence continues at coordinate 5,354 of JAZUQL010000050.1, forward strand.
GGTGCAGGAATGGCGGCGCATCTTCCGGGTATGTGTGCTGCAATCTTCCCAATGCCGGTTATTGGGATTCCAATGCATACAACATCATTAGGAGGAAGAGATTCTTTATACAGTATCGTTCAAATGCCTAGTGGTATTCCGGTTGCTACGGTTGCAATCAACGGCGGCGCAAATGCGGGACTTTTGGCTGCAAAAATATTAGCAACTTCAGATGAAGCATTGCTTGGTAAACTCAAAGAGTATTCCAAAGAAATGAAAGAGCAGGTTCAGGCAAAAGATTCCAGACTTCAGGAAGTGGGATATAAGAATTATGAATCGAAATGCTAGGATAGTAAGTAATATTCTGGCGCTTATATGAATGGAAAGCATAAAATACTAGTTGTTTATTTGATTTTTTTTTACTATAATAGTTAGTAATTACATTTAAGGAGGATGCATCAATGGATTACAAGAATTCCGGAGTAGATATAGAAGCGGGATATAAGTCAGTCGAATTAATGAAGAAGCATGTACAGGGAACAATGAGACCGGAGGTTTTGACCGGATTAGGCGGTTTCTCAGGTGCATTTTCGATGGAAGCATTTAAGAATATGGAGAAGCCAACGCTTGTGTCAGGAACGGATGGTGTTGGTACAAAACTTAAGCTAGCATTTCTGTTAAACAAACATGATACCATCGGAATCGACTGTGTAGCAATGTGTGTAAATGATATCGCGTGTGCCGGAGGTGAACCATTATTTTTCTTAGATTATATTGCGTGTGGTAAGAATTATCCGGAGAAAATTGCGACTATCGTAAGCGGTGTCGCAGAAGGATGTAAACAGTCTAATGCTGCATTAATTGGTGGAGAGACTGCTGAGATGCCGGGATTTTATCCGGAAGATGAATATGATTTGGCTGGATTTGCGGTAGGTGTAGTCGATGAGAAAGATATCATTACAGGAGCTGATTTGAAAGCAGACGATGTATTAATCGGAATGGCATCATCCGGAGTACATTCGAATGGATTTTCTTTAGTTCGTAAGATTTTCCGAATGAATGTTGAGACTTTGAATACATATTTTGAAGAATTAGGACAGACTTTGGGAGAAGCTTTGCTTGCACCAACGAAGATTTATGTAAAAGCATTGCGTGAAGTAAAGAATTCCGGTGTTCGCATTAAAGCTTGCAGTCATATTACCGGCGGCGGATTTTATGAGAATGTACCTCGTATGCTTCCGGAAGGAAAACACGCGGTAATTAACAAAGACAGTTATGAGGTTCCTGCCATTTTCAAGATGATGGCAAGAGAAGGTCAGGTTGAAGAACAGATGATGTATAATACTTATAACATGGGTATTGGTATGATTCTTGCAGTAGATCCGGCAGATGTTGATAAAACAATGAAAGCAATCAAAGCAGCCGGTGAGACTCCATACATCATTGGTAAAATTACGGACCAGGAAAAAGGAGTAACTCTATGCTAAAGTTAGCTGTTTGTGTTTCCGGGGGCGGAACCAATCTTCAGGCAATTATAGATGCCATTGATAACGGAACAATAACCAATGCACAGATTGAAGTTGTAATTAGTAATAATCCGAACGCGTATGCTCTGGAACGGGCGAAGCAACATGGTATTCAGGCAATATGCATATCACCGAAGGAATATTCGTCCAGAGACTCTTTTAATGAGGATTTTCTAAGACAGTTAGATACCTATCAGGTTGATTTGGTTGTTCTGGCAGGTTTTTTAGTGGTTATTCCAAAGCAGATGATTGCAAGATATAGGAATCGGATTATTAATATTCATCCATCTTTAATACCATCGTTTTGCGGAACCGGATATTATGGACTAAAAGTTCACGAAGGAGTACTGCAAAGAGGGGTCAAGATTACAGGGGCAACCGTGCATTTTGTAGATGAAGGTACGGATACCGGTCCAATCATTATGCAGAAGGCGGTAGCGGTAGAAGAGGATGATACGCCTGAGACGTTGCAGAGACGTGTTATGGAACAGGCGGAATGGATTATTATGCCGAAGGCAATTGATTTCATTGCGAATGGAAAGATAACAGTAGAGGATGGACAAGTTAGGATACAAGAAGTGTAAATCAATATAAAAGGGCGGTTGCATCAACATGAAGCAATTGCCTTTTTTACACAGCGAAGATAAGTACGAGATTTAGGAGGAATTACATGAAAGTATTAGTTGTAGGAAGTGGCGGAAGAGAACATGCAATTGTGACGAGTGTTGCAAAGAGTGATAGAGTGGAAAAGATTTATTGTGCTCCGGGGAATGCCGGAATTGCAGCACTTGCTGAATGCGTTCCGATTGCCGCAATGGATTTTGAAGCATTGGTTTCTTTTGCAAAAGAAAAAGAGATTGATTTTACAATTATCGGAATGGATGATCCGTTGGTGGGCGGAATCGTCGATGTATTTGAGGAAAATGGTCTTAAAGTATTTGGACCGAGAAAAAATGCGGCTATTTTAGAAGGCTCGAAAGCTTTTTCAAAAGATTTAATGAAAAAGTACAATATTCCGACAGCTGCATATGAGAACTTTACGGATCCGGAGAGTGCACTTGCATATTTAGAGAATGCTAAGATGCCGATTGTGTTGAAGGCGGATGGATTGGCTCTCGGTAAAGGCGTTTTGATTTGTAATACTCTGGAAGAGGCAAAAGCTGGCGTAAAAGAGATTATGGAAGATAAGAAGTTTGGAACTGCCGGAAATACCATGGTTGTAGAAGAGTTTATGGTTGGACGCGAGGTTTCCGTACTGTCATTCGTAGATGGAAAATCGATTCAGATTATGTCTTCTGCGCAAGATCACAAACGTGCGAAAGATGGAGATCAGGGATTAAATACTGGTGGAATGGGTAATTTTTCACCAAGCCCGTTCTATACCGAAGAAGTGGATGCATTTTGCAAAAAATACATTTACCAGGCAACCGTTGATGCGATGGCAAAAGAAGGACGTCCGTTTACCGGAGTTATCTTCTTTGGACTAATGCTTACGGAAGATGGACCGAAAGTTCTTGAGTATAATGCAAGATTTGGAGATCCGGAAGCACAAGTTGTATTACCGCGAATGAAAAATGATATTATAGATGTGATGGAAGCCTGTGTAGAGGGAAAACTTGACACATTAGAATTAGAATTTGAAGATAGTGCAACAGTCTGTGTTGTATTGGCATCTGACGGATATCCGGTATCCTACGAGAAAGGATTCGAAATCAAAGGTTTAGAGCAATTTGATGGAAAAGAGGACTATTATTGTTTCCATGCGGGAACCAAATTTGATGAGGACGGAAGAATTGTCACAAATGGTGGACGTGTGTTAGGTATTACTGCAACAGGAACCGATTTGAAAGAAGCGAGGGCAAAAGCATACGAAGCAACCGGTTGGGTTGATTTTGCGAATAAATATATGCGAACAGATATCGGAAAAGCAATAGATGAGGCAAAATAAGTCTGTTTTTGTGGAAAAATCAAGTTATTTATGATATAATAGTAATAATTTTTTAACAGGTGGTACTGTATATGGATAAAGAAACATATGAATCAGAAATGTATAAAGATAGAGGGTTTCTTGGACAATATGAACTGCTGAAAGTTGTTGCAGAACAGAACAAAGAGAAGATGTTTGAGTATGATGTACAGTTGAATACTGCATTTCTTTTTGAGGTAAAGAATGGACAGATTGTTCAAAAGGAAGCCCGAATGAACTATTATACGGATGGGCAACTGAACGACACGATGGTCGTAAAAGAGGATCAGAAAGTATATGTCAGAGCATTGAACCAATGTTTGAAAAGACCGACTCATACCGTTATAGATGTGCGTTTTCTTCAAGATAACGGGGAAACAGAGTGGATGCGATTCTTTCTGGTAAGTGTTGCAATTGATTCGCAGAAGGTGGACCGAATCGTCGGCAGATTGTTTTCTGTTCAGAAGGAGAAGCTGGAACAGGAGAAGATGCGCCGTCGTGCAGAGATTGACGATTTAACCAATACATATAATCACGTAACATTTCAGAAGTGTTGTGATGAAATTGTTCCGAATTATGATTCCTATATTGCTGTTATGATGATAGATATCGATGATTTTAAAATGATTAATGATTCGATGGGGCATAGTTATGGCGATATGGTTTTAAAGAGAATGGGTAGTATTCTCAATAAGGCGGTGCTTGGCAGGGGGATTGTCGGCCGCATGGGTGGCGACGAATTCGCAATATGCGTTTGGGATTTTGTGAATGAAGACGAGATTATTGCATTCGGTCAGGAATTAAGATACGAGCTACAGAATATCGTTTATGATGCAGAGTATTCGGCGTCGATAGGTGTTTCTATCAGTGAGGGGCATGCATTACAGTTTATTGACATGTATAATCAGGCAGATAAGGCATTGTACATGGCAAAACGTAATGGTAAGAATCAGATTATTGTTTACAACAAGACTTTAGATGACCGTCAGTTTTTGATTGACGATGAAATTCTAAGCGACGAGAATCATAATGATTTCGTATTGGATAATCAGAAGGAATATGTTCTGGTAATTGATATGCATACGGACAAAGTATTGTATGCAAATAAATCGGCAAAGCAAGATTTGTTATCAGAGGATGCCAGAATAGGGCAGACGTTTGGAAGTGAGATTTTCCGAAAAACCGTTTTAGAACAGAAACAAGAGACATCAGATAACAAACGCAATGCTTATTATAGCCGAAATTGTTTGGATTCGGAATTTATTCGAGAAGAGAAACGATATCATACGTTTACCATTCAGTACCGTCAGGTTATCTGGAAGTCGTTGAACGTTTTGTTGCTGGAACTGATTGATATGGATGATAAGGAACAGTTGAAGGATATTCTTACTTTGAATTTGGAGCACCAGCAGGTATTATCCAAATGTATTTTAAATGTTACTACTTCTGAAAAACATATCCAGCATAAACAGATTCTTCACATGTTGGCTGAATTTTATGGTGCAGATTCCATGTTTCTTTTTACAGAGAATTCCGATAAGAAAGCACAATGTCTGGATATGTACCACAAAGAGAGTTATATGCAGGAAGCATGTGGATTTGCCGATGATATACAAACGCTTAATTTTGAACTTTTATCAGAGTTGAAGATGACTTCACATTATCATTTTATTAAACAAATCTCCGAATTGAAGCAGGGAACACAACTATATGATGTTTTAGAGAAACATAATATTAAGATTGTGTTTGGAAATGTGCTTTCAATCACAAAGCAGATATTTGGATATATGATAATGTTGAATCCAAGAAAAAATGTCAGTGAACTCAGTCTGATGAATCAGGTTGGAATGTTTTTGGCTAGTGATATCATACAGCAAGGTTTGAGTGCACAAAGAGAAACAGATTTGTTTCTGGATAAAGTAACCGGACTTGAGAACAAGCAGGCATATTTGAATTGGGAAGGTCGCATCACAGATCAGAATACAATTGGTTTGATTTGTGTGGATGTCTGTAGTTATGACGAAGTAATTAAGAATTATGGTATTGAATTTGGTGATAAGATTCTAAAAGAAGTTGCAGATACACTAAGAGAAATCTGTGGTGGATATCGAATCTTCCGTTTTGATATAACTGAGATGGTTGTATATTGCGAGGGGATGACAAGAGAACAATTTGCACAGATGGTTCGGTTTGTGAGGGAGAAATTAGATGAACTGCCATACAAAGTGGCAACCGGATGTAACTGGAGTGCAAGGGAGTCACAGAAAATTCTCTATGATGACGCAAAACTAATGTTAGATAGAGATAGGATTCGCCTTATGACAGAGACCGGGGAATCGATTGATTTAAGAGATAAAGTGTACCTGGATGTTAGAAAGGCAATCGATGAAGGAAGATTTATTGTATATTTGCAACCGAAAGTAGATGTAAGAACTTATGAGACAGTTGGGGCTGAAGCCTTAATTCGTTATAAGGATGCGGATGGTAAAGTAATTGGTCCGGTACATTTTATTACATATTTGGAACAACACAGGTTAATTCCTTTGATTGATTTCTATGTAATAGAAGAAGTGTTTAAATTCCAGCAGGATAATCTTCGTCAGGGAAAGAAATTGATTCCAATATCTGTTAACTTTTCGAAGAAAACGATGGTATCACTTGATATGTTAGACAAGTTAAAAGCAATTGTAGAACGCTATGATGTTCCGGTAGAGATGATTAATATCGAAATTACGGAATCAGTAGGTGATATGGACCAGTTCCAATTACATACAATGGCAAAGAATTTACAGTCGATTGGTTTTAATCTAATCATGGATGATTTTGGTACAGAGTATTCGAATCTGGAAACATTATCACAGTTCAAATTTGATACGATTAAGATAGACCGTTCCATTGTCAATGAGATTACAAAAAACTCGAAGAGTTGTATTGTTCTTAAGCATTTGATAGAGATGCTTTTAGACTTAGATTTAGAGTTTGTGGTAGAAGGTGCAGAGACAAAAGAACAAGTAGAATTGTTGCAGGAGTTGAAATGTAAAACGGCACAGGGATTCTTCTTTGGAAAGCCAATTCCATACACTGAATTTTATGACGCTTTTATGTAGGAAAAAAGAGCATGTAGATGC
>JAZUQL010000051.1:0-8804 GCA_045605685.1 Lachnospiraceae bacterium
TCTTGGATTTTCTATAATAACAATCGGCTCCGGTATAATTGCTTTTCTATTTCCACAAATAATATCATCTATTGGTACCTGAAAGAATTGGCTCAATGCATACAGATTGTCAATCGTAGGCATATTTAGACCGTTGCACCAGTTATATACCGTTTGTATACTCCCAAGATTTAAATATTCTTTTATGTCTTTCGGAGTAATCCCACGCTTATCCATGATTCGATGGAGATTGATTCCGGTTTCTCTGAGATTGATTGTTAGAAACATTGGCAACATCCTTTCACATACTATTTTGTCTTTATTACTACTTTCTTTCCCGAAAATGCAATTCCAAGCTTAATGATATTCTCAATTCCTTCTTCCTTAAGCTCCAATTCATATCGTTTTTCATCAATCTGATTAAGTGCTTCCGTTGAAAGTTTTTCAAGTTCAGCCTCTTCCAAGCCACTCTTCCATTTCAATTCCATAATAATGCCCGGATATTTCTTTTCTCTCGGAATCAAACTGATATCATATCTGCCATCACCAGATTCTCTGTTAGATTTAATCCTATACTGATTATCTAGCAATGCAATCAGCCCAAGCGTAAGTCCATGATAAAATCCCTCTGATCCGGCATCATAAAAGCTTATGGATTTGTCCATATACTCTGAAATTGCTTTTTGCAGTTTTTTAACATCATTTGCATATAGGCTTTCCGCAATCATATTTGCTGTAGTTCTTGTAATTGCACCAATTTGCATCAGATGCGACAATATCTCGCTTTTATAAACTGCTGCAATCTCTTTATTTGGGATTGAAACTTCACACAAGTAAGCACCATCCGCCTGTAATTCCTTCTTAGGCGTCTTAAGATAACCGGCCACTAATAAAAGACTATAAATATTTGCAGGGTCTTCAGCCAGTGATCTATATACCACATTCTGATCAATTCGCGCGATTACCCGCTCGCCTCGCAGCAACGCATACAGTCTCTCTGTGATATCATCCGTAGCAATGGTAAGTACATCTTCCAGCACTTCATTTTTTCCGGTATTAACCCAGTACGCCTGCGGAATACAGCCTCTTGAAATGTAGTTAATCACAGACCATGGATTGTAAATCTCTGTACTACCAAACAAATAGCCATCATACCAATCCTTAAGCTCATCCTCTTTATCCGCAACACCATAATATTCAAGCAATTTTCTTACTTCCGAAGATGTAAAACCAAAGAATTCATCATACTCGTCATCCATTACAGAATTCACAGTCAGATTATTTAGCCCACTGAAAATACTCTCCTGTGCAATACGCAGAATTCCTGTAAGGAATCCATAGGTAATATTCTTGTTATCCTTAAAAGCTCCGGAGAAGAAATTTCTCATAAAGCCAATGATTTCATCATAGAAATCCTTGGAATATCCTTCCTGTATTGGTGTATCGTATTCATCGATAATGATGATAGGCGCCTTTCCGTAATGTGTAGCAAGCATCTGTGATAATCTTTCAAGTGCCTCTGACATTTCCACCTCAGACGCTTCTTCTTTTAACACTTTAGCAAAATATGCTTTCTCATACTCTGCCAGTTTGCTACTGTTTAACAGTTCCTGATGTCTTCCGAACTCTTTCTGTAAGAGTCCACGAATCTTAACCACCGTCTCTTTCCAAGAATCAAATTTCACATCCTTGAAAGTCAAAAAGATAACCGGATATTTTCCCTGATGCTTACGATACTCTTCTCCACATTTCCAGATTGCTTTGTCTACAAAATATTGGCTCGTATCCTCATCCGAAATTTCAAAGAATACGCGGAGCATATCCATGTTCAAAGTCTTTCCAAAACGTCTTGGTCTCGTAAATAAAGAAACCAAAGGTTTCTGGTCCAGAAATTCCTTAATTAACAGAGTCTTATCTACGTAGTAATACTCGGCCTGTGCACGAATATAATCTGAAACACCGATTGGCAAAGACCTTTGTTTGTCATCCTTTTTTTTAGAATACTTTCCTGAAGACACTCGACCATCAACTGGTTTCTCCGCATTATCCGGAATCTGCCATTGTCTGCCAACCTTTATCGCACCTAAAATTCTTCCTTTGTTGCACAAATCGTTAATTGTTCTTTTAGACATTCCCCATTCAATTGCAACCTGATCACTAGACTTCATAAAATCATCTCCTTTGAGATTAGTGTTTCTCATCTTGCTTAAATCATACAACATTTCGAGCGAAATATCAATTTATTTTTGACTTTTCGCTCGAAATATCATTTTACAATAAAGATAAAAGAATGCTTTCCGTTCACTTATTGATTATTTTCATCACTTTTAGTACATTTATCAAAAACTCTTCATTAATCTTTCCTATGATAATAATCATAATCTTTAGCAAATCCATATAGTCCTGCTTCTGCACGTCTTCTTCCATCGTATATGTACTATGAATGTATTTATTTCTTAAATCTTTTCCATTACTATATTCCGACCGATTAAGCATATAATTTAAATAATTTGTCTCCGGAACCGAAAACAAGGTACTTTCCATCCGTATATCATTTGAGTCTTTCATTTCGGTCAATATAGTTTTATATCTTCCATAATACTTGACTCAAACAACATCATGCTTATACATGTCAGCTAATATTGCGATATATTTTCTGTTTAATCTTAGTACATCATTATCATCCACATTACCTTTATGTACCGCACCATCTATGCACCCTTGGATGCAAAGTGTAGTAACCCTTCTTCTTGATACATTCCATTTTTTGCCATTTTGGTAGTAGATAGAAATCCCATATTTCCCTCCGTTTTCCATATGAACACTCTACCTTTATATTATATTCCCACAGAGGAACATTTTCAGTGTTTTTCCAATTTTTATATCATATTTGCAAATGCGCTCTTTAAAGCAAAAAGGACACCATTTTGATGCCCTTTCACCATATTAATATTTATTAAAAAACATATCTCCAAACTCTCCAGCTTCCTGCCAAGAACGCTCCATCGATAAAAAGTCCTCAATATCAGCTTTCATACTTTTTACCCACTCCGGATACTCTTCACCATTGCAAAAAGCCGTATGTACCATTGTGCCATATATTCCAACCGTAATGGCATAGTACCGTTCACAGCACTCAACTGTAATTCTTACTTCACTTTTATATTCAATGTCCTGCACAATCTCCCCACTTTCACTACCGACAGTTCCTATTGTGCTTCCAGACTCATACTCAATCCACATATCATCCGCCATTCTACTGCATTACTTTACTCAGCTTTTCCTCAAAAGCCTTTAGCTCATCCAGTTTTTTATCTAACTGTTCAAAAAGTTTCTCTTCAGACAACTCCTCATCAATCTTTACCTGCTTTGTGGCAAAAGGAGTTCTCCACTGCCAGTTTGCTTTCTGTGTCCTTGAAGGGAAATGCTCATTAATTTTGTCACAAATAGTCCGCTGTTCATCAGACAAATTTCTGGAACTCAAAGACAGTGACAGCAAAAATCCAGCACCATCGATGTTCCTAATCTCATAAAAATAGTGATTCTTTGTATTCCATCCGCTGTTTGCTTCCTCGGCATCTGGTAGGATATCTGACATCATTTTTGTTTTAAATCTTATATAAGTTTTTCCGCATTTATCCAGCACCACTTCAAGCTCACCGCTCTCTGTTTTTTCTATTGCCCACGCCTTAATAATGTTAGCAACTTCCAGTGCTCTATCCGGTCTATTCTCAAAAATCAAATCAAGTGCCTTTTTATGTTTCGCATATATTTCAGCACAAATTTGTACCAATCTTTCGTCTCCCACAATATCCCTCCTAATGGCCTCAACATAATTATCAATCAACAACTCCGCATCCGGCAAAAGTTTTACTTTCTTTCTGGCATTTTCTATAATGCTCAACACATCTTGGTATGACATGGAGCACCAATACTCCGGGTCGCTTGCCTCTACGCCCTCCGGAGATAGGTAAATATACATTTTGCCGTAATCCGGATAAGTTTCTTCTACTATCTTTCTGTATCTGTTCAGCTGATTATCGTGCTCACCAGAATCAATCTTATTTTCGATACAAAGAACAAACTTCTCATTTGATGACACTGCCAAGATATCGATGTTATGCCATTCTCTCTGCATGTCGAAATCATGGCAATCCATTAACAGCGTATCAAACACATCCATGTCATCAATAAAGGAATTTGCAACATATTGAATAAAGCCACGAATGATACTGTCACTTAGACCATGATTCTCTTTAGGATTCAAAAGCCACGAAAGCATATTGCTGTGTCGGATTTCCGTTCTTGTGATTTTAAGGATATCAAACAAATTAAACTTACTCGTCCACTCTGCTAACGGGTCCAAGCATTCAATATCCAACAAAAACTCTTTTAATGCCTTTGCTCCGTCCGTTTCCTCTTCCAGATAGGATTCATCTGAATACACATAGTTTCTAAAACGTCTCAGCGTTGCTAAATATCCATTCACTAACGACACAACATTTCCACTGGAATTCTCAGTCAAAGCCTTAAGGAGTGCTTCTCTTCCTACAGTATCAAATTCATCCGAAGTAACCACTCGCCAGAATTCGTCGTGGCTCACATTATTCCAAAGATAAAAAGTATCTCCGGCCACTGTGTTCACAGTGTTTCTGCCCAATCCTTGTCCCTGCAAATGGGCTTTGTATATCCTTCTCATATTTTCATATGATAGTTGTTTTGCACTTTCAATTTCCAAATTATCAGCCCTCCCGCTTTCTTTTGTATATCCTGTAATACACTTTATCACCCTTCCATTAACAACACATCAATTCTTTTTGTAAACATTATGCCTCTTTATCCAGTTCCATCAAACGTTCCAACCATTTTTGAATGCATCCCTTTTTCAGAAAATCTAACACGGTTGCAACACAAATAGCATAACAAATGATAGAAAACCCAGATATAACAATACTAGCTTTTGACCTTTTCTTATTTCTATTCACGATTTCAAAATTATAAACCAGAACAACTGATGACAACAGTACAATAATAAGAATAAACATACTAAGATATTCATTTACGCGGTATTTCATCAGTGCCCAACACACATAGATTGCATTAGTCAAACAAACAAGAAGTACACCTATTATAAAAATTAAAGGTGTTGATATTTTATTCCTCGTATTATCTATCTGCGAATATTGCTAATTTACAGAACAAATCTTCCAGAGTAAAACGGTAATCCATTTTGTCATATACGCGAATTTCACGGTTTGTTTCAGATGAAATATATTCCATTGTCTGATAATCGATGATTGGTGCTTTTCTCATATGATACAAATCTTTTCTTTGTTGTTCATGCATTAACGCCGCAACTACTCCTTCGTCGCCGAGCCCCCATAATTCCCCATGTGGCCAGTCAAAATCAGCCATTTTCTCACAAAGGCTACTGTTTAATTCAACCAGTTCATCAAAAAGATATGCTCCAAGTTTTCCACAAGGTTTCACTTTACATTGTAATTCCGCCAAGGATACAGCAAAATTCTTATATACATTTGCCGGCACCTGCCACAATGGCATGTCTGATTTCATTACAACATTAGCCGCCGCTATATCCTGCATTAGATTAAATTCCTGACCCCCTACCGGATATTCCCCTCCGCCTATCCAGATAGCAGTCATACGACTACAGATTTCCGGCTTTAATAAAATAGCAGTAGCCAAATCTGTTAAAGAACCTTGAAGACCGATATAAAGGGGCCTATCATCCGCTTTCATTGCCTCCCTAATTATAAAGTCAGCACCTTCTGACGGATTTGGAGTATTTTCATCGATCAGTGCCCTCTGAGCACCCACAAAAACCGGATATTTATTTGTCATATCCATTGCCTCTAAAACCCGAATGACCTCATTATAACTTTCTGTCGCTGTTGTTCCATCTTCATACCTTCCAAAGCAGGTATTAAAATGAGCGGCAACAATACCTTTTACATCCATCATCTGTGTCAGAAGGCAGTGCTCTACCGTATATTGGTCATCTGCCTCATTCTTACAATCTGTATGGATAATGTAACGCACTTTTCTGCCTTTCGGTACAAAAAAATCGAATTTTGCATATGATCATGAATCATTACTATTTACCACCTACAATTCTTTCAAATTCTTCTACCACTTCTTCACTATAGAATTTGGGTATACCATGTTTCAAATTGGCGAGAAATTCTTCCAAAATCACTCCTTCATGAAATGAGCGTACTCTGTCAGGAATCGGACAGTCATCCTTTTTACAGCGTGCAATTAGCTTGGTGACAAATTCCAGCACATCTTCCGGATGTTTGTTATAGTTCTCATTTTCCGAAGTATCATCCATATACAACAACCTACTGCCTATATAATTAAATGTTTCTTGATAGAATTCCGGTAATTCTTCAGGTTGCTTATAATACTGTGCCATTTTCCAAAAATCGAAGACAATATCTACCACTGTTTCTATCAGATTTTTCCCTTTTCCGGACATAATTAATTCGGCACACCCCTGGAAAAACAGACATGTCATAGTTGTGTATGTATGCTCAACCCCATCGCGCGGGTAACAACACGTATATCGATAACTTTCCCTTATATCCCATATTAAATCATCCGGATAATCGTCAAAATATCCATCAAAGCTGTTATAATATTGCCACAACTTGGCATCATCAGGATCACAATATCTATCTCTGCAAGTATAATAGAAATCTTTTAACACCTTACATGCATTATCTCCGGCATAATCAACCGCCAATCTCGGAAATATTCTTGCAAAGCAGCCGTCCCCGTTCTCTTGTGACAATATATGGTTCGAACAATAGATTGGTTCCTCTTCCTTAAAATAATAAAGTTCCTTTGAGCATTCTATGTTTTCACTCTCTATTCTTCGCTCATCCTTTTCAACTAACTCTCTTATTTCATCACAGAAAACCTTTCTCCACGGACCATCATCACTACAAGATATCACTATATTAGAAGTTTTCGTCATCTTCGCCTTGAAAATATTCTCGGCTAACTTTACAAATTCACTTTTCTCCTGTAGTACATTAGTCTTTGTATAAGCCACCGATTGTAACTTCTTCAATTCTTCTTGGTATTTATCTATTAACTCTCCCGAAATACCATAGATTGTTTTCATGATGTGGTCTAATTCGTCTTTATATCCGGCACTATCATCGTACATACAATCAACCAACATCTTCGCTGTATAACTCTGACATTCACTTAGCAGTTTTTCCGCTTCCTGATGTCCTCTACCTTTTTCCACTCCAAAATAATCATAGATTCTGGCATATAGTTCAGGCAAATAAATATTTTGTACTCCCTTTACATTGTTTAGAATCTTCTCCAAAAAATCTTTTACATACTCATGTTGTTTATAGGATATTTCTTTTCCCCAAATTTCATCATTTATACGACCTTCGTAGTCAACCTGTCCTTCCGTCTTAAGAAAGAATTGATATAATTCAATCAATAAAGCAATATTTTCTACCAAAGGTGCCATTTGTCTCTCTTCCATATTATTTTGAATGACAAGATATAATTGTGGCAATGCATGTTCAAGGTCTTGTCCCTTTTTCAATTTTTCCTTTTGTTTTTCCTTTTCCTCTTCTCTCGCAAAGTAAATACGTATCATTTTGAAAAAAAGCCACGTAACCGTTATAATTCCCGCTACCGCTGCAAAAGCAACTAAATATGCATCTCTAAGAAGAAAGGCTACCACCGCCCCAAAAAGTGTCAAAAAAGAATATACGGACAATGCCCGAAAACTTCTTCCAATCGGTTCTAACAGAATGAGCTTCACAATATCGACATGATAGATCAAATCCTCTTTCGCACCTAATGTGGACATTAATCCTGTTGTAAGGAAAACAGTTGTAAAATGAATCGATAAAACAGTCAGATAGTCCGAGACATTATCGTCCTTGATATACGCTGCAAACCCCCAAACATCAAAAGATTGCGGAATTCTCCTATACACTATAAGTAAAACTAAAAATATAAGCAAAAAGATAACACTTACCAAAAATGTAATTTTTTTATCCCTGGCTGCTATGATTTTTCCGGCCATTTGTCAATCATACCCCCTTTTGTATTCCGGAACAATTATACCTCAACTCTATTTTAAAATAAATACAAAAGCAGGTACTTTACTTCTTTATTGCGTTTGCCCCATCGCATTCAATAACTGTTTCCACCATCCAAAAGCGCCTACGATTTTCTATCAATATTTCTTATTGGAAGGAGCTGTATATACTTCATCGTACTTATTGATTCTTCCATACAAACGTTGCAGTTCTCCTGATACTTCACCATAACTCAATGCATATGCTCGATTTGCGCATTCTCTTGCCCTACGATATTCTTCTATATCACAATATGCAGCCCCTAATGATGTCAACAGCGCACTTGATGCTATGTACTGAGTTTGATTCGAAAGATGCCCTTCCGCAAGTTCTATCGCATCCTCCGGCCTTCCTACTTTTCTATAACACGATGTCAAACGTGGCAATACCGATCTAACAATACCAGTATTGGCACGTTTCACCAAAATTTCCATGGCACGTATCGCAAGGTTATAATTCTCTCCTTCTTTAATGTTTGCTGCAATCCGTAATAATTCGCTATCGTTTTTAGAATCTAAATCTATGTCTTTTAATAGAAGCAAATTAAGCTTCCCAAGCATGGATGACGGAACCGACAATCCACTGCTATCTACCCATCTTTTCCCATTAAAATAATATTTTTCTCCGTCTAAAGTATACTCTTTCACTGTGTGTTCTCCTTCATTTTCCTCAATTAATTCATTTAGC
>JAZUQL010000052.1:0-26286 GCA_045605685.1 Lachnospiraceae bacterium
GGTAAAAGCAGGTAAACTGACTTTGACACTTCCGCCTACGTCTGCGATTGTGCTTCGTCATACAAAGGAGCAACTTACTGAGAAATCAGAGAGTGAAACAGAATCATTTTTGGAAGCGGCATTCCTTAAAAAATTCCTTGCTTTTTAGATAGTGATATGATATATTCTTATAATGTGAGAAGCGGAAGCTTTTCGCATTGTAAGAATAAGTAAAAACTTATATTACATGGATGGATTCCCGAGTGGCCAAAGGGGACAGACTGTAAATCTGCTGCAAATTGCTTCGGTGGTTCGAATCCACCTCTGCCCACTTAGCCGGCGTGGCGGAACTGGCAGACGCGCAGGACTTAAAATCCTGTTGTGGCGACACAGTACCGGTTCGATTCCGGTCGCCGGCATGAAAAAAGGAAATGTTGTAATCAACATTTCCTTTCTTTTTGTTCTATAATCATTGTACTGATTAAATTCTGGAAATAAGCTCCAGGTTTTTTTTGGTCTTCTTTTGGGAGTTCTGATAATTGGATTGGTTTGCCGTAAACCAAAGTCACATTAGCCCGTCGAATCCATGGAAAATGATTTTCCAAAGCGTCATCTGTTCCCATAATTGCAATTGGAATAATCTTACATCCTGTTTTCTGTGCAATCTTAAAACTTCCGTCCTTAAAGGGGTTTAGATTCTCCGGATGCTCTACGTCTTTACTTCTGGTGCCTTCCGGGAAAATACAAACTGAGATTCCTTTCTTAATATGTTCAATTGCCTGCAGAATGACGGTTAGGCTTTGTTTGATATCATCTCGGTCAATGAAGAGGCAGTGAAGACGTTTCATCCATAGGCTAAGGAATGGGACTTTTTTAATGCCGATTTTGGAAACATAACCGGTAAGTCCGGGGCACCGTGCATATGTAGTTACGGTGTCGAAAAAACCTCTATGGTTACAAATATACAAAACGGCCTCATTCTTCGGGACATTTTCTTCGCCGATGACGGTTACTTTAACACCGGCAATTTTGTTAATCAGATGGAACATAAATTGAACAATCCTCAGCTGACTGATGTCTGCCGCATATGGATGAAACTTGGACAGAATCCACTCAACTACAAAAATAGGGCAACTGATAATAAAAAATAGAAACACAACCAGTATAATAATAATTGATTTCATAAGAACCTCTTTTTGTTTTTTTGCATTATTATACCTAAGAAATTCGGGAAAATCAAATATTGTTCATAGAGACTTTGCTTTTGACATAAGATAATAAAAACGATGAGGGCATGATTATGAAAATAAAAAGAAAAAGGTTATGGCTTGGAATGGTAGCTTTCTGTCTGTTGACCGGTTGTAGTAAAGTGGAAGCAGAGGAAAATAAAACAGCTTGTGAGTATACGGTTGTAAAAGCAAGTGATATACCAACTCAGTTGGCGGAAGAGATGGAAACCAGAAAAGAAGAGGGGTTTCAGATCACATATAAAGAAGGTGAATACTTATATATTGCAAGAGGGTACGGGCAGCAGGAGAGCGGGGGATACAGTATAGAAATAGAAAGTGTGGAACGAGGCACGAAGACGATTGATTTTAAGTCGCATTTATATGGTCCCCAAAAAGGAGAAATTGTGTTAGATGAGGTTAGTTATCCTTATGTCGTCATTAAAGTAGAAAATGGTGATTACACTGTAAATTTTCTATAATTATTAATTTTTTATAAAAATTGTCAGATTGCAAAAAAGCAAGACCTTTGCCCTATTGCGAAAGAAAAGTCGCCTTGTTATACTAAAATCGAGTTAGGTTATGTTTATTTTATATTAAGAATAGGAGAATTAGTTCATGGAACAGAATGTAATAGGGAAGGTTCGGGCATCCATTAACGAACAATGTGGGAACCGAGTTGTTATTCAGTTAGACAGAGGACGCAATAAGATTGACATTCAAGAGGGTGTTATTCAGAAAGCTTATCCAAGTGTTTTTACGGTATTAGTCGATGATGAAAAAGATGAAATTCCACCACAGTTAATGTCATTCAGTTATACGGATGTTATTACCAAAGAGATTCGTATGAAATTATGTTAATGTAATAATTTAATAAGAACAGGAATAAATTTCCTTCTTTTCGAATATGTATTTATACAAGACTCGAAAAGGGGGAATTTTTTTGGAATTAAGCAGAAGTATTTTAAAAAGGTGCCATCGTAAGGCGGATGCAATTTCGCAGATTACCTTAGATGATGATTGTATTGTTAGTGATAGTAAGCCGGATGTTGTAAGAATTATTCATGCTACCGGGAAAATAATAATCGAAGAGACTAAAGTGGGAAATCAGACTGCCTGGATAAGCGGGAAAATGATTTTTTGCGTGTTATACCGAAGCGAGAATGAAGAACAAAAAATGGAAACACTGACAGGAGAGATTCCGTTTCAGGAAAAACTAATTCTGGAAGGAATCGATGATTTTGACCGTGTTAAGACTGGTTGGAGGCTAGAGGATTTATCCGTTGGGATGATACATTCGCGAAAATTGACTGTGCGTGCAGTTGTGGATTTGTATGCAGTATCTACGGAAATCCTAGAGCAGGAAATTACAAGCGGAGTATGTGGGGAGGAGAGTCAACAAAAAATACAGACGCTCGATGTTATGAGCAATGTTTTGCATCAAAAAGACATGGTGCGGATACATACAGAAAGTTCCCTTCCGGCTTCAAAGCCGAATATTAACCGTATTCTATGGTATAGTGCTCAATGTCGTGGAATGGAAGCGGTAGTCAAAGAGAATGGCATCATGATTCAAGGCGAATGCAGTCTCTATGTGCTTTATCTGGGGGATGAGAATCAGATGGAGTGGTACACAACCGTGTTGCCGGTCAAGTCAGAAGTGTCGAGTGAATCCATTCGGAATGATGCAATTTTGTGGATGGATTGGGGAAATGCGGATACAGAATTAGTGGCACACAACGATTATGACGGAGAGAATCGCGTTCTGGACTTAGACATTAGCATGGAAATTACGGTGTGTGCATGGGAGGAAAAACAAGTTCCTTTCCTAAGGGATGTCTATTCGCTGGAAAAAACTTTAAATACGAATACAGACAAAACAACGATTTCCGAATTCAACATGAAAAACATTGCAAAGGTGCGGTTAGGAGAACAATTCAAACTTGAGAAAAATCAAGAACGAATCCTGCAGATTTGTTCGGTACACGGAGATGTAGAGATTGAAAGTACAAGAATGGTTGCAGATGGAATTATGGCAGAGGGAGTGTTGGTTGTACATATCTTATATTTAACATCGGATGATATGTTTCCAATTGCACATGTGGAAAGTGCAATTCCGTTTGAACAATTGATAGAAATTCATTCCATTGATGATGCCTTATGTTATGAATTAGAGTCCGGGGTAGAACAGTTGCAGGTAAATCTGTTGGATCAGTTAGAATATGAGATAAAAGGGTTGCTTCATATTGCCGCAATTACATGGAAAGAAAAAGAAATCGAGCAGATTATTGAGATAGAAGAAGAACCGTTAGATGCCGTCATGCTGGAAAATCAACCGGGAATTATCGGCTATCGGACCAAAGAAGGGGAATCCTTATGGGAGGTTGCCAAAAAATATCATACAACTATAGATGAAATATGCAAGACAAATAATTTATCGAATGATATAATAAAAGACGGTGAGAAAATTTTAATTGTAAAAAAAGTAGTTTCATAAATAGAAGATACTGACAGAGAAAGGCGAGAAACGCAATGGATGATAAACGGATGGCAAAAGTATTTTTGCCGGTGATAATTATAGTCAGCGCCATGTTGGTTATTGTTGCAACTATATTTATCATGCTTTTGGTAAAACCAAAGGAAGCACAAACGCAGCAGCAGGCAACACAAGAGGAAACAGAAAAACGCAGGCCATGGATGGAAGGAGAACTTCCGGAATGTGAGAGTGATTATTTTGAATTCACCTTAGAGGGAGAGGAAATGATTCTGCCAATGACGGTTGGCGAATTTTTGCAATTAGATTTTGTAGTGGAAGATACGATTGAAGATTATACCATGCAGGCACGTGAGATGAATTATTATACATTCACAACGCAGGACGATGATTTTCTGGGTTATATATTTGTTTTAAACCCTTGTTATTATGAACAGGACGTAGAAACGTGTGTCATATATAAGATGTCGATTCAGAACCTGCAGACTTTTTTGGGGAAACTGACGCAACTGGAATTAAAGTGCGGAATTACATTCGAAACTCCACAGGAGGAATTGTCGAACTATCTCGGAGAACCTACATATGATTATACTTATAATGAAAAGTCGTCTCATTTCGCATATGAATGGACTTTATCGGATTACACATCCGGCATAGCAATTGAGTACAAATATGGGTGCATGGATAGTGTGACAATCACATACCCGATTGAAGAATAATTGGAAGCAAATGGCATTGGGAGAAATTCCGGTGCCATTTTTGCATGCAGGAAGGAAGTGACGTTTTTATTTTCAGATGCTTGTAATAAAAAATCGAATGTGGTATGATTAGCACGAATAATAAATAGGGAGGGAAAATATGGATAACAATAATAACAACAATCCATATGGAGGACCAGACAATAGCTATGGTGCTCCGGACAATGGCACGAATAGTGCATATAATTCAGGAGATGCAGGATATAATCCGAATGCAGGATATAATCCGAATGCAGGATATGATCCAAATGCAGGATATAATCCGAATGCAGGATATGATCCAAACGCAGGATATAATCCAAATGCGGGTTATAACGCGAATAACAGTTATAATGCCGGCGGTTATGAAGCCAATACCATGTATCAGCAACCGGCTTACGGGCAGGTAGAAGCACCGAAGAATCGTTTCGGAATGAAAGTGGCATTTTCGATTGTAATGATATTATTATGCCCAATTTTTGGTATTATATCTTTGGTTATGACGATTCTTGCAAATGGTGATTACAAAGAGCAGAACTATGATGGATATCGTAGTAAATCATTAGCTTCAACAATTTGTTTAATTATCGGATTAGTAATTGGAGTTGTATTATATTTGTTTGTTGCAGTTGCGTGCGTTGGAGCATGTAGTGTTGTTTCATCTGGATCCGGTTCTTCATCAGGAAGTTCAAGTCGCAGTAATCGTGATGATAGCGATGATGAGGATGACAAAGACGACAAAGATGACAAAGATGACAAAGACGACAAAGACGACAAAGACTCAGAAGATGACAAAGATGATAAAGACGATAAAGATGACGATTCAAAGAAGCCAAGTGGTAGTAAGAAACCATCCGGACAAAAAGAACTGTCTGATGCATGCGGATTTATAAAAGATGGTGTTACTTGCACATTGCCAATGACATTGGATGAATTGGAAAGTGTAGGATTATACATTGACGATGACAGTTGTGTGGAAACTTTGGAACCAAATTATTTTACCAGTGTTATTATGCGCAACGCGGAATCTGACCTGGTAGGATTTGCATATTTTTATAACTTGACAGATGAAGACCTGACAGTAGAAGAATGTACTATTTATGAAATTTCATTTACTGATCTTGAATCAGTGGAAGGGTTGGAATTCTATGGCGGAATTACAACAAAGAGTACCTATGCGGAGATTTGTGCCGTTATGGGCGAACCGGATGATGTATATGAAAGCGAAACATATGATTCTCAAAGTTATGGCTGGGATATCTATTCAGAAAATTATTCAGAAGAATTTGAAGTAAGCTTCTGGGACGGGGAATTGGATGAAATTAGAATAAGTTTCCCATACAATTAAGAAAGAAAGTGCCGATTTGTTTGAATCGGCACTTTTCCTTTTGAGAGAAAGATTGGAAGAAAGCATGCTTTGTAAAAAGAATGGGAATATGGTATGATTACCTGGAATAATCCAATGAGGTATCATCATATGAACAAAAGAAATGTGAAACCAAAGAATCATTTTGGCATTCGATTAACCGTATCCGTGATAATGATTTTTTTATGTCCGATTGCGGGAATTACAGCTCTTATTTTTGCTATTTGTGCCAATAAAAACTACAAAAGACAATGTTATGAGCAATGGTCGGAACAGACAATAGTAATGAATCTCTGTTTGGTTGTAGGGGCGCTGATAGGGATTGCAACGTACGGTGTTTTCCTTATGATTGGCCTAAAATATCAGGAGGCAGGGCAATCAAAACCGACGAAGAGAATCAATCTTTGGACTGAGACGGAGGAGGAAGCATACAAGGAAGAAACTGCGTATCAGGATGAATACACCAAGTTCTGCGGTTACACAAGATCGGGTAAGACATACCTGTTGCCAATGACGGTGGAAGAATTTGAGGAGTCCGGTTTTTCCATGGAGGAAGATGTGTATACGACGGAATTGGAAGCCGAAAGTAGTGATACGTATAGTTATTATGATGCAGAAGGCAATATGGTTGGAATGGTGGAAATCTATAATCTGTCTGCATCAGAGAAAAAAGCAAAGGAGTGTCGGATTTACTCGGTTAGTTTTTATGATGTATATGATTTGCAGGACTTTGAATTATACGAAGGGCTGAATCGGGATAGTACGTATGAAGAATTTTGTGCAGTTTTTGGAGACCCCAAATCATCCTATCTGGAAGGGAACTATAATTGGGATTTGTGCCCGGATAATAATATAAATGAATTAAGAGTAGAATACGAAGATGGAAAACTTTATGCTGTTTCTATCAAATATCCGTATTACTAGAATGGGGTGCATCAACTTGTAAATGAAGTTAGGATATGCTATGATTAGCGCGAATAGGAACATTAAGGGGGAATATTATGAATCAGCAAGAACACAGATTACCGAATCGATTTTCTTTCAAACTGACAGTATCCATCATTATGATTTTTTTATGTCCGATTGCGGGAATTGTTGCACTTATTTTTACGATTTTGGCCAACAAGGATTATAAGAATGAGAATTATGAAGGTCATCGTGCCAAAAGCATGATGGCGAATGTTTGGTTGATTGTCGGGTTCGTGTTGGGGATTATTATATATAGTCTGGTCATTGTATCAATTGTAAAGAATCCTTCGAATCAGACAAATAGTACGGAGCAGGAGTCGGCACAGGAGAGCGAATCAGAGTCAGAAACAGAGTCAGAACTAGAAACAGAAGTAGAGACAGAGGCAGAATCTGAGATAGAGAGCGAACCAGACGATCCGAGTGCGGATATAAACGGACCGGGAGATGGTAGCGGACTGAAAGATATGTACACCTACATGTATAATGGCCGGCTATATCGACTTCCGCTGAAGGTATCCGATTTTGAAGCATCCGGATACATCATAGAAGATGCTGTTCGTAAGGATACGATTGTTCGTGGAGAAGAGAAAACATATCTTTTTACGGATGAAAATGGAGAACCGATGGGAACGGTAACGGTTTCAAACAGGGAAGCGGCATCGATGAAAGCTTCGGAATGTACAATATACAAGATTGTCTTTGAATCCTATTATGGAAACAAACCAATGGTAACCTTCTATGGTGGAACCAACTTTTATTGTACCTATGAAGAGGTGGTTGCGATACTTGGGGAACCAAGTCTGCAGGAAAAAAAGGATGAGATGACGATTTATACATGGAATATGGACAAGGGATTTCAAATTATATTTGAAAATAATGAGATCAAACGATTCTCTATCGCCCCTGCCATTCAATAAGAAGGGGAAGCATAGGGAATTGGTTGAATGAATAAGGAATTATTAAAATCAAAATATGCATATATCTTAGCCGTTCTGGTTTTGTTGACAATTGCCGGGATTATTGGTTGTGGAATTTTATATCACGAACGGAATACTCCGGCAGAAGTAACGGAGGAGACGGAACCCAAGCCGGAATTTATAAACCAGATTAAATTATCCGGAACGGTCTATACGCTCCCAATCAAAGTGCAGGAGTTTGAGAACTGTGGATTTTCCTTCCAGGAAGAAGATGCGAATATCATATTAAAACCGAGTCAGAAAGGTACTTATAGCTGCTATGATAAAAACGGTTATTATGCAGGCTCACTACAGGTGAGAAATTATTCTGCCAAGGAACAATCCATACATGATTGTCAAGTCATCGCACTCGAGATGAATAAAAGAAGTGCTTCGCAGGTGGAATGGTATAAGGGGATAGATTTTTATTCGACTTCTTCTGAAATATTCCGAATCTATGGGAAACCGGATGATGAACGTATGGGGCTTTTTTCAGAAGCACAGACGTATGAATGGGAAAAAGATGGGTATTCGATACAGGTGCAGTTTGAGAAAGATAAAGTACACAAAATTACGCTAGAGAAAGTAAAGATGTAAATAATAGAAATCACCACAAAAGTGTGGAAAAAAGACGAGTGTTATGAGATAATGTTTATATATGTAGTTTTAGGAAGGGAGAAAAAGATGTTTTTGAAACGTTTAAAGAATCAGTCAAGACGACGTATTATTTCAGCAGCTTTGGTTGGATGTTTTCTGGTGAGTATCCCGGTAATCGAGCAATTTAATAAAGGGAATGATACTGTATGGGCATCTCCGGCATCAGATGCACAGGATAGTTTAGATGAACTTGAAGAAGATATGGAAGAGTTGGAATCACAAAAAGCAAATGTCGATGCCCAGGTTGCAGATGCAGCGAAACAACTAAAGGATATTATGGATGCACAGTCTAAGTTGGAAAGTGATATCCAGGAACATAATGCCGCAATTGAACAGGCCGAGGTGGATTTGGCAGCAGCAATCGAGAAGAAAGACCAGGAATATGAGGCCATGAAGCTTCGTATTCAGTTTATGTATGAGAATAGTTCTTCTACCTCATTAATGACTGCATTTTTGGAATCAGATGGAATTGCAGATATGCTAAATCGTATTGAATATGCGAATAATGTATATGAGATGGATCGACAACTCTTGGAGAATTATAAGAATGAAGTACAACGGGTAGAAGAGTTGACGGCGGAATTAGAAACGCAAAGAGATGAGATGCTTGCTTTACAGGAGAGTTATCTGGGTCAACAGGCAGAGATGGAATCATTGGTGGCAACCTTGCAGGGTCAGGCGAACACTTATGCTTCGCAGATTGCGGAAGCAAAGCGGAAAGCGGCAGAGTATCAGGCTATTATTGACGATGCAAGCAGTGGTTCGGACGGAGAAGATTATAGCGATGTGCCGGCACCATCACAGGGAACGGCATCCGGACGAGAGATTGTTAATTACGCACTACAATTTGTAGGGAACCCATATGTATGGGGAGGAAACAGCCTGACAAACGGATGTGACTGTTCGGGATTTGTACATTTAGTATATAAACATTTTGGATATAGTGTCCCACGTTATTCCATGGCATTTCAGAATGCGGGCTGGAAGGAAGTTGCCTACGCAGATATGCAACCGGGCGATATTGTCGTATATGAGCCGAAGAACGGAGTTGGACATGTGGCAATTTACATAGGAAACGGATGTATTGTGGAAGCTCAGTCAGCAAAGGCTGGTATCACATCGAACCGGAAAGTAAATTGTCGTGGAATTATAGCGATTCGAAGAGTAGTAAAGGATTAGACTGGAGGAACAGAATCTATGCAGATGGAAACCTTACAAAAAGACATGATTGCAGCAATGAAAGCAAAAGATAAAGTACGTAAGGATGCAATATCCGCACTTGTCTCTGCTGCGAAGAAAGTTGGAATTGATGAAGGGTGCAGAGATAATATTACAGAAGAGATAGTTGACCGCGTTATTCTGAAAGAGTTAAAGACGGTTAAGGAACAGATTGATACCTGCCCGGAATCCAGAGAGGATTTACGTGCAGAATACCAGGCCCGCTACGAGATTTATCAGGAGTATGCTCCACAGATGATGTCGGAAGAAGAGGTGGAAACCTTTATCCGGGATAATTTTGCAGAATTGATCGATTCTAAGAACAAAGGAATGATTATGAAGAACGTTATGCCTAAGTTAAAAGGTAAGGCAGACGGTAAGGTGATTAATCAGGTGGTAGCAAAACTTTGCCAATAACGAGGGGTTTAAGATGGCTACGCGAAGTAAGAAAAGGAATTTACTATTACCCATAGTATTTGCATTCATTATATTGTTGCTCGTTTTTTATACAATACATGATATGCAACAAAAAGAGAAATTGATTTATGCCGAATCTTTAGAAGAGACTGTAGCTGAAATAAATGGAGTTTCATTATCTTTAAAAGATTTGGCTTTTTATGTTGCATATGAAGAACAGGAAATAAATAAGCAGGCAGAAGTATATGATGCACAGAATCCTAAGAGATACTGGCAATTGCGAATCAATGGTCATTTTGTAAAAGTGATGGCATTAGATACGGCCATGCAGATGGCGTTGCATGATGAACTTTTTTACCAGATGGCGATGGAAGATGAGATTGAACTTACAGAAGAAGAACGAGAATATTTGGAGAATGATGTCTCGGATTTCTGGTATGACTTAACAGAAAGAGGCGGAGATGAAAGACTGGGAATTGAAAGGGAAGATATCTATCATTCTATGGAGAAGATGGCGTATGCCCAGAAATACCAGGAAATATACGCCAATCTTCAGAATGAAGAATATTCAAGTTATGAGCATTCTTCAGAAACATATGTATTATTATTAGAGGAACAGGACTATACCATAAAGGAATCGGTCTGGAACCGGGTAGACATGGGAAATATCACAATAAATTATTAGAAAGAAGGTTTGTCGGGTGAAAATCGGAAGAAATGATCCGTGCTGGTGCGGAAGTAACCGGAAATACAAAACATGCCATGCAGCACTAGATGAGAAAATAGCAAAGTATGAGAAAATGGGGCATGTTGTACCGTCGCACACTATTTTAAAAACACCGGAACAGATACAAAAAATTAAAGAGAGTGCTAAGATTAATATAGAGATTTTGGATTATCTGGAAGAGCATATCAAAGAAGGTATGCCAACCTCTGAAATAGACCGTATTGTATATGATATGACAACGGAGCGGGGCGGAATTCCGGCACCACTGAATTATGAAGGATTTCCATATAGTGTTTGTACATCTGTAAATGCGCAGGTTTGCCATGGATTTCCATCAGACGATGTCATATTAAAATCAGGAGATATCGTTAATGTGGATTGTTCTACAATATTAGACGGATATTTTTCGGATTCTTCAAGAATGTTTTGTATTGGAGAGGTAAGCCCGGAGAAGAAAAGATTAGTACAAGTGACGAAAGAATGTGTAGAGCTTGGTTTGAAAGAAGTAAAACCATGGGGATTTCTCGGAGATATGGGGCAGGCTGTACACGACCATGCCTATGCGAATGGATATACCGTGGTAAGGGAAATCGGAGGACATGGCATAGGACTGAAGTTTCATGAAGACCCATGGGTTGGATATAATTCCAAGAAAGGTACCGGAATGTTGTTGGTGCCGGGAATGATATTTACGATAGAACCAATGGTTAACATGGGGGAGGCAGATATCTTTGTAGATGATGAGAATGGCTGGGAGGTATATACAGAAGATGGAAAACCGTCTGCGCAATGGGAGATTATGGTATTGGTGACAGAAGACGGTGCAGAAGTTTTGTGTTGGTAATAGGATGGCATTAGAAATAGAACGCAAATTTATCATGAACACCTTTCCAAATCAACTTCGCTGTCTAGGGGAAGTGCATTTGGAACAAGGGTATATCAGTATTGAACCGGAGATTCGGATTCATAAAGCAACAGATATACAAAATGGAATGACACAGTATCGGTTGACGGTAAAAGGCGATGGTGATTTGTCCCGTACCGAAATAAAAACCGAAGTAGACCGTAATTTTTATAACGAAATTGTGGAATTTATAGGCAAGCCCATGATACAAAAAAGATACAAAAGATATCAGTTAGGGGAACATATTCTAGAGGTTTCACAAGTGGATCCCGGAACGCCGTGGGAGTTCTATTATGGGGAAATTGAATTCTCTTCGGAAGAAGAGGCAAAAGGATATCAGCCACCGGAGTTTCTGGGTCAGGATGTAACGCAAAAAGCCGACTATAAAATGAAGCATTATTGGAAGAGGACCCGATGTGACAGGGGATAAGGAGAAGCGAATGAATACAATAACAACTTACAAAAAGAAGCACATTAATATTTTTGAACCAAACCAAGAAGAAATTGTAATTGAGGACATTGCACATGCATTGTCAATGTTAACGCGTGCAAACGGTCATTTTAAGGAATTCTTTTCTGTTGCACAGCATAGTATCCAATGTGCGAAAGAGGCAATGGCCAGAAATTATACCCCAAAGGTTGCGATTGCATGTTTGTTGCATGATTCCAGTGAAGCCTATTTGTCGGACATTACAAGACCGGTAAAGAAGAATCTTCCGATGTATCAACAACTAGAGAATAATTTGCAGGATGCCATTTTTGAGAAGTTTTTGCCGGAACCGTTAGTGGGAGAGGAACCATCCTTGGTAAAGAATATAGACGATGGTTGTTTGTATTATGAATTCTTATATTATATGGACGAAAAAATATATTCCGTGCAACCTGTATTGATTAGCGAACCGGATTATTCGCAACGCTCCATGAAAGATGTGGAAAAGGAGTTTTTGGAACTTTTTTATATGTTGAGTAAAGCGATGGAGCAAAAAGATGGACAAAGGGCTTAAAATATACGTAATGACACACGTTCCGTTTGAGGAACCACAAAGCAATATTTATATTCCGCTTCATGTGGGAAGAGAGGAATATTTAAAGAAAGCGGAGGCGGGGGACCGCCTTCTTTCTTATACCGGAGACAATACGGGAGAGCATATCTCATCCAAAAATATGTATTTTAGCGAATTGACCGGATTATATTGGGTATGGAAGAATGTCAAGGATGTTACATATGTCGGGACATGTCATTATAGAAGATACCTGATTAATAACTTAGGATACGCTTTATCTGAAACGGAGATTTGTCATCTTCTTTCAAAGTATGATTTGATTACAACGAAGACTCTCCAATTAAATTTTTCCTATGAGTATGGATTTGCCCAAAACCATAAACCATATTATCTTGAAAAAACATACGAAGCAATCTGTAGGGTTTGTCCGGAATACAAAGATACGTATCAGGAATTGGTACAAGGCTGCCACACTTATTTTGGAAATATACTCATTACTTCAAAAAAATTATATGACGCATACATGGAGTGGTTATTTGGTATTTTTTCTTACATGGAGCAGAATATGATTATAGAGGAAGAAGATTCTTATCATCGCAGGATTTACGGTTTTATCAGCGAATTTTTGCAATATGTCTGGGTAAAACAGAATCAGCTTAAGGTTTATGAGTGTATGGTTGGAATGCTGGGTGAGAAGTCGGAGATTGCCGGAATCCGCAGGCGACTTGCAGAGTTCTTTGAGAAGAAGGATGTAAATGGTGCAAAAGAATATTTTTTGTGTTGCTTGGAACACAGACCGGATATTCTGATGGAAGCATCGGACATTACGGGCGAATTGCACTTGTGCATGCAGGTTATCTCGATTGCGGGATTGGAACAGGAAAGATACGGAACGAATCTTTTGGAGACGATGAATCATTATGAACAGCTGATGCATTTTTGTAACGAGTTGAATCATTATACCATTGAAGCCCTTATGAATCAGGGTGTCTATAGCGAATCATTTGAGCGTTGGAAGGAGACTTGGAAACCGTCAGAAGTGGCAATGGAAGTTGCACGGCAAATGTACCAAAATGACGGAAGAATTAAAGTAATGCGACCATAAGAAAAACTCATTCACAGATTGTGAATGAGTTTTTTGTTGTTATAAATTAGCGTCGACCCCATTTATTGTTGCGTTTTCATTATCGTTCATTGGGATTACAAGATATTTTTTGCCATCAATGACCTGAGATTTGATCTGATTGGCTTTCTGTGGTTTTACATGAAGGACAACGTCATAGGATTTTATCTCGCTGGTATATGAATTTAGTTCATCCCGACATTCTTGTAGTGATTGTGTTAAAGTTCCGACCTGGTCTTCCAATGCAAGCTTTTCAATCCGAATAGCGTTTTGTTCAATAATCTTTGAATCAACAATGTGTTCTGCCATAGGAGGCTCTTCTCCAAAGGCTTCCTGGATGGACTTCTCAATCCGTTTGGCCTTGTCCTCCGGGATATGACTCTCTTCTAATAGTTTTTCTACCGTTTGGGTGTCCAGAACAAAATCCTGAGTCTGGTCGTCATGCTCCTGTCCGTATTCTTCTAACATGTCATTTAGATTTTGAGAAATATCCAGCAGATAATCCGAGGTATTCTCATCGTCCGGACCCAGTACATCTACTATAATAGACTGGAACGTTAATTTCTCTTCGGTAGCAGTTTTTTTGGCACCACAACCCAGACCGTTTATCATGAACTCTGTATGAGGAGCTTTTGTATTCTTTGTGTAGAATAGTGTGGAATGAATATCGGTACTGCGGTCTGTAAATGCAGGGAAGAGAAATGCGGTATCCGGTGCTGCAACAACCCAGTCGCGGATTCGGGCACCGATTCGCTTCTCCTCTTCACGATAACCCAACGCAGCTTTCGACAGAGCAACCGGACAAATCGCACAGATCAGATAGCGATAGACTTCCTCAGATTCGTCCAGATTCATGTTATCGTTGGTTCGTGTCATTACATCGTAACTATCGTTAAATAATAGAATCAGGTAATTTCCTACGTGATCATAGGTATCAATTACCAAATCATAGTAAGTATCAAGAAGTGCTTCATCTTCTAAGTTTGAGTCGCGAAGTGCCATAAGAATGTGTTGTCTGCCGCCGATTTCTTCCTCTTCCATCGGAAAGGAAAGTTCCAGAAGTTGGTTCCCCAGTGTTCCGGACAGAGCTTTGTTGGCGATTTCAAGGTACTTATAGAATTCCTCCTCTTCCAGATTGAGAAATTTATGATTAAATTTACAAACTTTGTTACGGTTGGCATCTACGTAGCAACCACAGAGTTGTGTAAAGGACGCATCTTCTTTGCGGAAACGTCTTTTTATTTCTAATATCTCTTTTTTGTTCATTCGAAATTCCTCCTAAAACCTATAAAAGACTATTCATAATTATATTCGATGGAGATTTTCCCTGCAAGAAAATTCGATGAAATATTTGTAAGAATATGATAAAATATTTGCATATGAGTATGGAACAAAAGGGGATAGGAACGTGGTTATTGGGCTTTTGGCACATGTAGATGCCGGGAAAACAACTTTATCAGAAGCTTTCTTATATCAAACAGGTGCATTGCGCCAAATGGGACGGGTCGATCATGGAAATACATGTTTGGATTATGAATTACAGGAGCAGCAGCGGGGAATTACGATTTTCTCAAAACAGGCCCGTATGAAATTGGGACAACATTCCGTTGTGTTACTAGATACACCGGGGCATGTGGACTTTTCGGCTGAGATGGAGAGAACGCTACAGGTTTTAGATTATGCCATTCTTATTATAAGTGCCACGGATTTCGTGCAGAGTCATACAATGACATTGTGGCGTTTGTTGGAACACTATCAGGTTCCGACGTTTCTTTTTATCAACAAAATGGATTTATATCATGATTCCGAATCAAAAATACAAGAAATTATAAAACGACGTTTATCCGAAGATTGTATTTGCTTCGGGGAGCGGGTGCAAGAGGAAGCGTTTTGCGAGGAACTTGCGTTGTGTAGTGAAAGTATACTGAACCATTATATGGAGACAGGAACGATAACGGAGGATGAGATTGCAGATGCAATCAGGAAAAGATTGGTTTTCCCGTGCTACTATGGTTCGGCATTAAGAACAGAGGGAATAGAGACACTTTTAGAGGGAATCCGGTTGTATGCAAGAGAATCGGAGAATAAGAAAGAGCAGGCATTTGGTGCACGCGTATTTAAAATCGGCAGAGATGAAAAAGGCGTTCGGCTGACACATGTTAAGATTACATCCGGAATGTTTCGCACCAAAGAAAAGATTCAAGATGATGATGTGGCAGAAAAAGTGGACCAGATTCGTCTGTATTCAGGAAAGAAATATACCATTGCCGATGTCGTAAAAGCAGGAGATGTTTGTACCTTTACCGGTTTAAAGAATACCTTTCCGGGAATGGGCCTTGGAATAGAGAAACAAGAGAGGATGCCGCTTTTAGAACCGGTTTTAAAATATCAGATTTTACCGCCACCGAATGTTAGCATTGCGGAGGTTCTACAGAATTTGCGTGTTTTAGAAGAAGAAGACCCTCAACTTCATATTGACTGGATGGAGGAGCTGCAGCAGATATCGGTAAGATTGATGGGAGAGGTACAGTTGGAGGTTATAAGCCGTCAGTTCAAAGAACGTTTTGGCATGGACATTTCATTTGCAGAAGGAAAAATTCTGTATAAAGAGACGATTGCCCGTCCAATTGAAGGTGTAGGACATTTTGAACCGCTACGTCATTACGCGGAGGTACATCTGTGGATGGAACCGCAGGAGGCGGGGACGGGTATTACAGTTGCGTTCGACTGTCCAACGGATACATTAGATATTAATTGGCAGAAACAGATTGCCACGCATATAGAAGAACGCGTGCATGTAGGGGTTCTAACCGGAGCACCGATTACGGATATTAAATTCACAATTGTAACGGGGAGGGCACATCTGAAACATACCGAAGGTGGAGATTTTAGGGAAGCAACGTATCGTGCAATAAGACAAGGCCTAAAAGCGACACAATCCGTTTTGTTGGAACCTTATTACCGGTTTGAGTTGGAAGTCCCGACCGATTGTGTTGGACGTGCCATGACAGATTTACGGCAGAGACATGCCCGTTTTGAAGCACCGGAGTATTTGTCGTGCGAGGGAGAAGAGAGAGCTTTCTTTTCGGGAACGGCACCGGTGTCAACCATATGTGATTATATGACAGAAGTTCATTCCTACACGAAAGGAAGCGGAATACTTTGCTTTGAGAAAGCCGGGTATGATTTTTGTCATAATGATGTAGAAGTCATAGAACAAATTGGCTATGACAGTGAAGCAGATACCGCCAATCCGACAGGCTCTGTTTTTTGTGCGCATGGAGCGGGATACCTTGTTCCCTGGGATGAAGTACCTAAGTATATGCACGTGGACTATATTCATGCCAATGGACGGGAAGAGACCGTATCTGAAGAGAAAGAAGAATACGAAGAGAAATTACTGGAAAAGGCAAAACAGTTCGAGGCACAATGTCGGGAAAAAGAGAACAAAACGCCCGGAACAAGTGCTTATGAGTTAGACCGGGAACTGCAGCAAATTTATGCACGCGAATTCAAATTGACCGGAGAAGATGTGTTAGAACAAAACAGAAAAAAATGGTACAAAAAGACCGCAGCGGTTAAAGCAACTAATGGACCTAAGCTGGATAAAAAGGGGAATCCGATTTATCCAAAGGCGGATAGAAGAAGCGATTACCTAATTGTCGATGGTTATAATGTGGTGTTTGCATGGGAGGATTTAAAAGAACTTGCCAAAGACAATATGGATGCCGCAAGAGATAAGCTTGTAGATATGCTTCATGCATATCAGGGCTACAAAAGATGTCCGATTTTAGTTGTATTCGATGCTTATCGGGTTAAAGGGAATCCGGGAAGCAGGCAGGAACAGCACGAGATACAGATTGTCTATACGAAGCAGGACGAGACGGCAGATGCGTATATTGAGAGAACGTCTCATGAACTAAACGGAAAATACAAACTCATCGTTGCAACATCAGATCGTTTGGAACAATTTGTAGTGTCAGCCCAAGGTGCGAGAGTTATTTCGGCCGGTATGCTTCGGGAGGAAATTGAACGGACAATGAAAAAAGGTTATCAGGATTATCTTGAAAAGAACTAGCATTATGATATGATATTTAAGAAAGGATGAGAGAGCATGTTTATTTTGAATGATATGTATGAATTGGGCAGCAGGCCATCCGCAATTCGTAAGCTTTTTGAATACGGCAGACAACGTGCTGAGATTGTAGGAAAAGAGAATGTTTATGATTTTTCTTTGGGTAATCCAACCGTTCCGCCACCAGCATGTATTGATGAGACGATTCGTGATTTAACGCACACATTGGATGCCATGTCTTTACATGGATATACTTCTGCACAGGGGGATTATGAGACGCGGAATGCGATAGCAGAATACCTGAACCAAACGTATGGTACTTCGTTTGAAGCAGATAATTTCTATATTACGATGGGGGCAGCCGCATCTTTATCCATCTGCATCCGTGCGCTGAAGGTGTCTTCGGAAGATGAATTTGTAGTGATTGCACCGTTTTTTCCGGAATATCGTGTTTTTATAGAGGCGGCGGGGTGTAATTGTGTTATGGTACCGGCGGATACGAAGGAGTTTCAGATAGATTTCCATGCATTTGAACAGTCCATCCATCCAAATACCAGAGCGGTTATTATTAATTCGCCTAATAATCCGTCCGGTGCAGTTTATTCAAAAGAGACGATTACTCAATTGGCTAATATCCTAGAGCAGAAATCACGCGAATATAAGCATGATATTTATATCATTTCAGACGAACCTTATCGTGAGATTGTATATGATGGAGTAGAGGTGCCATATATTACCAAATATTACACCAATACATTGGTGTGCTACTCTTTCAGCAAGTCATTGTCACTGCCGGGAGAGAGAATTGGATATGTATTGGTTCCGGGTGAGATAGACAAGAGCAAGGAATTGTATGCGGCAGTTGCAGGAGCAGGTCGTGCACTTGGATATGTCTGTGCTTCCAGTCTCTTTCAGAAGGTTATTACACGTTGTATTGGACATACAGGGGATATTGATGCATACAAACAGAATCGGGATTTGTTGTATGAAGGACTTACCCAAATCGGATATGAGTGCTACAAGCCACAAGGGGCTTTTTACATGTTTGTGAAAGCATTGGAGGAAGATGCAGATGCATTTTGTGAGAAGGCCAAAGAAGAAGATTTGTTAATTGTATCTGCGAATGGATTTGGATGTCCGGGTTATGTGCGAATCTCTTATTGTGTAGAGAAAGAAATGATTCAACGCTCTTTTAGTGCTTTTGAACGTTTATATAAAAAATATTTATAATTCCAAGGAGGAAAATTATGTTTTGTGGTAATTGTGGAAACCTAATATCAGAAGGATCTAAGTTCTGTACGAAGTGCGGAACTCCGGTAGCAAGTGCTCCGGTAATGGAGGCAGCACCGGCAGAAGAGGTGCCAATGGAGGCAGCACCGGTAGAAGAGATGCCAATGGAGGCAGCACCGGCAGAAGAGATGCCAATGGAAGCAGCACCGGCAGAAGAGGTGCCAATGGAAGCAGCACCGGTAGAAGAGGTGCCAATGGAAGCAGCACCGGTAGAAGAGGTGCCAATGGAAGCAGCATCGGTAGAAGAGGTGCCAATGGAAGCAGCACCGGCAGAAGAGATGCCAATGGAAGCAGCACCGGTAGAAGAGATGCCAATGGAAGCGGCACCGGTAGAAGAGATGCCAATGGAAGCAGCACCGGCAGAGGAGATGCCAATGGAAGCAGCACCGGCAGAGGAGATGCCAATGTATAGTGCACCGGCAGAAGAGATGTCTATGGAACCAAACATGGCAGTAACAGAGCCGGAACCAATACCGGCACCAACTCCGATACCTGCACCGATTCCGGCTCCGACGCCGATTCCGGCTCCGACGCCAATTCCTGCACCAATGCCAACTCCACAATATAGTGAAATGAACCAGAATATGTATACACCGCCAGTTCAACCGACACCGGCTCCGAATAATGCAAGCAATATACTGGGGTTTGAAGTTGATCCAAGATACAACTATAAGCCAATCAAAGCTTGGGGGTATTTCTGGTATAATATTTTATTCTGTATTCCGTTAATCGGTTTGATTTTCTTAATCGTGTTTGCAGTTGGAGGAACAAAGAAAATCAACGTTCGCAACTACGCGAGATCATTCTTCTGTGCGATGTTAGTTGCATTGGTACTTATGGCGATTTCTCTATTAATTGTCGCTCTTATGTTTGTGTAAGGATTTGTTATTTACATAGTTTTGAGCATAATTGAGTGCTTCCATAATATTAGGGAAGATATTTTCTTCTCCAAGGTAAGCAATAAAACCGTCTTTTTCCATAACACTGCGAGGTTGCTGATTGATATGGGAAAAGAGAAGTTTTATCTGTTTCTTTTGAGCACGTTCGGTAAGTTCGCGTAATGCACGCATAGCGCTGGCATCGATAGCGGGAACGCTTCTCATACGAATAATAATAACCTTTGTTCGATTTCCGGAATGGATTTTTAATAATTGATCCGAGGCGGCAAAAAACAAAGGACCATTAATCTCAAAGACGCGGATGCTGTGAGGGATATCAAGGAACCGCTCGGTTTCTCCGGGAGTAATGTCCGGGGAATCCGTGTATTTCCATTTGTTTATCTCTGCAGTGTCCGCCATTCTTTTCATAAAGAGAATTGCAGCAAGAACTACACCTACTTCGATGGCAATAACCAAATCAAAGAATACCGTTAGGAAAAATGTTAAAACAAGAACAATAATATCGCTTTTTGGGGCTGTTTTGCAGATTCTTGCAAATGCATGCCAGTCCGCCATATTCCAGGCAACCATAAGAAGGATTGCACCTAAGGTTGTCATAGGAATTAAGGAAGCAAGGGGCATAAGTGCGATTAAAATCAGTGTAAGTGTAATACAGTGAACGATGCCGGCAATCGGAGTACGACCGCCATTTTTTACATTAGCAGCAGTACGTGCAATCGCACCGGTAGCAGGAATACCGCCGAATAGTCCGGAGAAGATATTACCCAGTCCCTGGCCAATTAGTTCGGCATTCGATTTGTGACGGTCATTAATCATTCCATCTGCAACAACCGCAGAGAGAAGGGATTCGATACCGGCAAGGATTGCAATTGTAAAAGCTGGTGAAATCAGTTCTTTTATCATACTAAATTCAATGGAAGGAATATGTAAACTTGGGAAAGAAGAGGATAATTTTCCAAATACGCTTCCGATTGTGTTGACATCCAATTTTGCAAAATATACAATGGCTGTTGTGACGATTATGGCAACAAGAGAACCGGGAATTTTATCCGTTACTTTTGGCCAGAGAATCAGGATAATCAGGGCAAGTGCACCAACACCAATGGTAAGTGGTTGCGCGCTTGTTATGTGTTTTCCGTAACAGATTATTTTTTCTAGGAATTCGGATGGAACCGATTCGATGGAAAGCCCCAGAAAATCCTTAAATTGTCCGACAAACAAGGTGACTGCAATACCGCATGTAAACCCACAGGTTATGGTATATGGAATATATTTAATCAAAGAACCAAACCGACAAAATCCCATTATAACTAAGATGATTCCGGCCATTATGGTTGCCAGAATGAGTCCGTCCGTTCCGTAAGAGGCTACAATGCCATATATAATTACGACAAATGCGGCAGTTGGTCCACCGATTTGGACACGGCTCCCTCCGAAAAAGGAAATAAAAAATCCGGCAATAATAGCCGTGTAGAGACCTTGTACCGGTCCGACACCGGATGCAATTGCAAGTGCAATCGAAAGCGGGAGAGCAATAATTGCTACAATAATACCGGATACAATATCTTTTGCGGCTTGTTTTTTGGTATAGCCTTTAAAACAGTCAAATAGTTTTGGTTTTAATTCAGTCATTTGATTCCTCCATAAAGTTAACGAGTATTTGCACAACTTCACAATTATAGCAAGTTTTTACAAATTTTCCAGTATTTTATTACGTACATAGAAGGAGAAAACATGAAAAAAAAGAGATTTATCTATATCGTGCTTGCCGTAATCTTAATTCTTCTAATTATCCTGCTTTGTTTTTTTCTTAAAAAAGAAGAACCAAAACAGGGCACGGGTGAAACTGAGACAATCGCACAGACAGAGAATACGCAGACAGAGCAAACGCAAACGAAAGAGGAAGATAAGGTTGTGTTGGCATATCCGTCGGAAAATGGTTCCCTGCATGTGGATGGAACCAGTCTTGTGGATGAGAACGGCGAACGTGTACAATTAAAAGGAATCAGTACCCATGGCTTGTCTTGGTATCCGGAGTATGTAAATCGGGAATGTTTTTCCGAATTCAGATACGGGTGGGGAGCCAATGTAATACGTCTGGCGATGTATACGGCTGAAAACGGCGGCTATTGTACGGATGGAAACAGAGAAGAACTAAACGCACTTGTACGAAACGGAATTCAATATGCGACAGAGGAAGACTTATACGTGATTGTGGATTGGCATGTGTTAAAGGATTGCAATCCAAATACATATATTGATGATTCCATTGAATTTTTCGGTCATATATCAGCAGAATATGCAAATTACGATAATATTATCTATGAGATTTGTAATGAACCAAACGGCGGAACCTCATGGGAAGATGTGCGTGCCTATGCGAAGGAAGTTATCCCCGTGATTCGAAAGAACGATCCGGATGCATTAATTTTGGTGGGAACGCCGGGTTGGTGTCAGGATATTGATATTGCAGCAGAGAACCCACTGTCAGAATTTGAAAATGTGATGTATACGCTACATTATTATGCAGCTACGCATAATCAGGCCCTAAGAGAACGTATGATAGACGCAATCGAGGCAGGGCTTCCGATTTTTGTTTCAGAATATGGGATTTGTGATGCAAGCGGAAACGGCACAATAGATATAGAGCAGGCAAACATATGGGTAAATACGATGGATACTTATGGCATAAGTTATGTGGCATGGAATCTGTCGAATAAGAATGAATCCTCTGCCATGATAGCTTCCGGATGCTCCAAAACAAGTGGATTTACGATAGAGGATTTATCGGTATCGGGAAGATGGTTATATGGCATGTTGACAGGGGATGAACTGCTAAGTCAAAACACCGGCCAGAATGATTCCAAAGAAGAGAATACCGCCCCACTCCAAGAAGCAATCTCTATTACGTCGAATGGAATCGAAGTGACCTGCACGCTGAGGGAAACCTGGCAAGGGGATAATTGCATCTTTTATTTGTATGATTGTTCTCTTAAGAACGTATCCGGAGCAGATAAGAAAGCATGGAAAGTTACGATTCCATTTTCAAATCACTTTCATTATTCAGAGAATTGGAATGGAAAGATTACGATAGATGGTTTGAATTTAGTGATGCAGAATGCGGAATATAATGGTACAATTAAGAAAGGCGAGACAATCAGCCATATTGGATTTATCATAAGTGGTGATTCGAACCTTACAATACAACAATAATAACTATTTAGGAGGAAACAATATGCGTATTGCAGTTACTTATGAAGATGGCGAAATCTTCCAACATTTTGGACATACGGAGACTTTTAAATTATATGATACGGAGAATGGCAACATTATCTCGGAGACCATTCTAGATTCCAACGGCAGCGGACACGGTGCGTTGGCAACACTTTTATCCGGTAATCAGGTAGACGTACTAATCTGCGGCGGAATTGGTGGAGGTGCGCAGATGGCGTTGGCTGAAGCCGGAATTCAGTTATTGGGTGGTGTGTCAGGGAATGCAGACGATGCCGTGCAAGCATTTTTAAACGATTCCTTAATCTTTAATCCGAATGTAACCTGTAACCATCATGGAGAAGGCCACGAGCATCATGGTAATTGTGGAAGTGGCGGATGCGGTTCTCATTCCTGTGGTCATTAAGTGTCTTAGGAGGAGATGATGTATCAGTCAGAATATTGTGATGTAACATATGAACCAAAATACAATGTTGTATTTGTGAAATGGAAGAAGTTCTGTTGTTACGCGGATTACAGGGCTCCATTAGAATATGCATTGCAAATGATTCGTCAGTATCGTTGTAACTATGTTGCAGATACCAGAAACGGGTTTGAGAATCTGCCGGAAGATACGAAGTGGGTTGCAGACTATTTTATGCCCATGGCGGCATCCTATGGATGTAACTGCATTTATTTTATCATAGACCGCCGGAATTCTTTGAAAGAAGAGTTAGAAGGTCAGGAAGCAGATTCTAAGGAATGGATGTCATTTCGGTACATCTACGGATTAGACGAGTTATCCATACAGACCTAAAATAGGAATAAACAAGAAACCCTTGCATAC
Organism: Lachnospiraceae bacterium; assembly: GCA_045605685.1. GTDB lineage: Bacteria > Bacillota > Clostridia > Lachnospirales > Lachnospiraceae > Roseburia. The sequence continues at coordinate 24,099 of JAZUQL010000052.1, forward strand.
AATGTAAAAACAAGTATTGCAGGGGTCTTATTATGAAAAAATATATTGAAGAAAGAGCGGTGGAAATAGCGGACTATATAATTGAGAATAATGCTACAGTCCGTCAAACTGCCAAAAAGTTTGGGATTAGCAAAAGTACCGTACATGTGGTTGTAACAATATAGAACGATTGAGAAGCAAGGTAATATGGAGAATAGAATAAGTGGAATGTAGGCACTCTCAGGTGGAAACTTGAGAGTGCTTTTGGTATAATGGGGAGCGAGAGAGTTTTGAGAATATGATGCGAGAAAATGATAGGATGGGTGTGGCAAAATGTATTATGAAGAAATCACATTAGACCATTTGGATGAGCTGGCGAGCTTATATGTTGAAACGTTTAATTCAAGGGGCTAGAGGCCGTGACTTAGATGAAAATGGTATGCCGATATGTAAAAGTGAGGAATATTAATATACATTGAGGAATTGAAATGAAGAGTAAGAGAAAAAAGCACATGATATGGTTTTGTATCATTATAATGGCAATATTAGTACTGCCTTATGTTGCAATCGTGATTGCACACAGTATGGTTTTTTCACGGGCTGATTATGATAAATATGATATAGAGCATTTTGTAACCTACGAGGATTGCGACAAAGAACAGTATCCCAGAGAAGAGTTGTTGATTACATCCGGTAAAAATGAACTGATAGGATATTTATATGGAGCAGAAAGCGAGAAAGGTCTTATTATAATCAGTCCCGGACATAGAGATGCCAGTGATATAAAATTATATGAAATATTGTACTTTGTAGACCAAGGTTGGTCGGTACTGTGCTATGACTATACCGGTTGTTATGAAAGTGAAGGAAAAAATATGGTTGGCTATGTCCAGTCCGTCAAGGATTTGGATGCAGTATTGACATATGTAGAGGGTGCAGAAAGATTTCGGGATATGCCATTCCTTTTATTTGGACATAGTCTTGGTGGATATGCAACTGCTGCGGTATTACAGGAGGAGCATTACGTGGATGGTACCATTGTAGCTTCAGGATTTGATATGCCAATAGAGCAATGGGAGTATTCCATCGAAAGATTTACAGGTATATTCCATAGTATAGGTGCAGTGTATGCAAAGCTTTTTATGAAAATAAATTTTGGAGCAGATGCTTATGTTTCAGCAGTACAGGGAATTAATGCAGTAGATATTCCTGTTTTAGTGATTAGCGGAACAGAGGATGAGTTCTATGGTGGGACAAGTCCGATTTATGAAAAGAGAAATCAAATTACAAATCCAAATTGTACCTATATTTTGCTGGAACAAGAAGGGCACTATGATTATTTTTTGTCAGATAGGGCATTGGAATACAAAGAGACGCTGGAAGACGGAGACCAAGTTGACAAGTGGTTATACATGGAACATGACATGGAATTTATGCATGAGTTAAATGCGTTTTTTGAGGCTTGTATAGAATGAAGGAGTTTGGTGAAATAAAAATGCAAATTAAGCAGGTAAATGCAACATGCCAACAACAAGTAGTAACTTTTCTGGAACAATGTCTGCCGGAATCAGGGCGAAAATTGGATTTAGAAAATCGTTACCGTCAATATAGTAATATAGAACAAAATTTTGTAGCGTTTTGGGCATTGTTTGATGACGAGAAAATTATTGGTACAGTTGCAATTAGCAGAATAGATGACAGAATGTGTGAATTAAAAGCATTATACCTATACCAAAAGTATCAAGGTAATGGATATGGAAGAAAGCTTTTGCTTCATGCGTTGGGAGAAGCAAAGAGGTATGGTTTTAAGGAAATATGTCTAGATACGCTATCCACCAGTAGCAGGGCAATTGCTTTATACCAAAACATAGGATTCTATGAGACGGAATGTTACAATAATAACAAATTTGCAGATTTGTTTATGAGGAGGAGCTTGTAAATCTATGAGAGAAGAAATTTTTCAATCAGAATTTTGCAAAGTGAGTTATAAAGAAAATTGAAAGGACAGGAGTGCTAAAAGTGATTACATATAAACTACTAACAACACACATGGTGGATCAGATCATATCATTTTGGAAACAGATAAAAGGAGTTCATCTCCATGAAAATGGTGAGGATACAAAGGAAGGTATTGACGCATATTTGCTTAGAAATCCGGATTGTAGTTATGTAGCAGTTGAAGAAGAAGTGATTGTTGGTGCTATTCTTG
>JAZUQL010000053.1:0-4121 GCA_045605685.1 Lachnospiraceae bacterium
TGGCGGGGACCTTATATCTTCGACCTGACACCGAATGCCGAAAAAACCGATACCACGTTCCCTTTTACAGAAGAAGGGCGTATGCAGTGTGTTGACTGGTTAAATGAAAATTATAAAAAGCACTTCCAAAAGCAAGAAGTGTAATAATGCATAAAAAAACGGGTGAGTACATCACCCGTTTTTTAAAAGGAGTTTTCATGATAAAACTATACTTGAAAGGTACTTAGTGCCTGTATTAGCTGTTCCGCCTTTTGTCTTAAATCTTCAGACGCTCTGTCTAATTCTCCTACTGCGGAAAGCTGAGTTCCTGCAGTCGTATATACGGAGGATGAGCATGCAGCTGTTTCTGCAGATACTGCTGAAATGCTCTCGATTGCGCCTAACGTCTCTGTTCTGGAGCTGTTCATCTCCTGTACGTTGCTTGATATTGTATTCAACGCAACAATCAGTGAGCGAACCTGTTCATCAATCTGATTAAAGGATGCTGTTGTCTCTTCTACTGCACTGGCCTGTGAAGATACAACATCTTCTGCCTGTTTTGCAATCTTAACAACATCACCTGTCTTAAGTACAATTTCATTAACAATATCGGAAATCTTTGCTGCCGATTCCAAACACTGGTCGGATAACTTTCGGATTTCCTCTGCTACAACCGCAAATCCTTTACCGGCTTCACCGGCTCTTGCAGCTTCAATCGACGCATTTAAGGATAAGAGATTGGTCTGTTCAGCAATCTCATTAATTGCACCGATGATTTTATTGATGGAGTTCGATTTCTCTTCTAACTCTTCAATCGCACTAATTACATTCTTCGTAATTACGGTTGTAGATTCCGCACTGCTGGTTAGCGCCTGCACGGAATTAATTCCAACTCCGATCGAAGTATTCGTCGAGGTCGTCAGCTTCTCTATCTCATTCGCATTCATGCTTACGTTCGTAATCTTGCCGGACAAAGAATCCATCTGACTTAAGCAATCCTCTGAGCCCGAATCCAAACGATTGACTCCAACCTCAATCTCAGAAACAGCTCTTTGGATATCTTCGGATGTCTCCATAAAGGTCTTCGATGTATCTGCAACATAATTTGCCGCCTGATTCAACTGACCACTAACTCCATTTACATGTATAATCAGGTTCTTAACATGTCCAACCATGTTATTCACCCCAACACACAACATTCCAAGTTCGTCTTTCTTCTTCGTCTTTAACTGGATGGTCAAGTCACCTCTTGACACTCTCTCAATCTTATCTAATATGTAGCGTATCGTTCCACTGATTCTGCTTGCCATCATCGTTCCAAGTAACAATGCAATCACTGCCGCGATTACGGTTAAAACAATGGAAATCAGAGTAATGTCGCGACTCTTTTCCAACAGGGTATCTTCCGGAACTAAGGATACCACTACATTATTCCCAGTCTCCAACTGACTGTATACGAACAGGTATTGTTTTCCTTTCCACTCTACCGTATCCGTACCGATTGCTTCATCCCCATAAGCATCCTCAAGAAAATCTTCTCCTAAAAAGACGGTATCTTCCGGATCTACTTCGTCTTGTTTTTCCTCTGATACTACTAAGAATTCTCTATTATCTTCCGTAATGATTGCTAACTGCCCCTCTTCTCCGCAATCAATGGTACTAAGTGCTTCCGTCACAAAATCTCTGGATATATCCAACACCAAAATCGCGTCGGAATCCTTGAAGTTACGGGCCAGACGAATTGCATAATCCTCACTGCCAACCCCGAGTGCTGCATCCGCTTCGGTATCCACTCCAAGCACATGCCAGTTATACTTATCATTAATAACGCTCTGTCCCTGTTCGGTTGCCACATAATCATCGTATGCCGAAGCCGACATCTTCGTCGTTCCAACATAAATCGGCTGTTGGTTCTTCGAAATCAGATATACCCCTTTAATCTTATCATCACCGGTACAACGATTCTTCAATTCCGTCTCGGTTGTAATCCGCATAACTGAAGCTTCTTCCCCTGACTTCTCACCGCGATAAAGAAGACTTAATTCTCCGTCGTTAACGTATTTGATAAAGTCACTCTCCAGTGTTGAAATCGCCAGATTCATATACTGTCCAACCATCGACATCGAGTTCTCTGATGCACTCTGATAACTTTCTAATATTGCGTTCGATGATTTCTGAGAGGAAACAAATCCCAGAATTATAATACATAAAACCGGTACCAGAAAAGATGCCGTAAGGCGGAATCTGATACTGGAAAAAAGCGGTACTTTTATGGTGTTTTGTTCTTTTCGCTGTCTATCTGCCATAATCATCACCCTCTAACTTAAAAATGTCCATAACAAAGCCAAACTATCATATCCACATTATATAATTTTCAGTTAATTTAAGCAATTGTCTATATGTACAAATATACCCCTGTTTTTTGTGAAGTTTTTCCTAATTTTCATACAACTAACAAGATTTCGACCCCAATTTTTCTGTCCCGTGTCTCGGAATATTTGTAGCCGATTCCTACAGAATATATTATAATACGAACAAAGAATCTACGCATGCCTGTTGGATAGAATCGGTTCATGCGTACTTTTTTCCGTAATTTGATTCTAAAAATAAGGCCGATGCATTCAAACACATCGGTATCCCAGATTGGAGCATACTGTATATGATGAAGAAATACCTATTTGCCATACCCCTCTTTCTTACCGCATTCCTGTGCGCCTGCACGCCGAAAGAGACGGATGATACAGAAGATTCTTTCTTCCCGGGAATTCATACCGAAGCATCCCTTGCACCATTGGATGCTTCCGAGCTGTTTGAAGATCGTGATTTCGATTCTTCTTATCAAACCGATTCCTGCATTACAATTACACTTTCCGACGGAGCTTCTTCCTGCAATTCCAATCATGTGACGATTCTGGAGGATACCATTACGATTACGAAGGAAGGAACCTATTATATCACCGGCTCTCTTTCAGATGGTCAAATCCAGATTGATGTCGGTGATGAGGAGAAGGTTCAATTAATTCTGGATCATGTAACGGTCCGCAATTCTTCCAGTGCCGCCCTCTATGTTATCGCCGCTGATAAAGTCTTTCTCACCACGGCCTCCGGTAGTGACAACCATCTGGAGTCAACCGGCGAATATGTCGCAATTGATGATAATGAGGTTGATGGTGCGATTTTCTCAAAATCAGACCTTACTCTAAACGGCGACGGGCAGCTTCACATCCTATCCACGCACGGACATGGCATTGTAAGTAAGGATGACCTTATCCTTACAGAGGGGACATATCATGTCACTGCTGCCCTTTGCGCATTGTCCGGAAAAGACAGTGTCCGCATTGCCGACGGCGATTATACCTTAGATGCCGGGACAGATGCATTACACAGTGAACACACAGATCTTACGAAGGGATTTCTCTTCCTATCCGGCGGTCACTTTGCCATCACATGTGGCAGTGATGCGATGGATGCGTCTTCGATTGTTCAAATCACGGGCGGCACCTATGAAATCGCCGCAACAGACGATGGCATCCATGCCGATTATAACTTCTATCTGATGGGCGGAACCATAGACATCACATCCTCTTATGAAGGATGCGAAGCTACCTTCATCGAAATCTCAGGCGGTGAACTTACCCTTGCGTCCAATGATGACGGAATCAACGCTGCTATTTCATATGAAACAGAAGCCGAGGCTTCTTCGGATGGCGTATCCGACTGCTATATCCATATCTGTGGCGGCACCATTCATCTGGATGCCGACGGAGACGGAATCGATACCAATGGAGTGCTTCTGGTATCCGGAGGCACTATCTTAATCGCCGGTCCTGACCGCCATGATAATGCTGCTCTTGATTATTCCGGCACTGCAACCATTACGGGCGGCACTTTTATTGCCACCGGTGCCAGCGGTATGGCTATGAATTTTGCTTCTGATTCTACCCAGGCTTCGATTCTGGTCACATTCTCACAAAGTACTGACGAGACTATCTGTGTGACGGATGTAGAGGGGAATGTCCTTATGACTTTTGCTCCCGGCAAAAACTACACCTCTGCCGTTATCAGTTCTCCCGACCTTACGGTCGGCAACACCTATGTAATTACGGCCGGTTCCCGGTCCATAACGATAGAATTAAACGAGC
>JAZUQL010000054.1:0-2500 GCA_045605685.1 Lachnospiraceae bacterium
AGACCCAAAATTATTACATTTCCATGTTTTTTGTCAGACAATTCAGGGGATTACTGACCGCTCTGCCATTCCCTCAAAACGTTCAAAATAAGCCCCGACTTTATAAAAGCCGGGGCCGGTTCAAATCAATCTATTTATTTAGCCGCCATTCACTGTTGGTCCGGTGAATAGGTCCAACTAATGATGGAAATTTCTCTTTCTTCCCATGTCATTACTGTATTATAATTTTAGGGGTCAAAAATGACCCCTAAGCTTAAACCATTGATTTTATGGGATTTCTTGTAAAAAAATAATGTTTTTTGTTAATTAATAGAGGTGTTTTTTATTATATGAAAATATATAAAATTACATATGAAAAAATTAAATTATGATATCATAGGTTTTTAGAGTATAAGTAGGATGTTTGGCTTTGCCAAACTATAAAAACGCAGTTTTGATATCAATCCGCTCTTATGCTCTTTTTATGTATGAATACATAAAACCAAACCCGTTGTATCCGCCATCGAAAGGGTGGAAAGGGTGTGTAACCGATGTTTTGTTTCGATAGTGGTAATTGGTGTAGAAGTATTTAGAATCTGTTTTTTAGATTCAAAATACTTACGCAGGGATTATCCATTATCGAAATCGGTTATGCATGCTTTTCACATCGCATCCCCAAAATGCAAAAAACTACAGTAAAAAAGAAAAATCTTTTTGCTAATCATACATATTGACAGTCCAATAAATTTACTTTAAACTATTGTCGTATAGAAAAATCGCTGTCTGACGTTCAATGTCAGACAGCGACAAAATTTTTTTAGTTCCAAGAAGAGAGAGGTTATTCTCTCTCTTCCTGTTTAAAATTTTTGTTTTTTCGCAAGTCTTTTAAATATTAAATATTTAAAAGATAAGCCTTATCGGTTAGTTGTTCTTCTGGAACAACTAATCGATAAGGCTTTTTTATTCAAAATTGCCGACGCACCTCTGTACTGATAAGTTTCTTATTTTAAGAGAATATTGATAAAAATTTGAACTAAATTGAAGAAAATCAACAATCGTAGTAGGGTCCTGAACAAAAGTTTTTCCAATTTCATGTATTTTATTTTTTATCGCCAGTTGTTCCTGGGAAAGTTCTTCTTTTGTTTTTTATGAAATGACATTAGTTCAATTCCTTTCCTAACTTTTCATATATTTCATTTACAATAGATATATCTAACTCATGAATCGGATTTAAGGAATTATTCTCAACCAAAATTCCATATTCAAAATTAGAAACATCTCCTTCAAAATAAAACAAATCTCCCCATTCATTTTCAACAATTATATAATTTTCGTAAAAATCAATAACCATATAAAAATCACGTATCTCATCATCCGGAATTAATTTCTCAAACAACGTCATTTAATGTTCCTCCCCTCACTTAGAATAAATAACCTAATTCCAATATTATTTAATTTTAGAAGCATATCTGAAGAAGTCACATAGCCGGCTGCATAATCATTTTCCCAAACATCTTTTCCGTTTAGATTCCCAACTTTTATTCCTTCCAATAAAGTTCCATAAACCGCCTTGTCAGTTTTTGCTATTTTTTCTCCATCTTTATTTGTTATTTGTTTTTCTGTGATGGTAAAATCCCCATCTGACAAAATTGTTATTTTATATCTACCCTGTTGAATTAACATTCCTATCGCTAAATGACGTCTTCCATCTCCAAGAATCGTATAATTAATATCCTTTTTTTGGTTATTTTGTTTTTTCACTTATTACATGAACGCCTGATATAAGCCTTGTCGGTTAGTCGTTCTGCTGGAACAATTTGAGTTAAATTGATTTCTTTAACCATTTCTGAAAAATAATTGATATCAGTATTTTTATATTTCTTTCCACAAATTATGTTTCTGTTCATCGCTTGCAAAACTCATTCGGATAGAATCCTCATAGATTCGATTCCAGTCCTCATCCGTCATACCATAATAACTCTGCATTCTGTCAAATTCCTGATTCATGGTTGTGGCACTCACAATACGATTATCCGTGTTAATGGAAATCATAATTCCATTCTCGCGGAATAAGGCATATGGATAATCTTCCATCCGCTCAACCGCCTTGGTCTGTAAATTACTTGTCGGACACAATTCCACACCAATTCTCTCCGTTGCACAGGTTTTCATCCACTCCTTGCTTTGCCCAAGCGCGATTCCATGTCCCAGTCTCTTGGCTCCATAATGCATCGCACATTGTACATTCTCCAAAGAACCACATTCCCCGGAATGAATGGTAAACGGAATCCGATATTCTCTGGCTTTTTTAAAATAATCCTCAAACAAATGTGTCGGAAAAGCTTTTTCGTCCCCTGCCAGATCACATCCGACCACACCGCTTCCGTACAATTCCATCGCTTCGTTCAACATCCGAATATTCGAGTCCGGACTCAAATGACGCATTCCACAGACAATGATGCCACTTTCAACACCATGAACTTTCCCTGCTTCCGTAAGGCCATCTCTGACCGCCTCTATT
>JAZUQL010000055.1:0-2291 GCA_045605685.1 Lachnospiraceae bacterium
GATGTCGCTTGTTTCTGTTGCTTCACCACGACCATAACTACCTTGCAAACCAACAAACCATACACGGTCACCAAAAGTCTCATTTAATGTCTGTAAAAAGTTTTTCATCCAAACTGTAATATCTATCATTTTAATCACCTCGCCAAATTCTTATTTTCCTAACTGTTCGACCTATTGGAATTTACCTTTCAGTATCTATCAACACCGCTCTGCACGGTGAACCGTCTGCCCCCGCCAAATTCAGCGGAGCCGCATTTAAGAAATATATTCCCTCGGACACCTCTGCCAAACGAATCCCCTCAAGCAAGATAACATCTGCAGACAATAGTGCAAGATGCACCGCCATTGGCGCGTTTTGAGGTCCGACTGTCTGTGGTTCATTTCCCAGAAGCAAAATATCTGAAGATGCAAATACCTTTGCTGCCTCTAACGATACCTCGACATCTCCTTTTATCAGAATTCTCTTTGCGGCTTCCGCATTATGCTTTTTGGCTTTTTCGATTATTTCCGTGGCATCATTATAGGTAACAACCCCACTATGCTCTGCTACGTAAGCCATTCCGATAAATGCCTCCAAAGACTTCTCATCCACAGTTTTTCCATCTCTAATAAAATGACGCGGTGCATCTATATGCGTGCCGTTGTGCGCACACATACTAAATGCCGTCAAATTATATACTTCACCTTTTTCCATTGATCTAATAATCTTTTTTTCCGGTGCCGGATCATCGGGATACACCTGACAACTGAAAACTTCTTGTGAAATATCGTAGATTTTCATTGCTTATTCTCCGTCAAATTCTTATTTTCCTAACTGTTCGACATATTGGAATTTGTCAATACCTATTACCATAAAAAGCTTTTGCTTTTTCCGTATATTTCTTTACGAACTCGGTTTTTGCGTTTGTATAAGCATCTCGATTATGCTCGTATTCTTTCCATAACGAGAGCTTTAATTTTTCATATTCTTTTGCAATATCGGGAAACTCGATAAGATAATCTCTAAAATACAATTCATCGTTATCCCCTGCATATCTCAAATGCAAATGAAATACTTTCTCGGAAAATCCATTTTCGGTATATCCTTTATTAAAAGAAATTCCATCTTCGCTTTGCGACATACAAATATACCCGTTGTTTGCAATCGAATCTTTATAATCAAGCAAGTTGCTTTTCTTGGGAACTTCTACAAGAATGTCAATGATTGGTTTTGCCCATATAGCAGGGATTGCCGTACTTCCTATATGGCTTATTTTTTTAACCTGCGGAAGAATATTTTTCAATAGGTTTTCTTCTTCAAAATACCATTCCTTCCAATGGTCTTGATGTTTCGTTAAAATGATAGGAAACAACTGCCACAGTTCTTCCAAACTCATTTCTGATAATTTCTTTCCCATAATACACTCCGTCAAATTGGAATTTATCGCACCTACTAACTGAAAGTTTTAGTCTTCCTCTAGTCTTGCTTTGACATCAACATACTTAAACCAACTAGCAAAACGATGCCGAAAGTGAAACATACACACCCCAAAATAGTATCCAACTGATTAGCGAAAAAACCTATCAATACACTACCTAACATCATCAGGCACATCCATTTAAAAATATTACTTACCTTCTTTTTCAATTTGGCTTTTTCTGTGTCTGCATATTCCGCTACTTTTTTTAATGTTTCCTTTTCTTTCTCCATATTCTCGCTTTTCCTTTCTCCATCAATAATTTCACGAATATCTACGTCGAAGAAATCCGCAATTTCAATGAGTAACCCAACATCAGGCATATTGCTGCCTGTTTCCCATCTCGATACAGACCTTCTGGATATGTTGAACTGCTCAGCAAGTTGTTCCTGCGTAAGTCCTTTTCCTTTTCGGAGTTCTCTTAGGAACTCTCCTATTTTTATTGGATTCATTGTTACCTCCTTTCAAGAACAACGTACCGTATCCCGTTCAATTTGTATAGGACACAAAGCGAGCAATGCCCTATTTTATTAATGGGACAGTATTGTCTCATCCGATTAACTATCAAGAAATTTACACTTGCAATGCTTATTTTGCATTAATAGCAGCCTGGGAGGCACCTATTAGAAGGAGCGCAATACCGCTACCAACCATAATCCATTGCAATGGAAACATATCTGCAAGTGGACCAAAAATTGCCATGCCAATAGGAAGAAATCCTGAATACATTGCTCCCATTAAACCAAATACTCTTCCTAGCATAGATTCTTGCGTCTTTTCCTGTATGATCGTAGTTGTTGCAGTCTGTATCATGGTAAGAGCAATACTATATAC
>JAZUQL010000056.1:0-9775 GCA_045605685.1 Lachnospiraceae bacterium
TCCTAAGACCGCTTGGCCTCCGACTTACACGGTGGCAATCTCCGCAACCCCGTACCACAGTTGAACCTAAATTTGTACGACATTTGAACTTAAATTTGTACCACATTTTTTCAAATAAAGAGAGCAGTTTATACTCATGCTCAGGAGTTTAGAATTACGAACGAATTTCACAGCAAAATTCTTTAACATCAAAGTTGTTAATCTGTGCTGAAGAATCTTCTGCTCTAATTTCAGTCTGTGCTCCCATACTACACGAACTGATATTGACAGGAGTTTTCTTCACAGATGGACCGTAATATCCAAACCTGAATCTTCCTTCATCTTCAAGATAAACATTCTTAATATAGATAGCAGATTCAGCGTTAGCATTATTACCATTATGATATGAAATAGGAATCTGGTCATTACCATATACAGATTCACTCGTGTACGTACCACCATCAATGGTAATATCACCATGTAATCCAAGACCGCCACCAATACACTGAATGTAAGGATGATTCTGTCTTGTGCAGTTATAGGTCATTCTACAGTTAATATATTTGTGAGAATAATCACCAGAACCTGCAAGCTCATCATGTACGCAATACCTCGTATCTGAAGCTACAATATCAAGATTCTCTAATGTGAAATCTCCAGTTCCTGCATAGAATGGTTGGAAGTTAGTATATGCCCAATCCTTTATAGCAGAAGAGTAATCACTTTCAGCCATTAGAGCTTTTACTTTAGCTCCACTCATAAATTTAACTGTAATTCCGTTACCAAGCAGAATACCTGTAGCATCACTACCCATAGCTGTAAGCTCTGTATTAAATTCACTGAGAAGGTTATACTCTCCGGGATATACATATACTGTCGCATTGTGCCTTCTTACAGCTAAATCAATACCGCTTCTAAGAGTTGTAAATTCTTTTCCTGGACCTACCTCAATAATGTCGCTGATATTTTCCCACGAAGTCCACGGATTAGAAGCAGAGTTTTTAAAACGCTTATACCTTGGCTTCAGCGTATCAGCATGTAGTGCATACTGGACATAGTATGGAGTTCCAGAGTATACATAAGCAAGGCATACAAGAACGTAGTTGAGAAGCGAGGTTGACGGAGAGTGAGCAGGCAACTGTGAAGATTGCGTGACATTCACAGTATATACGATATTGCTTGTAATTGCATCAAGGTCAGGAAGAACTGTTGAAGCGTTCGTTGTAAGGGCAAGCGTAAAGTTATTACGGATTCCTTCTGCTGAATATTGAGTTCTGCTCCAATTAGACCACACACCGTTCATTGAGTATTCTCTAAAGCAAATAGGATCAAATCCTTCGTCCAGAACGAACTGTTTATAAAAGTAATCTGTACCAAAATTGTATTTAAGCGTCATAACATAGAATGTCAGACCACGCATTAAATACGAAGGGGGACAGTTAGATGGTAGCTGTGAGCTATTGCTTGCTGAAATATAGTAGACATAATTAGGGTCAGCATTGTTAAGGTTACTAATAACATTACCAATCCATTGTCCAAGTGCTCCTCTTGGGTACGCTTTAATGGCAGATTGTTTATTATCAAGATACTGTCCTCTCACAGCATCACCTGCACTATCATAGGTAACTCCATTCGCACCAACTCTAATATCTAACAGTTCAGCATTTCCACTCGTACTTCCTTCGGGAAGGCTTGCGAAAGTATCTACTCTTCCAGTAAGTGTAGTGAGGTCAGAAGAAAGATTACCGACATTTGTTTCAAGAGCGGTAATATCTCCTGTGTTTGCATTTACATCAGTACGAAGTCCAGATATATTCTGATTTGCAGTAGCGAGAGAGTCACTAAGCGTGGAAATATCAGAAGTATTCTGAGAAATATCACGCTGAGCCTGAGCAACATCGCCCTGAGTAGATACAAGGGATGCTCTTGCTTCACTATCCTTCACAAGAACTTCAGTACCTTGGACATTAAATTTACTTACATAATTACTCATTGTCTACCTCCAAGTTAATAGTTTCATTTGTTTTGTCATAGGTGATATCAACATAATAACTTTCAATCATCCCGTCTACCTTAGTAAAAAATGTAGATTCAACGTATTCAATTAATTCGTTGATTTTCTGAGCCATCTTGCCAAGAACTTCATAGTACGAAAGACTATTATCATACACCAGAGGCAAGACCTTTTGTGACCAAAATCTAATCGGTTTTACTTTTGGGCTTACAATCATTTTAATCTCCTTACCATAGATTAAAGAACAGATTTTTAAGTTCACGTATAATGTCAAGGTCAATATTAAGGAAAGTATCCCTAAACTCTTTTAGCATTTTACTAGGACTTGACCCAGGCATTTTTCCAAATACGTGTTCAGTGTAACCTTCAGTAGTGTTTCCGTTGAATTTTATGTTTCCGCTATTGTCTGTCTCTGTTCTTTGTCCGTAGTTCATTGTGTCTGTTCCGCTTTCTGTTTTTCCGTAAGTCATAGTATTATCAGTTTCAGAAGTACCACCGAACTCTACAGTTCCTGTAGAATTAGTACCAGTACCATCATGCAGAATATGCCTTGCGTTTGTTAGGTAGCCATTATCAAGCAAACTCGGTTCATCTTCAGCACCCTGAATACCTTCGATTCCACCTTGTGGAGTGTCGCTGTACAGATTCCATTCTGAATACTTGTCTACATTTGTAGTCCTTGTGGTATCTACTCCACCTTTTTCTGTAGAACTGTTTACAATATCTTCACCACCAGTTTCTCTTGCTAGTTCTCTTACATCAGTACCAGAATTTTTGGTGTCTATTTTTAGGTTATTTGTTGTTATATCATCTTTGTCTTGCTCTCTACTGCCTATTCTTTGGTAATCAGCATCAAACAAAGGGTTAAATTTAATAAGTTCTGATTCATACAGTTTGTTATAGTAAGGCATTATTTCGTTCATTTTTGCTTTTAACCTTAGTTTCCATAAACCAACTGTTTCTTCACATATTTCTCTGGTATAGTAGTGAGTAAGTATTTTGGTTTCAAGTACTGGTCTGTATGCTTCATCAAATATCGGATAACTGAAGTCAAATATTTTTGTTCTTGACTTTGAAATTACATCATCAATTTCGTCATAGTCAACACTTTCGTTTAGACCAGAATAGTTTTCACAGATATACCTTACTTCAGTAGTATATTTACTCATATTACACCTACACTTTCGCATTTGTTCTAAGGTCTGTTATGGACTGTTGTAAGCTATTATCTTCACTATCACCAGTCAGAACTATTTCATCATCAACTTCTCTATAGTCTTCTCTATAGTTGACTTCAACATCAAGACCAAACATATCATTTATTTTTTCAAGTGCCTGTCTACGTGCTTCAAGTCTACTGTATCTACTAGCGATAACACCACCTTGTGACCTCATAACCTCATCTGATACCATTCGTTCCTTTTTCTGGAAAGCCACGTTACTAATACCAAGTCTCGTTAATGCTTCGTTCCAAGTTTGATTCTTTAGTTCAAACAATTTGTCTGCCACGTATGGTGCATCAGTTTTAAGTACTTTAAGTGCTGATAAGTCAAGTGCTTTGTCACCAAATATTACTGGGGCATTACCATCAAATTCTTTATACAGATTCATCATAGTAAGTCTCTGCTCTTGGTCGCACACAATCAGAACAGGTGTCTTTTGTGCGTTTGCGTTTACGTCTATTGCTCTATCAAGGTTGTACAGTCTTCTTGCGTACATCTTGACATCCAGAACACTATTTGTACGTATTAGGTTGTTGTAGATGATTACGCTATTGTCTTCGTCTAAGTCTCTTTGATAACTATTTACAGCATAAGCGTGTCTTCTGATAGGCACTCGGTAGATATTGAATGGACCGTTTGAAGCAAACATCATAACAACATCACCCATAACCTCATCCCTGAACCATAGAGCTTGTCCTTTTTCAAACAATGTTAGTTCAAGGAATCTCCAGTCAACGCTATCTGGTAAGTTTTCGTACTTAAACATAGATATACTCAACTCTGTTAAGTGCTCTATGTACTGAAGATAAGTACGATTATTAAGAGAAGCACTATCTTCAAAGTTAGTTCGTTTTCTTGTCATTAGATACCTCCATTATAACGGTCTATTATCTAGGGTATAATCACCTATTTCTGTGTGGTCAGTCCAGAATCTTATACCTCTATTGAATATCTGTTCTATGGTATCAGCGTCAGAAGCTGGACACATGCAGTTTATTTTGCAATCTCTTGTTTTTACGAAAGTCCAGTGCGGTCTTGCATGCATATTTGGTACATGTACTTTATTATCAGCGTAACCAAACATTGTAAAGTAGTTGTCTATAATCTCTGCATCCTGTGCGTTTATATTCATTTCGAGGAATATGAAGTCCTTCTGGTTTTGGCTCATTCCAATTAACGGATTACTACCCTGAGAACCTTTTACTATCGTCGGCATATTTGGCGGAAGTACTTTTTCGGCTAATATGTCACTAATAGCATTTACACCTGCAGAAAGAGCTATTGAGCTTGCGTGTCTAGTTGTAGCAGGTCTTAGGACTGAGCTTCCCATTGCACTTAATGCAGAACTTAAAAGCCTAGCAGGCAGGTTACTTTCTTTTTGTGCCAACATAGCTTTAAATGTATCAACATTCCACGCACAAGAAGGAAAGTCCTGCATTGCAACTCTTTCTTCATAGTTTTGATAAACACTACCGTTATATGAATTAGGTACTAAAAGTATCTGCATATCACTTTGCCATGCACCATAAGCATCAAACGAATAATTTGTTATATTGTTCTCATTAGGTGGAACTTGACCAAATAGCTCGTATTTATATATGTTCTCTTGTCCTTCGCTGTTGTTTACTTTTAAGTAGTTGTATGGGTACGTAAATAGTTTATTGTTTTTAGGGATATATCCAGATATATTAGTATAGGGCTTTGCACTTGAGTATGTTCTTGTAATATTACTTCCAATAGTTGAAGATGAAGGCTGAAAACCCATTGGCATCATTTTTATCGCTACAACATCATCTATCCACACTTCTCTGGTTAGTTTATCTAGCACGAATTGTAGTGCAGTAGCATCAGCACAATAAATCATATCCAAGCCATTGTATATACCACCTACTTTTTGTGGCTGATACAGAGTAATGTTGTACCCGGGGTCAATCCAAGCTACATCGTGATGAGCCATAAACAGAACCACCCCAAATGATTGAGTAATATTTCCAACAGCCCTGCTCCGAATAACAGGTTCGTTATATGTTATTGGTTCTGGAATAATGTTATAACCGATATAGTCTTCCTCAGAATGTTGTCTTTCTACGAAGCATCTAGATAGTGTAAAGCTACCCATCCAAGACATCAATGGGTCAAGTTCAAATTCTACTTCAGTGGTATTGTCATTTATATATATAACATCCTTAACAAATGCATACCACCATCTATTCTCATAACTAGTGTTTTTAAATCTCATGTACTGTGCGTGTATTAGGGTGTACATAGGGAGTTCAACCCTTACGAACCCCCTTGTATCCCTAGTATAATAGCATCTGTCAACATGAGCCAACCTATCAATGTTAGAGAAGTAGGAATCTTTCAAACTAGTGTCAGCAAAATATAGAGAGTCATTATAGTCCTGAGTAATTCCTATGTCAGTAAAGAACTCTATTCTTGAATTTGGCTGTATGTAAGACATTACTTTTACTCCTGACTACCAATTACAATAGCTTCAAGTTGTTCAACATAAGTTACAAGTGAATTGATTGCACTTACCAAATCAGTCTTTACTTCAGTAGTAAGTTCCGAAAGGTCACCGATATTATCAGAAAGACCCTTCACTTCTTCACCAAGTTTTTTGACAAAATAAGCACCTTGGTCATTTTCCCATCCAATCATTACGTATCGTCCTCCTCTAATTCAAGATAGCCATTAAATTGTCCGTCCTCAGTATAGTCAGGATAATAAATAGCTGAAACGTAAACAGGAGCACCATCAGAAATGACAATTTGCTTATAGCATACAATACCAATATCCATATTCAATTTGTCAATAAAGATATCTTCGAAATCAGCTACATCAATCGTTCCAATGTAAGTACCCTTAATTTCGCCATTGTATGCTGGTTCAAATCCCTGATACATAATTTATTCTCCTTTCATTGTAGGATAAAGGAAGGGGAATAAATCCCCTCCCTAATTACGGACTCGGCGGGCTGAATGTGATGGTAGCACCAACAGCCAGATTGGCAACAGTAATAGTTGCGACATATGCCTGACCCATGCAATCCACTTCAGCATCAAAGGAAGTCGTAGTGCTATTGCCAAGAGTGAAACCACCATATGGCTGAACTGCGACCATTTCCTCCACGCAATCTTCTGTCTGGATGAACTCATAATTTCCTGCGACCAGAGCAGGTGAAGTGCTGTTCGGAACAAGCGTAAAGGTAGTAGCTTCACCAGATTTATCCATATCAGCAACCTTAAAGGTGATAGAAGCAGGTGCAGAAATGGAAGCGGTATTCTTGACAAACACAACAGCGTTATGGAACGGAGACTGGGAAACAGTTTTCCACACATGATAGAAGTAGTTCCAGTACAGACCAGAAGCGGTATACTGTTCAGTCATCTTGTTCTCATTATCATAATCCTGAAACCAGTCTTCATCGACCAGAACTGCGAGAACATCAGACATAAGAGCAAGCTCAGTAGCAGTTACTTCTTCAACCATAGTTGAGTTCTGTCTGATAATATCCCAACGCTCGTTATCAAAGGTAGTAAAGTCATCAATCAGATGCAGTCTTCCCATGAAATCTGCTTTGTCCATATTGAAGGCACTTGCCAGAACATCAACATCGAACTCTGCGTTGAAAGTTGCATCCATAAAGATTGCCTGTCTTCCCTTCGGAGCACTGTTTTGAACGCCTGCTTCGTTGTAGTCTCTACGAAGGAACTCCATTTTATTGGAAGTACCCCTGAAGGCTTTAGCAGAGTTCTTAGCGTCAG
This sequence comes from Lachnospiraceae bacterium, assembly GCA_045605685.1. Lineage (GTDB taxonomy): Bacteria > Bacillota > Clostridia > Lachnospirales > Lachnospiraceae > Roseburia. The sequence goes on from JAZUQL010000056.1 coordinate 6,984, forward strand.
AAGCGTCAACTGCAATAGGTTTCATTTTACCATGAGCAACAGCTTTGATAATCTGATATTTCATCAGCAGGAACTCGTCATAGTTAGCTGAAGTATATACAGCATCAACGATTTTAGCAATAAGGTCACGAACACCATCAATGGAAAGGAAAGCCATCTTCAGGTCATCATCCTGAATGGTGATAGGATAGACAACTCTCCAGTTCATTACATGGAACGCTGATTTAACATCAGGCATGTAACGTTTGTGCTCACGAGCCTCGCCCTTCTCAGCGGAGTATTCCAGAGGTTTGACAAGACCTACGAAGATTTCTTCGACAGTTTCACCAAATTCCAGATAACCTTTTTTAAGATGGGAATAAGGGTTATTGAATGTAGCACTCTTGATGCGGTACATAGCAATACGATTAACCAGTGCATTGATAAACTGGTTAGCCAGAGCAGGAGTTCCATAAAGAATCTCACCAACTTTAGGAATGTCACTGGTCTGTGTTACAACTGGAACGCTCTGCTGATATTCATAAGAAGCGTTCTGCCGGATTACGTTAAGAATGTCAAGAGTAGAAGCATTGAGCGTACTCAGAGCAATTCTTTTAGGCATTAGGTTTTACCTCCTCAAATAAGTCTAAAAATGTTTTCTTTGGCGGTTCGGGAAGTTCGTAGCTTTCGTCAGGTTCTTCCTCAACTTTACCGCTGAACCTGTCAGCATAACGCTTTCGCCAAGTAGCGTCATTTTCTTGGTACTTCTGTTGCCAGTTTGTGTTATCCTTGGTTCTGGTGTCGAAGTCTGTCATAGTGTCGGAGAGGTCATCCATGAAACCAAGTGCTTCATCCGATGTATTTTCTCCGATAAGTGTTCTTGCAGATTCAATCAGTTCTGTGATACTTTTGATTGCCATGGTGTCTCTCCTTTACAATATTCGTTTAAGGTAGAATATAAATGGCATTTTTCTACCAGTAGGTGTTGGTGTGGGCGGTACTGGACTTATGTTTTCGTTGTACAGGAAGCCTTGGAAGTATGCTTCAGGGTGACCAGACCTGTAGTTCAAATTGTCCATACTAATTGTCTCGAGATAAAACCATGGAAACTCATTTCTCGGATTATCCCATCCGCTATCTCTGTTCCACGCACTATTGCTTGTAACAAACGATATTGGATTACCCTGAGAATCATAGTTTATTTGTTCTACGATTGCTACGTGCCCAGTAGGTACAATCTCTCCGTCTTCTTCTCCTTCATACCACCAGCAAGCTGCTGCTCCCAACTGTGGTACCATCCCTGTCTGGAAACCTAACGATACCCCTTGTGGATACCAGTCACATCCCTGTCCAGTAGGAAATCTGTTATGGCGTACTCTGTAGTCACACAGTTCGTTCCACCTGCCGTACGCATAGGCGGTACAGTTAGGCATCTGGTAAGTGGGATAATATGCGTCAGCAGTTGTGTAATATACTGAGTTATAAATATCTCCCATTGATAGCCTTGGAGTGTACGCTACTGTACCGATTAGGTAGTTGTACCATGCAGTTGCTTGCGATCTTCTGTCTGCTACAGAACCTGATGGGTCTGCCGGTCGTTCATAGTTATACAGGAACGTTTCAGCAAGGTCTGCCGATGAAGCTGTAGATACTTTAAACTGTGATGCTGTTAGTGGATGACTTTCGGTAGGGTAATATTGTAATCCGTTTGCAAACTCATAGTTGATACGCTCACATTGCTTGTCACCGTTGTTTTCCCATCCAGAACCTGCCCAGTTTGAATAGTTGGTATATGGTGTCCATTGTACTAAACCATAGCCACCTTCAAATGGGTCAAGACTTTCCCAAATACCCGGGTTAATTCCTGATTCAGTCTGGATGTTGCCAAGCATACCTGCAATAGCGTTCAAAGAAAAGCCGTAGGCGGTCATTCTCGAATAGAACATCTGAGCATTATTTTCCATTTCGGCTTGTGTTAGATACCTGTTACCTGCTACCCACGTAGTTGCCATTTTACTCTCCGTACTTTTCGATAAGTTCCACTAAGTCATTAACACAGTCTTGAACAGTATTATAGTCGTACCCATCAGCTTCAAGTCTTTCGACTCTTTCTTCACCGTTACCGTACAGTCCAGCAAGCACCATGAAGGCTACTCCAACAATAGTCGGAAGTGTGAACAGTCCACATTCATCCATTTTTGTTTCCTTCTTTTAAGTAATCATGTAGTGATTGTAGTGCAAGGGTATTATTGTTTATTGCTGTAGTTACCTCTGTCATTTCCTGCTTGTGCTGTTCGTTCAGTTTTGAAACTTCTTCACGATTCTTGTCAGTAATATACTTTACATACCAAGCCATACACAGAACACAAATGATAGGGAAACCTACGGTACTAATCCCCTGCATAATTGTTGCAAAGTCCACGATCAGATACCTCCCTTCACTAATGATTATATCATACTTCTTGACAATTTGCAAGAAATAGTTTATAATACAAAGTAGGGAGGTCTTAATTATGGCAGACAACTGTTATTATGACGGTACTAAACTTTTGTCAATGAGTGACATAAATGGTGACAAACCTGAGATATTTCTTTGTACGTCCAATCGTTCGGCAGGTAAGACTACATACTTTTCAAGACTTTGTGTAAACAGGTTCTTAGATAAAGGAGAGAAGTTCTGTCTTGTTTACAGGTACAACTATGAATTGGATAACTGTGCCGATAAATTCTTTAAAGATATAAACGGACTGTTCTTCAGTTCACATGAAATGACAAGTAAAAGACAAGCTGCTGGTGCGTACCATGAACTGTTC
>JAZUQL010000057.1:0-7136 GCA_045605685.1 Lachnospiraceae bacterium
GCATGTAAATACCGGTGACTTGAAATTATATGCATCCGATTGTAATACAACAACCGGACGAAGTTTATTTTCCTCGCTTCCTACATTCTCCCCTAAATCCACAAAATAAACTTCTCCTCTCTTCACAGTCCATTTTCTCTGGTACTGTTTACCTGTAGAATAATACAATTTTTGCACATTCCATCTACTGATTCCAACAATATTTCTTTAAATAAATAGACAGCCATCATTCTGACTGCCTACCCGCTAATGAGATATTTGGATTAGGGCATTACCCTTGCCTCTCTACGGACATTACACACAAGAATGACTATATCTGTTTGTCCGGAGCTAATAGTAGTTTATCTATTACCGGATGAATCATGCTTGTTTCTAATATCACATTTATGGCGCAAAGTTTCTTTCCTGCATCCTTACTGGATGCACCACAATGATATGCTTGTTCTGTAGGCTTACCATAATCCAGAACTATCAATCTGTCATGACAATCTGCATTCGGTTTAATTCTGAGTGGTGGATATTCTTGTATAAAATCATTTACTACCGCCGTTGTCAAAAAACCTCTTTTCCCATGACCATTTTCCGTAAATAAAACTACTTCTACACCGGCTTGCTTCTGCGACAAAAGCTGTAAAGTCTTTGTATTCACATAATCATCCACTACATAAATACTCTTCCTAGCCCGTTGATATATATCTATATACGCCGCATCTGCTTCGAACTTCTGTCCTTTATATATGACAAAATTTTTGAAATCCTTATCTGAAACAAAGTTTTCGTTAAGCGTATCTATGCTCTTTTGAATAACCTGCATATCTTGCTCTGTTTTCTTCTGTCTGTCAGCCATATTTGACATTTGCACAGAAATTTCTGATACTCTCGCACTTACAAGATGCATCTCTGACTGTGTAACAAACTGCTGATTCTGTTTTATATAATGACGCATCTCACGAAATGCACGCATAATGAATATACTTTGCTGCTCTGCAAGCTCACCTCTGAGAACTGTAGCAAGCATATAAATGCCTTGTTCCGTAAATGCATACGGAAGCTTTCTTTTTCCACCCCAACTTGAAGTCGCAATTTGCGACTTCAAGTTCTCATCTTCCTCTGTTGTTAATTGAAACATAAAATCTTCCGGAAATCTTGTGATATTACGCTTTACTTGTTCATTCAAACGCTTCACTTCATATCCATAAATGTCAGCTAAATCATAATCTAACATCACTTGCTGGCCTCTTATGGCATAAACCCTATTACATATATTATCTACCGTCATTAATTCCGTATTTTCTGCCATAGCATTCCTCCCACAAATTGTGCAACAGCTGTGGCACAATTATCTATACATTATTCTTTAGTCGCTTCATCTTCCTGAGCATTCTCTTTTTTCTTATTAGCCAACTTCTCTATTTCAATCTTATATGCCATCAATCGTAAAAGATACTGTGGAACCCTTCTATTACCTAATTCCCAATCTGTTTCCGTCATATATGGGATTTCAAAATACTCACAAAATTCTTTCCGGTTCATACCGGTACTTTCTCTTAATTTTCTTAATTCGTCTCTTGCTTCCATAAGTTCACCTCTTTATGCATTGCATAAATTTATTATATATCCAATCATTCACACAGTCAACAACTTGTCGCAAAAAAATAGGTTCTAAAATAAATGTTGGGGTGACGAACAATTAATGTTCGCCTCCCCAGCATTTTTGTTTTATAGTAAAAGAAAAACCTCCCAGTGCCAGTCTCGCAAACAAACCACCAGGAGGTGCATAAATGCATAGTCATTGTATCAACAAACTTTTAAACTTGGAAGATGTAATTGTAAAAAAAATTTCTCACGCAGATACTTTTGTAAAAATTTATATTGAAACAAAGCCAAAAGAACACATTTGTCCTTGCTGCGGACTGGCAACAAGAAGAATTCACGACTATCGTCTTCAAACCGTTAAAGACCTTCCTTTTCAGATGAAACACTGTTATCTTGTCCTTCGTAAACGAAGATATCTGTGTCCTTGTGGAAAACGTTTCTTTGAAAGCTACAGCTTTCTTCCACGATATTTCCAACGAACCTCTAGGCTTACCGCTTTTGTTGCTTCTGCTCTTCATTCAACTAATAGTCTCAAAACTGTTTCAGAACAAGCGAACATATCAACTTCAACCGTTGGAAGAATCCTTGACTCAATCAGATATGGACGGGCAAAACTCGGAGAAACCATTTCTATTGATGAATTCAAAGGTAATGCTGCATCAGAAAAATATCAATGCATACTTGTTGATCCGGTAAAACATCGAGTCCTTGATATTCTTCCAGATAGAAAACGAGCTAACTTAGCTAACTATTTTTACAGTATTCCAAAAGCAGAACGATACCGCGTGAAGTTTTTCAGTTGTGATATGTGGGAACAATACGTTGACCTAGCTCGGATTTACTTTCCAAATGCAACGATTGTGATAGACAAGTATCACTTCATAAGACAGATATCCTGGGCCATAGAAAGAGTTCGAAAGCGATTGCAGAAAACAATGCCTGCAAATCTTCGTAGATACTACAAACGTAGTCGAAGCCTTATACTCAAACGATATGCAAAGCTTAAAGATGAAGAAAACAAGCTTGTGATTTAATGCTCCTTTATAATGACGACCTTCGTCTTGCCCATTACTTAAAAGAACGCTTCTTTGAAATCTGTCAGAACCCCAAGTATTCTGAACAAAGAACAGACTTTTTTGACTGGATAAAGATGGCTGAAAACTCTGGGCTTAAAGAATTCGAAGATTGTGCTAAGACCTATCGGCATTGGTCAAAAGAAATATTACATGCATTTAAATACAAGTTCATATCAAATGGTCCTACAGAAGGATTCAACAATAAGATAAAAGTTCTGAAACGTACATCCTACGGTATTAGGAACTTCGAACGTTTCAGAACTCGTATACTTTTAGCAACGAATTAATTTATCGACTGGCACTTGAAGGTTTGTTTGCCATGCAATAAAACAGAAGAATTACTACAAAACATCAAAATGACTTCAAACGCAAAGAAGGAGCGCGATTCAAAGAATCGCCCCCCCAACTATTGACATAGAACCAGAATAAATTAAGCAGGGCGTAATACCCTGCTTAATTCATCTACAAACTGAAATTTTCAAGTGAATAGCGTTTCACACTCTTCTACTTTGAGAACTAATTGCTTTTTCATATTCTAAATATGATGGAGTAACTACCTGCGATGAATCCAAGTAATAGAAAGCACTTGTACCGTCAAATACTTGTCCGTTTGGAATCTGTTCCATCATACGATTACGATATTGACTTTCTAATTGCAGTTTTCTTTCTTCCGCAGCTTCCCTACTGCGTTCCAAACTCTCTTCACGCCTCTTTGCTTCCGCTTCTCTTTTGGCTTTATTCTCAGCCTGTACTTCTGCAACACGTTCAGGGGAATCACTACACCCACCGATATATGTAACAGTCCCATCTTCGTGGACAACTACTCCACCTGGTTCATAAACAAGTCCTTTGGCGGCAAACATTGCTGTATCTTCAGGAATAAATATATTAAAATAGTCATCTATCTTATTCTCATAATAAGCTGCCTTTTCAGGGTCAGTTGCCATCTGTTCTAATATATTAGGAGCAATTATTACATCACTTCCACTCATTCCTCTCCCAACTCGTTCAAGACTTGCCTGGTCTTTTCCTACACTCCGTATAGATACATTTCCATATTTCGACCTAAGATGTTCTGTATAAACATCCACTTCGGACATATTAGCACTTTTTGCTTCTTGTAACTTATCTGTAAAACTACTACCATTTACAGAAGCTCTTTGTGTTTGTTTAGTAGATTGATAAGCCATTTGCATAATACCTACTACATTGCCAAGATTCATTGTAATTACTCCTTTCTGCAACTCATCTGTCAGTCAAAGTTGCACCGCTCTCCAGAAAGGTCCGAGCGGTTTATATTTTGTTATAAAAACAGCGTCTATTTTCACATTCAATCCTTTGAAAACAGACGCCATCCTTAGCTTATAATATTTATCGACATTTATTCATTTTTCTTTACAGAATGGAACGAAACCTGAAATTTTACAAACAAAAATCTTCCTATGTCATTTTACTTTATCTATACTTTCATATCAAATCCTGACATAGAACTCAAAGTTGAATTTGCAGTAGAAAGCGTTTTGATAAAATCATCTGTAATACTCTTTAAATCTTTACCTTTAAATGTGTAAGAGTATTCTGTATTCTGTGCCTTTACTCTTTCTTCAAGTTTCTTTTGTTCTTCCTTGTTCTCTTTGATTTTCTCTAACCATTTATCTATTTCTGAATTGCTTTCACCTTCATCGCCAAAAACACCAACGGTAGTCATTGTTGAATATTCTTCACCAAACTCTATTGAAACTGATGTTAATTTACTTCCGTGTGCAATAGCAGCTTTCTGTGCTTTCTCTACATACCCCGCCACATTACCTAATTCTTTTTCAAGCCATTGACCAGTTTTATCATCGCCCATTGCTTTTCTTAATAAGCCAGGTGTAATAGATACTGCCACATTATTTCCAGGTGTTAAACAAGCAAATTTGTTTGTTAGATAATTGGAATACTCACGAACATTCTTATATCCACTTGATTTAATTGTAGTATTCTGATAACTATTGCTAATTCCGATATTGTTTCCTATTAACATATATATCACCTACCCTTTCTTCCTTGACTTTCTTGTCGGAAATCCATTTCCTAATCACTATATCGACATTTTATAGTAGATACTTAATAGTGCGTAAAATTCAAGTTTTGCTACCTATTCAATAAATTCTTATCTACTTATATTTATTATATATTTTCTCTAATAGAAATACAATTATGAAAAAGCGTTTTCTATTGATAAAAGATCTTCAATTCTTTCAACAATTTTACACAATCCAAAATTCCCAAATTATAAGCCATTTCGCCATAATAAGCACCCTCCGTATTATATGCTGTTACCATCCTATCCACTACTAATTTTGTTTCTTCATCTAATTCTAATTCATTAAATTTTCTTATTGCTTCTTCTGTTTCATTCTGCAAATCTATAAATTCTTCATCTTCCTGTAATTTTGCATCCAGCCTCATAATACCATATTGAACCAATACATCTAATAAATTATCCATTCTATCCCACCTCATTTAGACTTAAATTTTCCAATTCTTCAATACATCCATCCAACGCTTCGCCTAAAAAATCTACTGCTTCCGATTGATACTTAAATTGTGTTGTTTCTGTCTGATAGGACAATATTGATAAAATACAAGATATTCCTTTTAACTTTTGTAATACCGCTTCCATTGAATCTGCCCTCCTTTTATTTTATTAACTGCTCGCATGCTAACTCTCTTTGATACTTTTTGCAAGGATTATTTATAGAACAAAAACAGCCTGTATTATTACAGGCTGTTCCTACTTAATCAATCATTTTAAAATGTTTTAGTGCATCAATAATCATTTCTCTTTTTTTGTCAGTAACTTGCGGAACTGGATTCTTTCCACTTCCCACATTATAGTTCGTTCTTTCAATCAATCCATAATCTCGCTTCACTTGCGAAATATATAATGTTGATACTTTTATTCCAAACTTATCAAGTATATATTGCTTTATTTCTTCATAGGTTGCTTTTGCTTCGGCCTTTGTTAAATCAAGTTCTGACATTTCCAAATCAATCTCAATAATTGCATCTGGGTTTTTTCGGGACAAAAGAATTACAGTTTCAACGTGGGCGGTATGTGGAAACATGTCCACACAGCATACCTTCTTCATAATATAACCACTTTCAAAGAACACTTCCAAGTCACGTGCCAGACTGGTTGGTTTGCATGAAATGTAAATCATACTTTCAATTCCATAATCTATAATTTTCGAGAGAGCCTTTGGATGAATTCCGTCGCGCGGTGGGTCTAGCACAATGAAATCCGGTTTCTCTTCAATCTGATCTAACACTTTTAGAACGTCACCGGCTAAAAATGTACAATTATCCAGCTGGTTTAATTTGGCATTTTCCCGTGCTGCTTCCACTGCCTCTTCGACAATCTCAACACCTACTATCTGCTTGGATACCGGTGCCAAAATTTGTGCAATCGTGCCGGTACCACTATACAAATCGTACACCACCTTCTGTTGTAAAAAGGCACCATCCTCTCCCATGATAAACTCACGTGCGGTCTCATACAAAACTTCTGCTCCAAGCGAATTAGTCTGAAAGAAAGAAAATGGTGATATTTTAAAACGAAAGCCCAGCAGTTCTTCGTAAAAATAATCCTGACCATATAACAAATCTGTGCCTTCATTCTTTACGACATCGGCAATACTATCATTTTTAGTATGTAAGATTCCTTTGATGGTTCCCTGCAACCCCTCCGATATTGATAAGAGTTCCGCTTTCCAACCATCCAGCAATGCAGCATCATCTGTAATCTGTGTTGTTGTAATTAAATCGATCAGAATCTCCCCTGTCTTAGCCGCTTTACGAACTAAAAGATGGCGCAAATAGCCGACATGATTCATTCGATGGAAGAATGGAGTTTGTTGTTTCTGAAAATACTCCAAAGTTTTCCGAAGAATAATACGAAAATCTTCATCCACAATCTTACATTCTGATACCGTAACCAAATCATAGAAGCTGTTTCTTTTGTGCATACCAAGCGCAAGTGGTCCATCTTTATATTCATCCCCAAACGAAAACTCCATCTTATTTCGATATGCTTCCGTCTTAGGACTCTTACTAATACCCATAAAATCATATGTAAAACGATTATCTACCACTTCGTCCAGAATCTCTCGAACCTGATTCTCCTTCCATTCTAACTGCTTCTCATAGGGAATGCTTTGATAAATGCACCCACCACATTTTCCGAAATGGATACAAGCCTCTTGGGATTCCAAAGAAGATGGACAAAGAACTTCCAACAAACGGCCCTCTACTTTTCCTTTTCGTATTTTATTCACCACAAAGGAAAGTCGTTGCCCGGGAATACTGTTTTTTACAATCACGCACTCGCCATCCTCTGTGCATACGATTCCCTTATTCGGAAATTCCACTTTTTGAACAACACCTTCTAATATCTGACCTTTTTTCATGTCTCAATCC
>JAZUQL010000058.1:0-2237 GCA_045605685.1 Lachnospiraceae bacterium
GCAGTAGCGACCGGAACTTCCTATGGGGTAGGATTACTGTGTCAGGAGTTAGGATTGCCGGTGCCGCTGACGGTTATTATTTCGATGGCGGCCGGAATGACGGTATCCAAGATAGGAACAAAGTATGTATTCAAGGATAGTCTGGGGAATGTACAACTTGAATATGAGGGTGGTACAGATGTACTTGATGAGATAAAAAGAATCGATGAAATAGAAGTTGAGTTCAATTATAACTCAAAGTATGATGAAACCGAGTTTGCCCGACAATTAGCAGACCAACAAAAAGGTATGAATGAACTGACAGTTCAAGAATATCTGGATAATCGCCAAAAGTATATTGAACAAGGACGTGCTATAGAAAGTAATGCGGTGCAGCAGGCAGCGAGAGAAAAGGCATTTGTAGATAAGGTGGACGAATTACAAGATGCAGGGTTATCTTTAAAAGAAGCGGAAGAACAGGCTCAGAAATGGTTAGACACGCAGGCTGCTTTGCATAACCCAGATCAGGTGGCTGGTGGATATGCTAGGAATGTCGGTGGTGTTGGAGATAAAGGTGTTAATTCTTCAATCGGTTCACAGTGGCGTTACAGAATTGATGACGTTGATGCACAAATTAAAAAAATGGCAGAGAGTATGTCTGAAGCGGAGAGAAAATCAACTTATCTTAATGTAAATTTGATATATAAAGGAGACTAACATGCTACAAATTGAAAAAGGTCAAGATATAAAACAGGAATTATTTCAAAAATATAAAACAATAGTACCCGATGAATTAACAAAAATTTGGGAAGACTATGGATTTGGTAGATTGATTGGGGGATATCTAAAAATAATAAATCCAGAAGATTATCAAGAATTGCTTAACGAAACGTATTTTAGAGGAAATATTTCTGTTCCTATACTAACAACGGCTTTTGGGGATATAGTAACACTTGAAGAAGGTCAATATATTGGTATGGTTAAGTATAAAAACGGTAATTTTGTAATGCTTGCAAAAAGTTTCAAACGTTTTATGCAAAATCTTGGGGATGACTATTTTTTAGAAAAGTATTTTCAGGTTCCGCAGTATACAGAGGCAGTAAATAAATTAGGAAAACTAGAGCAGGATGAATGCTTTGGTTATGTGCCATTATTGGGATTAGGTGGTAGCGAAAAGGTTGATAATTTAGATAAAGTAAAAATTAGAGAACATATTGAATTAATATCACAAATGGTAGGGAAAGTAGGTATGTAGCATGTTTTTAATTGTAAGATTCAACATTTCTCTTGACGCCTCCAATTTTATTTGATGTATCGTATACGATAGATGATGTGTATTATTATCAAAAAATATATAACTAAAAAGGAGTATAGCAATGAATAAAGTATTTGAAGATGAGTTTATGGATTTACAATCAGCATTAATATCACTTTGTATGGAAGTAACAGATAAAAAAATCAGCAAAGTTTATGCATATTGTTCGAATGAAAAAAAGAGTAAAATGTTTAATGCTTTTTTTGAGGTAAATGGGGAAATAAAAACATTAAATCAATTAGGCGTACCAAATAATTTAGCGTTTCAATTTTTGAAACTTGCTACGGAAGATTTAGAAAAGTTAGATGCTATTTGTATAAAACACAATATGCCGATTCCAACAGAGATGAAATTATATTATGATGTAGCTTCAGGAAAGTATGATGCAAAATACCGGTATGAAGAAGTGTGCACAGCCAAAACAGGTAAGAGTGCGGGAGAAGTATTCTTAGAATGGGTTTCGGAAATAAGAGGATAAAAATCTGTTCGCAATTAAATAAAGCACAATATCAGTGGTATTCTAAGATATAAAAAGTCACGAAATACCACTGGTTAGCATACTATTGAGCGGGGGATATATTTAATAAAATAATGGAGAAGGAAAAAAAAGATTCTTTATATTGATTGGCAAGACAAAACGAATATTACATTACAGCCAAATATATGTATGGATTTGTTATGTGAAATCAATCGCATGTTATTAGATTTGCAGGGGTATCTGAAAGATGAGGAAATGGACGGACTTGGTTATATAGACCAAACAGAAGCAATCCAACAACAGGAACTCGATTTTGGTACACTGAATGCATATATAGATTCAACCGAAGGGTGGATATATGGTCATTTGGATAATCCTTTGTATAAGGGATTTGTTAATGGGGCAACAGAATGGTTGAGCCGTATTAAACTGGCAGATTTTAAAACCATCAATACTTTAGGGATA
>JAZUQL010000059.1:0-1926 GCA_045605685.1 Lachnospiraceae bacterium
CAAATAGAATTAAATTATCGACAAATTTACAGCCAATGGTACTAAAACCAAGCATGATCATTGTTACAAACCATATTTTGATTGCAATTGTTTTTTCTTTTTTCTTTTTCATATTATCTCTCCCATTTTTCCTATGCAAAAATTTCCTATACATATAGAATACAAAATAACATGGCAATAGGTTTCATTTTCCAAGACAAATTATCTATTCGTTTCCGATAAAGAAACGTGTTGGGTTTGCATCTTCCTTCTTAAAAATATAAAAACTTTGACCATACTTCTGTTCTCCCGACACTTCATTATAATATTCGGAACCAGGGTTAAAAAAATACAGGCTGTATTCTTCTGTCAATCCGATTTCTTCAGGTCTAACTCGAATGTAGAATTCTAAACTGTCATCTGCATATTCCCATACACGATCCGATATCTCAATCTGATAGACAGGTGTGCACACATTATAATTGCTTTTTATATCTACCGGTTCCCCCTCCACCAGTTTAATATCTCCGTTTCTAAATACTTTGCCCGGTTCTGCGATAGACGCATAGATTCCGTCCGCAATTTTAATATATTTCTGCTCCACTACCCCATCATAATTTAACGTTGCCCAGCAGCCTTCCCAAGACGTATCTACATACATATTATATCCAACCACCTCAGTTTCGTACAGTTCTTCGGTCAATGCCGCCACGTACACAGATGATAGCGAATATTTATCTATCGTATCTTCTATTATATTAAACTTATCTTCCCACGTTCTATTATTTTCACAGAGCAAATAGATATAATCCGGTTTTAAATAACTACCCTCCTCTATATGACCAACTGTTATCCTCAAATCCTCCTCTTGTGTGTAAGATTTTATATTTCCGTCGTAATACTCATGAAAGAAATTATCATATTCGGTTCCTAAATCATAATAATTAACATACAACTGTGTATCCTGTTTCCCGTTTCCATATCTGTAATCACCCATTTCCTCCATCATCGGATTCCATATCTCATCTTCAAAATCCTCTATAATCTCGTCTGCCTGATAATTATCGAAAAACAGATTGCTTTGTGCATCATAATAGATTCGTGTTCCATCTCCGAGAACGAAATACATATCATCAGACCGAACTGCAAAAAATGAGTCCTCATTATATAAGTATTCCGATTTTTTTATTCTTACATTTTCCTGGTACTTATCTTCGAAATAATCTTCTGCCAGTTGTTTTTTCTCTTTTAGGTTCGCTCTTTCTTCTTTGCTAAGACATCCGCTTAGGCTGATTCCTGCTGTCAATAGAAATACAAATACAAAAATTCTTTTCATTTTTCTTACCATTACTTTCTATAAATTATAATCTATATCCATATATAGAGAATACAAACTAACAGAACAATAGGTTTCATTTTCCAAACGAAAAGGATGTTGTTCAACTAAAACAACATCCTCCGTATGGTTTTTATTCTACATAATAAACATAGTTCTCTTTTCTTGGTACAGGCTCTTTAGCCGGTTCTTTGGCGTAACCTAGTGCACAATGTCCGATGCCTTCATAATCACCTTCAATACCAAGGTCGGCCAAAAGTTTCTTACCAAACTCTGACTCGAACTCTTGCTTTGCTCTATGAATCCAAATACTGGAAACATCGAGACTTTCTGCTGCATTCATAAGATTCCCCATTACAAGTGAACCATCGTACTGATAAGTAGGAACCGTTTTATCCGCTAAAACAATTAAAATAACAGGAGCCCCGTAAAATGGGTCAAACCCTTCCTCCCAGCCTCCGATCTTACGTTTCTCCTCTGAGATTTTGTCTCGCATTTCTTTATTCGTTACAGCAAGAATAATCGGAGACTGTTTTCCCATACCTGTAGCTGCATAAGTTCCTGCCTTAATAATTGCGTCAAGTTTCTCTGCTTCTAACATATCCGGTTTG
>JAZUQL010000060.1:0-1906 GCA_045605685.1 Lachnospiraceae bacterium
GCTTTGAACGGTCATGTCTGTTGTAAGTTCGTTGTCATTTAAGACGATAGTCGGCTTCACACCGCCATTGAATCGTTGATAGATAAAATAGCCGGCAAGACATACTGCGGCAATAGCAACTCCGGCTAAACGGATGAGAACCCGTTTTCCGAGTCTTTGTAAAAATGTTTTCATAACTGTTTCTCCTTTGTATCTTAAAATTCTCAATAGTACGTTACCATAGAAGAAGAAAGGAAGCAAGTGTGTATGGACTTCTTATTGAAATGTGCGATATAATTGGATGAAATTTAAGTTTTCTCTTAAATTAAGTTGTTATTAGGTATGAGCGAATGTATAAATTATAATAGAAAAAGCATTGTTACAAGAAAAACTGCTTTAATTTTACATAAATTTTGTAACGTTTTTTGATTTCATCGGTCATATATGAGAAGGAGGTAAAAAATGGATTTAGAAAAACTTTATTATGATTATTTTTCTGTAGTGTACAAGTATATTTTGTCCATCTCCCAAGATCCTCATACGGCTGAAGAAATTACACAGGAAACCTTCTTCAAAGCGTTGAAAAAGATAGATGAGTTTCGCGGAGATTGCAGCATACGGGTCTGGCTCTGTCAGATTGCAAAAAATTCATTTTACAATTATGCAAAGAAACAGGAAAAATTCGTAGAATTAAAAGAAGAGACAGAATTATTCAAGGATGCAGAGCATGATTTATTATTGGATTATGATTCGAAGTTGGTGCATCGTATTTTGCATGATATGAAAGAACCTTATAAAGAAGTTTTCTCGCTGCGGATATTTGGCGAATTATCTTTTTCTGATATTGGGGAGCTGTTTGATAGATCGGATAGCTGGGCGAGAGTTACATTTCATCGCGCCAGATTAATGATTAAGGAGGAAATGGAACATGATAAAATGTGAAGTGATTAAAGACCTATTGCCATTATATATTGATGATGCTTTATCAAAGGTAAGTAGAGAAGTGGTAGAAGAACATATTTCCATTTGTAATGAGTGTAAGGGATATTGTGAAAAATTAACAAAAATAGACATTCCTGTTGTGAAAAACAATGCTGCCGATGAGAAACAAGTGATTAAAACAATTCGCAGAAAACTAAACAAGAAGAGAATGATAGCCGTTTGCATAACAGCAATTTTACTTGTAGCTATTGCCATAGGGGTGCTTTATCCATTGTTTTTTAAAGAAAGCTATTTAACCTATGAAGAGGCCGGCCTATATGTTGAGGATGGCATACTCCGGACAGATGAATCTTATTACAGCACTTATCTGTATGATTCGCCGGAAGAAGGTGTTTTGTTCATTTATATGACGACTACGGTATATGAGAGAAATAGAGAACAAGATGAGTCTATTATCGTATGGGATTTAGATAGCGAATATGCGTATATGGAGGCTTATAGCAAACTTGCAGGGAGAGAACAAGTAGAAGGACAAAGTGTGTACTATATTCCACAAGAGTATATTGAATTGTTGGAAGAAGGGTATTGGGTTGATGCGGAAGACGAAGAGGAATATAAGGCAAAGAATCAAGACAAGTTAGAAGCATTAAAAGAGGATTCCATACTGGTTTGGGAAAGAGAATAAAGAAACGTGCGGCATAGTTACTTATAGATAGTCAAAATGGCCCAAATATAAAATAAAAGGGAATGGCAGCAGCCATTCCCTTGTTTTATGTCTAGCTCTAAGATTTATTATTAACCGAAGTATCTCTTCAATAAACCTTCGAAGGCTTTTCCGTGTCTAGCTTCGTCGCGTGCCATTTCATGAACAGTATCATGAATTGCATCAAGGTTTGCTTCTTTTGCACGTTTTGCAAGGTCGAATTTGCCGGCTGTTGCACCGTTTTCTGCATCTACGCGCATCTCAAGGTTTTTCTTCGTAGAA
>JAZUQL010000061.1:0-112841 GCA_045605685.1 Lachnospiraceae bacterium
GATGTCCGGGTCAAAGAGACGGAGACAGAAAGAAATCAAGAAGGAGAAGAAGAATGGGATATTGTATAAAGTTTGCACTATCCCAGATGAAACACAGAAAGAAGCGAACGTTCATTACAATGATCGGAGTTATGCTATCGCTAATTCTGAGTTTTGTAATCATGAGTATCTGGGATTCGGTAGAATACTATAATCTGAAAGAACATAACCGCATGTACGGACAAACGCATCTGCTTATCCAATTGGAAGAGTACTATGTTCCATCGGAAGGAAAAGAGGAACTTGTTTCGGGCAATTATATTGGAAGGGAAGAGATAGAACAAATTAGAGAGCATCCATTAGTAAAGGAAGTGTATTTGGCAGAACTGTGGCATCCGAGTCCGGATGTTCGAACTTGTGAAGAAGCGGACTTGGATAAAATATATGATGGAATATTCATAGAACTAAAGGAAGGCAATCAGTTACGTGCACAGGCAGAAGAATTATCCGATGATTTTATGATGGAAATAGTACCGGTAGAAGCGGTAGAGGCCGGAATTGGAGAAAATGCACTTTTGCCCATGCCGGAGCTTATTTTATTGTTAGTTGCACTGATCTTTGCAATTTGTGCAATGTTAATGATTCGCAATGCCCTAAGGACAACAACGTTAGAACGAATTCGGGAGTATGGACTTTGTCGTTGTGTTGGAATGGAGCCGAAGCAGATTTTTGGCGTTTTACTAACAGAGGCATTTATTCTGATGTTATGCTCAATTCTACTAAGTATAGGCGGTTGCATGGTTTTATTCCGACTACTGGAAACGTGGGTTAACGGAGCATTGCAAGAACTTGGAATGAATGCGGCATTTTGTTTTGTCTGGGGCAAGAATCTTGCATGGATTGTTATACTAGGTGCAGTTATGGCATTTGTATCGGTAATAGAACCGGTTCGTTGCTCCTTACAAAAAACACCGATCGATGCGATATACGGCAAGATAAACATATTACCCAAAAGTAGGAAGAGACTAGCGAACTATAAAAAAGCAGAGTATGTTTACGCCGTAAGAAGCATCCGGAATGCCCCACGGAGATTTATTGCTCTTTTTACGGGGGTGCTGGTCATTGTATTTTCTTTTAGTATCATTATGGCGATGGCAGAATCTTATACGCAGGAGTATGCAAAAGTTCGAAATATGCCGGCACATCATGAAGTATATTTGGTGGCAGAGGGTTATGATTATAAATGGTTGATAGAAGACTTAAAAGGAAAAGAAACGGTAAAAGAAATTGAACTTTTTTCGATGGCACAAGAGTGCATTAACGGGGTGCACATGGTATTAGGCGGATATAATGAGGCCACAATTAACCGAATGGCAGGGGAAGGCAAAGAACCAAACATGTATCAGACTATGCTAGAAGAAAAGGGGATTTTATATAATGTAACAGGATTAAGCGATTCGCAAACAGATGGAATATCCTTTCAAGAAGGGGATTTGGTGCCGATTCTGAATAAAGAAGGGCATGAGAAGTTACGGAATGCAATTGTAAGCATTATCGACATAACAAACGAGAAATGCAATCTGGATTTGAATAAAGGATATGCCAAATACAGTATGGAAGAGAAGAGTGATTTATTCTATGATGAGGATTTTTATCAGGCGTGTTTTACGACAGCGCAGAGTATGGGGTATCATATTGAAAACATTCCGGTATTTCAAAAGGGCAGTTTGTTTCGTCTGGAGTTAGAGCTCAGACGTGAATTAACCACATATTTCATCCAACAAGGATATGTAGATTATTATACCGTAATGGGAGTGATGAACGATGAGAGTCTCCCGGCGGGCTTTATTTTGACAGAACAGGTGTATCAGGAGAACTACACGAATGCGGAGAGATTGGAGAATGGAATCTACGTATGGCGAGAGTATGAAGGGGTCTCGGAGACTACCGTCAAAGGAGAAATGATTAGCACCCGGCAAAAGGTATTAGAAGAAACGCCGTATATAACAACGTGCTCGGAAATTGGCGATGCGATATTGGAGATTGTAACTTTGAATATCGGAATAAAACTGCTGAAAAAAGCCGCTTTGTTATTGGCAATCTTTTTCGTATTAATGATCGCGGTTATGTTGTTTAATCAGGTGGCTGGAGAGATGTATCAACGAAAGGGCGAATTATGGACGTATGCAGTTCTTGGAATGAGCAGAGCACAGCGAATTAAGATGATTCTTGCAGAGAACTTATCTGCCGCTTTTTTGGGTGTGCTCTTCGGACTGGAATTGGCATGGTTGTCAGGATTTGGAATACTGGCGGTTACTTACGAACTGGATATGAAGATGAAATTTATATGGCCTTGGTCGAAAATATTAGGCGGGATTGCAGTGGTGTTTGTTATTTTAGTTTTCGCTGTTATACTTGCAATTAGCGGGAAGGAGAATCGTTCAAAATATAAAGTGTAGCGAAAGAAGAGACCTTTGGGGAGAAAGTCCTTGAAGGTTTTTTCTGGAATTTGTTACAATAACAACAGAGGCAAGGATACATAGATAGGAATGGAGAGGGAACATGAGAAGTGTAGAACAGAAAGCATATTCAATCGGGATCGGTGTCATATGGGTAGTTACCATAATGGCAACATTGCTGTTCCTAAATATACGCTTAAATCGAATGGAAGAAAAATATCAAAACGACTTGCAGAATATTGTTTTAGAAGTGGCAGAGCATCCGGAGTTGGCAAGTCAATATGAAGCATTTGAAGTAGATGCAGCTTTTTATTCCTGTGAAATAGAAAAGACGAAAGCAATTAGAGGAACGATAGTACTTGTTACGCTCTCTCTTTTGTTTGTTCTGTTGTGTGGAAGCCTTGGGTATCACAGATTGCATCGAAAAATTGATGAAGGGGAACAACTTTTGTTAGAAGCAATCGAAGCCAATTATAAGAACAATTGGGAGCAGGAGAATTGGAAAATCTGGCAAAAGCGCTATGAGAAGAGACGGAATGACGGGGCGTTGGGAAGACTGTATCATCGCATTTGGGAAGTGTCCCAAATTGTGTTTAGTCGAGAATCGGAACGCAAGAAAGAGGCGTTGTATCAGAAAAATATGTTAACGGATATTTCGCACCAGTTGAAGACACCACTTGCATCCTTGCAGGTTTTCTTTGATATATTTGAGAAAAAAGAGACCGATGCAAAAATAAAAGAAATGATAGAGCAGTGTAATCTGCAGTTGGACCGAATGAAATGGCTTGTGATGGGAATTCTTAAAATTGCACAGATTGAGTCCGGGTGTATGGAGTATCATATGAAAGAAGTCTCTGTCTATACAACCATTATGCAATGTGTGGAATCTTTGCAGTATAAATTATCTGAGAAGGATATAGAAATATCCTGGAGTGGAAACCGCGAGATCACTTTTCAATGTGATGTGCCATGGATGCAGGAGGCCATTGTTAATGTTTTGAAGAACGCGATTGATTTTGCACCGGAAAAAAGTACGATTTTCATACACGCTGAGCAGACTTCGATTGCAACCGTATTTGTTATTGAGGACAGGGGACCGGGCATAGCCAGAGAACATCTGCCAAAAATCTTCAATCGGTTTTATCGCGTGCCAACCCCTAATCGTGGGGATAGCGTAGGGATTGGTCTTGCCCTGGCAAAAACCATCGTAGAGAGTCAAGGCGGTCTGCTAAATGCACAAAGTGAGAGAAAAGAACCCTCTTATACGCGATTTGTGTTTACATTTTTGACAAAAGAATAATGCTTTACATCAAATGCGAAAATAGCTATAATATTTTATGGATGAACTGTAAGAAGGGATTTTTGATGTTATGCAGTTGTTGTTTTATACGATGATTTATGATCGCCCGGAAGTCCCGCAGACCAGGGAGATACAATGTGTCCCGTTAGAAGAACCGTATTATGAAGAATACTGCAGAGTATACAACCAATGCTTCTATGGTATGAGGGAATTGCTCGATTTAAAGCCGTATGGATATTATCAGAATGTAGAGCAATTGAGGAAGCAACAAGGGAGTATCTTTGTCTATCTGAAGAATGGGAGTATTATCGGGGGGATTTCCTGTACCGGGAATGAACTGGATGATTTATTTGTCCGCCGGGATTATACGAATCACGGAATCGGACGTCTCATTGTATTATGGGGAATGCGCCATGTTCGTAAGCAGAATGGGGAGCCGATTACAATTCATGTGTATGAAGGGCATAAGCAGGGATTGAGAATGTACCAGCAATTGGGTTTTCGTACAGTTCTTAAGAAAACATATCACAAAGATACGGAGGAATTATTATGAGAAAACAAAAGGGAATAGTAGTTTTAGCATTACTGGGATGCATGGCTCTTTCATTGACGGGTTGCTTTGGCAAGAAACCTGTGACTGGCGATAAATTTGCAGATGTGGCAGAGTCACACGATTATGAGACTACGGAAATGACGGCTTTATACGTTGATGTTGAGAGCGTTTGGGTGGCTGAAAGTTCGAATGGAGAAGCAGAAATTTTATTCATTGAATTTGAATCAGAAGAAGATGCGAAAGACATGTATGAGGAACTGGTAGAGGAGGCAGAAGACGATTCAACCGGAACAAAGACTGTTTCTATGAAGCATTATGAATCTTTTGAAGGATCAACCAGTACATTATGGGGTTGTGTTAAGCGAGTAGAGAATACGGTGTTATATACAGCGATAGACAAGGATCAAAAGAAGGAAGTAGAGAAAGTAATAGACGATATTAATTATTAAAAGAGCATTGATATGCACGCACAAGGTTGCGTGCATATTTTTTTTGTCCGTGCACATCCTAATGAAAAAATGAAAATAAGGAAGGTTCGTGCTTTATGGAAATGACATTGCGGTGGTATGGGACAGAGTTTGATCATGTTACATTACAACAGATTCGGCAGATACCAGGGGTAAAAGGCGTTATTACAACATTATATGATACCAAACCCGGAGAAATCTGGTCGAGAGAACGGATTCATAAGTTGAAGGAGGAGGTAGAGGCGGCGGGATTATCGATTGCCGGAATCGAAAGTGTGAACGTTCATGATGCCATCAAAGTAGGTGCACCGGAAAGAGACCACTACATTCAAAATTATATTCAAACGCTTGAAAATCTTGGGAAAGAAGGGATTCATCTCGTTTGTTATAATTTTATGCCGGTGTTCGATTGGACGAGAACCGAGCTTGCCAGAGAAAGAGAAGATGGGTCTACCGTATTGGCGTATACACAGGCTGCTGTGGATGCATTATCACCTGAGAAAATGTTTGAATCCATATCAGGGGATATGAATGGAACCATTATGCCGGGATGGGAACCGGAACGGATGGAAAGAATCAAAGAATTGTTTCAATTATATCGGGATGTCGACGAAGAAGTTCTTTTTGAAAACTTGAAGTATTTTCTGGAAAAAATCATGCCAGTCTGTGATCAGTATCATATCAATATGGCCATTCATCCGGATGATCCGGCGTGGAGCGTGTTTGGTTTGCCACGGATTATGATACACAAGCAAAACTTGATTCGTCTGATTCATATGGTAGATAATCCGCATAATGGTGTTGCTTTTTGCACAGGGTCTCTTGGAACCAATCAAAAAAACGACTTGGCAGATATGATTTTATCGCTGAAAGGAAGGATTCATTTTGCGCATGTGAGAAATCTTAAATTTCACAGTTCGGATAATTTTGAAGAGGCAGCGCATTTGTCCCGAGACGGGGATATTGATATGTATGAAATTATGAAAGCCTTGTATAACATCGGATTTAAGGGTCCGATACGACCGGATCATGGGAGAATGATATGGGGAGAAGTAGCGATGCCGGGATATGGTCTGTATGACCGAGCGTTAGGTGCGACATATTTAAATGGTCTTTGGGAAGCCATAGAAAAGGGGGCGAAAGAGAGACATGAAACTGAATAATCAGGAATTAATAAATAGAAAAAAGTGGGAAGAACTAGGATATGAGTTACCGAATTATGATAGAGGAGAGATGATATTAGAAACCAGAAAGGCACCCGGTTGGGTTCATTTTGGTGCGGGCAACTTGTTTCGTGCATATCCGGCCAAGCTGGTACAGAGCCTTTTGAATATGGGAAAGACTCAAAAAGGTATTATAGTTGTAGAGGCATTTGAACAGGAAATTATAGAAAAAGTGTACGAAGCACATGATTATTATTCGATTCTGGTTACCTTAAAAAGTGATTGGACCATGCAAAAAACAATAATAGGCAGCGTGGCGGACGCGTGTTTTTTGCAAACAGATTGGGAAAAATTAAAAGATATTTTTACCAATCCCAGTCTACAAATTGCGAGCTTCACCATTACGGAAAAAGGCTATCAGCTAAAGGATGAAAAAGGAGTGTGGAAGCAGGAAGTTCTGGCAGATTTTGGTAGAGACCCTAAGCAGGCAACCACTTTTATGGGAAAGGTGGCGGCACTTATGTATGAGCGTTACATGGCACATTCTGCACCGCTTGCATTAGTGAGTCTCGATAATTGTGCACGAAACGGAGAACGTCTGTATGATGCTTTGGCAGCTTATGCGAATAACTGGGAAAAAAGCGGATTTGTGAATAAGGGATTCTATCAGTATTTGGCATCTCCTAAGGTAAGTTTTCCGTGGACCATGATTGATAAAATTACACCACGACCGGATAAAAAAGTGGAAGAAACCTTGGTTTTAGATGGGCTAAGTGAAATCGAGGCATTTTATACGCAAAATAATTCGCTTGCAGCACCCTACGTAAATGCAGAGGAAAAAGAGTATCTGGTCATTGAAGATGTTTTTCCAAACGGAAGACCCCGGTTAGAAGAAACCGGAGTAATCTTTACAGATCGCAGAACCGTTAATCTGGCAGAAAAAATGAAAGTTGGAACCTGTCTTAATCCGCTTCATACGGCGTTGGCTGTTTTCGGGTGTCTGCTTGGATATAAGAGAATCTCAGAAGAAATGGAGGATGCCACATTAAGAAGGCTGGTTGAGAAAATAGGTTATGAGGAAGGGCTGCCGGTAGTAGAAGATCCAAAAGTAATCGACCCAAAAGCTTTCTTGAGGGATGTGATTTCGGAACGGTTGTCGAATGGGTATATGCCGGATACTCCGCAAAGAATCGCCATGGATACATCGCAGAAATTAGCGGTGCGATTTGGAGGAACTCTCGAAAAATATGCAAAAACCAGGGCGAAAGAGATTCTAAACTTGGTTGGGATACCACTTGTGATTGCCGGTTGGTTACGATATCTGATGGGACTTGATGATAGTGGGGAAACGATGGAACTAAGCTCGGATCCGCGACTTGGAGAATTGGTTGCGTTAGCAAAAGATATAGATGGAGTCCGAAAAATCTTAAGAGATGATTCGATTTTTGGAGTTAAGTTAGAGGAACTTTTGTTAGTAGAGAAAATTATGGATATGTATCTTAAGATGTGTCACATTCCGGGAGGAGTGCGAAACACTTTGGAAGAATATATTGGAAAGGAGACAGTATGAATCTGGTAAATAGACTTTATCGTTGCGGAGTGCTTCCGGTTGTTACCATTGCAAAGAAGGAAGATGCAATATCAATCGCAAGAGCACTGCAAAGTGGCGGAATCCATTGTATCGAGATTACATTTCGGACGGAGTCTGCACAAGAGGCACTTCGACTGATTCGAAAGGAGTACCCTACACTACTTCTTGGAGCAGGGACGATTTTAAAACAAGAACAGGCCAAAATGGCACACGATGCCGGCGCGGACTTCCTGGTAAGCCCGGGATTGAATGAAAAGGTTTTAGATTATTGTATCAAAAATCAAATCACAATGATTCCGGGATGTAATCATCCGACTGAGGTCGAAAAGGGATTGGAAAAGGGGCTTGAAATTATGAAGTTTTTCCCGGCAGAACCATCCGGGGGAGTTGCGATGTTAAAGGCATTAAAAGGACCGTATCCGAATATGCGTTTTTTACCGACGGGCGGCATCAATCCTAAAAATCTGGAAGACTATCTGGCCTGTGAAAATGTAATTGCCTGTGGGGGAAGTTGGATGATAGAAGATTCTTTCTTAACATCTAAGAATTATGAAATGTTGGAAAAGAGAGCAAAAGAGACAATGACGCTTGTTGATAAAATTCGCAGAAAGGGGAACTAAAGCATGAAATATGTGGATGAGGATTATTTGTTAACAAATGAAACCGCAAGATTGCTTTATCACCGTTATGCAAAAGAACTCCCCATTATTGATTATCATTGTCATTTGAATCCGCGTGAGATATATGAAAACAAAAAATTCCATAATCTGACAGAACTTTGGTTGGATGCAGACCATTATAAGTGGAGGTTAATGCGTGCAAATGGGATAGAGGAAGCGTATATAACAGGAAAAGCATCGGACTATGATAAATTTGTCTGCTGGGCAAGGACACTCGAGAAGGCAATTGCGAATCCGTTGTATCAGTGGTGTCATATGGAATTAAAGAAATATTTCCATTACGACGGGATTCTTTCGGAAGAGACAGCATCTAAAGTCTGGAATTTGTCTCTGGATGCGTTTGGAGAGGATGGAATCGGGGCACAGGATTTCATCCGCCAATCGAATGTTGAAATCTTATGTACCACGGATGATCCGATTCATTCTTTAGAATACCATAAAAAACTAAAAGGATTCTCTACTCAGGTATTACCGACATTTCGTCCGGATATTGCGTTGCATATAGAACATATGGATTATGTTTATTATATTAGAGAATTGGGAAAGTGTTGCGGAATGGAAATTCAACACTACAAACAATTAAAAGAAGCTTTAATAATGAGGATGGATTACTTTTGTGAGCATGGTTGTGTAATATCTGACCATAGTCTATCATATGTACCGTTTGTCTTCGGTGAAGAGATGGCTGTCGAAAATGTATTCAAGAAAAAGATGCGTGGATTTGCAATATCAGAACTGGATGTTGTGCAATTTCAAACACAATTATTGTTGGATTTGGCAAAGGAGTATTACAAGAGAGATTGGACGATGCAGCTTCATTACGGGGTAATGAGAAACGTAAATCAGAGTTTGTTTCGAAAAAAAGGTCCGGATATTGGTGTTGATGCAATATCAAATGATTCATCTGCAGCATATTTGGGACAGTTTATGGATTTTCTGGAACGGGAAGACCATTTGCCTAAAATGATACTGTATTCTTTAAATCCGGAAGATGCAAGTATGCTTGAGACAATTATATCATGCTTTAATAAAGATGATTGCGTCGGGAAAATTCAGCAAGGTTCGGCATGGTGGTTTAATGATCACAAATATGGAATCGAACAAGCGTTGGAGATAAAAGCCAATATGGGATTGCTGGGTAATTTTATTGGGATGCTGACAGATTCCCGCAGTTTTGTATCTTATGCAAGACACGAGTATTTTCGGAGAATCCTGTGTAATAAGATTGGACAGTGGGTCGAAGATGGGGCATGTCCACGAGACGAAAAAAACCTCGGACAAATCGTAAAAGCAATTAGCTATACAAATGCCCGAGAATACTTTGGATGGCCTGATTTATAAAATAATATTGATTTGGGTGCCGCTGCCGGTTATTTGCGAATAAAGCAAAGCTTCTGCAGTGGCATTAATTCTTTTTGCATAAGATTTGGATTTTTTCATGTATTCAGAGTCTTTTGAAAAGATTTGTTCTAAGTCTTTTAGATCGTCTTCCGTTATAGAATCTTTTTTAAAACGCAAGGAACCGTCCTTTTCAATTGAGATTCCAACCTTCTTCAATTCCTCTTCGTATTTTGCAGTCAGTTTTTTGAGTTGTTTCACCTGACGACTTTGATTCGAATCCGAGGATTCGGAAGTGGAAGAGATGGTATTGTTATATGTTGTTACGTACGCGTCTACCATTCCGGCGAGCTCTTTGATTTTTTCGTCGGTAGTATAGTCACTTTTGGAAAGCTTGCCGGTAGCACGTGAAAGTGCCTTGGAATCTGCATATGAGAGCTCATCGCTACTATAATCGCTTCGTACGCTGGTTTTAAACACCGTGCGATTCGTATCATAAAATTTTCGTAAAAAGAAATCGGAAGAGAGATGTACAGTTGTGCTCGTGGAAGCCATAAAGTATCCTCCTTGTTATTTTATATAAATATATATCGGAAGAATAAAAAATTCATTTACTTCTGAGTCGAAAAGAAGTAAAATTTTTAGTGTAAGTATGAAATGAGGAAATCGAAGTGAAAATTGTATTTTTAGACGCGAAAACAATCGGAGACGATATCGATTTGTCAGTTTTTGGAAGATTGGGAGAGGTGGAACGGTATGATTTTTCTACCCCGGAACAAGTGAGAGAGCGGACAAAAGATGCAGATGTGCTGATTTTAAATAAAGTACAGGTTAATGAAGAAACCATAAAAGATGCCAAGAATCTGAAACTGGTCTGTGTTACGGCAACCGGGACAGACAATTTAGATAAAGAATATTTGAAAAAGAGAAATATTGCATGGAGAAATGTGGCGGGATATTCGACGGAGTCGGTAGCCGGTCATACTTTTGCGATGCTCTTTTTCTTGTTAGAGAAGTTATCCTATTATGATGGTTACGTCAAACAGGAAAAATATGTAAATGATATCATGTTCACGCACTTTTCTAAGACGTTTCGACAACTCCACGGACAGACCTGGGGAATAGTAGGGTTGGGTAACATAGGAAAGCGTGTTGCGGACATTGCGGCGATGTTTGGCTGTAATGTAATCTATTACTCGACTTCGGGAACGCATACAGAGAAAGGATATCACAGAGTAGGATGGCAGGAACTTCTGGAACAATCGGATATCATCTCGGTCCACGCACCGTTGAATGAGGATACTAGGGATTTGATGAATTGGGATGCATTTTGTCGCATGAAGTCTACCGCAATCTTTCTGAATGTAGGAAGAGGGCAGATTGTAGTCGAGGAGGACCTTGCAAAAGCCTTAGAGACCGGGGAGATTGCGGCTGCCGGTTTAGATGTGTTAAGGCAGGAACCCATGAGAGAAGAGAATCCTCTTAGAAGAATTAAAGACAGCGAGAAATTGCTTATCACACCGCATATCGCATGGGCAAGTGTAGAAGCCAGAACGAATTTGATGCAGATTATATACAATCAGATAGAAGACTATGTGTTTTCATCCGTAAAAGCAGTTGTGTTTGATTTGGACGGAACGCTGCTGAATACCTTAGAGGATTTAACCGATGCGGTAAATTATGCACTGGAACAGTATAGATTGCCAACACATTCGAACGAAGCAATTGCTTCGTTTATTGGTAACGGAGTCGAGACTTTAATTGCAAGGGCGATAGATGATGGAAGGGCAAATCCGTTATACGAACCGATCTTGGAACAGTTTCGTTCGTATTATGCAGTCCATTGTGAGGACAAGACTGCGGTGTATCCCGGGGTTATGGATGTATTGGCAACATTGCATGAGAAGAATTTAAAAATGGCGATTGTATCCAATAAAATAGACAGTGCTGTTAAGAAATTAAATCTAAATTATTTTAGTGAATACATACAGATCGCAATCGGAGATGCACCAGATTGTAAGAAAAAACCGGAGCCGGATATGCTGCTTAAGGCATTGAGGCAATTGGATGTGAAACCACATGAAGTTTTGTATGTTGGGGATTCAGATGTGGATATTCTGACAGCAGAACGAGCCGGTGTGACTTGTGTGTCTGCCACATGGGGCTATCGCAGTCGGGCATTTTTGGAACAGAATCATGCAAGATATTTAATTGACCAACCAATGCAATTACTTGATTACTTGAGAAAAGGAGATGACGAATAATGGAGAGAAGAATTACCGGACATACGGGACTGTTGGCGTTGATTGGATCACCGGTAGGGCATTCCGGTTCGCCGGCAATGTATAATTACAGTTTTGAACGCTTAGGTCTGGATTATGCATATGTCGCATTTGATATTAAAGAAGATGAAGTAGAGAAAGCCTTAGAGGCAGTGCGTCTTTTCAAAATGAGGGGTTGTAATGTTACAATGCCGGATAAAACGAGGGCAGCAGAATGTGTTGATGAACTGTCGCCGGCAGCACAAATTATCGGTGCTGTTAATACAATTGTAAATGATGATGGTAAGCTGACCGGTTATATTACGGACGGAGAAGGATTTGTTCAGAATCTGAAGGATCATGGCGTATCCGTAGAAGGAAAGAAGATAACCGTAGCTGGCGGCGGAGGTGCGGCTACGGCGATTCAAGTGCAGTGTGCGTTGGATGGAGCGAGAGAGATTACCATCTTTAACATTAAGGATAACTTCTTTGAGCGAACATTACAGACGGCAGAGAAAATTAGAAAAGCCGTGCCGGGTTGTGTGGTGAATGTATATGACATTGCAGATACACAGAAGATGACGGAAGAAATCGCATCCAGTGACATCTTTGCGAACGCAACAATTGTAGGAATGAAACCAATGGAGAATGAGAGTGTGGTAAAGGACCTTTCGGCGTTTAGACCAGGGTTGGTTGTTGCGGATGCAGTATATAATCCGGAAGAGACACGATTGCTTCGGGAAGCAAAAGAAGCAGGATGTACCTGTATTGGCGGGAAAGGAATGCTTCTATGGCAGGGCGTGGCTGCATTTCGTTTATACACAGGCATGGATATGCCGGTCGAAGAAGTGAAGGAAAAATTCTTTTCGTAGTAAAGTGAGAGTAAATATGGATAGTAAGGAAAAAATAAATATATTTTTAATAGGTTTTATGGGCTCCGGCAAGTCTACGATAGCGAAGATATTATCGGAAAAGCTTGATATGCCGTTGGTTGAGATGGATCAAAGAATTGTGGAAGAACAAAAGATGTCGATTAATGAAATATTTGAAAAATACGGCGAAAACCATTTTCGAGATATCGAAAGTCAGTTAATTCTTGATTTAGCAAACGAAGAAGGTGCTGTGGTTTCATGTGGTGGAGGCGTTGTGGTGCGTTCTGAGAACACGGAATACATGAAGCAGAACGGTAAGGTGTTTTTTCTTACGGCAACACCGGAAACGATTTTTGAAAGAGTGCGCTATAGCAAAGAACGCCCGCTTTTGAATGATAATATGAATGTAGAATATATTGCTCAACTGATGGAGAAGAGGATGCCTCTTTACCAGGCAGCAGCAGATTATGTAATTGTTACCGATAAGAAGACAAAACAAGAGATTGCACAGGAAATATTGGGAAAATTATGATTAAATTCAAAGGAAAAAGTGTTATGACAGGAATAGCATATGGGCGCCTGTTTTTATACACGAGAAAAGAAGAGAAACTTACCTTGCGTAAGGTGGAAGATGTAGATGCCGAACTTGCTCGCTTTAAAGAAGCACAGGATAAGGCGGATCAACAATTAGAACATCTTTGTGAAAAGGCACGTATCGATGTAGGTGAAGAGGAGGCGCAGATATTTGAAGCGCATCGCCTTTTACTTAAGGATGCAGGATATGTAAGCTCAATTACGAAGTTTATCAGGGAAAGACATGCGAATGCGGAATATGCTGTATCAACGACGGCAAAACGCCTGGCATCTGTATTGGAACAATCGAATAACTTTTATATGAAGGAAAGAGCGATTGATATCTTAGACATTTCAGATCGAATAGAGCGAATTTTGCTGGACATCCCGGAAGGAGAGATTGGGTCAGATGAACCGATTATCTTATTTGCAAAGAACCTTTCGCCAAGCGAAACGATGAAAATGGATAAAAGTAAAATTCTTGCATTTATTACAAGAGAAGGTTCGGCGAATTCGCACACAGCAATTCTTGCCGATGCAATGGATATCCCTGCAATTGTACAGTCTGACATAGAAATTAAAAGTGCATTTCATGGAAAATTAGCAATTGTTGATGGTTTTACGGGTGAGATTTTTATTGAACCGGATGAAGAAGTAGAGAAGCGTCTGCTGGAAAAGAGACGTCGATTTGAAATTGCCCAGCAGGAATTAAAACTATTGTGTGGAAAAGAGAATATAACAACGGATGGACGAAGAATTGATATTGTGGCGAATATCGAAAAACCACAGGATGTTCAGAAAGTGTTGGAATATGATGCCGGTGGGATTGGGTTGTTCCGAAGCGAATATTTGTATCTGGGCAGGAATGATCTTCCGTCAGAAGAACTGTTATACAAGAATTTTTGCCAGGTTTTAAATGATATGGGAGAGAAACCCGTAACAATCCGTACGGTAGATATAGGCGCAGATAAAGAAGTGGATTATTTACATTTGAAGAGAGAAGAGAACCCGGCACTGGGAGGGCGTGGAGTTCGCCTCTGTCTCAATCGTCCGGATATCTTTAAAACCCAACTGCGTGCGATTTATCGTGCCTCTGTTTTTGGAAATCTATCGGTTATGATACCTATGATTAACTCGGTAGAAGAAATTCAAAGGGTAAAAGGCATTATAAAAGAAGTCTGGGAGGAATTACGGGCAGAGAACTTGGAATATAAGGAAATTCCCTTAGGAATTATGATTGAAACGCCTGCGGCTGCGTTTATCAGTGACCAATTAGCGAAGGAGGTAGACTTCTTTAGTATTGGAACGAACGATTTAACACAGTATATGCTGGCGATTGATCGCATGAATCCGGATATGGAAAAATTCTACAACCCATATCATAACGCGATTATACGAATGATTACCCACGTTGTAAAAAATGCGCATAAAGCGGGGATAAAGGTCGGAATCTGCGGTCAGTTGGCGTCGGATGTTAGAGTTACGCGCTATTTTCTGGATGCTGGAGTAGATGAGTTATCCGTACCGGCAACACAGGTTTTAAAAGTTCGTAAGAAAGTACGCGAGATTTAAAAAAAGTGTTGACAAAAACAATTGATTGTGTTTAGTATTAAGTAACCTTAAGGGAGTAATCGGCACCATGGGTGTGGTAAATCAACATCCTGATTTGCGAGACGCGAATCTGGTTTACCTTAATTGATGAGACTTAAGTATGGCATTGCTATACTTGTCTCTATAGAACAGATGATTTTTAGACGAGTACAGCAATGTACTCGTTTTTTCACTTTATAGGAAAGACCTTGTTACACTAAAGTGTGAAAGCTTTTTCTATAAAGCAAAAACGCTCCGCGTGGATGCGCACTCGCGCGTACAAGGAAGATGTCGCTGTCGCGACCGCGCTCGGCGCAAGAGTCCGCTTGCGGACTCTTTGTAGCAAGCCGGATGATACAGTAAATGAGACCGGCGTTCCCAAGAGTCATAAGACACTTTGTAAAAAACTGCGCAGTATATGGAAGGAAAGGGAGGCCCCAATGCCCCGAAACGGCGGGAGAGAATGTAAAATCCGCTCGGCAATTTGTGAAGTGGCAGAAAAGACAAAAGGATGATAAAATGCGGACTGGGAGCGGAAAACAACGAAAATAACAGGTGTAAAAGGAGGATGTTGATGCAGTTAACCGTAGAAAATATCCATAAGTGGTATGGAGAGAAAGAAAATAGAACAGAGGTTTTAAAGGGGATTTCATGTGAAGTAAAGCCAGGAGAGATTTGTGTTTTGCTGGGACCGTCCGGTTCCGGTAAATCAACACTATTGAATATAATCGGTGGGATTGAAATTGCTGAGGAAGGAACTGTTATGGTTGGCGAGAAGTGTCTTGCGAATCTAAAACAAAAGGAGTTGGCAGCTTACAGACGTAATTTGTTAGGGTTTGTGTTTCAATTTTATAACTTAATTCCTGATTTAACAGTTAAGGAAAACATTGAAGTTTGTGCATATCTGAGCAAAACCCCGCTCGAACTCGATGAACTTTTAGACACGCTGGGATTGTATGAGCATAAGGATAAATTACCGTCCCAATTGTCGGGAGGGCAACAGCAAAGATGTGCAATCGGAAGGGCTCTTATAAAAAATCCGCAGATTTTATTATGCGATGAACCTACCGGAGCATTGGATTATCAAACATCAAAGGAGATTTTGGAATTAATATGCAAGATTAATGAAAAATACCATAATACCATCATAATCGTGACACATAATGAAGCAATCGCCAAGATTGCCCATCGCGTATTAAAGATGCGAGACGGTATGATTACATCGGACCATTTGAATGAAAGTCGGATTTCTGCAACCATGCTTGAATGGTAGAAATGAGGGGTGTATGATGAGAAATCCATTGAACAAACGAAAAATACAAACCAAATATTTCGGTTTACTATTGATCTTTGTATGTACGATTATGATTGGAACCGGTTTTTTGGTAGTGATGGAGAGTGTATCCTCGAACCTAAAAGAGACGGAAGAAACAAACCACGTAGAAGATGGGTATATTGAATTGATGGAGGAATTGCCGGAGGATGCTATATTACATGCCAAGCAAGAAGGGATACTCTTAGAGGAGAATTCCTATCAGGTCATCAATGAATTTGACAAAGATGCGAAAATATATGTGTTTCCAAATCGCAAAAACATCAATCAGCCCTCTGTCTTCGAGGGGAAACTGCCGGAAAAAGACAACGAGATTGCAATAGACCGGCTTTTTGCAATGAAGCGTCACTTAGAAGTTGGTGATACGGTTTTCTTAAAAGAGGAAGAATTTGTCATTGTAGGCACGATTGCACTTCCGGATTACAACAGCTTATTCTCAAGCGCAAAGGATTTGGTTATGGACCCGGAACATTTTGGTGTTGCACTGGTCTCGGAAGCCGGAATGGAACGATTTGATCAAAATGCAAGGGTATATCGATATTCTTACTCCATACAGGAAGCTTCGGCACAAGATGTGGATGCAATTGTGCGTTCGCTTCGAGAGGATGGAATTCGGATACAGGATTATGTTCCGCAGGAGTCCAATCCCTGTATTTCGTTTATATGGGATGATATTGGAAAAGACGGACCGGTACTAAAAGTGTTTATTTATATTTTAATCGTTATAATCGGGTTTGTGCTGGCGATTCTTACCAATAATACAATTGATTCGGAAGCAACGATTATCGGAACGCTGTGTGCGTGCGGGTATTATAAAAGGGAAATTGTATGGCATTATTTAAGACCGACAATATTTGTGGCGTTCGCAGGTTGTGTAATTGGAAATTTGTTAGGATATTTCGTTATGTGCAAACCATTTGAATCTATGTATTTCTCTATTTACAGCTTACCTCCGATGAAGGTGGGAGTTAGTGTAGAAGCCCTGATATACACGACGATTATTCCGATGGCACTTATGATATTTGTAACATGGTTTATGGTATATCGCAAATTATCTCTTCCGCCGCTTCGTTTCCTACAACATGATTTAAAACGTAAGAAAGCGAAGAAAGCATTGAAAATACCGGCTATTTCATTCATGAGGCGCTTTGGAATCCGCGTATTTATTCAGAATAAAGCAAATTATGTTGTACTATTTTTGGGTATTTTTCTATCCAGTTTCCTTTTGATGTTTGGGTTCGGGCTAAAGCCCCTGATATCCCATTATGTGGAGGAAATGGACCAAACACTTCCTTATGAGTATCAGTATTACCTAAAACAGCCGCAGGAAGTCGAGGGTGAATCGGCAGAAGCCGTGCAGGTGTATACTTTTACAACGTGGTTTGAACTTGGGCAGATGGATTTGGATACTGCTTTTATGGGAGTGGATGAAAACAGCATGTATTTTAAAGAAATTGAACTTCCGCAACAGGAGGATGAAATCACACTATCCAAGCCTCTTGCCAACAAATTAGGAATGAAGGAAGGGGACGTAATTACATTTACGGATCCGAACACGGAACGAGATTACGAATTTAGGGTAGCTTCTGTTAGCGACTACAGTTCAACATTATGCGTTTTTATGAAGAGAGAACAACTGAATCATTTGTTGGGGCAGGAAGCGGATGCTTATAATTGCTACCTGTCGAATGAGAAACTTGACATAGCAGAAGAGAATCTTTATCAATATGTCACAAGGGATGACTTAATACAGGGGACAGAACAAATGATGGAAACCTTCTCCGGTGTGATTACCTGGATTAATCTCTTTTCGATTCTAATTTACTTTGTTTTCATGTATATCCTGACTAAAATTGTGATAGAAAAAAATGCAATTCATATCTCACTGATGAAGGTATTTGGTTATGAAAAAAAGGAAATCGGCCGCTTATATTTACATCCGACAACAGTGATGGTCCTATTATCATTGTTAATATGCATTCCATTGGAGATAGTATGTTTTAAGTATACCTTAGTATATATCTCGAGTCTGATGGAAGCCTATTTGGAATTCTATCTGCCGATGTGGGTATATCTGGCAATTGTAGCGATAGGCATACTTACATATTTTGGAATATATGCATTGATTGTAAGAAAGATACAAAAGATACCAATGGAAGTGGCATTAAAAAACCGTGAATAAATGATATTGAAATGAAAAAGGCTATGATACCGACGAATGCCGGTATCATAGCCTTATAATTTTATTCAGGTTTGTAATGGTGAAAAAAATCACCGAACTGCTCATATGGATAAATGTCCCCGCTTTTGGGAAGTTCCATATCCCGAACTTTTAGAAAATCTAATACTGCAACCTCCCGATATCCACAACTTTGGCATTGGGAAATGCTCATGCGGCATGCTCTATTGCCGGTAGGAATCTGATTGGTGTTCTCAATCGGACGAGCATTACGGATGTAGTAATGGATACTTTCTTCGTGGTCTTCGTCAAAATGAGCCGGAATCAGAAAGAGATAAGATGCGGTATCGGCCATTTGATAATTGCATTGTTTGCATCTGTATACGGATTTCTCTGCCCGTTTTTCTGCGGCCCGTTGGAGTAGTGGCAGTATGAATCTGTTAGTGATATTTAGCATAGATTCTCCTTATTATTTATGCACGTTGTGCTCTTGCCAGAATCTCGCAAAAAGCATCCGCTTTTGACATTGCTTCCAGAACTCTGGATGATTGTAAACTGTATGTTGTGCTGGAAGTAAAAGTCGGAATTCGAACGCGACGTCTGTTGTAGTAGAACTCAAAGTAAACAAGTGATGTTCCGCCCAATGGTGCCTTTACATGACCGGATTTAATATTGGTAATTTCTCTTGCAGAAATGGTCTGGAAGGCAAAAGGATTCATGTAAGATACATAACCGATTCTTCCGGTGTGCTCTTCTATGCAGAGAATGGAACCGATGGTAAAGGTTCCTCCGGTTGTAAAAGTGCTATAATTGGAGAATTGTTCTTGACTTGTATATTTCTTCATTGTTTTCTTGGCAAAGATGCCGGTGAAGGAATTTCCGAAAAAGATAAAGAAGATAGGAAGTCCTATCAATACCATAATTCCGATTACCAGGTCAAAAAGGCTGATGATTACGGATAAAACAACCCAAATTCCCAATAACATTAATAAAAATAATCCATTTACACGTTTCATTTCAGTGCTCCTTTTCTCTTATTGTGATTTTACAAAACACATGATATTACAAAGCGTATTGTTTTCACAACTGAAAACGCGAATTGCGTTTTCAAAAGAATCTACAAGTTACAAGCTGTGTATTTTCCAAATGTTTCAGTATAATTCCAAAGAATTTCCGCATAATAGTTTCATACCCGAAGATTTGAATATACCAAATCCTTGTAAGATTGAAGATTTATGGAAATGGAGGAGATAGAAAGAACATGAAAGCAACAGGAATTGTTCGAAGAATTGATGACTTGGGCAGAATCGTAATCCCGAAAGAAATCCGAAGAACGCTTCGAATCCGTGAAGGTGACCCATTAGAAATATTTACCAACCGGGAAGAAGAAATTATGCTCAAGAAATATTCCCCAATCGGCGAACTTGGTGAGTTTGCACAAGTATATGCGGAAAGTATTTTTCAGGCAACCGGTTTGTTGGTTGCGATTACGGACCGGGATGTTGTAATCGCCCAAGCAGGGCCACAGAAAAAAGTGATTGAAAAGAAAATGGTTTCACAGGAATTAGATCGATTGATGGAAGGCCGGAAAATCGCAATTGGAGAACCGGGAAGTGCGCCACTGTATTTGATAGAGGGAGATGAAACGCTAAATGGGGCCTTGGTTGCTGTTCCAATTTTATGTAATGGGGACTGCATCGGAGCTGTGATTATGTATCAGAAGGAACAAGGCGCATTCGATGCAGAAACCGCAAAATATTTAGCTATGACCAGTGCCCAGTTTTTGGGGAGACATATGGAATAAGAGGAGGGATACAACTATAGAAAGAGTTGTATCCTTTGTTGCATATTTGCCGAAAAAAAGATAGAATATAGGGGGATAAAAGGAGAATGGAATGGCAAAAAAAGGAAGCAACAACAAGAAGAAAAAAACCAAGAAAAAGCATCGTTTTTTCTGGTTTGTAATAAAATGCCAGATTGTATTAATCGTATTGGTTCTGGCTGGACTTGGCTACTTTTATTTCGGAGGATATGCACACGAGGTGGAGGTCCTCAAGGAAGAAGCAATCGAAATGGTAGACGGGTCTACAGAGAGTACCTTCAAACGAAAGCAGATTAACTACGTGTACGATACCAATGGAGACTTAATCTCAAAATCCGGCTCAGGAACAGAATCTACCTATATAGCATATGAAGATATTCCGGCTGAAGTGAAAAATACCATCATCAGCATTGAAGATAAGAAGTTTTACAAACATAACGGAGTGGATTATAAAGCACTTGTGCGTGCAGCGAAATCCATTGCAGAGAATGGTGGAGAGATTACACAGGGTGGAAGTACGATAACCATGCAGCTGGCTCGTAATATTTATTTGGATAATGATAAGAACTGGCGGCGTAAGGTTCAGGAGATTTACATTGCGTGGGAATTGGAGAAACGCTACAGCAAAGAAAAGATATTGGAATATTATCTGAATAACATCTATTTTTCAAACGGATATTATGGAATCGGTGCTGCGTGTAAAGGCTATTTTAACTGCGAACTAAGTGAACTGAGCATCTCAGAGATTGCTTTTTTGTGTGCAATACCAAACAGTCCGACTTATTATGATCCGCTTGTCAACTATGACAATACAATAAAACGAAGGAATCTGATCCTAAAGAATCTGTATGAAGATGGGAAAATAGATGAAGCTACTTATAACGAAGCGTTAGAGGAAGAGATTATTCTTAATCCGGCACCGGATGAGACGGATTCTAAGAGTAATTATACGGATACTTACACATATTATTGTGCAACACGTATTTTCATGGAACTGGAAGGATTTGAATTCCAATATTATTTTGAGAATGAACAGCAGAAAGCGGATTACGATGTAAAATATCAGGAGATGTATGATTATTGCCAACAGAAATTATATTCCGGAGGTTATAAGATATATACTTCCTTTGATATGAATATACAGACACAACTGCAATCTTCATTAGACGCTCAATTATCCGGTTTTACAGAACTTAACGAAGACGGAACGTATGCAATGCAGGGCTCTGCAGTGTGTATTGACAATCAGACCGGACTTGTGGCTGCAATGGTGGGTGGAAGAAGCCAGGATTTGGGAATGTATACATTGAATCGTGCGTACCAGAGCCATAGGCAACCGGGAAGTGCAATTAAGCCGCTCATTGTATATACCCCAATTTTTGAGCAGGGGTATACACCGGAGAGTATGGTATATGATCATGAATTTGACGGCGGACCGAAGAACTCCGGAGGTGTCTATTATGGTGATGTTAATATCCGATTTGCAGTGGAGAAATCCCTGAACACTGTAGCCTGGCAGTTATATACCCAGATTACACCGACAAACGGGCTTGAGTATTTAAAAAATATGAATTTTACACATATTACAAAAGCGGACGAAGTGCCGGCAACATCGATTGGTGGATTTAGCAAAGGGGTATCCGCGTTAGAGATGGCCGCAGGGTATGCAACGATTGCGAATGACGGCAGATATCGGGAGCCGAATTGTATTGTGAAAATCGTAGATGCAGACCAGAATGTTGTATATGTAAATAGTACCATCGAGACCGTCATCTACAAAGAAACGGCCGCGCGCATGATGACGAATGTGTTGAATGGTGTGATGCTAAGTGGAACAGGTAAAAGTTGTGCAATCTGGAACATGCCTTGTGCCGGTAAAACCGGAACTACGAATGATAATAAAGACGGATGGTTTGTAGGCTATACAAGATATTATACAACCAGCGTCTGGGTGGGATATGACTATCCGAGAGCAGTAAGCGGACTGCAGGGAGCTTCCTATCCGGGTAAAATATGGCAACAGTTTATGTATCAACTGCATGATGGATTGACGCCATTAGATTTTTTGCCATATGCACAGTTGTCAGACGAGTTTATGCAGGAATTGGAAGAGCAGGAAGAAGACACTCAGACTGAGTCGGAAAGTGAATCCGAAAGTGAATCTGATAATGTATCCGAAAGCGAATCCCAAGGAGACTCCCCGGAAGCAGATTCGCCTGTCATAGAGGGTGATGAACCACAACAAGAACCGCAATAAATCAAAGGAACATCCGATAGAACGCCCCTAAAATGTTAGAATTAACATTCTAATGTTTTGGAAGTCCGTTCTAAGATGTTCCTTTTTGGACCAAACCGCTAAGCCGGAGTTTGCGAACCGGATAGGTTTTTGATTTGTTTTAGAGCTTTGTTCACAGGTGGAAGCGAAATAATAATAATCGTAAGGAGTGCTTCCGCTCCGATATAAGAACCATTGTATAAAATAGAATATACGATGGCATTTATAGTCGGGCTGGAGAAGGAATCGACAGTTGCATATGCACCGAAGAAAACCCAACCGGACAAGAATGAAAAGACAAATCGACCAAAGATAGCGGTCAGGTATGCCCATGTCAGTGCGTGTTTAGATTTGCTTTTATAGAATATGCCGGAAAGTCCAAGTGCACCAAAAGCAAATACATAATCTAACATCATTTGAGGAAAACTCAAAATATAAGGATCGATTACCAATTGCAGAATGCCGTATGCACAGGCGGCGCATAATCCGGTTCCAAGTCCGTACCAATAGCCAATCAAAGCAATGAAAAACATGCTAAGCAGTGTGATGGAACCGCCCATAGGAAGCGGAACCAGTTTGATGAAGGATGTGACAAAACCAAGTGCAATTGCAATTCCGGAAAACGCAATTTTACGTGTGGTCAAATTCATTTTTTTGCCAAATAAAGCACAGCCGATTAAGAAAATTGCAAGTAGCAATAAGATAAAAGCAGTATAGCCGGCTGTTGTTAACTGATAGGTTGTCTCGCCCCATTCATCGGTATAAGGTGTTACAAAAAAAGACATAAAAAAACCTCCGTTCATATTATAAAATATGCCAGAGATCCCGTGTATCTTAGATATGAATCGCTTCCTTACGCTGGTATTATCCAGTTCAAGTAGTGAGGGTCTATTCCAAAAGGAATATCTCAGCATTACGCACCCCTAGCATACGTTATTGATTTCGTAAGTAGCATAATGCAAGTGAATGAATAAGTCAAGCATAAAATGAAAATGAAAGACAAGGGAATAAAACTTGCAAAAATGCAATAATATAATCGCAGAGAATAGCAAATATGAATATTATGAATCGAAAACTTGCAATTTTTGCTTGTATAATTGACAATCATGTATTACAATACATTTAGCAAAAAAGAAAATAGGAAAAAAGGAGTCAAAAATGGGTTACGTAGATGAAGTATTAGCAAAATTAAAAGAGAAAAATGCATCAGAACCGGAATTCTTACAGGCAGCAGAAGAAGTATTAGAATCACTTAGACCTGTAATTGATGCGAACGAAGAAGTTTATAGAAGAGAAGCACTTTTAGAGAGATTAGTAGAACCGGACAGACAGTTTAAGTTCCGTGTACCTTGGGTAGATGATAAGGGTCAGGTTCAGGTAAATACCGGGTATCGTATCCAGTATAACAATTCAATTGGACCGTACAAGGGAGGAATTCGTTTACATCCTTCTGTAAATACCGGTATCATCAAATTCTTAGGATTTGAACAGATTTTCAAAAATTCATTAACCGGACTTCCAATCGGTGGAGGAAAAGGTGGAGCGGATTTCGATCCTAAGGGAAAATCTAACAGAGAAGTAATGGCATTTTGCCAGAGTTTCATGACAGAACTTTGCAAATACATTGGTGCAGATGTTGACGTTCCGGCAGGAGATATCGGAACAGGTGCCCGTGAAATCGGCTATATGTTTGGACAGTATAAAAGAATCCGCGGAATGTACGAAGGTGTGCTAACCGGAAAAGGATTAAGCTATGGCGGTTCTTTAGCTCGTACCGAAGCAACAGGATACGGACTGTTATACATCACACAGGAATTAATGAAATGTCATGGAGAATCCATGGAAGGTAAGACTGTTGTAGTATCCGGAGCCGGAAACGTTGCAATCTATGCAATTCAGAAAGCACATCAGATGGGTGCAAAAGTTGTTACCTGTTCAGATTCTAACGGATGGATTTATGATCCGGAAGGAATTGATGTTGCGTTATTAAGAGAAGTAAAAGAAGTAAAACGAGCACGCTTAACAGAGTATGCAGCTGCAAGACCAAGTGCAGAGTACCATGAAGGTCGTGGCGTATGGAGCGTAAAATGTGATATTGCATTACCATGTGCAACACAAAACGAGTTATTACTTGATGATGCAAAAGCATTAGTAGCTAATGGTGTAAAAGCGGTATGTGAAGGAGCAAACATGCCTACTACATTAGATGCTACAAAATACTTACAGGATAATGGTGTATGGTTTATCTGTGGTAAAGCATCGAATGCCGGTGGTGTTGCAACTTCTGCATTAGAAATGACACAGAACTCAGAACGTTTGAGCTGGACATTTGAAGAAGTTGACTCAAAATTACAGCAGATTATGGTAAACATCTACCACAACATTGATGATGCTGCAAAACGTTACGGAATGGAAGGTAACTACGTTGCAGGCGCAAATATTGCAGGATTTGAAAAAGTCGCAAATGCAATGATTGCACAAGGTGTTTGCTAATCACTGATTTATACAAGCAAATAATTTGATATGGAATCGCCCCGAAAACTAAGGTTTTCGGGGCATTTTGTATATCTTATAGTTGTATCTGTCGAAGAAAGGAATAAATCAGGGATTTGACACCAAAATAATTTGCAAAATGATAGGGCATAGTATAATATAAAATATGTATGCCCAAATTTCGGTGGGCATGATAAATTCAGCCAAAGAGGTGTACTACAATGAAAGCCGTCAGAGAAAATAAAATTCCGATCATAATCGCATTTATACAGTGGTTTTTAACAACGCTATTTCGGGTGGACAGGCTGTTTTTTTCGTATGATCATGTGACAAAGTGGATGCTTGCTACGAAAATACTGTATCTTGCGTTTTTAATTCTTGCATGGTGTTTCGGATTTCATGTCTATCGGGAAATAAAGTCAGGGAATGATAATTACAAACGAGGCTTTTTTGTTTTTAAAGTATATCTGATTATTACGATGTGCTTGTTATTTCTTATGTGGCCGGGGACATGGTCATGGGATGATTTGTGGGAACTGTGTCATCTTTCCACGTATGAAACATGGTATCCGTGGCAGCATGTTATAACGGGTGCGTATCAGGATGTAATGCTGCAGATTCTTCCGTTTCCGGGCGGGATTATTTTATTACAGAACATTATTATTTCAATCTGTGTTGCGTTTAGCGTAACCAAGTTAGAACTTATTTTTGATATAAAGAGCTTGAAAAATAAAGGATTTGATATCTTTGTGAAGTTAATCCCGTTTTTACTTCCACCAATTTTAATTCACCAGTTTTCCGGATACAGAATGGGTCTGTATGTATATGTAGAACTGGTAATGCTTGTAATTTTAATTGGGGCATGGAAGGATGAGGAAGAATGGAATATCCGATATCTGCTTTTGTTTTCCGTTCTTGGAATAGTAGTATCTTTATGGAGAACAGAGTCTTTATTCTATATACCATTCATTTGTTTGTTATTGTTATTTGTGAAGAAACAGGTGCTGCCGAAGAAGAAAAAGATAGCATGTATTCTCATTTTGATTATAGGTTTTTTAGGAGTGAATAAGTTTCAGGGAATTGCACAAGGCAATTCCAATTATGAAGTAATCTCCGTACTGCGTCCTTGTGTGGAATTGGTACGCGCGGCAGATAAAGAGGAAGATGCCAAGGAACTTCGGGCGATTAATCAGGTGGCAAATCTGGACGTGATTTATGACAATCCGGATTTAAATGGAGAACAGCTCTATTGGAATTCCGGTTGTGTGCAGTCTGATTATACAGAGGAAGAGTATAGTGATTTTCTAAAAGCAATTGTAGATTTGGGATTAAAATATCCAAAAGTTGTAATACAGGAACGTTGGGATGTGTTTGTGTCTGCATCCGGAATTACGGGAGACACGAAAACCATTGTAAAATATGCCGCAATTTTGTATGAACCAACCGAACATTTTAATGTTCAGACAGGAGCCAGTCCGGCACAGGCGGTAGAGGAGAAGGACTGGATTTTAAACAAGCCGATTTCCGAGTCTGTGCGAAGAATAACCATTAATGCACTGGGATTTCGAAAACAGGATGATACGTATTATCAGATCCCGTTAAGATTAATATGGAATTCAATTCTACCGATTTTGATTTTAATAGCGGCCTGGGTAGGTTGTATCGTAAAGAAGAAATGGTATTTATTCGGAGTTGGTACGGCAGTGTTGATTCGTGTTCCGGTAGTTATATTGACGGAACCTTCGAATATGTTAATGTACATGCTTTCATTTTATTTGCTTGGTTATGTATTTTTGGTTTATAAGATACTCGAAGTTAGGAGTAGAAAGAAATCATAACTTACACCATTGGAAAGGAGATTGGAATGAATGCAATAAAAGAATATAAAGTTCCGATTATAATCGCTTTGATCCAGTGGCTGTTGACAACCATATTTCGCGTAGACCGGTTGTTTTTTGATTATGATCATGTGACAAAATGGATGCTTGCAACGAAAGCAATCTATTTGGCGGTCTTGCTGCTTGCATGGTGTTTTGGTTTTTTTGTATATCGCAAGATAAAGGAGCAGGATGAATATTACAGACGTGGTCTATTTATCTTCTTGGGATATTTTATTCTTATGCTTGTAGTTTTATTGGTTTTATGGCCGGGTACATGGGCATGGGATGATTGGTATACGCTTATTACGATTTCAGGATACGAATCGTGGAATCCATGGCAACATGTTATAACAGGTGCATATCAGGATGTGATGCTTCAGATTCTCCCATTTCCGGGTGGGTTGATTTTACTGCAGAATATGATAATTTCACTCTGCGTAGCGTTTAGTGTCACGAAGCTGGAAAGCATTTTTGGGATTGGCAGATGGAAGAACAGATGGTTGGATTTGCTTGTAAAGATACTTCCGTTTTTAATGCCTCCGGTGTTGCTGTATCAATTTTCGGGATACCGGATAGGCTTATATGTGTATTTGGAACTTGTTATGTTAGTCATGCTGATTGGCGCATGGAAAGATAAGTGTGAGTGGAATGTCCGATATCTTTTGTTATTTAGTCTGCTGGGGATTGTAGTTGCAACATGGAGGACAGAATCGCTTCTCTACATTCCTTTTATCTGTCTTTTACTGTTGTTTGTTGAAAAGAAGGTACTTCCGCGGAAGAAAAAAGTACTTTGTATGTTGCTATTAGTTGCCGGTTTTATCGGCATGAACCAATTTCAGAACCACTGGCTTGGCAATTCCAATTATGAGGTTATTACGCTCTTAAGGCCATGTGCGGAATTGGTAAGAGCAGCAGATGAGGTCGAAGATAAAGAATGCCTGGAAGCAATTGATCAGGTGGTCAGTCTGGACGTGATTCGGGAACATCCTACGATGAACGGGGAAGATTTGTATTGGCATACGGATGTGGTCCGGAGCGGATATACGAAGGAAGCTTATAGCGATTTTCTCTCGTCAGTCGTGAAATTATCGATAAAGTATCCGAAGGTAGTGGTTGCAGAGCGTTGGAGCCTGTTTTTGAAGACTTCCGGTGTGACAGGAGAGTCCGAATCAAATGTATCGTTAGCCGCAACTTTATATGAACAGGAGAATGGATTTGTGGAAGGGACGACAAATACGGCAATGGAAGCGGTAAAACAAAAAGGATGGTTTGCCAACACACCAATCTCTCAGACCTTAAGAAAAAATGCCATTTATTTTCTTGGAATGAGGAATTCGTTGGGGCATCCGATGGA
This sequence comes from Lachnospiraceae bacterium, assembly GCA_045605685.1. Taxonomy (GTDB): domain Bacteria; phylum Bacillota; class Clostridia; order Lachnospirales; family Lachnospiraceae; genus Roseburia. Next base: position 28,163 of record JAZUQL010000061.1, read on the forward strand.
TATTCCGCAGAGGGTAATCTGGAATTCCGTGATACCAATTTGCCTTCTTATATATGCATGGTTTTGCTTCTTAATCCGCAAGAAATGGTATCTGTTTGGAGTGGCTACAGCAGTTTTGATTCGTGTGCCGGTTGTGATTCTAACGCAACCGTCTGCGGTCTTTATGTATTTGTTGTCATTTTATTTCCTTGGATATACATTTTTGATTTATCATATTTTGACTTTATGGAGTCGCAAAAAAGAACGAAAGGAACAAACAAGTCATGAATAAAATTCTACTATTTATTCCGATGTACAATTGTCAGAAGCAGATTACACGAGTACTGGGACAATTGACAGACGAGGTGTGCAGTTATCTGAGTGAGGTTATTATTGTAAATAATAGAAGCACGGATGAGGGAGAGCAGGTTGTGCAACAGTATCTGGAAGAGAAAAAACTGCCGATTAAAGCCAGCCTGTTAAGAAATGATGCAAATTATGGTCTGGGAGGCTCGCACAAAGTCGCTTTTGACTATTCCATAAAGAATGGCTTTGACTATATGATTGTTCTGCACGGAGACGATCAGGGCGATATTTCCAACATTCTACCGTATTTAAAGAACAAAGAATATGAGAAATATGACTGTTTTTTGGGTGCCCGGTTTATGAAAGGGTCTAAGCTGCAGGGGTATTCCAAGTTCAGAACATTTGGAAACAGAGTATACGATTTTTTATTTTCAATCGGTTGCAAGTACAAGGTATATGATTTGGGCTCCGGGCTCAACATGTACAAGGTTGAGATTTTAAAAGATAAATTCTATTTGAAATACAAAGATAATCTGGTATTTAATTATTGTATGGTCATGGGGTCTTCTTATTACAAACATAATGTGAAGTTTTTCCCGATTGTTTGGAGAGAGGATGACCAGGTGTCCAATGTTAAGATGATGAGCCAGGCAATGACGGTTTTAAAGTTGCTGGCATCGTTTGTATTTAACAAAAAGAAATTTGTAAATGCAGAACACAGAGAGCAGGTAATAGAGGAGTACACGGCACAGGTTGTGTATTCGAATCAGTAACGAGTAGGAGAAGTATAGTGAATAACGCTAAACTGAGATACAATCTTATAAATATTGCAGTGATTTTACTGACACTGATATTATTTATAAACGAATATAAGAATATCTATGAAATATTTCGGGAGATAAACGTAATACAGATTCTTATCATTGTTGTAACCGTATTTGTAGTACACGCTGTGAAAGCAGGAAGGCTGTATTTTGCATTATATGGTTCGGATATTCGGATTTCCGATTATATTAAGACGTACTGTAAGGTGACGCCGGTGAGTGCGGTAATTCCGTTTAAATTAGGAGAATTCTTCCGAATGTATTGTTACGGAAAAGAATTAGGGAAATACATGAAAGGTATTGTAATCGTGTTGTTAGACCGTTTTATGGATACCATTGCACTTGTTACAATGCTTGTTTTGGTGTGGATTTTCGCCGGAGGAGAACTAACGGGACTTGTGTATATTCTGCTTATTTTTCTTGTGTGTGCATTGTTGGTATACATTGCCTTTCCGGGAGTATATAGGTTCTGGAAAAAGTATCTGTTAAAAGCAAAGGCAACAGAACGAAAATTAGCGGCGCTTAGAGTGTTTGATGCACTCAACCGTATTTATGAAGAGATTACAAATGTGACGAAAGGAAGAGGAATTATTCTCTACTTTTTGTCTCTGATTGCATGGGCAGTTGAAATTGGAAGTATTGCCTTATTGACCGGTCTGTTTGATGAGGGAGAACTGACCGGAAAGATAGCAGAATATTTGACTTCTGCCATGGGAAGCAATCAATCCATCGAATTAAAGCGTTTTATAGTTATCAGTGTAGTCTTAATGATAGCAATATATGTGATTGTAAAAGGCATAGAGATGATATCGGGAAAGAAGGATAAAAAATGAAAGTAATCGTGGTATATGATGATACAGGAAGAAAAAGCGAAGTAATCGCAGATATTATTGGGGATAAAGGATTTGCGGACGTAGTTGTCAAGAAAAGACGCCTGGAGGAGTATTATCAGGATGAGATTCGTAATTTATATCCAAACGTTGTATGGAAGAAGATTCACTCTATCTTTGAATATGAAGACCTTTTAAGAGATTTGGATCTCTATCATACAACAGATGTGAAAGTGCTCCACTGTTTTTCGAACTATTTGATTTCCGATGCGAAAAAAGCGGCGTTATCGTTTAAAAAACTGGAATACGTAGATGAAGTCTATGGCGTTTTAGACGGAAATAGAGCCGTGGCTGCAATGTTTCCGAAAGTAGGGGATTATGTAGATTTTTGTAAAAATGCAATGTCCGGTCAGAAGGCATGGGACATGGCGCGAAGCATGCAAGAGAAATTCGAAATCGAAGGTTTAGTGGATATTGGAATTATTGGTAATTTTATTCAATGTATTACCGGTAATTTTGATTCCAGATATTTTAATTCTCTCAAAGGGAATTCGCATATCTTGGTAAAGAGTTCGTCTAATAAGGAAAAAATCAAAGCAGAATACAGTTTCTACCATTTGTTGCCGGAGAACATGAAGTTCTGGTTTGTAATGCCTTTTGATTATACGGAATCAGAAACGGTTGCAAGTTATACGATGGAACGTCTCCATATGACAGACTTGGCAATTAAGTGGGTTCATGGTTCAATGGATGCGGCAGAATTTGAAGAGTTGATGGATAAGTATTTCTTCTTTTTCCAAAGTCGTCACGTAAAGGCATGTTCCAAAGCAGAGTATGAACAAGTCTCAAAAGAACTCTATGTCGATAAGGTGAATAACCGAATCGCAGAGTTGAAGAAACTTCCGGAATATAAAAAGATAGAAGCTTTATTAGAAGCCTCAGAAGATGCGAACCTGGATGCATTGGTCTCAAAATATTTTGAATTAAAAGACAGAATTGAATCTAAGAATAAATATCAGAATCAGTTTGTAATCGGACATGGAGATCCGTGTTTTGCCAATGCACTTTATAATAAGTCGACCAAAACCCTTAAGTTTATTGACCCCAAAGGGGCTATGACAGAGGAGGAATTGTGGACGAATCCTTATTATGATATTGCGAAATTAAGTCATTCTGTGTGCGGAAGATATGACTTTTTCAATAATGCGTTATTTGACATTAAGATTGGTACGAATTTCTCTTATGATTTAGAGATACCGTTTGATCCGTCCGGATACGTTGAAATTTTCAAAAGAAAAGTAGAGGAGAATGGATTTGATTATCTGACGGTAAGAATCTACGAAGCTTCTTTGTTTTTGTCTATGTTGCCGTTACATATAGACAATCCGCATAAAGTTTTGGGATTTATACTAAATGTGAAAAATATACTAAAGGAGATTGAGCAAAATGTTTAAAGATTATTCGTTTGTATTTGACATTGACGGAACACTATGCCCAATTAAAAAGAAAGATGAGAAATATGAGGATTTGGTTCCGTATGAAGAGATGGTAAACAAACTAAAGTATTACAAAGAAAACGGGGCAAGAATAGTTTTGTATACCTCCAGAAATATGAATACCTATCAGGGGAATCTGGGTCTGATTAATAAACATACCGCGGCAGTTTTATCGGAATGGTTGAAAAAATGGGAAATCCCATATGATGAAATAGTATATGGAAAAGTTTGGCCGGGACATAAAGGATTCTATGTGGATGACCGCACGGTGAGACCGGACGAGTTTTTAAAGTATACACCGGACGAATTGGAAGAATTGTGTAACCGTTCGAAATGCAAATAAAAAAGGTGAGGGCAAATCATGAATAAGAAGATAGATGTTGTTATTACGATGGGGGGATTGGGAAGCAGATTTCGTAAAATGGGCTATACCGTCCCGAAATATATGATAGAAGCAAAAGGGAAAACGCTTTTTGAATGGTCTATGATTAGTCTGGAGGGATTTAAAGATGAGGCGGATAGTTATGTTTTCATTGCAATGCAGGATGAAACCTGTGAAGTAGAAGAATTCATAAACACGAAATGCAAAGAACTCGGGCTTAAGAATTACCATGTAATTATTCTGGACTACTTGACGGACGGGCAGGCGACGACAGCGATGATGGCGGAGAAATACTGGAATGCAGACAATGCTCTTTTGATTTATAACATAGATACTTATGTGGAAGCCGGCGAGATGAACAGTGCACAATTAAAGGGTGACGGCTTTATCCCATGTTTTCAGGCACAAGGAGACCATTGGAGTTTTGTGCGTTTGGATGAAAGTGGGAAAGTAGTCGAGATTAAGGAAAAGAAACGTATCTCAAACTACTGTACGTTGGGAGCATATTATTTTAAGACCTGCCAACTCTATTCTGATTTGTATCATGAATATTATACAAAGGATCAGGAATTGGTAAACGGAGAGAAATATGTAGCCCCGCTCTATGATTATTTACTTACGAAAAATGGAGAAATCTACATCTCGGATATCGATCCGAAGCGTGTTCATGTATTAGGAACACCGGAAGAATTGCAGGCATTTTTAGAAGAATAAAATAAGAAAAAAGTTTGAAAAGTCCCAGATTAAGCAACTGGGACTTTTTTTCTGTTCTTCATTGACTATGAAAAAACGGGGTCTATAATGTAGAATACGAAATATAATTTTGATAAAGCTTAAATTTGTACTAGGAGATTGACATGGTGTTTTCAAGCATAGCATTTTTATTCTTTTTTCTTCCGATTGCATTTATTATATATTATGCGTTTTCATTTTCCAGAATTGCACAGAATATATGGCTGTTGTTGGTAAGCCTTCTGTTTTATGCATGGGGGGAACCGGTTTATGTTATAATTATGATATTTTCCATTATCGTGAACTGGATCATTGGGATTGGAATGGGAAAATTTCAAGAATCAAAGAAAATAAAGAAGTCATTTCTGTTACTTGGATGTATTGCGAATCTCGGAATACTTGTGGTGTTTAAGTATACAGGGTTTCTAATAGGCACAGTGAATACGGTTGTGGGAAGAGAGCTTATTAAGGACCCGGATATACGACTGCCGATAGGTATTTCTTTTTTTACGTTTCAGGCACTGTCCTATGTAATTGATGTATACCGCAAGAAAGCGAATGTACAGAAGAATCCGTTTTATTTGGGATTGTATATTTCATTTTTTCCACAGTTAATTGCAGGACCGATTGTAAAATATTCGTCTATCGAGAAACAGATTCTCAAACGCAAGGCAAGTTGGGATAAGATATCAACGGGAATCTGCCGTTTTCTGGAAGGTTTGTTGAAAAAAGTTTTGCTGGCTAATAATCTGGCAATTATTGCTGACCATATTTTCGAGTTAACAAAAGGTGGAGGTACGGATGTTCCGGTTCCGGCGATGCTTGCGTGGTTAGGAGCAATTGCATATATGATGCAGCTATATTATGACTTTAGTTCTTACTCCGATATGGCAATTGGATTAGGAATGATGTTTGGATTTCAATTCTCGGAGAACTTCCGATATCCATTTGTCAGCAAGTCCATTAAGGAATTTATGTCCCGATGGCATATTTCTCTTGCCTCATGGTTCAACCAATATGTGTATAAACCATTAGGCGGAGGTTCCGGTAAGAATAAAGATCACATGGTGCGCAATCTTTTTGTGGTATGGTTGCTTACGGGTTTATGGCATGGCGCAGCATGGACTTACGTTGGATGGGGAATTTACTTCTTTTTGCTGATTCTGATTGAAAATCTGATTAGAATAGAAAAAATAGAAGGACATAATGTGATTCGACATATCTATGTAATTGTAGCAGTTATAATTGCAATGGTTATCTTCCGCTGTGAGAGTCTGCCACAGTTATTGGTGTATTTTTCCGACCTGTTCGGGGTGTCCGGTAATGGTTTCTACAGTCCGACAGCAGTTATGTTCCTAAAGGAATATGGAATCATTTTAATTGCTGCAGTCCTATTTGCGCTTCCGCTCAGAAATTACGTAGAGGAACGCTTGGAAGGACATCCAAAGAAGAAAGTGATAAAGAGTACATACCATGTATGTTATATGGTTTCGATTTCTGTTTTGTTTGTGTATGCGGTCTCAATTATGGCAAAAGGCGGCTATAATCCGTTTATCTATTTTAATTTTTAAGGAGGCGGTTGCATGAAAAATTACAAAAGTATATATGGAATTGTTTTCCTGGTTGCATGGCTCTCCTTCTCTTTTGCAAATGCCATTGCACAGGCAGATGATATAGCCGGAGAAGTCTCAGAGTTGAAGGCACCTAAGACAGTAGCTGAGATGAATATGCTTCCAGTGGAATTGGACAATATTCTAAATGAAAACATTCTGGGAAAATATGGATGGTACGAATTATATGGCGGAGTTCATGTGGTTTTACATAAGAACGAGGAAAATAATTTTACCTATGTCAAAGATAAGAATGGATTTTTGTATTCCGGTAATTTTTGGAATACGTCTAACATAGAGGCGATGGAGTTGGCTCTACGTGTCAGATACATGAAAGATGTAGTGGCGGAGGATGAGACACGAGTGGTTTGTCTGATGTATCCGACAAAATATAACGAAGAATGGTCAGACGGTTATTACGGAATCCCGTATAATAATCTAAATGAGCATGCGGATGATGTGCTCGTATATTTTCGCCGTTACAACATCGATTATATCGATTTTAGAGAAGAGTTTCTGGACCAAAATCTAACGATGGAGGATATTTTTTATAAGACAGATCATCATTGGACCGTTCCAAGAGCATTTGACTCTACCTGTACGATACTGGAGTATATGGAAGAACGTTATGGAGACGATTGGGATCCGAAAGATTATTATAAGAATATCAACCATTATCAGGTAGAAACCTATGAAGATTTTTATTTGGGTTCCCAGGGACGGGAGACCGGATATATCTATAGCGGATTGGATGATTATACGTATATCTGTCCGAAGTTTGACTCAAGCGTCACATACTCGTTTGTCTACAGGGATGGGGATTTAGGAAAGAAACAAGGTGCAATTGAAGACGTGCTCATTGATAAGAAATATTTGGATTATGACAATATCTATAAGCGAGAGATGAATAATAGTTATATGCAGGGGATTTGTCTTAGGGATTCCATTGTAAATGAGGAGAAGAAAGATGGCCCGAAAGTTTTGTTTATTCGGGATTCGTATTCTTCACCGGTTGCAACATTCTTAGCACCGATGTGTAGTCAGATTGATCTGATTTGGTCCATTCATTTTGATGGCGATGACATAGAAGAAATCGTTGAAGATGGTGGCTATGATTATATTTTTGTTGCAATGGCGATTGATAATTTTACGCAGGAAGGCTTTGCTTTTTATCAAGACGAGGTAATTGAAAAAATAGAAGAGACATCAAAGGGGGAGTGAAAGACATATGCCGTTAGCAGGAGATGTGAGCAGGGTAGAGAGAAAATATCATATAACGGCTTATCAGGCAGAGGCTTTGATTGCAAGGCTAAAGCAGATATTGCCCGGAGATGATGTGAATGGATATGAACCTTATATGGTTCGTTCCTTATACTATGATTCTTATTATAATGATGATTACCATGACAAATTGGCAGGAATCAAGGATCGAAAGAAAATTCGGGTTCGAATCTATGATCCGGATGCGAAGGTTGCAAAACTGGAAGTGAAGCAAAAAGAAGGCGAGAATCAGAGAAAGCGTTCCATTCTGATTACAAGAGAAGAGGCGAATCGTTTGAAAAATGGTGATTGTGCCTTCCTTTTAGAAAAAGAAGATGAACTGGCACAAGAGGTTTATTATATTTTTAGAAAAGAGACTTATTTGCCGAAATGTGTTGTGGAATATAAAAGAAGGGCATTTGCCGTAAAGACGAATGATATTCGTATCACATTCGACAGTGAAATATCAACGTCCGAAGGGAATTTTGATATTTTTAATGCAGGAGATGCACTTCTTAATCCAATAGAGAATCGCAATCTGGTGATTATGGAAGTGAAATATAACCATTTTTTATTAAGTTATATTAAAGACGCCTTAGGCGGTTTTGATGTGATAGAGGAATCCTACAGCAAATATATTACGGCTAGAAGATTAGGATTGAATTAAAGGATGACAGGGAGGACAGAAACATGAGAGATGAATTATATCAGTATTTAGTATCGAATAGCGGAGTGTTATCGGTTCAGGAGATTGTAATTAGTTTTTTGGCAGCAGTTATTATTGCAGCAGTTGTATTTCTATCGTATCGTTTTTCGCACGCATCGAGTGTGTACAGTGCGAAATTTAATATCTCATTAGTAATGCTTGTTTTGGTTACGACATTGGTAATGAGTGTAATCGGAAATAATGTGGCATTGTCGTTAGGTATGGTTGGTGCACTTTCTATCGTAAGATTTCGTACCGCAGTGAAAGATCCAAGGGATACTGCATATATTTTCTGGTGTATTGCAGCCGGTATCTGTTGTGGAATCGGTGATTATATTGTTGCGGCAATCGGCAGCGGAGTTATTTTTGTTGTAATGCTTTTCCTTGGAAATGTAAGAAACAATGACAGATATCTGCTTGTTATAAAAGGTAAGGGATGTTCCGAAGAGATCGAAAAAGAAGTAGAGAATTTTTACGATCATAAAGCACTCTTTCGCGTATGTAATGAAGATCGAGAATCGACGGAATTAATCTACGAAGTATCCGCGAAGACGATTGAAGCAGCCAAGAAAAGGGAGCAGGAAAAAACGATTAAAAAAGTATTATTCCAAATTGAAGGAGTTACAAGTGTGAATCTTGTATGTCAAAATGATGAAATAAGCAGATAGTGATATCTGATAGGAAAAGAGATGAGGAATGCTATGAAGAAAACAATTCATGTCGCCATTGTAGTTGTTTTAGGGTTAGTGATATTTTGTGTTTCTTTTTTACAGCTAGATTCACAGGTGGCAGACCAGGGAAGAGTATATCAGCATCAGGAGAATACGGATGCAGATTCGCGGATTGGAACAACAACCATTCCGGAGGATGGAATCGTAGATCCGAATACGTTTGTAACACATCTTCCCCTTGTGATTATAGATACCAAGGGCGAGGAACTTCCCCTTATTTATCAATATAACGAATCGGATGAAAAACTCTATCGGGATGAGAATATAACGAATCCATGGAAGAATATGGAGATCAAGTTGATTGATCAGACGGATTATCAGAATAGAATCACGGATGCCCCGGCATTGGCTTCTGACGGATATATCAAGATACGTGGTGCAAGCTCAAGTGAGTTCGAGAAAAAACAATATGGCATTAAACTGACAGATGATGCCGGTAATGAGCAGGAACTCCCGATTCTGGGAATGGAAGCAGATGAAGACTGGGTGTTGTCCAACAGTATTTTAGATGCAACGGCAATACGTAATTATATGGTATACAATATAGGCGGGCAAGTGTTTACATATACCCCGGAAGTCCGGTTCTGCGAGGTTTTGTTTAAGAATGGAACGGAATATGAATACAAAGGATTGTACTTGCTGACAGAGTCGGTAAAGCAGGCGGAAGGCAGGGTGAACATTGCTGATTTTGATGAGAATGAAGAACGATTGAGTTATATCGTCTGCAGAGACCGAAAAGATACAACGTCTACAACATTATCTACCTGGGCGGCGGAAAATGATGTCTGCTATGGTTGGTTTACGTTTAAATATCCGAAAGAAGAATGTCTGACTGCGGATGTCGTCTCCCGAATTGAAAATCAGATAACGGAGATTGAGCAGGTGATTTACTCAAAAGACGACGAGGTATTTCTGACGTATCCGCAGTATATTGATGTGGATTCATTTGTTGATTATTTTGTAATCAATGAGTTTTTTATGGCATACGATGCCGGAAATAACTCCACCTATTATTATCAGGATTATTCCCACAAGTTTTCCATGGGCCCATTATGGGATTATGACAACTGTTTGGATAATTATAAGATGGAAGTTGGAGATCCGGAGTATATCGTATTTGTGGAGAAACCATGGTTTGAACGTCTGGTGCGCGACCCGGAGTTTGTGGATTTGGTATGCAAGCGTTATAAGGAGCTTCGAAAAACAATCCTTTCTACGGAATATATCAACCGGTTTATTGATGATACGGTAGAATATCTGGGCAATGCAGTTTTAAGAGACAGGAGCAGATGGCGTGCAACATATGAAAGAGACCATATGTTATTTGTGGTCGAAGATGGAAAAGATTATATGATTGACCGTAATCGAGAGGAATATTCGGATGAAATCATTCGCTTAAAGGATACGATAAAGTGTCATGGTGAATGGATGGATAAGTATATGGAGCCTTTTTTGAGTGACTATGAGAAGGAAAGTTTAAGCAATCAACAATTAGATATTTCGTCAGGAATTTTTATATTGTTTTTATGTGCGTTTCTTATTACAATTGTATTGTTGAAACGCAGAATAAAGAAATAAGCGTATCATGAAAGGAATGAAAATGGAACAAATATTAGAAAAAGTAATTGCAATCGTAGAAGAAACTTTGGATGTAGAGGATGTGACGGCACGAAGCCACATGCAAGATGATTTGGGTATTAGCTCGTTGGATTTTTATGAGCTGTTAACGAATCTGGAGATGGAATTTTCCATCCGTATTCCGGAGAAGGTGCTTGCCGAAGTTGATACGGTTATGGATATTGCAAACGAAGTACAGCGTATTATGGAGAAAGCGTAATGACTATTTTTCAATTGTTGGAAAAGTATATGAAGCGACATGCAGTAACAGGAGCTTTTTATCAGGCGTCAGAAGATGACGCCTGCTTCGTTTTGGGCAGTGAATTTGTCGAACAGGTTTGTCGCGTTGCAGACTATTTTAGAAATGATAGGGGATATACGAAGTGTCGAATCGGCTTATTAGGTGAGAATTCCTACATGTATGTTGTGTATCTGTTTGGAATTATGGTGTCCGGGAATATTGCAGTTCCGTTGAATCAGACATATTCGGATTCCATGTTGGAAGAACAGATTAAGAAAGCACAAATTACCACTTTGTATGGAGAGGATATCTATTTGGAAGACTTGACCGGGTTTTCCCAAGAAATGCTCTACTCGATGGAGAGAACATACGCTGTGATTACAGAAAGAATGTCACCGGAACCGATTGTCTTGCAGCAGGATGTTACGAAGCCGGATGACGTTTGCCTGATGCTATTTTCCTCCGGAACCAGTGGCGTGAGTAAAATGGTACAGTTGACACAGCGAAATCTTACAACATTTCCGTTACGAGTATGGAGCGATGACCGCATGGAAGGTAGAAACAGCATGATGGTGCTTCCGTTTTATCATATTGGAGGGATTATTCTGCTGTTAGAAGATCTGATGCTGGGAAACAGAATCCTTATTAGCAGTGCAAAATATCTGATGCGAGATATTCGGAGTACTTCCGTTGAGAAGTTGATTGTGGTACCATCTATGATGAAAAAGATTCTTGACCAGTGTGATAAGTCAAAACATTTGGAGCAACATTTGTTGGATTTGCAGGAGGCATTATGCATTGGAGCTGCAATGGACGCGGATTTAATCTCCAGGCTAAAGGCTCGCGGAATCGCACCTAAGACATATTACGGGATGACTGAGACGACCGGTACGGTATCCGGACTCGGGGTATATAAAGATGGAGCCTGCGGGAAGATTGAAGATTTTTGTCAGGTGAAAATAACAGACGGGGAAATCCTTGTTAAAGGAGATAATGTCATGTACGGTTATTTCCAAAATGATGAAGAGACGAAGCAGGTATTAAAGGATGGGTGGTTATACACCGGTGATTTGGGCGAAATCGATAAAGAAGGATATTTGTATATACGTGGCAGAAAGAAGAACATTATCATCTTATCAAATGGAGAAAACATATGTCCGGAAGAATTAGAGAATCGTCTCTACCAATGCCCGGATATTTCGGAATGTATTGTATATGAAGAGGATGATTGTATTTGCGTGAAGATATATGTTTCAGACACTTCAAAAGAAGCGTCCGTGCGAGAATATGTAAAAGAAGTAAATCGCCATTTACCGCCGGCACACCGGATAAAAGAAACGCATTTGACACATGAGGAATTACCAAAAAATGCGATGGGGAAATTACTCAGATAAAAAGAGATGGATTCCCATCTCTTTTCTTTGTAATACGAAAGTTCTTTATTGTCCGAAGGAACAAAATGCTATATAATATAAAGAGTTGTTATGTTTGATAGAAAAGAGGTCTTTACAGGTGAAATCGAAAGTCAAAGAAATACTTTCCTGGATTATTCCGATTGCAGTCGCACTCATACTTGGGATTGTAATTAAGAACTATATTATTATCAATGCGGTTGTACCAACCGGTTCGATGGAGAATACTATCATGACCGGGGATCATATCATTGGTTCTCGACTAGCCTATTTGAATAAAACACCGGAGAGAGGAGATATTGTTGTGTTCGATGCTCCGGATGAAGAAGGGAAAAAGTTTGTAAAAAGAGTAATTGGGCTTCCAGGGGAGAAGGTTGTAATCAATCAGGGAAGAATCTATATTAACGATAGCCAAACGCCAATAGAGGAGCCTTATTTGAAAGAGGAGTGGGTAAGGAATACCGGACCTTACGAATTCTATATCCCAAACGATTGCTATTTGATGTTGGGGGATAATCGTAATACATCAGATGATGCAAGATTGTGGGAGAATCCGTATGTGCAGGAAGACAAGATATATGGCGAAGTGAAGTTTATCTATTATCCGTTTTCCAGATTTGGCGGAATCTAATGAATGTAGAAATTGAGGGATTAAAATGAGAAAGAAGGAAGAGATAGAAGTGGAAGAATCGGACGTTGAAGTAATGGACTTAAATGACGACGAATCAGATGCTAAGCAGGAAGAAGAACGTGAGAAGAAACCTTTCCTCAAAAGGGAAGGCGTTCAGTGGATTGTAAGCCTAATAATTGCCATAGCGCTGGCATATCTTTTGAAGCGATTTGTGATTATTAATGCAATCATTCCAAGTGGCTCTATGGAAAATACCATTATGAAAGGCGACCGGTTAATTGGTTTTCAGGTTGCATACCTCTTTAGTGAACCACAAAGAGGGGATATTATTGTATTTCCATATCCGGATGATGAGTCTACCTTATATGTGAAGAGAATTGTCGGACTTCCGGGAGAAAAGGTTGTGATTGAGAACGGCAATATTTACATCAATGATTCGAATGTTCCGTTAGAGGAAGCGTATCTGAAGGAAGAATGGACTGTGGCAGATGGTCCGTATGAATTCCAGGTTCCGGAGGACTCATATTTGGTATTGGGAGATAATCGTAATTCTTCTAAAGATGCAAGATATTGGAATCATAAGTATGTGCAGGAAGATAAGATAGAAGGAAAAGTGAGTTTTATCTACTATCCATTTTCCAGAATTGGAGGATTGGATTAAATGATTACGTTACTTTCGAAATTCTTTGTAAAGGATACAACTTCAAAAGAGAAAGTGCGTGGTACATATGGAAAAATATGCGGGATTGTAGGGATTATACTCAATATCCTGCTTTTTGCCGGCAAGTTTGTAATCGGTTTTTTGAGTCATTCAATCGCGATTACTGCGGATGCGTTTAATAATCTATCCGACGCCGGCTCTTCTGTTGTGACGTTGGTTGGATTTAAATTGTCAGAGCAGAAGGCAGATGATGACCATCCGTTTGGGCATGGACGAATTGAATATGTATCGGCATTTTTGATTTCTTTGATTATATTGGTTATGGCGGTAGAATTAATCCGGGATTCAATCCATAAGATTTTGCATCCGCAACAGACAAACTTTTCGATGACATTGCTCGTCGTATTGTTTGCATCTATTTTAATTAAGCTTTACATGACCTATTATAATTATCGTATCGGGAAGAAGATAGCATCCAAGCCGTTACTTGCAACTTCAAAGGACAGTTTATGTGATAGCATTGCGACGGCCATTGTATTGTTGTCTATTATCGCGGGTCGGTATACAGAGCTTCCGGTTGACGGAATATGTGGTGTTGTGGTTGGATTGTTCATTTTATATACAGGGCTGAGTGCGGCAAAAGATACCATTGATCCGCTTCTGGGGCAGAAACCGGAACCGGAATATGTAGAAAAAATTGTACAAATTGTTCGTGCGTTTGATGATAAAATTCTAGGATACCATGATTTGATTGTTCATGATTACGGACCAGGAAGAAGAATTATATCTTTGCATGTAGAAGTTAGTTCGGAGGAGAGCGTTGTAGTCATTCATGAGATGATAGATGCACTGGAAGAACAACTTTCGAAAGAATTAGGTTGTATGGCAACGATTCACATGGACCCGATTTGTGTCAACGATCAGGAGCTTCTTGAAGTAAAAGAAGAATTAAAAGAATTTATAAAATGTGAGTTTGAGGATAGAATATCTATGCATGATTTTAGGATTGTCAGAGGAGAGGAACGCTCAAACTTAATCTTTGATATTGTGGTTCCGTTCCGTTATAAACAAAAGGATGAGGAAGTTTGTAGCAGGATTAAGGAACAAGTGAAAGAGATTTATGGAATGAAATACAATTTGGTGATTCATGTTGATAAACCAATTGTAAAGGAATAGGAGGAACGATATTTTATGTCTGAAAGAGAAACTTGTGCAAGTGCATCAACTTGTACGAAAGAAAGTTGCAGTTCCTGTGCAAAAAGCATGCAGGAAGCAATGAACCCATATTCGAATGTAAAAAAGGTAATAGGAGTTGTCAGTGGAAAAGGTGGCGTTGGAAAGTCCTTCGTTACAGCATCTTTGGCAGTTGCAATGGCAAAAGCCGGTTATAAGGTTGGAATTTTGGATGCAGATATTACAGGACCATCCATTCCGAAGATGTTCGGATTGCATGAACAGGTAATTGGTGATGAAAAAGGAATGTATCCAATTGAGACAAAAGAGGGAATTAAAGTAATTTCAATTAATCTTCTGATGGATGATGAGGAAGCTCCGGTTGTATGGAGAGGTCCGGTAATTGCAGGTGCCGTGAAACAGTTTTGGAATGAAACCGTCTGGGGAGAGTTGGATTATCTGTTTGTAGATATGCCGCCGGGAACAGGAGACGTACCACTTACCGTATTCCAATCCCTTCCGGTTGATGGTACGATTATCGTTACATCGCCACAAGAACTTGTAACAATGATTGTGAAGAAAGCTTACAACATGGCAAATCTAATGCATGTTCCGGTTCTGGGAGTAATTGAGAACTTCAGTTATTTAAAATGTCCGGATTGTGGAAAAGAAATCAAGATGTTTGGAGAGAGCCGTATAGAGAAAGCGGCACAGGATATGAATCTTCCGGTACTGGCAAAATTGCCACTGGACCCTGCATATGCACAAGCAGCAGATGAAGGTAATTTCTACGAGATGGAGAATGAATATATGAACGAAGCAGTGCAACTGCTTCAGAATCTATAGGCAAGATAAGATAAGAAAACCCCGACTTTACGTCGGGGTTTTGTATTCTATTATTCTTCTGTTTCTTCGATAACGGGAATTTCTGTTTCAATGATGTTATCCGCATCATACACATATTCTTTCGAACTGCGGAATTTCGAGTTGCTGGAACCTAATTGGGTAACAACAATGGAATCTCCATCATCAATATCGTCAATATCGATACAGATGAGCCCGCCATTAATGTAGGTAGTACTTGTTTTCTTATTGTTGACGTATACATAACTCCATTTGGTAAAATTCTGTCCTGAGATGTATACGCGTTCGTCATCCTGAACCGTAAATACATTATCAATAATTATATCATTTACACCCATTACGATGTCTGTTGAGATTTGAATATCTTCTCCACGATATGCATATCTCTTACCATATAATAAGTCGTATTGAAGATTCTCTAAATCTGTCAGATAATCATCATTCTCAAGGCAGGTCTGATGGTAATTAAAAATCGTTCCTTCATGGATTCCTAACTGGTTGGTAAAATGAGCTAACAATTGGTATGCATATAAATCAGCATCTTCCTTAGGAAGATTCATATTGTTCCAGGTAACATAACTGGTTTTATAAATGTCACCGGTTAACATGTCACCCTCTTCCAGACCCATGGTTGGAAGGTGGTCGCCGAAGAAAATGATAATAGTGTCTTCCTCTAATAAAGATACTTCATAAATAAGTTCATACATAAACTGGTCAACTGCGTTTAATTGGTTGATATAATAGGTCCACTGATTATTCTCTTCTTCTGTGTCAGCGCCGGTAACCGGGAAGGTAGGATTCGTAAGAACTGCTTCCTCCGGATAGTCACCATGTGAACTTACGGTAATCGTATAAGTAAAATCCGGTTGATTCGGGGTTGTAGTTAATGTCTTAATGGTTTCATCAACCAGAATTGTGTCAGTAGGCCAACTTCCCGTTGGAGTATATTCTGTAATATCCATCATTTCCTTTGAAGTAAAGGAATCAAATCCCATCATAGAGAAAGCATTCACACGGCTATAAAAGTTACCGCCGTTGTTATGTACTGCATGCGTTGAATAGCCAAGTGGTGTCAGGGAAGATGCAATACTTTCACAATCTGTTTTCTTAAGGATTGTTTTGTATGGATATTCTCCTGTACCAAAGTGTTGTAACTGCATACCGGTAAGGATTTCAAACTCCGTATTGGCAGTACCCGCTCCGATAACCGGAACAGTAAGGTATCCGGTGGAATAGTTTTGTTCCAGATAATGGAAGGTTGGAACAGGGTCCCCTTCGTACTCTAAGAACTGAATCTCTTCCGGATCAACGAAAGATTCTAATAATACAACGATAACGTTCGGAGCAGTTTCAGCAGTAACTGTTGTCTCCTGTTTGTTTTCATCTATTTCGTCCATAATCTCTTCAATTGTTTCTTCACTGTAGTCTTCCGGTTTATCCATACCGCGGTCTAATACGCTGGATGCAAAACCATAGATAAATCCAAAGTTCTTATAGCCTTGTGCAATGTTAGAGAAATAGCTGGCCATAATGTTCTTCTCTTGAAGAAAATTAGTAAGCAATGGCGATATAACAAAAATAACACTAATAATAGAAACCGGTACAATAACGCGGTTTATTTTGCCTTCATAACGTGGTCCTTTAATAAAGAAGATAATACAAAACAAGATAAACGCAATTAATCCAAATACAACGCAGGTAGCTTCTTGTGCTGTGAAGTAACTGGTGTTAGACATGGAAAGTAAATCCGGAATACATTTCAAATCGGTAAAACCGAACGGAGTTACTCGATTTGACAAGATACATCCGTTAATAATTCCAAGAAGTAGCCAAAATCCTGAAATAATAATTCGCACAAATGCACGTCGACGGAACAGGTATACCAGCATTAAAGATGCAAATACGATAAACGCATTAAATAAGTATGCCTTCGTATGTTGGTCAAAAAATTCCAAGGAAGCTTGAAAGCTCCTGTGAGAAATCCATTCTACAATGAAAACGATAATGCAGGAAAGGATAAAGTGAAATATTAACGAAAATTTATTTAAAAATTGAATTACTTTCTTATAACGTTCTGAATGTTCTTTCTGTTGTTTTGTAAAGAGTTTCTTAGAGAGTTCTTTTATCTTATTCAAAGTTGTATCCTCCAATCATCTAACTATACTCAATATAGTGCTTACATGTCTGAAAAACAAGTGGAAAGTTTTATAAAAAATAAAAGTGAAAACAAGTTAAAATGTCTAAAATATCTAAATATGAGACAAAAACACACAGTATATGATATAATTTACGCTATAAATAAAGGAACAGGAGAGTGCGTATGTCCAAGCATTCAAGCGTAAAACAAGGGTGTCCGTATGCCAAGAAATGCGGAAGTTGCGATTATCAGCAGATTCCGTATGAAGAGCAGCTTAAGATAAAACAAAAAAATGTGACAAAATTAATGTCTCCCTATGGGAAAGTGCAGCCAATCATCGGAATGGAAGACCCACTCTATTACCGTCATAAGGTGCATGCGGTATTTGCTCCGATACCAAAGGGGAAGATTGCAGCAGGCGTATACCGTAAAAACAGCCATGATGTCGTAGATGTGGAACAATGTATGATAGAAGATGAAGAATCGCATCAGATCATCAGAACCATCAAAAGTTTGTTGAAATCGTTTCGGATTAAAGTATTTGAAGAGGATAGCGGATATGGATTGTTGCGTCACGTTCTGATACGAAAGGGGTATCATACGGGAGAGATTATGGTTGTTCTTGTTTTGGCATCACCGGTTCTTCCGTCGAAGAATAACTTTGTAAAGGCACTTAGAAAAGTGCATCCGAATATTTCTACGGTAGTGATTAATGTCAATGACCGTCGCACCAGCATGGTGCTTGGGACAAGGAATATTACGGTATATGGAAAAGGATATATAGAAGATAAATTATGCCAGAAGACGTTTCGGATATCTCCAACGTCCTTTTATCAGGTGAATCCGGAGCAAACCGAGTTACTATATCAAAAAGCAATTGAAGCAGCAAAACTAACAGGAAAAGAACGGGTAATAGATGCATACTGCGGAACCGGAACAATTGGTCTGATTGCCAGTGCACAGGCGAAAGAGGTCTGGGGGATTGAACTAAATTCGGATGCGATTCGGGATGCGATAGGCAATGCAAAAAGAAATCGAGCAACCAATATCCGTTTTTTTAATGAGGATGCAGGTGATTTCATGGTTAAGATGGCGGGTCGTAAGGAAAGTGCGGATGTCGTCATCATGGACCCACCCAGAACGGGAAGTACCAAAGCCTTTTTACAGTCACTTCTAACGCTTGCACCAAAACGGATTGTTTATATTTCCTGTAACCCGGAAACTTTAGCAAGGGATTTGAAAATATTAGTCGGGAAACATTATCGGGTCAGACAAATCCAACCGGTAGACATGTTCCCATACACCTCCCACGTTGAGTGCGTAGTTCTGCTGTCGCGAGTGTAAGGAAGCGAGAGTAGATTACGGAGCACCATGCGATAGCAGTCCAAGAAGACGAGTCGAAGACGAAGTCTGATTGGAAACAGCGAACCGTTGAGACAGTGGCTTTGCTTGTGAGGGAGCGAATGTGACTGTAGAGGATAAACGAAATAAGGAGAAACGAAATGCAACAACAGAAAGAGAACGAACTTGCATATTTTAATCTTTTAAAATTCATAGGGGCGCTCGTGATTGCCCTATTATTACACTATAACGACCATTTTCTAAGATGTCTTGGAATCGAGAATCCATTTCGGCAGGGGGGACTTTTGTGGAGCCTCTCATATCAGGGTGGTGTATTTGTAGAAATGTATTTCATTATTTCAGGCATCCTCTTTGCATATGTATATAGAAGAAAAATAAAAGACGGAATGCATTTTTCGGAGTTCTTTCGAAAAAGAATTATACGGATTTTTCCATTACTGATTCTAACTTCTATCATTATGTATATTGCAAATGCTCTCTTATATCACTTAAACGGTACTCTGTGGAGCTATGGAACTCTCAATCTCTGGGATTTGTGTGGGGACATTTTGTTCGGAGGAAAGGCAATTTTTAATGCAGACAATACCTTGAACGGACCAATCTGGTATGTGAATGTATTATTATTGTGTTATGTAGTTGCATTCTTGTTAAGCAAGTTGTCGCAAAAATGCAACACACGATTTGTATTTCTGATTCCAATTATACTTGGACTTATGATGTATTATTCCGGTCATTCCTGTGCGGGTTGGAACCTGAGTATTGCAAGAGGATATATTGCTTTTTTCATTGGTGTTCTGTTGGCGGATGTGATGCATTACTGGAGACAGTTGAGCATCAAGATGCAGGTGGGAATAAGAGTAGTGCTTGCGTTGGAATTGCTTGCAGTGATTGCTTTATATTTTAGCCCGTGGGGAGAGATGACGGTGATGGCAAGTTTGACGAATGTCTGTGCTTTTTTAGTTTTTCCGGAAGTGATTTTATTGTTGTATAACTTGAAAGGCCTCAACAAAATTTGTAACACCAAGCCGATACAGTGGTTGGGAAATCTGTCGTTTGGAATTTACTTATGGAATTTTCCGATTTACATCTGCCTACATATTTTAATTGTTGGTGGATTGCTAGAGATAGACGTAACATCGGGAGTATTTCTTTTCATTGTTGCAGCGCTTCATATAGCATTGGCAGGACTTGCGCATTATTTAATAGATAAAAAACTTTGTGCCTGTTTTAAAAGAAAGCAGATTGAGAATCCGTAGATAGGAAAGAGAATAAAAAATACTTCAAATTAATACGATGGGTATTTTTTATTTGAAATAAATTTGGGGTGAAATAAAAAGGGAAAAGTGGAGGAAGTGTTATGAAGGACAAAGCAAAAGAAATCATAAAAAAAGGTTTTCATATTTTTATTGGCAGTTGCAATGCTTATGCTACTGCTTTTTGAATGGTACGGACGATAAAGAGAAGATAAACACCAGTATAACGATAGAAGAGCAGGTCTTAGGTAGTTTCAAAGATGTTGTATTTACAGCAAAAGAACTCGTATATGGAGATGGTTACGTAGCGCTTATTTTATCCGCAGAAAATACAGGGCAATAGAGCCGGCAGAGTTTCAGATCTATGTAAAGGTTGCACCGGGGGATTACGATAGGGATGCATATGATGAATATTGGGAACGTAGGATGAGTGATGTGTTAAGTGTTGCGGAATTGGGGGTATTCCAACTTAAAACATCTGCGGCGGATTCGTATGATTCCGATATTAATACCTACCGAAACTATGCAGAGCAACAAGCCGGTTATTATTCCACACAGGAATGGAGCAGTCCAAATGGCATAGTATTACGGACGGAGTCGGTGCTACGCGATGAAAAGGGGGAAGAATATCTGCAACTTGAAGTATATAATGGAAGTACCGAGATAAGAGAGGTTTCCATCCAAGCATATGCAGACGGAATCTATTATGGAGAAGGGGATAAAAGCATGATATTGCCTCAAACAAGTGTCGTGATATCGCTTAGAAAGGATGAGTTAATCGCAGAATATTTAAAGGAGACCTTTGGTGAGATTCATAGCAGAGAATATACGGTAATCATGGATGAGGGTGGAAATCGCACGACTGCGGTGTTTGAAGTCTCGCAGGAGGAGGCGATGGATGTCGGTGGAAGCATAGTGTATGAACAGAATGGAATACGGATTCGTGCGGTAGATATCACAAAGGAAGAGGGAAGAATAGCAGTGTGGTTTCTGCTGGAGAATGATAGAACGATAGATTTCCCCGAGGAAGGTTCCGGTGTGCATCTGTGCATTATCAATGATTACCAGTTCTGGATACCGGATGAGATATTGTATGCTGTAGCTCCGGGACAGGCGGCTTTGTGTTGTGCGATGCCAGAATCCGATGAGTATTCCCATTGTGATATTGATGAGGACAAGGAACTGGAAGTAGAGATTGAGATTTCTTACAAGGAGAATGAGAGTTTTGAAATTATCTATTTTACAATGAATGGGATTGCAAAATAAATAATGAAATTATCAGAATATGAAAATGCGAAATAATAGTTTGTGCAAAGTTTAACGAAAAAACGCGAAAATTTTAAATAAAAACAGAAAACTATTGAAAAATGTCACACTTTTGCGGTATAATGGCAATAGAACAATGTCAATATAGGTATCATTTTTAATCAGAAGAAGCGAGTTGTTTGTACAGAGTGCTACATTTGGATGATGTGTCGGCAGGTAACAGTATCGAATGCATTCAGGGGGGATGGATTTGTAATGTGCGGCTGGCAATTTATGAAGAAGCTGGTTATAGACCCTGGAGACATTTTCGGACTTATATTTTATTGCAGAATAGAGCAAAGGAAGGTGGTATGTATGGGGAAGAAGATAGGTATTAAGATTTCTTCTATGATGGCGATTCTGGTTTTAATAATGTTTGCCTATGCAGCGGTAACTTTTGTATCGCTACAGACACTGCGGGAGGAAGGTGAGAGGATAAGCGAATGTTATCTTCCGTTGGAATTGGCCACCGCAGATGTTGAGAAGAGTGTAGAGCGAAGTCAGAAATATATTAATATTTTAACCATGACAACTCCGGAAGAGATGTTCGATTACGAGAATACGAAAGCCGGAATTGAAGCGGGAATGGAAGCAGACCGTAAGATGAGTGACGAGGGTCTTGCGGATATGGAGAAGTATGTTAAGGAAATCGATGACGATGAGTTAACGGAGAGCTTCGAGACATATCGGGAACATATTCTTGCTGTTTGGGATGGTATCGATAATTTACATGCAATGGTTAATGATGGAAAATACGTAGAAGCAACGATTGAATTGGGCGTTAATTTTACGGCGTTAGCAACCAGCGGAGAGGAACTGCAGATTGCTTATATTGATGCATTACAGAAGTGTGCAGATGAGTCGGCATCGCGATATCAGGCAGCAATCCAAAGAACTATCATATTTACAGTTGCCAGTGCAGTTGTTTTCGTTCTTGTGGTTATTATCATTATGATTTTGGTATCACGTTCTATTAGTAGACCGGCGAAGAATGCGGGAGAACAGTTGACACACATTATACAGTCTCTCGAGAGTAATCAGGGTGATCTGACAGAACGTATTTCCGTACATTCCAAAGATGAGATTGGAGTGCTTGCAGGTGGAATTAATAATTTCCTGGAAACGCTGCAACGATTAATGCGTAAGATTAAAGAAGAATCGGAGAAGATGCAGAGCTCTGTCGTAACTATGAACAATGGGGTAGCGGATTCCAATGCCAATGCGGAGAATGTATCTGCGGTAATGGAAGAGTTGGCTGCAAGTATGGAAGAGGTCTCTGCTGCGGTTGAACAGTTGAATGGTAATACCGGCCAGATTATGGGTGTAATGGAAAGTGTTGCCAACGGAATGCAGGAAGGTAATAAACTTGTTGAAGAGATTAAAGAGAGAGCAACAAGCATCAAGAATGCAACCGGCCAGAAAGAGAAGAATATCCAAGAGATGATGTTGCAGAAACAGACTGACGTAATGGCTGCAATTGAAGAAAGTAAACGAGTAGAAGACATTGATAACTTAACACAGGACATTTTGGAAATTGCCAGCCAAACGAACTTATTGGCATTGAATGCTTCGATTGAAGCTGCCAGAGCAGGAGAGGCAGGTAAAGGATTTGCAGTTGTTGCGGACGAGATTCGTGTATTGGCAGATAACAGCCGTCAGACGGCAAATGACATTCAGGTAATTAGTAAGAATGTAGTTGCAGCAGTAGAACGTCTGGTTCAAAATGCAAATGATTTGATTCGATTCATGCAGGAAGATGTTACAGAGGATTATGTAGGATTCGGAGGTGCGGCGGATACGTATTACGATGATGCAGAACGAATGGAAGCAATTGTAACATCGTTTAAAGATAATGCACAGGCATTGCAAAAGACCATGCAGGAAATGACGAATTCTATTAATGGTATTTCACATGCGATGTCAGAAAGTGCAGAAGGTGTAAGTGAGGCAGCATCGAATGTGGGAGAATTGGTAACCACCATTTCCGGTATTCGAATGGAAGCTGCGAATAACTTAGATATTTCACAACAACTTCAGAGTGAAGTGGATAAGTTCCGCAGAATATAGTGAATATGTGTAGGATACAGAAGATTTGAGAAGTTCTCAAATCTTCTGTTTTTTATTGCAAAAAACCTGATGTGAAATAATTTACAAAATATTTCATTTTTGTATAATATAATAATAGAAAGTGTCGAGTTTATGAAACTTTTGTAAATAACACGAAGTATTACCAATAGGAGTGAAAGAGAACACGTTCTTATGTATGAAGGAGAATAAAAGGATGAATCAAAAGAAAACAACGTTTCAGTTTGCGTATAATGGCGATATGAATTTTATTAATGCTACGATTAGAAACTGGCTGGAAGCGAATCAGTTTGAACCTCAGCCGAAACAAAACGCTAATTATTATTATTTTAATGATCCACTGTTATATGGGAAAAGAGGTTTTGAATATTATATCAATGGAAACCGTGTTACAATCCTTGCATATGCGGGAACCTATGAACATCCTTCTCCACTGGAAGGTATGGTAGGCAAAATTTCGAAAGATGAGTATAAAAATAGTATTAATAAATTGATTGATACAATGATACGGACGCAAATGCCAATGAACCAGAGTATGTCGATGAATCAGGGAACCCCAATGAACCAGGGAACCCCAATGAATCAGGGAATGCCGATGAATCAGGGAACCCCAATGAACCAGGGAATGCCGATGAACCAGGGAATGCCGATGAATCAGGGAATGCCGATGAATCAGGGAATGCCGATGAATCAGGGAATGCCGATGAATCAGGGAATGCCGATGAATCAGGGAATGCCAATGAATCAGAGTATGCCAATGAATCAGGGAATGCCGGTGAACCAGGGAATGCCGATGAATCAGAGTATGCCAATGAATCAGGGAATGCCGATGAATCAGGGAATGCCAATGAACCAGGGGGTCCCAATGAATCAGCAGGCAATTTCATTTCAGGAGAAAAGAAGAAATCCAATGGATACTTGTGCCATTGTTGGTTTTGTGATTTCGTTGATTGGATTAGTCTTGTCATTTTTTGGGATTTCTCTTGGGGCAATTTTCCTTGTATTAGAATTTATGATGGCGGCGTATGGAATGAGAAGTTCTAAGAAGGGATTTTCGATTGCAACATTTATTATAGCCGGAGTTTCCTTAGTAATACTCATTCTGGGACTCATATTATTGGTGGCTTAAGTTGCTTAGTAGTGTTCTTTAGACAGATAAGGAATGAAATCCGTTTATATATATTAGAATATAGAATGCAAATGCATGTTGATTGGAGGAAAAAAGATGAATTTACAATGCCCGAATTGTGGCGGTGCGGTGATGTTTGATGCCGCATCCGGAAAAATGAGATGTAGTTATTGCGATTCTTATTTTGAAACAAAACAGTTTGAACAGCAAGAAAAACATGCCACACAAGCACAACAGGAGAAACAGGCAATGAACATGATGGAATGTAATGTCTTTTCTTGTACGTCCTGTGGCGCGGAACTGGTGATAAATGAAATGGAAAGTGCGACAGTATGTGCATATTGCGGACAACCGACCATTGTATTTAATCGTGTGTCACAGACTCTTCGACCGGAGATGCTAATTCCGTTTCGTGTTCAGAAGGAACAGGTGGAAGCCATCATTCGGAAACGATTTGCAAGTGGGAAATATATTCCGAAAGAAATTAAAGATTTTAAGATGGAGCGAGTGCGCGGAATTTATATCCCATATTGGTTGTACGACGCACATTATAAGGATCGTCAGTTGATTCGTACAAAGATAAAAAGAGGAAAGTCGACGGTAACACGATACTTTTTAAGAGATGCAGAATGCGAATTTAGACAACTCCCGCTGGATGCTTCAGAACGATTAAATGATGGTTCGTCACAGTTGTTAGAACCATATAATATGAAAGATTTGGTTGCATTTAATCCTTCGTATATGGCAGGATATTATGCGGATCGTTATGATAAAAATAATATGGATTTGAGAAACATTGCTTATGACAGAATGAAAGCAATGTTTGATGGGCAGACGAAACAGTCATGTCCGGGAAGTTCTAAGACCATTGTGGAATCGAATCCGCAGATGCATATCCGAAGAGAAACATATGTTATGCTTCCGGTATGGTTTATGATATTTCGACATAACAATAGACCGTATACGATGTTGGTTAACGGACAAACCGGTAAATTAATCGGATCTGTACCGGTGGATAAGGGACGTGTTACCTCATCAGCAATTATAACGTACCTTATTACATTGATTCTGTCCATTATTGCATTTATTGTGATTTTAAATTCCGGATTAAGTTTAGATCACTTTATCGTATTTAATATATTTGTTTGGATTGCTTGTATCGGATATGGATTTGCTAAAATTGCAAATATGAAAAAGAAAGAGGCATTGACAACATCTGAGACAACAAATACATATGTGCAGAACAGACAGGAGGGATTATAAAATGATTCTTATAGCTATCTTAATGGCAATCATCTTCGCGGCAGCAGTTACATTTGCGCTTATGGCAAGTAGTGTTTCAAAATCAAATAATATTGGTGATAGTAAGGGCGGATATTCAACTTATGCAGATGCACCGCTTAAAATGATAGAAAGAAAAGATAACGTGAATCCGAGAAGGTATCAATAGGATAAAAAAGAAGAAGTTTACTTCTTCTTTTTTTTGTCTGGACTTATAGAGGGTGCTTTGCTATAATGTTAGAAATCGAACTAAATTTGGAAGGGAGATATTGTATGGAGAACATCGAATGCGAGGTCGTACAAGAGAAGAAGGTGCACGGAACCATTATGTGTATTTCTAATTTGATTCGTCGTAATTTGGATCATTCAGAGACGAAGAAGAAAATGGACAAATTAACAAATATGAATAGTTTTATTATTGGCTATTTATATAAGAACAAGGACAGGGAGATCTTTCAGAAGGATATAGAGGAAGTATTTTCCTACAGAAGGTCTACGGCATCTGCGGTAATTGGCCTGATGGAGGAGAAAGGGTACGTTGTCCGAAATAGTGTAGAATACGATAAGCGGCTGAAGCGGATTGAGTTGACGCCTAAGGCGTTGCAGATGGGAATTCAGATTGAGGAAGATATCAAACGGTTGGAAGGACGCATGACCGAAGGGATTGGGCCGGAGGAACTGGAGATATTTTACAAAGTTGCCGGGAAGATAAAGAGAAATCTGATGTAGTGAGTAAGGAAAGGAAATTAGTTCTATGATTAAGTATTTGTTGAAGAGTTTAAGGGAATTTAAAAAGCCAACCATCATAACATTTATATTTATGATGGGCGAAGCTTTAATTGAAACTGTCATTCCCTTTTTAATCGCAATTTTGATTAACCGGATTGAGACGAACAGTCCGATTATGGAACTTGTGAAACTGGGTGTGATTCTAATTGTAATGGCACTGGTGTCGTTAGGGTGCGGAGGGGCAGCTGGATTTAGCAGTGCCAAGGCATCCGCGGGGTTTGCCAAGAATTTAAGGGAAGATATTTTTGAAAAGATACAGAAATTCTCTTTCAATAATATTGATAAATTCGCGACCTCTTCATTGGTGACAAGATTGACGACAGATGTGCAGAATGTCCAACTGGCATTTATGATGATTATAAGAATTGCAATTAGAAGTCCGCTTATGTTGGTGTTTGCGGTAGTTATGGCATACATGATGGGGGGGATTCTTGCAACTGCCTTTGTGGTTGTAATTCCTGTACTAGCGTTTGGACTGATTTTAATCGGAAAAAAAGCGTTGCCGGCATTTCATTCCGTATTTTACAAATATGATAAATTAAATGAATCAATCGAAGAAAACATACAAGGGATGCGTGTTGTAAAAGGATTTTCGAGAGAAGAGTACGAGAAAGAAAAATTCGAAAAAGCGGCAGACGGCATCTGTATGGATTTTACCAAAGCAGAACGTATTATTGCGTTGAATACGCCTCTTATGCAGTTGTGTATGTATTTTAACATTGCGTTCGTTTTGTTTGTCGGTTCCAAACTTATCATTGCTGACGGAGTAATCGGTGTCGGACAGATATCTGCGATGCTGAATTATGGAATGCAGATTTTGATGGCACTTATGATGCTGTCTATGGTATACGTGATGATTACCATGTCTGCGGAATCTGCAAAACGTATTTGTGAAGTTTTGCGAGAAGAAGTCAGCATGAAAGAGAAAGAAGATGGTGTTTGTGAGGTTGCAAATGGAGACATCGACTTTGATAACGTCAGCTTTAAATATTCAGAAAATGCGAAAGCTTATTCTTTAGAAAAGATAGATATTCATATCAAGACAGGTATGACTGTGGGAATCATAGGCGGAACAGGTTCGGGAAAATCCTCGCTTGTGCAGTTGATTCCGAGATTGTATGACGTGACGGAAGGAACGGTAAAAGTTGCGGGCATTGATGTAAGAGACTATAAGATTGAGGATTTGCGTAATGCAGTATCCATGGTTTTACAAAAGAATCAATTATTCTCGGGAACCATCAAGGAGAATCTGAGATGGGGCAATGAGAACGCAACAGACGAAGAACTGGAAGAAGCATGTAAATTAGCACAGGCACACGATTTTATAGAATCGTTTCCGGAACAATATAATACGTACATAGAACAAGGCGGAACAAACGTATCCGGAGGACAAAAGCAACGTTTGTGTATTGCAAGAGCACTTTTGAAAAAACCAAAAATTCTCATCCTGGATGATTCCACCAGTGCGGTTGATACGAAGACGGATGCCTTGATTCGAAAAGGATTTAAGGAGTTTATTCCGACAACCACCAAGATTATTATTGCGCAAAGAATTGCATCTGTGGAAGACGCAGATTTGATTATTATCATGGATAACGGAATGATTGTGGAAAAAGGGACGCATGAAGAACTGCTTGCAAGCAGTCGTATCTACCAGGAAATCTACGAACAGCAGATGAAGGGAGGCGAGGCAGATGAGTAATACAGAAAAAACCCCGAATATGAAAAAACCAAAACCGGATTTTAAGTGTTTGGGCAGATTGATTAAAATGTTATTTCATTATTACCCGGTTATGGCTCCGCTTACCGTTTTGTGTATTTTGGTTTCAGCCATCACATGTGCCTTACCGGCTGTGTTTCTACAGAATGTAGTTACGATGATAGAAGATGCTGTAAAGAATGACCTGTCATGGTCCCAGGCAAGTGAGCAAATTATACCGACGGTTTTACTTTTGGTTGCCATGTATGTTTTTTCCATTATCACAATCACCTTGGATACGCAGCTGACAGCCATTATGACACAGGGATTTCTGAGTAAACTTCGCAAGAAAATGTTTAACGGAATGCAGAATTTACCAATCAGATATTTTGATACCAACAAGCATGGTGATATCATGAGCCATTATACAAATGATATAGATGCGTTAAGACAATTGATGGCACAAGCAATACCAACCTTGCTAAGAGCAATCTTGGTCGTAGTATGTGTATTTTTCATTATGGTTTATTATAGTGTATGGCTTTTGGCGTTAGTCTTATTGGGTGTTCTTTTAATGGGACTTGTTGCCAAGAAAATGGGTGGAGGCTCTGCAAAATATTTCATTCGTCTTCAGGCAGCGGTAGGACAACAGGAAGGATACGCGCAGGAAATGATGAATGGGCAGAAGGTCGTTAAGGTATTCTGTCATGAGTCAGAAGTAACAGACGATTTTCGCAAGATTAATGAAGAGTTGTATCACAACAATTACAAAGCACATGCACATGCGAATGCACTCGGTCCGATTATTATGAATATTGGTAATATTTTGTATGTTTTGGTGGCATTAATCGGCGGCGTATTATGCCTTTCAAATATACCGAATGTCGGTATCTCCGGGATGCCGTTTTGTGTGGCGATTGTAGTACCATTTTTAAGTATGACAAAGCAATTTACCGGAAATGTAAATCAGGTTTCTCAGCAGATTAATGCAGTTGTAATGGCGGTGGCCGGAACACAAAGAGTCTTTGCTCTAATCGATCAGGAACCGGAGACAGATGATGGGTATGTTACTTTAGTGAATGCAAAATACAAGGATGACGGCGAACTTACGGAATGTGAAGAAAGAACCGGTATGTGGGCATGGAAACATCCGCATGGAGACGGAACCTTGACCTATACGCTTCTAACCGGAGAAGTACAGTTGAATGAAGTAGACTTTGCATATGTTCCGGATAAGATGGTTTTACATGATGTGTCGTTGTATGCAAAACCGGGGCAAAAAGTTGCATTTGTTGGAGCGACCGGAGCAGGAAAAACGACGATTACCAATTTGATTAATCGCTTTTACGATATTGCGGATGGAAAAATCCGTTACGATGGAATTAATATAAACAAAATTAAAAAAGACGATTTGAGACGTTCACTTGGAATCGTATTACAGGAAACCAACCTGTTTACCGGAACCGTATTGGATAACATCCGATACGGACGATTGGATGCGACAGACGAGGAATGTATCGAAGCGGCAAAACTGGCAAATGCACATAGCTTTATTACAAGACTTCCGGATGGCTATCAGACGAAATTAACCAGCAATGGGGCTAATTTGTCACAAGGACAACGACAATTGTTGTCAATTGCAAGAGCTGCAGTAGCAGATCCGCCGGTAATGATAATGGATGAGGCAACCTCTTCTATTGATACACGAACAGAAGCGATTGTGCAGGAAGGTATGGATCGCCTGATGAAGGGAAGAACGGTATTTGTGATTGCACACCGACTTTCGACCATTAAGAACGCTGACGTGATTATGGTATTGGATCAGGGACGTATCATAGAAAGAGGAAATCATGAGGAACTAGTTGCGCAAAAAGGTCAGTATTATAAGCTATATACAGGGGCGTTTGAGCTTGAGTAGAAATTGACATGCATTTTTAAAACTGATATATTAGAAATATCAAATGCGATAAAAAGAGGAGAAGCTATGGAGAAGAAAGAACCATTGGATCCTTCTATGACAATAGAAGTGGATAATAGTAAGTTAGAGGCGATGATATCAGAATACCGTAAGGACAACAGCAGGGAGTCGCTAGACCGTTTGGTGAATTATATCGTTGCATGTAGGGTGTTGGTTCCTGCAACAATAGGGAAGGATAAGACACCGATTCCAATTCTGGTGAAGAATGAAAAGGGCGAGGCCTTTATGCCGGTTTATACATCTAAGAGCAAGGTGCCGAGTGAGCCGAAGACGGAAGCTGTGATGAATATGCCGTATTTGGCGATTAATCAGATTGCGGCGAAGAATAATGAATTAGTAGGAATTGTATTGAATCCGTTTGGCGAGAATCTTGTCTTACGTTTGAGTCTGTTAAGGAACATCGAAGCCTTAATGCAATTGAAGCGTGATGTGAATCCGGAGAATCAGGGCAGAATACCGGAAGATGTAATCAAGCAGGGTGGCATCAAGTTGAATGAAAAAGAAATCAATCTTATGGAACGCCGTAAGTTTGAATCGAATTATATGCCAAAGAGGTTCTTTGAAGAACCACAAGCTTTTGTAGAGGAACTTCTTGAGAAGAAAGAAGAACTTATCGATCAGTTATATGAAGAATCTTATCAGAATAAGCGGTTATATCCGTATTTGCCGGAAGATTTTTCTGTAATGGCTATGAATATCTCAGATGATTTGACGGTGGTTCGGATAGAGATGCCGGCGAAGGATATCTATAACGCATGTGCTATTTGCATTTATGTTGCTTGGGATAAGGCAAAAGAACTTGCGAAATATTTCACGATTGAACACTTTAAAGTGAAAGAAGGCAACCAGATGTCCGAAGTGACAAAAGACCTAAGAAGGGTACATCGCGGATCGGCTCCTGTGGAGGGAGCTGAACTCCAGAAAGTTTTAGATATGTTAGAAGACGAAGGAACATTGACCAGCTAAAGGCTTGCAAGCGTTCCGATTAAACAGGAACGAACGAATTGCAGTGATATTTATTATTGGGTTTAGACGAACTCTAATAGCAGATTTCACTGCAATTTTAATATTAGCGAAGTAAGGGGAAAAACTTATGCGATATATGGAATTTAAGATGGAACGTGCGAATCTTACGCAGGTAGGAGAGCGTCTTAAGGTGACAGAGGGGAAACTACCGACCTCTTATTACTACACGATAGAGCATGCAATTGCGATGTCCGGGAATTACGAGGTGGGAGAACGCTTAAAATCTACGGAAGGAACGGTCGTAGATATTAAAGAAACAGAAAAAGGTTATTTCATTACGATGGAATTTGAAGAGTAGAGGAAGAAGATGTCCATATTATTAACTGCAATTAATGCAAAGTATATCCATTCTAATCTGGCGGTACATTCTTTAAAAGCACATGCCAAAACGTACCAAGAACAGATAGAAATAGCAGAATTCACAATTAACAATCAAAAAGATTCGATTCTACAGGAATTATATAAAAAGAACCCGGATATATTATGTTTCTCCTGTTATATCTGGAACATTGAATATGTAGAATGGATTATGAGCGAATTCAATCGTCTTCGTCCGGATGTTCCCATCTGGGTAGGAGGACCGGAAGTCTCATATGAAGCAGAAGAATATCTAAAGGAACATCCGGAAGTAACCGGAATTATGATAGGTGAGGGCGAGCAGACGTTTTCTGAATTGTGCGAATATTACTTAGGGCAATCCGGTTCATCTTTGGCAGATATAGCAGGAATTGCATATCGAAAAGAAGATGGTGTTGTGCGAACCGTAGAGAGAGAACCATTAGATATGAGCACAATACCGTTTGCTTATGACACAGGGGCAGATTTTTCCAATCGGATTATTTATTATGAAAGTAGCAGGGGATGCCCATTTTCTTGCAGTTACTGTCTTTCTTCCGTTGACAAACGTCTTCGGTTTCGTGACTTGGAATTGGTGCAACAGGAACTTCGTTTTTTCCTGGAACAGAAAGTACCACAGATTAAGTTTGTAGATCGGACCTTTAACTGTAACCATGCACACGCAATGTCGATTTGGGAATTTATCCAAAAAAATGACAATGGAGTGACAAATTTTCATTTTGAGATTTCGGCAGACTTATTAAATGAAGAGGAATTATGTCTGTTAGAAAGCATGCGACCGGGATTAATTCAGTTGGAAATTGGCGTACAATCTACAAATGAGCCAACCATTCGTGAAATCTTCCGTACAATGAAATTAGACCGCTTAAAGCAGGTGGTGTCGCGTATTTTATCACAGGGTAATATACATCAACACCTAGACCTGATTGCAGGTTTGCCATATGAGGATTACGAAACGTTCCAAAGGTCTTTTGATGAGATTTATGCGTTAAAACCGAATCAGCTACAGTTGGGATTTCTTAAGGTGCTCAAAGGCTCTTATATGTATCGCAATGCCAAGGAATATGAGCTGTTGTATCATAGAAAGGCTCCATATGAGGTCTTTTCTACCAAATGGTTAAGTTACGATGATGTGTTAAAGATTAAGAAGGTAGAAGAGATGCTGGAGGTGTACTATAACAGCGGACAATTTGAAGTGACTTTAAAGATTATGGAACTCTTTTTTGAAAATGCATTTTCCATGTTTTATGAACTGGGAAGCTTCTATGAGAAGAAAGATTACTTGAGCATGCAACATTCCAGAATGAAAAGATGCAAGATTCTTTTAGAATTCCTACAGGACTATCTTAAGGAAGAATATCCGAATCATTGTGAGATGTTTCAAGAAGCACTAACGTTTGATTTGTATTACCGGGAGAATTGTAAAAGTCGTCCGGAATGGGCAGTAAATCCGGAGACCTTGCGCCAAATGAGCCGCAAATATTGTG
The DNA here is from genome assembly GCA_045605685.1 of Lachnospiraceae bacterium. Lineage (GTDB taxonomy): Bacteria > Bacillota > Clostridia > Lachnospirales > Lachnospiraceae > Roseburia. The sequence continues at coordinate 61,506 of JAZUQL010000061.1, forward strand.
AAAAAGGTAAACTATCGCATATAGAGCCATTTCATTATGAATTTCCGGACAAACAGACTAGAACGATACAGCAATTACCGATGCGGTGTGAAAAGATAAATTGGATTTTATTTCATTATGACGACAGAGATCCACTCGACCATCAGGCACGGATCGAGCATGTGAGTGAGGAGAAATTATGGCAGCAAAACGGACAATAGAGATTTTAAATCGTCTCGATTTGGAATATGGAACAGAGTATGTGTGTTATCTTAATCATGAAACACCATGGCAATTATTGATAGCGGTAATTCTTAGCGCTCAATGTACAGATGCCCGAGTGAATATTGTAACGAAAGATTTGTTTCAAAAATACAACTCCCTGGAGAAATTTGCCCATGCGGATGTCAAAGAGATGGAGAAGGATATTCATTCCATTGGATTTTATCATAGTAAGGCCAGAAATATTATCGCCTGTGCCAAAAGACTATTGGAAGAATACGGCGGAATTGTACCGGCAGAGTTAAAAGATTTAATATCACTTCCGGGAGTCGGAAGAAAAACGGCAAATGTCATTCGTGGGAATATTTATCATGAACCAAGCATTGTAGTGGACACGCATGTTAAAAGGATTTCCAGGCGTCTTGGCTTTACGAAGGAAGAAGATCCGGAGAAGATAGAATATGACCTGATGAAAAAATTGCCAAAAGAGCATTGGATTTTGTATAACATTCAAATTATTACGTTTGGAAGAAATATTTGTCTGGCACGTAGTCCGAAATGCAAGGAATGTTTTTTGAAAGACTTGTGTAAATCGTCGGATAAGAGGGAATAATATGCTTGAGGAATATGTTGTATTAGATTTGGAAATGACAGGCTTGTCAGCGAAAGAAGATAGAATCATTGAAATTGCGGCACTTCATATCAAAAACGGAATGATATATGACAGGTATGAGACACTTGTAAACCCGGGGTGTGCGATACCGCAACGGATACAGGAACTAACCGGAATTACCAATGAAATGGTACAAGGTCAGATGCTTTATGACGAAGCTGTTTTCAAATTGTTAGAGTTTGTGGGAGACAGATATATTGTAGGACATAATGTAATATTTGACTACAGTTTTATGAAGCAATGGGCAGTCAATCATAAAAGAAAGCTGGACCTATATGCTTATGATACGTTAAAGATGGCGAGACAGTGCCTGCCAAAGGAGCAATCCAAAACACTGGAGGCGTTGTGTGAGTATTTCAAGATTAACAGACCTGATTCGCATCGTGCCATGGCAGATACCATGGCGACATGGGAGCTTTTTCAATGTCTGTTACAGCTCTTTCAAAGAGAGCATGTAAATATTCGAAAACCGACACTGTTACAGTACAGAGCAAAAAAACAAACCCCTGCAACGAAAAGCCAAATAGAGCAGATAGAACGCTATCGGGCGGTGCATCGCGTTACAGAGGAGATTGACTGGGAGATTCTGACGAGAAGTCGGGCCTCTCAAATTATGGAATATTATTACAAAACCTATGGAAGATAATCTTTTAGTTTCCTGCGGATAATATCGGCAGACATCGGATTTAGTTCCTCGGCAGAACGAAGAAGTCCTTCTATCTTATCGGACTCGCCGTTCGAACGGTAAATTTCGGCCAATTGTGAATAGATTCCGGAAGAATCTGCTTTACAGGAGATGGCGTATTCCAGAAGAAACTGGGCATCCTTGGTTTGGTCATGCTCCATTAGTTCTTTGCAATATTCTGAAATAAGATGAACAAACTTGGTAAAATTGGCATCATATTCTGAAAGAATCTCCAGATTGGACGGTCCGTAAAGTGCTTTGATTTCTGTATTGGTATAACCGGTCAGGTTCAGAATCTTCTCGTTGGACAGTGCAATTAATTCTTCTTCGGTAGTAGATCCGATATTCAGTGGAATTTTATCGCAAGGTATGGTAATGTAATTGAGTTGGGAAATATCTTTCCGCCTTGTATTATTGGCATTGCGTTCATTTTCCCAGAATTCTTCTTCAACTTCCCGTTGTGAAGCGTTACTCTTTTTGATATGATAAGTAAGAATAAATATAAATATGACAAAGAGAATAAAATAAAGCATGATCGTATCCTTTCAAGGGTATATTTCAAGTAATAGTATAACGCATTTTTTAAAAGAGGTGAATAGTATGTATAATTTTAATCGTCCAAAAGGAAAAAGAAAAGCGGCCGGAGTATTATGTGTTATCATTGTACTGGCAATGGTCATAACCACGCTTGTTTCTGTTACATTATAAGCGAATTGCTACAAAAAAAGAAAGACAAATGTTATACTTTCGTGGATATTCAATATTGAAAATGTATCGTTTTGTGATAAAATAAATGTTCAAAAGGTACTAATTTTAGAGGATTAGAATATGAAAAGACAAAAACAACGTATAATAACAACATTAGGAATTGCGGCAGCCATACTGATTGGCGCACAGATTGGGACAGGAGATGGAATGACTTCCTTATATGCACAGGAAGATGTTATCATCGAAGAAGGTGTCTACATTGGTTCCATCTCTGTTGGAGGAATGACTGCGGAAGAGGCGACCAATGAAGTGAATGCATATATGGACACGCTATTAACGACCAAATTCACGCTGCAAGGCGCAGATGGCTCGATTGAATTGACGGCAGAAGATATGGGTGTATCCATGGATGTAGAAACTGCGGTTACAGAGGCGCTTGCAGTTGCACATTCGGGAAGTTTAATTAATCGATTCAAAGCATCAGAAGATTTGAAGAAGAGTGATGTCGTAGTCCCGATGAACTTAGGTGTAGACAAACAGGCAACCGCCCAGAAGTTATATGACAAAAAGGCAAAGCTGGATATCGAAGTAGTAGATAATGGTCTAAAGAAGGAGAAGAGTGGCTTTACATTTGTTGCTGGTAAGACCGGTGTCGAAGTAGATATTGTGAATTCCGTTTATGAAATCAACCGTTACTTGAATGAAGATTGGGACGGTACGAACAACACTATTGCACTTTTGACCAACGAAGTACAACCAAAAGGCACACAGGAAGAACTGGCAAGGGTAAAGGACTTGATGGGAACATTCTCTACGAATTTTAAATCCTCCGGTTCCAACCGTTCGAAGAATGTGAAAAATGGTTGTGCAAAGATAAATGGTACTGTAATCTATCCGGGTGAGACACTTTCTGTTTATGAGTGTGTAAGCCCGTTTACGGCGGCAAATGGTTATGAACTTGCAGGTTCTTATCTAAACGGAACCACCGTTGAGAGTTATGGCGGAGGAATCTGTCAGGTATCTACGACACTATATAATGCGGCAATTCGTGCAGAACTTGATATTGCAATGCGTTTTAACCATTCCATGATTGTAAATTATGTAGATCCTTCTGCAGATGCAGCAATTGCCGGAACATATAAGGATTTGAGAATTGTGAATAATTATGAGAATCCGATTTTTATCGAAGGTGTATGTAGCGGTGGAATTATTACATTTAATATATATGGCGTTGAGACAAGAACACCGGGAAGAGAGGTAATTTTTGAAAGTGAGACACTTTCAACGGAAGATTTGCCAATTCAGTTTAACTTATCTTCCAGTTATGCGTTAGGCTATTATAATGTAGACCAGAGTGCGCATCAGGGAATCAAGTCACGTCTATGGAAAGTTGTAAAAGAGAATGGAAAACAAGTAAGTAGGGATATCTTTAATAACAGTACTTACAAGGCTTCACCGAAGATTGTAACTATTGGAACGGGTGGAGCAACTGCAGAACAGATTGCAGCTATCCAGAATGCAATTAACACGGGAGATGAAGGCGCAGTTAAAGCTGCGATTGCAGCAGCACAGACTCCGGTTGTGCCGGAGGAACCGGTAGTACCGGAAGTTCCGGATCCGATTGTGCCAGTTCCAGATGCTCCATTTTAAAAGAGAAGAATTAGAACAAAATCAACAGGCTGCTTCGGTTTTCCGGGGCAGCCTTAAAGTACAAAGTAGGGACGATTGGGAAATGAAGGCAGGAAAATTATCAGAGTCTGTTTTGAAACGCTCTGTAATTCGACAATTGCATACGAAATCGGAACACCTTGTCATAGGACCGGGAATTGGGATGGATTATTCTGCTTTAGAAATAAAAGAAGGCGAGATAGTGGTGCTTTCGACGCAACCGGTCACATTGGCAGCACAAGAAGTTGGAAGACTTGGGATTGTTAAGGCACTCAATAACGTGGCGGCTTCCGGGGCGAAACCTGTTGGTGTTATGGTGTCGCTCTTAGTGCCGACATCCATGACGGAAAATGCACTGAGAGATTTGATAAAAGAAATTGATATGGTAAGTGCCAACTACAGAATACCGGTAGTCGGAGGGCATTCGGAAGTAACAAGATTAGTGGAGCGTCCCCTTGTTACGGTTACAGGCGTTGGTTTGGCGCGCAAGGAAGGATTGATTTCCCCGTCTAAGGTTTGTCCGGGGATGGATATTGTAGTTACCAAGTGGATTGGAATGGAAGGGACTGCGATTTTGGCGACAGAGAAGGCCGCACAATTGCAGGAGAGATATTCCGTTATGTTCTTAGAGAAGGCGCAAAACTTTATGGAATCCGTAAGCGTGCTTGAGGAGGCAGCAGTCGCCGTAAAGTCTGGCGTAAGTGCAATGCATGATGTTTCTGAGGGAGGAATTTTTGGAGCCTTATGGGAACTTGCTGCAGCATCGGGCGTCGGACTGGAAATCGAACTAAGGAAGATTCCGATTCGTCAGGAAACGGTAGAAATCTGTGAATTTTTTGACTTAAATCCTTATAAACTGTTATCGGGCGGTTCCATGCTTATGGCGGCACAGGATGGGAATGCATTAGTTTTGGCACTTGCAAAAAGTGGAATTGAAGCTTCGGTAATTGGAAAAGCCACAGCAGGGAATGACAGGGTTTTGATAAATGATGAGGAACGTCGTTTCTTGGAAACGACACAAACAGATGAGTTATATCGCATTTTAAAATAGCAAAGAAAGGGGTAGCATATGAGAGAGAAGATTTTAACTTTTATAGAGAAAAACAGCCGGATTGATTTGAAGGAACTGGCGATTGTATTGGGTGTTGATGAGGCTTCCATCATGAATGAACTGGAAGAGATGGAGAAGGAACATATTATTTGTGGATATCATACACTGATTGATTGGGATCGCGTTGGTATCGAAAAAGTTTCTGCATTGATTGAAGTCCGCGTAACACCTCAAAGAGGGATGGGATTTGATAAAGTAGCGGAACGTATTTATAATTATCCGGAAGTGAATTCCGTTTATCTGATTTCCGGAGGTTTTGATTTTATGGTCACGATGGAGGGAAGAACTTTAAGAGAGGTTTCTCAGTTTGTCTCAGAGAAATTGTCTTCACTCGATACGGTTTTGAGCACCAAGACCAACTTTATTCTGAAGAAATATAAAGACCATGGAACAATAATTGCAGAACCATCAAAAGATGAAAGGATGATGATATTATAATGAGAGATCCGTTATCAAAAACAATTGTAAATATACAACCATCCGGTATTCGTAAATTCTTTGACATTGTTAGTGAGATGAAAGATGCAATATCACTTGGAGTGGGTGAACCGGATTTTGATACCCCGTGGCACATTCGTGATGAGGGAATTTATTCGTTGGAAAAAGGAAGAACGTTTTATACTTCCAATGCAGGTTTAAAAGAATTAAAGATAGAAATCTCTAAGTTTCTACATAGACGTTATCATCTCTCTTACAGTTATGAAGATGAGATGTTAATTACGGTTGGAGGAAGTGAAGCTATTGACATTGCAATGCGTGCGATGTTAGACCCGGGTGACGAAGTGTTGATTCCGCAACCAAGCTATGTTTCGTATGTACCTTGTGCGATTTTAGCAAATGGAGTGCCGGTATGCATAGAATTAAAAGCAGAGAATGATTTTCGCCTGACTGCGGAGCAGTTGGAGGAAGCAATTACTCCGAAGACAAAGATATTAGTGTTACCATTCCCGAATAATCCGACAGGTGCGGTTATGGAACGCGAAGATTTAGAGAAAGTTGCAGCATTAGTACAAAAATACGATTTGTTTGTCATTAGTGATGAGATTTATTCGGAATTAACATATTTGGATAATCATGTTTCCATTGCATCTTTACCGGGAATGCGAGAACGTACAATTGTAATTAACGGATTTTCCAAATCTCATGCAATGACGGGATGGCGGCTTGGATATGCATGCGGACCGAAGGTGATTATCGAGCAGATGTTAAAAATCCACCAGTTTGCAATTATGTGTGCACCGACTACGAGTCAGTATGCCGCAGTAGAAGCAATGCGGAATGGAGATGAAGACGTTGCGCATATGAGAGAGGAATATAACGGTAGAAGACGATTCTTATTACACCGTTTTAAGGAAATGGGATTGGAGTGTTTTGAACCGTTTGGAGCATTTTATACATTTCCGTGCATTAAGGAATTTGGTATGACCTCAGATGAATTTGCAACCGAATTGCTCAAAGCAAAGAAAGTTGCAGTTGTACCCGGAACTGCATTCGGCGATTCGGGCGAAGGATTTATCCGAATTTCATATGCTTATTCAATGGAGAATCTTAAGATTGCATTGGAACGAATCGAAGAATTTGTAACAGAGTTAAGAGAAAAGAAGAATGGCTAAGTTAAACATTGTATTATTTGAACCGGAGATTCCGGCAAATACGGGAAATATCGGAAGAACCTGCGTGGCAACAGAGACCACACTACATCTGATTGAACCGTTGGGATTTTCCTTAGATGAGAAGAAATTAAAAAGAGCCGGCATGGATTACTGGAAGGATTTGGATGTGCGTACCTATGTCAATTGGGAAGATTTCTGTATGAAGAATCCGAATGCCAAGATATATTTTGCAACAACCAAAGCACGACGTGTGTACAGTGATGTAGAATATGAGCCGGATTGTTATATTATGTTCGGAAAAGAGAGCGCGGGAATCCCGGAAGAGATTCTAAAAGAGAATCCGGATACCTGCGTGAGAATTCCGATGATAGGGGAGACCCGTTCTTTGAATTTGTCTAATTCGGTTGCAATTGTATTGTACGAAGCACTAAGACAAAATCAGTTTGATCATATGAAACTGGAAGGTCAGCTGCATAGGCTGAGTTGGGATAAATAAAATGGGAATTGTTCAAACCAAGAATTTGGTACATGAGTTTTTCAGACGCGATGAAGATGATAATGTAGAAGGAATTACAACTGCCTTAGACCACGTTGATTTAAACGTGGAAGAGGGGCAGTTTATTGCGGTTTTAGGACATAATGGTTCCGGCAAATCTACACTTGCCAAACACATCAATGCACTTTTGGTTCCGACAGAAGGAACTGTGTGGGTGGATGGTTTGGATGTATCACTGGAAGAAAATACAATTCCGGTTCGAAAGACGGCAGGTATGGTTTTTCAGAATCCGGATAATCAGATTGTGGCAGCAGTCGTGGAAGAAGATGTTGCCTTTGGACCGGAAAATATCGGAGTGGAGCAAAAAGAACTTCGTAAGAGAGTGGATAAGAGTCTTGCTTCAGTGGGAATGACAAAATATCGGAAGCATTCTCCCAACAAATTATCCGGAGGGCAAAAACAAAGGGTCGCAATCGCGGGTGTTCTTGCCATGGAACCGAAGTGCATCGTATTTGATGAACCGACAGCCATGTTAGATCCAAACGGTAGAAAAGAAGTGTTGGCAACTGCGTTGCAGTTGAACAAAGAAAAGGGTGTCACGATTATTTTGATTACGCATTACATGGAAGAGGTTGTGGATGCGGATTATGTATATGTAATGGAGAGTGGAAAAATCATCATGCAGGGAACACCGCGTGAGATTTTCTCCCAAGTGGATGAATTAAAGAAGCATCGTTTGGATGTTCCGCAGGTTACATTGCTGGCGGAGGAACTTAGAAAACAGGGACTTATGATTCCTCAGGGAATTCTGACAAGGGAAGAACTTGTGGAAGCGATTATAAAGGGATAAAAGATGTCGATTATTTTTGATAAAGTGAATTATAGTTACAGCCAGGGAACTGCATATCAGATTCAGGCGTTAAAGAATATTAATTTAAAAATAGAAGACGGTCAGTTTATTGGAATTATCGGACATACCGGTTCGGGAAAATCCACACTCATCCAACACATGAATGGTTTGCTTAAGGCTACGTCCGGACATATCTATGTGGATGGGGAAGATATCTATGATAAGGATTATTGCTTGAAGGATTTGCGTAACAAAGTCGGCCTGGTATTCCAGTATCCGGAGCACCAGCTGTTTGAGGCAACGAATTTTGAAGATGTGTGTTTTGGACCAAAGAATCAGGGGTTAGAGAAAAAGGATGTTGAACTTCGCGCGTATGAAGCGTTGTATAATGTCGGATTTCCAAAAGAATTATATGACCAGCCTCCGTTTGATTTATCCGGAGGGCAAAAGCGGAGAGTGGCAATTGCGGGTGTGCTTGCAATGAAGCCAAAGACCATCATATTAGATGAGCCAACAGCAGGTTTGGACCCGGCAGGACGAGATGAGATCTTAGATATGATTGCTAAGATGCACAAAGAATTGGGGATTACGGTCATCCTTGTTTCGCACAGTATGGAGGATGTGGCAAAATATGTGGAACGCATCATAGTTATGAACCAGGGAAGCGTGATGTATGATGGAATTCCAAAAGATATTTTCGTTCACTATAAAGAATTGGAGGCGGTAGGGCTTGCGGCTCCATCTGTTACCTATCTTATGAATGAATTATACGAAAAAGGACTTCCGGTGGATTTGACGGCAACGACGATTGAAGAAGCTGCAGTCAGTATTTTAAAAGCAAAAAAAGGATATTAATATGATACGAGATATTACCATAGGCCAGTATTATCCGGCAGAATCTGTCATACATAAACTGGACCCGAGAGTAAAATTGTTTTCTACAATAATATATATTGCGGCGATTTTTTCGTTCCGCGGAATTCTTGGCCTGGCGCTTATTACATTATTCTTAGTCGCGGTTGTAAAAGCTTCCAAGGTCCCGTTTCGCTTTATCGTAAAAGGATTACGGTCGATTATAATTCTATTAATCATAACGGCGTTAATTAATCTGTTTTTTACATCCAGCGGTACTATTATTTTCCGATTGGGATTTATTAAGATTTCCGACGTGGGGTTGCGCAATTCCATTCTTATGATTCTAAGGTTGGTGTATCTGATTATCGGCACTTCGCTGATGACACTTACCACAACGCCGAATCAATTGACGGATGGATTGGAAAAGTCGCTTGGGTTTTTAAAACATATCCATGTGCCGGTGCATGCAATTGCAATGATGATGTCAATTGCACTCCGCTTCATACCGATTCTGATTGAAGAAACCGATCGCATTATGAAGGCACAGATGGCACGAGGTGCGGATTTTGAGAGCGGAAACATCTTTAAGAAGATTAAAAGCATGATCCCGTTGTTAATTCCTTTATTTGTATCTGCATTTCGAAGAGCAGATGATTTGGCAATGGCAATGGAAGCACGTTGTTACGATGGCGATGGGAAACGGACGAAGTTAAGACCACTCCGTTATCGCAGGCGGGATGTGATTTCTTACTTTATCATTTTGTTATTTCTTGCAGTCATCATTGTTGCGAGAATCCTATTGCCGTTCCCTCAGTAGTGATAATTTTTGATTTGGAGACAGAGCATGAAACGTGTAAAGATGGTAGTTGCTTACGATGGAACCAATTATCATGGGTGGCAGATACAACCAAATGCGGTTACCATTGAAGAAAAATTAAACATTGCACTTTCAACACTGTTGCAAGAAGAGATACAGGTTATCGGTGCAAGTCGAACGGATGCGGGTGTGCATGCGAGAGGTAACGTCTGTGTTTTTGATACGAATACGCGGATGGAACCGACCAAAATCTGTTATGCACTCAATCAACGTTTGCCGGAAGATATTGTAATTCAGTCGACGGAAGAGGTGGAGCCAAGTTTTCACCCTCGATTTTCAAAAAGCAGAAAAACATACGAGTATCGTATTTTAAATCGCAGTATGCGTCTTCCGGAACATCGCTATAATACGTATTTTTATCATCATTCCCTTGATGTTACTGCCATGCAGCAGGCTGCTTCCTATTTCGTGGGAGAACATGATTTTAAGAGTTTTTGTTGTGTTAGAACACAATCGGAAACAACCGTCCGAACGGTATACAGTTGTAACGTAACAAAGTCTCAGGACATGATTACCATTCGCATTCAGGGAAATGGTTTTTTATACAATATGGTGCGCATTATTGCCGGAACACTTATTACGGTGGGAGCTGGGAAGCTAAGAGCGGAACAGATAGAAGAGATTCTAAAGAAAGAGGATCGCCAGTGTGCAGGTCCGACTGCGCCGGCGTGTGGACTCACTCTGATTGGTCTGGATTATGAAGATGAGCAATAAATGAAAAATATCTTGACACACTCGGATTCGTGGTCTATAATATGTAAGTCTGTGATAGTATCGAAATGTAAGCCAAAGCCCCGGCGAGCATTTTAACTATAGAGCATTAAGCAAGAGAAATGGCGTCCGGACATACGCGATTTGGATTTGCTTATCGTAATTTATCGTTATTTTATTAAGGAGGAAAACCAATGAAAACATTTATGGCTAGTCCTGCTACAATTGAGAGAAAATGGTATGTAGTTGACGCTGAAGGTAAGACATTAGGACGTTTAGCATCTGAGATTGCTAAAGTATTAAGAGGAAAGAATAAAGCTATTTTTACACCACACATTGATACAGGTGATTACGTAATCGTTGTTAACGCTGAGAAGATTAGCGTAACAGGTAAGAAATTAGATCAGAAGATTTACTACCATCACTCAGATTATGTAGGTGGAATGAAAGAAACCACTTTGAAAGAAATGTTAGCAAAACATCCGGAAAGAGTAGTTGAGTTCGCAGTTAAAGGTATGCTTCCAAAAGGACCTTTAGGACGTCAGATGTATAAGAAATTATTCGTATATGCTGGACCTGAACACAAACATGAAGCTCAGAAACCAGAAGTTTTAACATTTTAATCAGTAAGGAGGTAAAGTACATTGGCTACTACAAAATATTACGGAACCGGAAGAAGAAAATCATCTGTTGCCAGAGTATATTTAGTACCGGGAACAGGTAAAGTTACAATTAATAAAAGAGATATCGATGAATATTTAGGATTAGAAACATTAAAAGTTGTTGTTCGTCAGCCATTAGTTGCTACTGAAACAGTAGACAAATTCGACGTTTTAGTTAACGTTAGAGGTGGCGGATACACAGGTCAGGCTGGTGCAATCAGACACGGAATCGCTCGTGCATTGCTTCAGGTAGATGCTGACTACAGACCAATCTTAAAATCAAACGGATTCTTAACACGTGACCCACGTATGAAAGAACGTAAAAAATACGGTCTCAAAGCAGCTCGTCGTGCACCACAGTTCTCAAAGAGATAATCTGCGGTCAATGCAAGATTCAAGAAAAGCCCGATTTTACAAGGGTTACAGAGGTTGTGGAAAGTTGTCAGATGTGTTGGATTTCAAACGGTATGCAACACATATGCAACAAGTATGCAACACGAATATCAATGATATGTATAGGACATTTTCAGAGAAATCTGGGAATGTCCTTTTTGCGCGTTACTACAAGCGGTGCATTGGCAGTTGAATATTGGATGGGAGTGCTTGCACTCACAGACATATATTCTGCTGACAATATAGCGCGCCAGCGCGACATGAGCAAGATTGCTTTGCAATCTGCGAATGACCGCTTGGAACTAAATTCGATTAATCGCATTTACAAGCTCCTTAACATCAAAGTGGGTATATACTTTCTCGGTTAAAGTCATTGCACCGGAGTGCCCCACAATCTTCTTGATAATCGTCTGATCGACACCGGCTTCTGCTAACATGGAAATACATGTGTGTCTGCAGCAATGTGGTGTGCGGTCAATTTTAAGTTGCTCCATCAGTGGATGGAAGTAGCTGTCATAATAATTTCGGTATTGGAAGTGTTTGCCATCCGGTGTATGGATAAGGTACTCGCATTCCGGATTATCCTCAAACCAAGCTTTGTAGAAAGGTAAGACTTTATCTGCGATAGGAACCTTTCGGATTCCGTTTTCGGTTTTACTACTAATCACATCAAAGTATTGTTCTTCCAGATGGACATTTTCCTTTTTCAAATCCAAGAACTCTGAAATTCTTACTCCGTTATACAGTAGCATCAGTATGATTTGATAATACTTATCATCTTTCTGCTCCCATATTCGTTCAATTTCTTCCTTCTCGAATTTGTTTCGGTCATACTTATTCGGATTACGGTCCTTATATTGAACAACATCTACAAAGGTGGAATAATCCTTATTGCAAATATCATTCTTGATAGCAAAATCATAAAGCTGGTTGAACAGCACCTTGATTTTCCTTAAGGTAGGATAATTCTTACCACAGGTATCAATGACTGTCTGTAAATCCACAAGCTTTAAATCTTTGAACACCTTATGATATAGAATGCTACATGTCTTATAAGCGGCTGTGTAGCCTTTTACATTGGATTCTGATACAGTTGGGTACTTGCGTTTTGACCATTCCTCATATACATCATCAAAGGTCATTTTTGCAGCCTTCGTATCAAATGGATTTTTATTATAGTCTGCCAGCATCTGCAAGCCATCTGCTCTGGTAGGAGCATATCCTATAATTATAAAATCCTGAACTTGTTTATCCTTTTCTTTGTCGAAGTGCCAGCCGTTGGTCTTTCGTACCAGATAAGGATTTCTTCTTTTGCCGGAAAGTTTTACAACGCTTCCGTATCCGTTGGGTAACTTCATTTGCACCATTCCTTTCGCTTATATTCAGCAAGCTGATAAGCGGAAACTAGTGCTAATCATCGTCGTGGGTTACCTTTGTAACACTCGGACGGATGGTTTTCCATATTTCATAATTGTCCTGTGTCTGACTGCCAGATTGTAATAATTCTTTCATAGCCTGCCAATCCTTCAGAAATTGTACCAGACTTTTGTTCTCAAAGAAGATTCCCGGTGTACCATCTACATCTTTAATAGTGGCGGGAAATGCTTCGTCGATAGCAAACAGGAGAGGTAGTATATCTCCATCTGTCTGAATATCAAATTCTGCAAGTGTGTTGACATTTACATTCAATGCGTCTGCAATCTTTCGTAACTGCTCAGGTTTTGGAAGATTCTTTCCTAACTCATACTTACGAATTGCGACTTCATGAATGCAGGCTAAATCACCAAGCTCTTTTTGCGTTAATCCACGAAATGTACGGATTAGCTTAATCTTTTTACCAGTATTCATCTTATCAACCTCCTGTGCAATATAATTTAGCATACAAAAATAGAATTGTCAACATAACTATTAGCACTCTTGACAGAGCAACAAAGACTCTGTATACTGCAAAGTAGAGACAGAGCAAGCAATGCTCTGTAGGAATCGAGGAGGTGCATAGAATGCCGGAAATTCAATACAAAGTTGATTTACCGGCTTTTACAGGAAGGAATGTTCCAATTAAGGAGATAGCGAAGGCTATGGGGAAGGATGCTCAGTATGTAAGAGTTGGTATTCAGCAAGGGGTTCTCAAATTCGGTGTAGCAATAAAGATGGAAGATTCGAATGAATACAACTATTATTGCCCCGATAAAAAAGTTTGGGAAGAGACAGGTTACTTCAGAAGTATTCCTGAGACAGTATAGAAAGATTAGAGAAAGGATGTGATTACGATGGATTACTTAAATAAGGATAGTGGTTAATATACACCGACCGGAGCTTGGCTCCCTGTCGGTGTAACCCTCGGAGAGCCCCCGCACTTTCGGCTTGACGAAAGTGCTAGGGGGTTATCATCTGTGGCAAAGCAAAGATGATAAGCAGCACTTCGTAGGGAAAACAGATAAGGAGGAAGTGTATGGAAGGAATATCATTTACAGCTCATGTGAGCAATAAGAAAAGTGCAATAACATCTAAGTCGAAGCTTGCCGGAGTGGCAAAGCACAATTTAAGAAAATACAAATCAGAAGAATATAGCGCCAATAATATTTTTCTGATATATGGAACGGACAATCTTGTTCAGGATGTAAAAGCAGTTTATCATCAGGAATTTGATGAAGCTTTAAAGGTCTATAATGAAAATCAAACCAGAGCAGATCGTAAGATTGAAGACTATTTTGAACATGTAGCCAATAAGGAACAGGATATGGCGGTGGAGATTATCATTCAGATAGGGGATAGAGCTTATTGGCAGCAACATTATGAAAACAAATGCTATATGAAGAAGATTTATAGCATGATGCTAGCTGAATTACAATATCTGCTTCCGGAGTTTGTTGTAGCCAATGCAGTAGTTCATATGGATGAGGACAGTCCACATATGCATGTGGTAGGTGTACCGGTAGCAACCGGCTACAAAAAAGGATTGTTTAAGCAGGTATCCAAACGAAAGGTATTTACAAAAGAAGTGCTTTCCGAAGTTCTCCAGGATGAGTTAAGAGCTGTTGCAAATACAAAGGTAATGATTGCCTTTGATGAACAGATAAGAGAAAAGTCCAAAGGTCGCAATCATGATTTATCGGTTATGGAGTATAAGGTGTTAAAAGAAGAAATTCGTTACGATGAATTGAAGGAGCAGGCTGATGAAAAGCAACAGGAGAATGAGCAGTTGGAACGTGAAAAGGCACAGCTTGTTCAGCAGTATGATACTTTATCCATGCGAGTAGCGGTTAAGCAGATGGATTATGAGGAAGCTGATGAACGAGTAAAAGAGGCTAATGAGCGAGCAGACAGAATTGAGGCTTATATCAAAACGCAAAGCGATACTCTAGTGGATTTGGAGGAAAAGGCAACGAAACTGGAGAAAAAAGCGGAAATCGCAGAACAGGTATATGAAATGGCTTGTGGCGCTGGTGGTAATGAAGCCTTGAGAGAGAAACTCATAGATGTTATGTATGAGAATGAACAATTAAAAGCTGAAAACTCTAAACTTCGGGAAACACTGAATAAGGCATACGATTTCATGAAACAGTTTGTGGTGGATGGAAGGAATCTGCTGGAAAGGTTTCTGGAGAGTATCGGACAGGTGGTTGAGAAGGTTAGGAGTGGGATTAGAAGGTAGGAAAATTGGAGCAAGTTGTAGTAATGCGGCTTGCTCCAATTAATATCTAAAAAGAACAAATGTTTGTAAAAGGTTCTTGCTATTATTCAGATAACAGAATATAATATAAAGTGGAATGAATGGAGGAAGTGCTATGGAATTTTTAACTACAAAAGAAATATCAGAGCAATGGAATATAAGTGCAAGACGAGTAGCAATTTTATGTGAAGATGGTAGATTGACAGGGGCTGTTAAAAAAGGTAAAACATGGTTAATACCATCTAACACCGAAAAACCAGAAGATGGAAGATACAAGAGAATGAAAGCATATTATGACAGATTTATAGAGCTTGAAAATAAATATAGAGTTATATATCCAGAAAGTGTTAATGCGACATATACAAGTTTGTTGAATTATTCAGATGATTTGAACAAGCCTTTTCAAAGATGGTATAGGTATAAAGAGGGATTTTCTGTTGAATTAGTAGAACAGTTAATAAAAGAGTATTCAAAGCATAAAGAAGGAATTATACTTGATCCATTTTCGGGAAGTGGCAGTACATTATTAGCCGCCAATGATATGGGATATTCAGGAGTTGGGTTTGAGGTTAATCCCTTTTCTTTCTTTTTATCAAAGTGCAAATTAGAGCAGTACACAAAAGAAATAATAGAACAGTTTAAGGGAAAATATGAGGAAATACTTCACAAGGCTGAAGCTGTGGATAATGTGTATGTATTGCCAAAGTTATCTATTAGTGAAAAGGTTTTTGGAGATGATATTGAAAAGTATTATATGAACATAGGCCTGCTTATTGAAAAATGTAATGAAGATGAAAGAATAATTAATTTGTTAAAATTAGGTTGGTTAGCATGTTTAGAACCTTTATGTAATTATAGAAAAGCGGGAAATGGATTAAAGATTAAAAAATATGTTAAGCCTAGAATAATTACTGTAGATGATGCTAGGGTGATGCTTTTAGAAGAATATCAAAATATGTATATTGATTTACTTAAAAGTAAAAGTATGGGAGATGCGATTGTATATAATGAATCTTGCTTAAATATGTCAAAGCGAATAAAACCGGATAGCATAGAAGGTATAATTTTTTCACCGCCATATGCCAATTGTTTTGATTATACCGAAATTTACAAGCTTGAATTATGGTTCGGCAAGTTTGTATCAGAATATTCTGATTTAAAGAAACTAAGAAATGCTTCTTTACATTCTCATCTAAACGGAGATTTGAATGTAGAAGTAGAATCAAAAAGTGAGACATTGTCAATGTTGTTGGTCGAATTACAAAAAAAAGAATTATGGGACAAAAAAATACCTAAAATGCTTCAATTATATTATGACGATATGTTTAAAGTATTAGATGAAAGCTATAAGGCTTTAGATGACAAGGGTTTTTGTTGCATAGTTGTTGGAAATTCAGCATATGGGGGAATTGTATTTCCAGCTGATTTAATATTGGCAGAGTATGCTGAAAAGATAGGTTTCAGGGTTGAAAAAATAGAAGTGGATAGATATATTATTACGAGCTCTCAGCAATATGAGATGACAAAAGAAACTGGAAAATATTTAAGGGAGAGTGTTGTATGCCTAGTAAAGAACAAATAATTGAAGTTGAATCATTGCCGGTGGATATTCAAACTGGAGCAACTTATACTATAAAACAGACAAATCCAAATTCCTATACACATGGAATGTTTAAATACCCGTGTAAATTTATACCGGAAATTCCTAGATGGGGAATAAATACATATCTTTCTAAAAAGGGAGGGATTATTTTTGATCCATTTTCAGGAAGTGGAACAACATTATTAGAAGCTAATGTAAATGGGATTGATGCATATGGGACAGAAATCGATGATATTGCTAAACTGATAATAAAGGTAAAGACAACTGTTTTAGGTTCGGAACAACTGGAATTATTAGATCAATATTATTCGGAGATAATAAATACAATTGCGCAAAATGATGCTGAATTGTTTATACCTGCGATTGCTAATTTGGAACATTGGTTTTCTGAAAACACAATAAACGAACTTGGTAGAATGAAAGTATATATTGAAAATATTTTGGATGAGGATATACGAGACTTTTTTAAACTGTGTATGGTTTCAATAATAAAAAGAGTATCTAATGCGGATGATACATCGCCAAAACCATATGTCTCAAATAAAATTATTAAAATTCCACCGACTGTTGAAAAAGAGTTTACATCTGTTTTTCGTAGATACAAACAAATGATGCAGGAACTATTACATGTTGAAAAAATGGGGAATACAGAAATTGTACAGGGTGATGCGCTGGAATTTTCAGTGCCATTAGGAATTGATTTAGCAATTACATCACCACCATATATTAACGCATTTGACTATGGTAGGACTATGCGACTTGAAAATTTATGGTTAGCTACTTTGACGGAAGAAATGTTAAGGGAAAAAAAGAGTCAGTATGTGGGAACTGAAAAAATAAATACTAAAAAAGAGAAAAGTGAGCTTAGTATTTTGAAAAAAAGTACCCTATTAAAAGGATATTATGATCAAATTGTTGAGCAAGATGAGAAGAGGGCATTAATTGTCAAGAAGTTTTTTGAAGATATGGAAGATAACTTACGCTGTGTTTATAGTCAGATGAATATAGGTGGTAAGTACGTGATTGTTATTGGCAACAGTACAATTCGAAAAGTTAATGTTGAAAGTTGGAGGGTAATAGAAGAGATAGCAAATAAAATGGGATTCAAAACAGTACAGTATTTTAATTATATAATACAAAATCCATATATAAGAATACCTAGAAAAGGTATGGGCGGAAAGATTAGTAAGGATTATGTATTGGTATTGGAGAAAGGAGTTTAGCTATGGCACAAAAAAATAGGACTAAGGAAATATGGTTAATACCTAAGAGAGTTAATTTGCATCAAACAATTTGCTTGATTGATGGAATAATTGAAAGAAAATATGATGGGACAAGCTGGAATCCACAGAAACAGAATAATTTAGGAGTTAATCTTAAAAAGTGGGGAGCAACCAAAGATGGTAAAAATATATCACCACAAGCAATTCGAACATTGGTAGCATCAATTCCGCAATATTTAGGTTTTCTTTATGTTAATACTGAAAGCACACCAAATACAATTTGTCTTACGGAAGCAGGGATGGCTTTGTGGCATAAGCACAAGGATGAGTTGATAAAAGTTCCGAATCTTGTTGAGGGTAAGGATTTGTTGATAACAGAATCGGAAGCGGTCTTGAAACAGATGGAAAAATTGCAGATTACAAATCCGGTAATAAATAAAGATTGTGAAAATATATATGTATTTCCTTTTAGGTTTATGCTGAAAGTGCTGTTAAAAGTTGGATATTTGGATCAAGAAGAGATAGCATACTTTCTGTTTAAGGTCAGAAATGAAGATGAAGTTGATGTGATAGTTCAGGAGATTGAAAATTTCCGCAAATTGCCTGCAGACAATAGAGAATCTCTCATTAATGCATTTAAGAGCACGCATATTGGAAACATTACTTTGGTCAAAGCTTCTTCAGCCGGTTACTTTATTTCGCTTTGCCAAATAACTGGTATTATGGATAAATTGAAAGTGACTCCGAATAACAGAAATGGTGCAATTGCAGCTTTGAAAATCAATGATACATATATGGAATATGTAAAAGAGATGTTAAATTCAAAATATCAAAATACAGAAATATATGATTTTGAAGATAATCTACAGTTGTGGATTGATTATATTGGTGACCCTAGCAGAGATTATCCGCCAATCGATGTTTCGGTTATTAATAAAGCTAATAGTAGTTTTTTGATTCAGGTATTTAAGGATGGAGCATGTAAGTATGATGACTTGATTGATGAAAATGGTGTTTTGCAGTTTCCAATGTTTGTTAATGAGCAATATGATGTGAAAGTTATAGATATTTCAACTGGAGATGAATTGGAGACGCTTACTATCTGTCCAACATTTGAACAAAGAGAATTTGAAATTGAAGGTCAATTAAGCAATGCTGTAATAGCAAACGAAACATTGGAAGATGTGGCTAAAGAAATCATAGAACATTGTGAAGCTACTAATTTTGCTGGAAAGACATTGAATTATTTAAATACCTTGTCAAAAGTTACAGGAATTGACAAGACTGGTGATAAGTCTCTGAGAGGTGCTTATTTTGAATATTATGTATATAAAATGCTTAACATTCTAAAAACAGAAAGAGTTATTGATGAAGTGATTTGGAATGGTAAGATTGGTAAGTATGGATTACCAACACAGGCACCAGGTGGGAAAACTGGTACACCGGATATGGTGTTTACGATTGATGATTTACATATTGTTGTTGAATTAACGACAATAAAGGCTAAATCGTTACAATTTAGTGCAGAAGGTTCGTCGGTTCCAGATCACATTAGGCTATATAAGCAAGAGTCGGGAAAAGATGTTGTAGGAGTATTTTGTGCTCCGACAATTCACGAGAGAAATACTGCTGCAATGAAATCTACAATAGCTCCTTATGGAATAGAATTGCATTGTATTACAGATAAAGAGTTGGTTGAGTTATTATTAACGAGAGATAGAGAAAAGATAAAGAACATCTAATTTACATATAGAAAGGACTAATGAAAATGCAAACAATTACGCTAGATGCATTAATACCAAGAGAAGATTTTAATATATTATCTACTACAGGGAGTAGCGGTAATACACGAAACAAAACAACTTTATCGATAGAAGATCTAAAATATGATTCATTTTTTTTCAGCGCACTCAGAAAACCAATTTTTCAGAGGGAAACAAATGAGTGGGATGCTGAAAAAGTTTGTTCTATGATAGAAAGCTTTGTTAATGATGAATTGGTTCCTGCAATAATTTTGTGGAGAAATCAAGGCGGTTACATATTTGTGATTGACGGAGCGCATAGATTAAGTAGTCTTGGTGCTTGGATAAACGATGATTATGGTGATGGACCAATATCGGTTAATTATTATGGGAATTACATTTCAGAAGAGCAGAGAAAGATTGCAGAAAAGACAAGAGAACTTGTAAATGAAAGAATAGGTTCGTTTAAAGAAATCGAAGCAATTTCGAGAAATCGATTAACGACAGAGAATGAAATAAAAAATGAAATAGCAAAAAATTTAGGTGCATTAGCAATACAATTACAATGGGTTGATGGTAATGCCTCCAAAGCAGAGGATTCTTTTTTGAAAATAAATCAATCGGCAACTAAAATTAGTGATGCTGAATTAGATTTGATTAAGAATAGAGAGCATTCTTATGCAATTGCTTCGAGAGCAATAGTGCGTGCTGGAAAGGGATATAAGTATTGGTCTGCTTATGAAGAAAATGACCAAAAAACCATAGTATCTTTATCAAAAAAGATTCATCAGATAATGTTCGGAAATGGAAATGTTGATAAGGACGATATTAATTCATTACCTATTGGTGGACCTTTAAATTCTTCATTAACGTTAGATGTGGTAACTCAGACAGTGAGAATTTGTAATGGTATAGATAGAAAAACAAAAACAACATCTGGCGATGCCAAAGAAGTGATTGGTTATCTAAAAAATACTTTGACTATCTTGCAATATATTAATTCCAAAGAGCAGTATTCATTAGGAATACATCCTTTTGTATATTTCTATTCTGGAATAGGAAAGCATAAGATAGGATCTTATTATGGTTTTTTGATGTTTGTTAAAGAACTTATTGAAAAGAAGAAAATTGATAAGTTTATTGTGGCTAGAAATAAATTTGAAAAAGTAATTTATCAATATAACTTTTTGGTTCAACAGATAATTAGAAAAGATAGACAGAGTAAAAGAGCATACTCTTCAATAAAAGAATACTTTTTATTATTAGTTGACGTTATACAAAAAAATCCTGAATATGAGGTCGAAAAGATTGTTGAAGAAGTAAGAAAAGATGACAGATTTAAGTATTTGCAAATTGAAATAGTTGATAATGAAGAAGTGGCTGTAAAGAGTAATTTCTCAAGAGGAAGAAAGCAGCAAATAAAGATGAATACATTTGTTGAGGCATTACCGAAGTGTCCGATTTGTGGTGGATATATATGTAGTAGTTCAATATCAATAGATCATATTCAAAGAAAGCAAGATGGCGGGACCAATGCTATAAGTAATGGGCAAGTAACTCATTTGTATTGTAATACATCATATAAAAATTGATGTTAACGGATATAATTAGTGGATTGCAATTTAAATAAAAGTTGAAAAGGAGGAATCTAAATGGTGCTGACAAATGAAGAAGAATGGTTTCAGGTAGAAGACACTGTTATTGAAAATGCAGCTAATATAGTAAGCGATAATGAAGTCTTGCAAATAAAACAAACCATGGATGTTAGGGTTCCTAAAAGTGATGCTAATGAGTTTACATTGGCTATTAGAGCATCTGCATTGAGAAAAGTATATAAAGCATGTAAAGAAGTAAAAAGAGCAAGATTTTCACTAGCTGAATTGTGGCTTTCGTTATCTACACTATTTTTGGGGGCCTTTATTAGTGCGATAATGTCTCAAATAAAGTATGAGTTTAGTTTTTTGGGTGTATTATTCTATTCAATATGTCCTTTGTTGGGTGCGGTATTTTTTGTTTTGTATTTTATGGCAAGAAACAGTAATACTCTTACAGCTACAGCATTAGCGAATATTGTTGAGGAAAATATACCAGATCCTGATGAAAAGGAGGAATGAAAGAATGAATATCAATGATATAAGCACACAGTTAATGTATACAACAGTGCCGATTTATGTAAAAAATATTGATGGTTCTCAATCTACAGGAACAGGTTTTATTTATTCGATTATTGAATCTGAAAATATTACCATTCCGTTTTTGATAACAAATTACCATGTATTAAAAAATGCGGATAAAGGATTTTTGGAGTTGCATTTGGCTGAAAAAGATAAACCGACAGATAGAAGTATAAGGATTCAATTTGATAGAGACATTGTAAATAACAAATTGGGCGAACTTGATTTAGTGGCATTACCCATAGCAGCTACACTTAATGATTTGTTTAGTAAAAATACAATTCCTTTTTATAGGACGGTCAGTGCAGATATGATACCAAATGATGAGCAGATGAATGAATTAGCTGCGATAGAGGATATTACGTTCATAGGATATCCAAATGGACTATATGATGAGGTCAACAAAATGTCGATAGTGCGACAAGGGATAACGGCCACGCCTATTTGGAATAATTTTAAGGGAGAAGAAGTATTTTTAGTAGATGCTGGTGTTTTCCCTGGTTCTAGCGGAAGCCCTGTATTCATATACAACAGAGGAACATATCCGACAAAAGACGGAATTGCTGTTGGAAACAGACTACTTTTTGTTGGCGTAATGACGCAAACAATGCTGAAAAAAGGAAATGGAAATGATGGAAGCTATTTGAATTTAGGTGTTGTTATTAACAGTAGAGCGTTAAATAGAGAAATTTTAAAATTTGTTGAAAAAATAAAAGGAACAAAGTAGAAAGGTAATAATGATGATAGGGAGTCCCTAATTAAACTCCCCCATCGCCTCAACATACCCTTGCAAACCACCATCTCTGGAAGCCAATTTTGCATACAGCCCCGGTTCTTCTCTGGCAAGCCTTGTAAGATAAGCAATATCAGAAGGCTCGTTCAGACGAACGGAAGCATTGCATTTTTGACAGTTAAAAGAGACAAGGATTTCATCGTTGAGACTAACCTCAACGCAGGCGGTTTCAGGATTATACATTGCAAAAATTATTTTAGTCATAAGTGGCTCCTTTCAATTAATGCTATATGCGGATAGTAAGTACAGAGAAGTCGTGGGACGTCCTGAGTAGTCTACCGTGTAAAACACGTATGCAACAAGTGATGTAAGGAATCCCTTGTTTTCGGGCTTTTTAAGCTATCAAAGCGTTAACAAAGAGATAGGAATATATACGTTTCAATATATCTCAGAACAACAAGATACGATTTATTACAACCCAGGACAATTCGTTCTGGGTTGTTGTTGTATAAAAACTTTTAAGCACATAAAATATAAGCAATAATATCATAATATATAGATGAAATAATGCAATTAAAACAGAATTACGATACGGATTAGTCGCAAAAGAGAGCATTGGAATACATAAAAAGAGGGATAGAAGATATAGTTAAAGAGTCTTAACACAATAACATTTCCAGTATCTGCTTATTTATCAATTTTAATTCGGTGTACTTCGATTCGGTTGCAGTCGAATTAAAATTGACGAATTAAAAAAGGTATAATATAATTGTATTATTCAGAGTCAGGTTGGAAAATATGTTATATTTCCACGCTGTGTTGTATCCGCCAAATAGATTTGAACAATCACATATAATTATTTAAGAAATGGAGGAAAAGCTAATGTTTTATGGAAGAGAACGTCAAAAGAAAAGTATGCATAATATGATAAATAAAAATGAACAGATGATTGCTCTTATATATGGAAGGCGACGTATAGGTAAAAGCGAGCTTATTAAGCAGGTTTTGAGAGAGACAGATATACAAAGTATATATTATGAATGCAAGCAGACTACAGAGCGTAATAATGTTGACAGTCTTACTGAAATAGTTGCAGAAACATTTGATTTTCCAAAACCTTCATTTGATAATATGGAAGGATTGCTGAGATTTCTTTTTAAAAAAGCGGAAACTCAAGACTTGATATTGGTGATTGATGAGTATCCTTACTTGCGTGAAAATATTAAAGGTCTTGATAGCATAATTCAGACTATTGTTGATAAATATAAAGATACATCAAAGATGAAATTGATTATATGTGGCTCGTATGTTGACACTATGAAGAAGCTTCTGACAAATCAGAATCCGTTATTTGGAAGGATTGATTTGATAATTGATTTGAAACCTATGGATTATTATGAGTCGGCATTATTTTATGACACATTTTCTAATGAGGATAAAGTAAGATTGTATAGCGTGTTTGGAGGGATTCCATATTACAACAGGCTTGTAGATAAGAAAAAAAGTGTAAAAGAAAATATTATAGAATTAATTGCATCACCAGGAGCCAGATTGGAAAATGAAGTATCTATGTATTTAAATTCGGAGATATCGAAGATAACGAATGCTAATGAGGTATTTGAGGCATTGGCAAAGGGCTACTCTAAATATAAGGATATTCTTGATCAATCCAATGTGTCTAGTGGTCCTACGCTTATTGATACACTTGATAAGTTAATAAAGATGGATGTAGTGAAAAAAGAAGCGCCTATAAATGATGAAAATAATAAAAAGAAAACTGGATATTTTGTATCTGATAATTTGTCATTGTTCTATTATAAATATATTTATAGAAATATTTCTCGAATGAATATTATGGATTCTGAGGTGTTTTATAAAAAATATATCGAAGAGGATTTTGAAACACAATATGTACCTAAAATTTTTGAAGAAATATGCAAGCAATATCTTGTAAGGCTTAATCGTGCAGGAAATATTGAAAATCCAATCGAAAAGATTGGAAAGTATTATTATGACGACCCAGTGAATAAAACAAATGGTGAGTTTGATATAGTAACGTTGGATGATAATGGCTACATTTTTTATGAGGCAAAATTTCGCAAAGAGCCACTAATTGAATCTGTGATAAAAGAAGAGATTATGCAAGTTGATAAAACTGGTATGTCATGTTATAAATATGGATTTATATCAAGGTCAGGGTTTGAATGTGAGGAATCTGATGATAGGATATTGATAAGCTTGGAAGATATTTATAAGTAGTGAACTTTGAAAGAATTATAATGTATGAATAGTATTGCATAGCATTGGATATCCCATGGTATAAAACAAGTATGAATCACACATACAACCAAACCCTATTAAATCGGGCTTTTCTGATTCTCAAAGAGATAATTACCTCTTTTTGGGACCATTCAATACGATTTATTACTCCTCAGAACAATATGTTCTGGGGAGTTTTTGTTATATAAAAAGACACCCCAAACATTACGTAAATCATTATTGACCGAAAAATGCAGCATGGTTATCATATAGATAGGACAGACACAGACAAGGAGCAGATAATGATTCAAATTATAATCGCAACGAAGGAAGATTTAGAAGCAATACTACAACTGCAATACCTGGCATATCAGAGCGAAGCAAAGTTATTTCAGAACCGGGAGATTCCGCCACTACAACAAACAATAGAAGCGTTAGAGGAGGAGTTTTACAGAGGAATTATCTTAAAAGCACTCGATGAAAGTGGCGAGATTGTGGGTTCGGTGAGAGCGTATGAAGAGAATGGAACAGTATATATTGGAAAACTAATGGTTCATCCCGCGATGCAACATCAGGGGATAGGAACAAAACTCCTTTGCGACATCGAAAAAGAGTATCCCAATAAAAGATTTGAACTATTTACCAGTACAAAAAGTATCCAAAATATCAGATTATATGAGAGAATGGGGTATCAGATATTTAAGCAGGAGACCGTATCAGAGGAATTGCAATTTGTGTATTTGGAAAAGACACGTAATGACGATAGGAAGAGGTAGGAGGGATAGGATGATACCGAATCAGTTTAAAGAAGTCGCTTCAAGAGAAGGGAATCCGAATTGGGAAAAACATATTGCGCGTAAAGCCGAATTGTATGAGCGAGAGAATGATATTCGTTCCGCGTATGAAAGAGATTATACCCGAATTTTACATTCGTTGGCATATAGGAGATTGAAACACAAAACACAAGTTTTTTTTAATGTAGATAACGATCATATCTGTACGAGAATGGAACACGTGCAGCATGTGGAATCGGTTAGTTGTACCATTGCCAATTATTTGGGATTGGATACGGAACTGACGCGTGCAATTGCAATGGGGCATGATTTGGGGCATTCGCCATTCGGTCATGAAGGAGAGGTAGAACTTACAAAGATTAGTGAAGAATATGGTCTTGGGACATTCTGGCACGAGCGAAATAGCCTTCGAATTATCGATGCAATTGAACTTCTGGAAGACAATGAGAGAAACTATCAGAATTTGAATCTGACTTACGCGGTTCGGGACGGGATTATTTCACACTGCGGAGAAGTTGATGAGAATGGGATTTTTCCGAGAACGGAAGCAATCGATTTAAATGAATTTACACACTCCGGACAGTATCAGCCGTATACTTGGGAAGGCTGTGTCGTAAAAATTGCAGATAAAATAGCATATCTGGGACGTGATATAGAAGATGCACTACGAATTCATTTCATTACGAAATCAGACTTGTCCGAACTCATTCAAATAGCCAAAAGATACGATGAAAGAACAATCAACACAACCGTAATTATACATAACTTCATATGCAGTATATGTGAGAACAGCACGCCGGAGGCAGGGATACGTCTGAGTGAAAAATATAATGAAATGCTCAAAGAGATTAAGGATTTTAACTATCGGGCAATCTATAAAAACAAAAAATTTGATGTCTATCGCAACTATGTAGCATTGTTGATTCGAAGCATATTTGACGCACTCATGCAGGCATATAAGAAGGAGGATACCTTTCATGAATTGAAGAAAATGAGGAAAACATATCCGATTCTAATCACGGACTTTTTGCAGTATATGTATCAGTATTCGGAGATCCCGGAAAAGCAGTCCGCAAAGAATCGCAATGCAAAGATTTATGGGATGCTTGAGAAGGAACAAATTTATGCGCAGGCGATTATCGATTTTATTTCCGGCATGACGGACCGATATGCCATTAAACTTTTTGACGAACTGTTGCATTATTAAGAAACTTTAAAACAAAGAATTCGTACTCCATTGTTATAAGGGGTGCGGA
This sequence comes from Lachnospiraceae bacterium, assembly GCA_045605685.1. Taxonomy (GTDB): domain Bacteria; phylum Bacillota; class Clostridia; order Lachnospirales; family Lachnospiraceae; genus Roseburia. Next base: position 88,466 of record JAZUQL010000061.1, read on the forward strand.
TTCTTTTTTTAAGTATAAATTTTTTGATTGACAAGTATAGATATATAGTGTACTATTCTACTAGTGCACTAGGAGGGAGGAGTGTAGATGGAGTTTAAGAATAACATACCAATTTATCTTCAGGTGATAGAAGATATCAAGAATCGAATTGTTCTGGGTGAAGTTGCTTTGGGAGAGAAGCTTCCTTCAACCAGGGAGCTGGCTCTCCAATATAAGATTAATCCCAATACGGCAGTTCGTGTTTATAATGAAATGGAAGCGGAGGGATACGTTTTCACGAAGCGCGGACTGGGAACGTTTGTAACGGAGGATGCAGATAAGTTTGTATCTATCAAGGAACAGATGGTGCATTCTTATAGGGAGGAGTTTATGCAGGGAATGCTTCGACTTGGAATCTCGAAACCGGATATTATGCGATTGATTGAGGATTATGGAAAGAGTGAGGAGGATTAGAATGTTAAAGTGTGAGAATTTAAAGAAACGATATTTGGAAAAGGTTGCAGTTGAGAATATTACAACTGAGATTGAAGCCGGGAAAGTATATGCATTATTGGGACCGAACGGAAGTGGAAAGACGACATTTATGAAGATGGTAGCAGGATTGGTGAAACCAACATCGGGAACAATTACCTTTAATGGCGGCCCAATTGGGGTGGAATCGAAGAAGCATATTGCATATATGCCGACAGAGAATTTCTTTTATAATTATATGAATTGTAATGATGTCGCAGCGTATTATTCTGATTTTTTCGAGGATTTTGATAAAGAAAAATACTATGAACTATTAGAAAAGATGGAACTGCCGACAACACTTAAGATAAATAAGATGTCCTCAGGAATGGTTGCAAAAGCCAAATTGGCGGTCACACTTGCGAGAAAAAGTCAGTTAACCATGTTGGATGAACCACTGAATGGAATCGACATTATTGCAAGAGAGCAGGTGATTTCTACTGTGATTGAAAATACGAGTGAAGATAACGCAATTATTATGTCCAGTCATTTGGTAGATGAGATGGAGAAGATTATCGATTATGCAATTTTTATAAAAGATGGAAATGTTGTTCTGCAAGGGGAAGCAGAGAAGTTGCGTGAAGAATATCAAAAATCGATTGTAGATATCTACAAGAGCGTATACATGTCGAGATAATAGGGAGGAGATTGTTATGTTCAAACATATAAAATATGAAATTCGAAAAAACCTGTGGGCTATTTTTATACTTTTGGTGCTTTTTATAGGCACAGAAGGGTTTTTCCTGATTAACATTATTCGTGATGATTTTGAATACTCTATGATGGGATGTGCGGTGCTGGGAGCAGCCGGATTTGTCGCATATGGTTTCGTTATCTTCTATGCGATAGTATCCTATTCAAAGGAATTGACGTCAAAATCAAGTTACCTGACGTTTATGACGCCCGTTTCCGGAGGGAAGATTATCGCATCGAAAGTAATCTATAGCGTTATGATGGCAACGGCAATGTTAGTAGTGGTTATAGCTCTTTGCATACTGGATTTTGTCCTTTTGGACCGTTCTTTTGAAGAGTTTGAACTTATGAAAGAGATGATAGATATAATTATGAATCTCACGGGCACTGAGAAAATTGAGTTATATTTCGGTTTTCTTTCTGCAGGCTGTGAATTGTTATATACTCTGCTTTCTGTAGTTGCAATGGCGTATTTTTCCATTACACTGACCGCTACAACGTTTCAAAACAAAAAATACAAAGGAATCTTAAGTTTTTGCGTTTTTGTGATTGTAATTGTGTGTTCCAATCTATTAATCACGCAGGTAGAGAAGATGGTCGGAATTTACGATTTGGTTGTAACGACTCAGTCAGAACTATTCATTGCCATGATTCCGTGTATGATCATAGATTGTATTATTGTGGTCGTCGCATTTATCCTATCATCAAAACTGTTGGAGAAAAAAGTAAGTTTGTAATTTTGGTACATATTGATTCTTCTTTTGAATTCATGTAGAATAGAAAAGAGTATGGAAGGAGAAGAATTATGGCATTTTTTGATGATTTGGGTAAGAAAATATCGCATGCAGGACAGACCGCAGTTCAGAAGACAAAAGGAATGACGGATTCTGTTAAGATAAACGGCATGATTTCAGATGAAGAGAAGAAGATGAATAACTGCTATAAGGATTTGGGTAAGTTATATTTTGAATTGCATGCGCAAGATTGTGAACCGGAATTTGCAGTTTTGGTGGAATCAATTCATGAATCGAACAGAAGAATTGCAGAGTATAAGCAGCAGATTCAGGATATTAAGGGTCTTGTGGTTTGTGCACAATGCGGAACGAAAGCTCCGATGGGAACATCTTTCTGCAGTTCCTGTGGGAATCCCCTTCCGCAACCGGTGGTAGAGGAGCCGGAGGTGGTACCAACAGCAGCATCAACGCCAATACCGGCGGCAACACCGACGGCAGTACCGGCACCAACAGAAGTGCCAACACCAACACCGGCTTCGCTTTCTTATTGTACGCAGTGTGGGAATGCAATTACAGAGGGAACAAAGTTCTGTACAGCATGTGGCAAACCGGTGGAGAATGTTTGTTGTAAATTATAGATTATCATACAGATTTCATAGCAAATTCAAAGCGTATCCGCTATAACATGAGAGGGGGCGCGTTGGATTTGCTATTTTTTACTTTATAGGAAAGACCTTGTCACACTAAAGTGTGAAAGCTTTTCCTATAAAGCAAAAACGCTCCGCGTGGATGCACACTTGCGCGTACAAGGAAGATGTCGCTGTCGCGACCGCGCTCGGCACAAGAGTCCGCTTGCGGACTCTTTGTTCTGCTAGGAAAACTTTGTCAGAGAATAGACAAAAGTCGAAAAGAGTTGTAAAATACATAGGATGAAAAAAGAGAAACAGATTATATATTATAAAAATGAATTAGAAGATGAATTTTCGCAGGCACAGATAACGCCGAAAAAAATCGACGGCACTTATTCCTATTCGGGAGGAATCGGAAGAAAAATCGGACGTATCTTTTGGTATCATATGGCTGCAAAGCCGATTGCGACGGTTTTTCTAAAACTGAAATTCCGCCACAAAATAATCAACAGACAGTGTGTGAAAAAATACGCGAAAACAGGATTTTTTCTCTATGGAAATCATACACATGAATTAGTAGATGCATTAATACCGACTATGATATGCCGCCCGAAAGGGGTGTATGTGATCGTACATCCGAATAATGTTTCTATGCCTCTACTCGGGAGAATTACGCCGAGTCTGGGTGCACTTCCGTTACCGGATGATATGGATGCCATGAAGAATTTTAATCGTGCAATTGCACATCATATGGAGAAAAAACACTGTATTACGATTTATCCGGAAGCGCATATCTGGCCGTATTATACGAAGATTCGTGATTTTAAGGATAATTCGTTTCGGTATCCTGTGCAATATGATGTTCCGACGTTTTGTTTCGTGAATACCTATCAAAAGAGAAAATATTCGAAAACACCAAAGATTGTAACTTATGTCGAAGGACCGTTTTTTGCGGACAAGAAGCGAAATGCCAAGCAACAAAGAGAAGCATTATGTCATGATGTAAAACAAGTAATGACAGAGCATGCAAAGCACAGTGACGTGGAACGAATAAAATACATCAAAGTAGAGGAAACAGAATGAATCTTTTATTTTCAGGGAATGATAGGGTGTTCGATGGAATCCTTACCTGCATGTTGTCCATATTTAAGAGGACGACAACCAAAGAACCATTTACAATCTATGTGCTTACGATGGATGTTTCACATCTTAAGCCGGAATACACGCCAATCTCAGATGCAAAGATTGCATTTTTAGAGAAGGAAGCAAAGGAATACAATGAAAAGAATACCATTATAAAGATTGATGTCTCAGAGTTATACAATCAGGAATTCGCAAATTGTCCCAATGAGCAATGTTATTGCTCCCCATACACACTTTTGCGTCTGTTTATTGATCAGATACCGCAGATTCCGGATAGAATTCTGTATTTGGATGTTGATATTTTGTTTAACAGAGATATTTCGCTATTGTACTATACAGATATAGAGGGGTACGAATACGCAGCGGCGAGAGACCATTATGGAAAATACTTACTTCATCCCAATTATATAAATGCGGGAGTGCTCTTGTTTAATATGGTGGAAGCGAGGAAGAACGGGCTATTTGAAAAGGCACGACAATTGATAAAAACCAAGAAACTGTTATTTGCAGACCAGAGTGCAATTTATCGAAGCACTACCAGAAAGAAAATGCTGCCACAGAAGTTTAATGACCAGAAATTTTTGCATAAAAATACGGTTGTACGCCATTTTTCAAAGCGCTTATTCTATTTGCCATATCCACATACAGACAATATTAAACAATGGCAGGTAAGCAAAATGTATCGTGTTTTTCGATATACACAATTTGATGATGTGATATACGAATATATTTATCTGAAAGGAAAATTTGAGCATGAAAATCAAGACACCTGTGATGAAGTCGAATAAAGTGATTCCGATATTTTTTGCGGCGGACGATAAATACACAAAATTTATGATGGTAACGATGAAATCTATCATTGAAAACACAACGCCGAATTATCAATATCGCATTCATGTCTTACACACCGATATCACAACGAATAATCAGAAATTAGTTAAGAGGATGGAGAAGAGGAATGTACAGATTTCTTTTCACAATGTGACAGAAGAACTGGCAAAAATTGAAAAGAAGTTGTCAATTCGAGATTATTATACATCCACTACCTATTACAGAATTTTTATTCCGGATATGTTTCCACAATATGACAAAGTTGTCTATGTAGATAGTGATACCATTATTCGGGAGGATATTTCCGGATTATACCGTTATAATCTGGGGACACATTATATTGGAGCAATCAGAGACCAGTTAGTGGTGCAAACAGAGATTTACGGAGATTATGTGGAAAAGGTTCTTGGGATTTCCCGCGGAGCCTATTTCAATGCAGGTGTTGTATTAATCAATTCCAGCCAATTCAGAAAGAAAAAAATTCTAAACGAATTTGTTGACCTTTTAGGAACTTATTCGTTTGTAGTAGCGCAAGATCAGGATTACTTAAACATTCTTTGTAAAGATCATGTATTATGGATGGATCCTCGCTGGAACGTACAGATGGTAGGAGAGCTTCCGTTTGCGGAAGATAAAATCAAACTTGTTCATTATAATCTGGCGGCAAAGCCATGGCATTACAAAGATTGTCGCTTTGGAGAATTCTTCTGGCAGTATGCGAAGCAAACGCCAAAATATGTAGAGATTCGGGACATTTTAAATCATTATACGAACGAAGATGTGCAACGGGATCAAAATTCCGGTCAGAATCTCCTTAACCTTGCAATTTCTGAGATCAATAATACAAATAACTATTACAATCAGTTCGGAAATCATGAGAAGCCAAAGGTTGATCGTATTGAGATTCTTCGAAGAATTGACGCATACGAAAAAGCGGGACTGTTCGATTTAGATGTAGAGGAAGATCCGCCGGCTCGTGAATTAAAACCAAACGAAGTGGATTATCTGCGTCGTAACCTGACGAACCGTTTGCGTACCCGTTATGCGTTCAAAATGGCACATTGGTTCGTTGATATTTTGATTCGCAAGAAACAGTTTGTAATAAAAGAAATAAAGGGTCTGGAGCATTTCAAAAACCTAAGAAGCGGAGCAATTATTACCTGTAATCATTTTAACGCAATGGACAGTTTTGCAATGCACTTGGTATATGAAAAAGCAAGACAGCACCGAAGGAAGCTTTTTAGAATTATTCGAGAAGGGAACTATACATCTTATCCGGGCTTTTATGGTTTTTTGATGAGAAACTGTAATACCCTCCCACTTAGTTCCAATAAGGCAACAATGAAAAAGTTCATGCGTGCGGTTGATAAGATTCTGCAAAAAGGACATTTTATCTTGGTGTATCCGGAACAGAGCCTGTGGTGGAATTACAAGAAGCCAAAACCATTGAAAAAAGGCGGATATACATTTGCTGCGAAAAATAAGGTTCCGGTTCTTCCATGCTTTATTACGATGGAGGATACTGACGTGATGGATGGAGACGGATTTCCGGTTCAGGCGTATACGATACATATAGCACCGCCAATTTATCCGGAACAACAGAAATCAAATGCTGAGAATGCTCAGATGATGCTCAATCAAAATTATGAAGTGTGGAAAGAAATTTACGAGAAAACCTATCAGAAACCATTAACATACTCATGTGACGAAGGATAAAGTATTGGAGGGATACAAATGAAGTTTTCAGATAAGCTAGCAAAACTAAGAATGAATTACGGATACTCACAGGAAGAATTGGCAGAGAAACTATCCGTAAGCCGTCAGGCGGTTTCCAAATGGGAACTGGGAACGGCACTTCCGGATACGGAAAATGTACTGGCAATTAGTGAAGTATTCGATATTTCGTTGGATTTTTTATTAAAAGAAGGTATCACCATTCAGGATGAAGGGTTAGATCGGGTCGTATTAAAGTTTCTATATACGGTTCAGGATATGGATGCGATTTCCAAAGATTTACTTGCGATTTTAAAAGACGGTTGTATCGACGAAGAAGAGAGAATCCGAATTGAAGAAATCGTTCAATCGCTTGATAATATCACGGAAATCATTAATGAAATCAAGAGCAAAATATCCTCTTAAAATGTTAATAAAATAAGAAAAGTTTATTTACAATTTGTACATAAGATTAAGTTAAAATAATAACAAATACAAAAACTGCAAGTATTAGTTGATAGAAAAGAGGTCGTTATGAAAGAAAACACGATTCGAAAACTATTAATTGCATGGTTTATTTTTGAGATAGAGGTGGCTGTTTTTTATTTTGGCGCAGACTATCTTTTGAAGACGTCGGAGCAGGTAGGGGTTAGTATTCTTGTGTTATATTTTGTGCTTCCGGTGACATCCCTCGTTTGTTCTTTTGTGGCGGGAAATGTCGCAAATCTTCTAAAGTGGTTGACCTTTGTTTTGTTTTGGTTATTATCAACGCTGATTCCGTTTGAAATATTCGGGAAAACAGACTTACTTCTTACATGGCTGGTTGTAGCAATCCCTTCATTTGCAGGACTAATCTGCGGTCATTTGATTCTAAAAGAAGGGGCCAAAGAATAAAATGCAATAAGTTTAATCATAAGAGTACGATTCATTCAAAGAATCGTGCTCTTTTTTGGTTGCGTAATAGAAAAAGATTGTTAATGACTCGGGATGACAAGAATGGTATAATTTTATATTGTGACAAGACAAGAAGTTTAAAACATGGAGATGAAAATGGCTATTATAGGAATTGATTTGGGAACAACCAATAGTTTGGCAAGCTATTGGAAAGACGGATGCGTACATTTTATACCGCTCAATAGTGATGGCGATGTTATGCTTCCATCTGTCGTGTCCGTAGACACTGCCGGAATGGAGTCGGTAGGAAACAGGGAGCATATTGGAGTTGATGGCGAGCATACGTATACTTCTTTTAAACGGTTTATGGGAACGGAAAAGATTTATGAGAACGGTAACCATGCATATTCGCCGATTGACTTATCGGCAATTGTATTGCACGAGATTAAGAAAAGTGCTCAGGCTTATCTGGGAGAGGAAGTAAGCGAAGCGATTATTTCTGTTCCGGCTTATTTTAATGATAAGCAACGAAGTGATACAAAGAAAGCAGCCAAGATTGCCGGATTACATGTGGAGAGGTTGATAAACGAGCCTTCGGCTGCAGCATTGGCGTATCGATTTCATACGAATGAAAGTATTCAAAATATTATGGTATTCGATTTTGGTGGAGGTACTTTGGATATCTCTATGGTGGAATGCTTTCATAATATCATAGAGATTGTGGCAATTGTCGGGGATAATCATTTGGGTGGAAATGATATAGATGAAGCAATTGCAAAGTATTTGTGTGAACAAAAGCAGTTGGACTTTTGTTCGCTATCCCGGGAAGAACAATATAAGTTTATGAAACTGGCAGAAGAGATAAAGTGCGAAAACAGTGCACAGAGAATCGAAAAGGACAAATTATTGGAACTTTGTATTCCGATTTTCTCTAAGATAAAAAATTTATTCTACCGTATCATAAAGGATGCGGAGTATGAGATTTCAGATATTGATGCTGTCGTTATGGTAGGAGGGTCCTCTAAACTACAAATTGTGCAGGATTTTATAGAGGAATTATTCGGGAAAAAACCGGTATTGGTGGAATCGCCGGATTGTTGCGTGGCAAAGGGAATTGGTATTTACGCCGGAATTCGAGAGCGAAAGGAAGATATTAAAGATATTGTGTTAACCGATGTGTCGCCATTTACGTTGGGGACCGGGGTGCTCAATCATGAGGCAACGGGAGGACGTACACATCTTTTTCCGATGATTGAACGAAATTCGACACTTCCAGCCAGTGCAACACATTATTTTACAACCGTTCATGATTATCAGCCAAAAATTTGTTTTAAAATATACCAAGGTGAAGAATATTATGCGGAGCATAATGTTTTACTGGGGGAGATTGAAATTGAAGTACCATTGGCAATGCGAGGGGAAGAAAGTATTATGGTTACATTCAATTACGATATCAATGGAATTATTCAGGTGTTTGTGACAAATTCCCGCAATGAAACAAAAGAAATCATGATTGCAAATCATGAGTTATCCGAGAAGGAATTGAAAAACCGGCTTGACAATCTGAATTCGATTCGGGGAAACCTTGAGGAACAACGGCAAATAGAACAATATATTCGGAGACTACAACAGATTTTTGAGGTGGAACATGGGTCGGACAGGCTGCGAATTGAGACGATGATTGAAGATATCGAAAAGGCAATGTTCTCGAATCGGAGAGCGGAAAAAGCAAGAGAAGTGGAAAAAGTCAAAAACTATATTTGTAAATGGGAGAAAGAAAATGAACAATTGGGATATTTTGGGGATAGAGAAAACAACTGATTTAGAGGAAATAAAAGCAGCGTATGCGAAGGAGGCAACAAAATGCCATCCGGAAGAGAATCCGGAGCAGTTTTTGGCATTGCAAAGAGCTTATAAAGAGGCAACCCGATATGCGAAAAATGCCGGGAGTGAACCGCAAGATACCAAAAGAGAGCAACCGGATTTGTGTAAATCCACCTATATGATGGACCGGATAGAGGAAGCAGAACGACAAGCATATAGGGAATCTTTTCACACACCTGCGATGGAAAGATTCTGTGCTATTTTTGAGGATGAGAAGAAAAGAGAATCGCATGGAATCTGGAAAGAGTATTTTCTGTCGGATGAATTTTTAAAGGAGCAGTTTGAACCGACTTTTTTTAAAGCTTTATGTGATTATCTTATGGAACAGACACTAGTTGAGATATCCGCATTTCCACCAAATCTTCTTGTTTGGTTGGCTATGGTATATGCATGTTACATTGACCCGAACAATCACCTGATACCAATACGACCGGAGGAGGCAACAACCGATGCTTTCAATTATGTAGAAACGGACTTGTACAATGCAGGTGTTTCTGCGATTTGGAATCAACAGAAAGATTTAGAGTCTCTGATGCTACTTTTTGATGGCAGAGTAAATATTACCATTCGAAGAGCGTTTGGATGTTATAAGAAGTTGTATTTTTGTGCAAAAGATTACACCTGGGATAAGATGGACTATTCGATGGAAGCGTATAAGTATTCTCTTGCAATGTGTGAAAAAGATTTCTTGCTGACGGATGAGCAGGCGGCTAAATCTAAAATGAGCATTTTTGATTTAGAGGATGATCATATCAATATTTGTTTTATCGATATGGTAGAGTTTCTCATGAAGCAGTTTGTTTTTCCTAAGTCTGCATGTGCTTATTTATACAAGGAATGTAACTTGAAAAAAATAGAAAAAACGAAATGGAACGATACTTACAAGAACATCAAGCAACTTATTCTTGAGAAACACCCGGATATAGAAGATTATTCGCGTTTGAATGTCTCAGAAGATGAATATGCAAAGATTTTTGAAAAACAGATGAAAACCATTCGGGACAAATATGCGGGTAGAGGCTGGAGCAGATATTTTAAAGAAAATAACAGAACATTTGCGGTAGAAATTCCGGAAGAATGCAAGGAAGAGATACAAGCGGTAAAAGATGTATTTGAGTCACCATTATTTCAAAAATACAAGTTCTCTCCCAATATTTTATTGCAAATTACTGTTCTGAGACCTTCGAGGGAACAGGCAGACCAAATCCTGTATGAATATACCAAAACGAACGAAGCTTTTGAAAATCCACAACTGATGCGTGCCTTACACGACACCTATTTCGCTTATAAATATCACAATAGTCATGCACAGTATCTTGTGGATCAAGATTTTGAATATCAGTTTGGAATCGACACCAGAGAGTTTTGGTATTACTATTTATCGGTTGCATATGGTGATCGGGCGATGAAAATGGAACAAGAACCACCGATTGCCAGCAGTTGTGTTTATGCGAATTACCTCACATTGCCTTCGTATATCAATTATGTTTTTCGTCCTTCAAAGGAATGGAGAAGACAATTTACCAATTATGATTTGGAGGAGGGGGTATTTAAAGAAGCACCTCGGATGGAAATAAATCTTGGAGAAGATATGAAGTGGGTGATAGAATGTCATTATCACTATGTTCGCTACTTTTTGAATGACAACGAGGTGTTGCATCAAGTATTAGAAGATAAACAACTTTTGGAATTGACAGAGGGAGAAGAAAATGATTTGCTCTTTCTGTTGCTTTTGCCGATTACAGAGATTGACTCATGTGCACAGATGATATTTAATCGTCTGATGGAGATACTGCCGAATGTATTTGAATTCTATTTTTCGACTTACTTTGTATCGTGTATGATAACCAATAATAATTCGGTATTGTATACAGACAGTAATATCAAAACGAGAAGGTATTTTGAAACGCTTAAAGATTGCTACCGCTTGGAAAGTGATGTCGATAATTGTAAAAGTCTTTACAAATTAAATCATACGGTTGGAGTTTGGGAGAATATGGATCAATTCATGATAGGCCGGCATTATAGAGGTGCATTTGAGGAAAGGAAGGATGAGGAAGGGTATGATATGGAAACATTTAAAGCCTCCGACCTGATGCTTTCATTTGAAAAAGATGTGAAAAGATATGCGTTAAAAAACGCCAACAAGATACAGGAATTATTAAAACTGGCAGAAAAAACGCAAAATATTATTTTAGCGTATGGTTCGCCGGACTGCCTAACGCAAAGATATCGCTTTCGAATGTACAAGATTGCAACAAGAGAGGAATTAATGGCTTCCGGTATCAGTACGATTTATCTGGATGATTTTGCAGAGCAAATCGATGAGGCATATGAATGCGTTTACGGGGTATATCTGGAAGATGCTTATCATCACATTCCAATCGCCCGCGGTGTCAGCGGAACCTATTATGCACAACCGAAGATGCATAAGGAAACGGTTAGGGGAGATTCATTGGAGGATGTTTTGTCTAAAATTCTTGATTTAGAGAATCTCACAACAATGATTGAATATGAGGTTGTGACGAGGACACAAAATTAAAACGCATAATCACGGCAATGTAGATAATTCATATAGGAGAAGTGTTAATATGAATCTGGATTTTCAAAGAATAAAGTATTTTATTATTGTTGCAGAATCATTGAATTTTTCACAGGCGGCACACAAAATATTTGTTTCGCCGCAAGCGTTAAACAAGCAGATTATCAAGCTGGAAGAGGAAGTGGGGCATGCTCTTTTTGTGAGAAATACCCGGAAAGTACGCTTAACGGAAGAAGGGAAAATATTATACGAACAGTTTCAGCCGATTGTGAGACGATTTGAGGAATCTTGTAAGAACTATGAGGAAATACAACGCCGGAAGGAAAAGGTTATAAGGATTGGCTATTTTCAATCGATTTCCAGAGAACGCATTATTCAGCCAATCGTGTATTCTCTGATGGCAATGGAGCCGGATAATCAGATTCAGATTAAAGCCGGCGAAGTAGATGAGGTAATTGAATGGCTCAGGGAAGGCAGTGTTGATTTGTGCATTACCAATGTACATGAATATGAGTGCTGGAATCAGGAATATGTATCGGTAGAATTATTTCAGACGCCGGCAGTAATTGTAACCTCTTTGTATCATCCGTGGGTTGCAAAACAGGAAAAGATTACGAAAGAAGATATGGAAAAAGTTCCGATTCTGCTGTTAGAACGGCAACGTAAATCAGAAGATGTAAGTTTTTATAAGCAGGTTCCTTCAACGGAGAAAATTTATACGCCAAATTTTAATTCGATGCTGGTAACGTTAGAGACAAGTCCTTACTACGCCGTATTTCCAAAATTATTCGAAAGTATGGAAACCGAAAAATTAAAATACTTCAGTCTTCCGGATGGTTTTCGGTTCCTGTTTCAGATGATGATGATTTATAATCCGCAAAATCGATTTGCGGGGCTGTTTCACGAAATTGCAGAGGGAAAAGACGATTTGAATTTGCATTTATAAAATCGTTGTGATAGAATGTTTAATTATCAACCAAAAGTTGTTAATTCTGCAATCCATAGTTTGTTGTTTTGAAAAAGGTGACGTGATATAATGAGAAGGCAGATGTAACTGCGAATTGGATAAAATTATAGAATTGGGAGATTGTATTATGACAGAACGCGAGAATATGCAATTAGTTTGGGACCATAAGATGCCGGATTGGGTTCCAATGGTTAACACTGCAGCGCAGATGTTAATATGTCCGGAGATTAATGACAGACCTTTGTTCCAGAATGGGAAAGACTGGTTTGGAGTAGATTGGGAATTAGATCCTGCGAATCCACAGTTTATGACTCATGTAAAACCGGGAACTTGTTTGTTGGATGATATTTGTGACTGGGATATTGAATTCCCAAGTTGTAAAGATTTAAACTGGGAGATGATTGCTGGCCGTACGAAAGCAATGTGGGCTCAGAAGGATACCAAGATGGGGTACTATGTTGGTAACATGGGTGCTTTTGAACGTATTAATGCAGTTATGGGCTTTGAGAATGGTTTGTGTGCATTATACGATACAGAAGAGTACATCGATGTAGTTAATAAATATGCAGATTATCGTATTGAACAGTTCAATTACATTAAGAAATATATGGATGCTGACTTTGTTATGATGCATGATGACTGGGGGAACCAGAACAACATGTTTATGTCACCGGAGATGTGGAGAGAGATTTTCAAGGAGCCGGAAAGAAGAATGGCAGAAGCAGCACGTAATTTAGGAATGCATTATATGCATCATTCATGCGGATACATACAGCCGATTATTCCGGATTTGATTGAGATTGGAGTAGAATCATGGCATTCCGTAGCACCTTCGAACGATTGGAAGTTCGTAAAAGAGCAATATGGGGATAAACTTATTTTTGCAGGTGGGGTAGATCCACAGGTAACAGATAAGCCGGGTGCAACAGAAGAAGAGATTCGTCAGGCAACAAGAGATACCATTGATATACTTGGTAAGAATGGCGGATTGCTTTGCAGTTCAGCAGTAATGTTCTCAACCGTACAGAATGTTGATGCCATTATTGATGACGAAGGAAAGAAATATGGGGTTTATAAAAAATAATTTTTTTAATTAAAGGAGGAATATATAATGAACGCAATTACAGGAACATGGAACGCAGTAGTACACACATTTATGGGGGATCAATTCTCAACACATACATTGGATGCTGAGAATGGTTTAACAGGTCAGATTAAAGACGGTCAGACAGGTAATGTAGTAGATATCTACGAGACAAGTATTGATGGTAACAAAATCTCATACAAATTTACTGTCAAAATCCCAATCGGAGAGATGGAATTTACAATCACTGCTGAATTAGTAGATGGAAAGCTTGTTGGACAGTCTGTAAATGCAATGGGAGAGTTCGGATTCGAAGCTACCAAAGCATAATACATGAACAATAAGGAAAAGAGGTAAAAAAATGGGCTTAATTGAAGACATTTCAGTAGCATTACAAAGCGGAAAAGCAAAACAGGTTAAAACATTAGTGCCGGAAGCATTAGAGGCTGGAATCTCAGCTGAAACTATCCTTCAGGATGGTCTTATGGCAGGAATGAATGTTGTTGGAGAGAAATTCAAAAACAACGAAGTATTCGTGCCGGAAGTATTGGTAGCAGCACGTGCAATGAATGCAGGAGCAGCTTTATTAAAACCATACTTGGCAGATGACGGAAGCCAGTTCTTAGGAAAAGTATGTGTAGGTACCGTAAGTGGTGACTTACATGATATCGGTAAGAACTTGGTTAAGATGATGTTCGAAGGAAAAGGCTTCGAGGTATTAGACCTTGGCGTTGATGTACCACCTGAAGCATTTGTAAAAGCAGTTCAGGAAGACGGTTGTGAAATCGTTGCATGTTCTGCACTTCTCACAACAACTATGACTGCAATCGAAGACGTAGTGAAAGCTTTAGAAGCAGCAGGACTTCGTGATAAAGTTAAAGTTATGGTTGGTGGAGCACCTGTAACAGCAGAATTCTGCGAACAGATCGGTGCAGACGCTTACACAGATGATGCAGCATCCGCAGCAAGCAGAGCTGTAGAATTAATCAAAGAGAAATAATTGAATTTTTAAGAAGCATTTCCGCTTTGTGCGGGAGTGCTTCTATAAGAGTTTAAGACAGATTGCGCTTTGCGCAATCTCTTTTTTTACCGAAGTCTTTAAAAGTGTTGGAGGATAATATGGAGAAAGAGCGAATACAGGAAATGATTACGGAGTGTGAATTTTCACATCATGGATTTTTTCGGCCGGCGGATTTAAACTTTATGCCGGAAGTGCGAAAAATGTGTGAGGATAACAAGTGTCATCAATATAATAAAAGTTGGAGTTGTCCACCGGCATGCGGAACATTGGAAGAAGTCACACAAAAAGCCTTGGCATTTGAGAATGGGGTGTTAGTACAGACCACCTTTGAAATGGAAGATGATTTTGACGTAGAGGCTATGCTGGGAGCAGAGAGCATGCAAAAAAAACGGTTTCAACAACTCGTAAAGCTATTTCGCAAGGCGGAGATTGCTTGTTTGCCGATGGGGGCAGGGGCCTGTACACTTTGTCAGGAATGTACATATCCGGATAAACCATGCAGATTTCCAAATGAAACATACCCTTCGATGGAAGCATACGGTCTCATGGTAAGTGATGTGTGTAAAAGTGCAGATACAAAATACTACTATGGGCCGTTGACGATTACATATACAAGTTGCATTTTATTTTAATAAAGGAGAGCAAATGAAACTACAAGTAAAACAGGGGACAGAAGTATATCAGATAGATGTAACCGAAGAAATGGCAAAAGAGCATTCTTTACTGGAATTGCTAAGAATGAATCAGATTATGGCAAAGGCGGATTGCGGTGGAAAAGGAAGATGCGGGAAGTGTACGGTTACATTTGAAAAGGGTGTGACACCACCGACAGAAGCTGACTATAAGCGTTTTGGAGAGCAACAGGTTGCGGCAGGGGTAAGATTAAGCTGTCTATCTTATTTAACAGAGGATGCGTCTATTATTCTTGCAGATACGAAAGAAGAGGAAATGAAAGTACAAAGTACTTTTGTTACAAATCAGCAATCGATTCAAAGAGAAGATGCAGATGATACGGATGATGTGTTTGGAATTGCAATTGATATTGGAACAACAACGATAGCGATTAGCCTGGTCAATTTGGACAAAGCCAATGTTGTGGACACCCATACAACGATGAATCACCAAAGACAGTGGGGGACAGATGTTATATCCAGAATCCAAGCGGATTCTGAAGGACAGGGAGAGGCATTATGTGCAAGCATACGTAAAGATTTGGCAGAAGGAATCGAAGCTCTGTTAAAGAAGTGTGGCGTTTTGCCGGAACGCATTGAAAAAATAATCATTGCAGGAAATACAACCATGGGTCACCTGGTGATGGGATATTCCTGCAAAACATTAGGATATGCACCATTTACACCGGTTGACATATCGGTAATAACGGCAAGCGTAGAAGAACTGTTTGGGCTAAAAGGGTATCATGCCCCGATTATTCTTTTGCCGGGAATATCGACATTTGTAGGAGCGGACATAGTTGCCGGTATGTATGCGACCGGGATGCATCAGGATGAGAAAGTGTCATTGTTGTTGGATTTGGGAACCAACGGAGAGATGGCAATTGGTAATAAAGATAGATTTTTGGTCACATCGACTGCAGCCGGACCGGCGTTTGAGGGTGGTAATATTTCCTGCGGAGTAGCCAGTGTTCCGGGAGCAATTTGCCATGTTGCAATCGAAGGAGAAACCATAGAGATAAAAACAATCGACGATAAACCACCGGTTGGATTATGTGGAACCGGAGTATTAGAGACAGTCTATGAACTAAAGGAAGCAGAATGGATTGATGAAAGCGGTGTGTTAGAGGATGATTATTTTGAGGATGGAGTCAGACTTGGAAATACCGAAGACGGGAAAGAAATTTGTTTTATCCAAAAAGACATCCGTGAAATTCAGCTTGCAAAATCAGCTGTTAGAGCAGGATTAGAATGCCTGATACATGAGTTTGGCGTGACTTATGAGGATATCTCAAATGTTTATATTGCCGGTGGATTTGGTTATAAAATGGATTATGAAAAAGCAGTTGGAATTGGTATGCTCTCAGAAGAACTGCTTCCTAAGATGAAAGCTGTAGGTAATACAAGTCTTGGTGGTGCGATTGGAGCCTTGTTAGAGGATTCTGCAATAGAACAGATGAAAGAGATTGTAAATCAGTCAAAAGAGGTAGAATTGGCTTCGTCGAAAGAATTTAGTCAATACTATATGGACTATATGTTTTTTGAATAACAAAGAGGGAGAAAGAATGAAGGTTGGAATCGTTTTGGAAGGCGGTGCAATGCGCGCGTTATATATGTGTGGGGTATTGGATACCCTGATGGAAGAGGGAATCAAATTGGATGCCTTTATCGGTGTCTCGGCGGGAGCATTATTTTCATTGAATTATGTGTCGGGGCAGAAAGGACGGGCGCTGCGGTATAATAAGGTTTATGCCGGGGATAAACGCTATATGGGGTTGCATTCTTTACTGACAACCGGAAATATTGTAAATAAACAGTTTGCCTATTATGATGTCACAACAAAATATGATTTATTTGACCAACAGGCATTCCGCGATGCAAAAGCAGAATTCTTAGTTACAGTAACCAATGTAGAGACCGGAGAGGCAGAATATATACCAATTACGGATGTATTGGAGCAGATGGAAGCGCTGCGTGCAACATCGGCGATGCCGTTTGTCTCACGTATCGTAGAGTGGAATGGAAAGAAGTACTTGGATGGGGCGATTGCAGATGCAATTCCATTGGAGAAAGCGTTACAGATGGGATATGACAAACTAATCGTTGTGTTGACCAGACCTTCCTCCTACCGCAAAAAACCGGCGAATCGACTCATGCTTCGGTTGTTTTACGGAAAGTACAAAAACTTTACGAATACGTTTTCCCAAAGACATATTCAATATAATGAAACGGTTGCAAAAGTTGCACAATTGGAACAGGAGCAAAAAATTTTTGCAATTCGTCCTTCTCGGACAATTAAGGTTAAAAAAGTTGAAAAAGATAAAGAAAAGTTGCAGCAAATCTATGATTTAGGCGTAGCGGACATGAAAAAAGAATTGAATTCTCTGAAACATTACTTAAACATATTGCAATCTGAATCAGATTAAGATAATCTATATGTAGGGGTATTATGAGGAAGTACTCCATAGATATATGAATAAGATTGGATAACAGAGAGGAAGAGATGAAGAAGAAAGGAAGATGTCAGGGGTTTTCACTTGTGGAACTAATCATTGTCATGGCGATTACCGCTATTTTGGCAGGTCTTTTGGCGACTAATTTCCTAAAGTATGTGGGAGAAGCCAATGAAGCAAAGTGCCTTGGCAATATCGATGAACTGCGCGAGGCAGTGGCATCGGATGTTGCGGGCGGGAAAGATGCAGAAGAATCTTATGATGATTGGTTAAACGAAGAGGGAGACAAAATCGAATGCCGTGCCGGGGGCGAGGTGTATTTTGATGATTTGGGAGATGGGGATCCTTATACGTATCGGATTGATTGTACCAGTCATCACCATTTTGGCGATTAGTCAGACACGAAAAGCTATGTAATTGGGAAGGACCGGTTACATAGCTTTTGAAATTTATAGGATGGAGAAACCATATGGCAACGATAGAAGAGTATTATAATAAATTTAATGAAGAAAAAAGGCTGGATAGCCGGCATGGACGGGTGGAGTTTCAAACGACCATGAAATACATCCAAGCATATTTGGAAGAATTATTAAAAGAAAAGAAAAAAGAAGAAATACACATTCTTGATATTGGCGCCGGAACGGGTCGCTATTGTATTCCGCTTGCCGAAGAAGGGTATCAGATGTCAGCGGTAGAACTGGTAAAGCATAACTTATCAAGATTGAAACAAAAATGTAATAAAGTACAGGCATATCAGGGAAATGCACTAAATCTAAAGCGATTTCAAGACAATACCTTTGACGTGACATTTTTATTTGGTCCTATGTATCATTTGCATGAGCATGCGGATAAATGTCAGGCCCTTCAGGAAGCAAAGCGTGTGACGAAACCGGGAGGAAGAATTTTTGTTGCATACATTATGAATGAATATAGTGTGATTACCTATGCATTTAAGGAAAAACACATTAAAGAGAATCTGAAAAATCATCAATTGGATGAAACTTTTTTATGTCAGAAGAATTCGAATGAACTATATAGCATGGTGCGCCTGGAAGAGATAGAGAGAATCAATCAAGAAGTTGGTTTGAAGCGGCATCAAATCATTGCAGCTGACGGACCGGCCAATTATATGCGCAGATATTTAAACGCATTGGATGAAGAAGAGTTTGGTTATTTCCTCGAGTATCATTGGGCAACCTGCGAAAGAATGGACTTAATGGGGGCAAGTGCCCATACAGTAGATATATTAGTAAAATCATAAATTTTTTGATATAATGTAGGGTATAAATGTAAAATAGGGAGAAGCATATGAAGAAGTTACAAAAGATACTGGTGGTATTGGTAATTGTAGTAGTTGCAGTAGTTGCATTTGGAACGATTCAGATTCGGAATCATGAAGGGCAGGATACCCAAGCCTCTCAATTGACAGAACCGGAACCGACAGAGACAGAGACGGAAACAGAAGAAATCTACGAACCGGTAATAGATGAGATTACAATTACGGCAACCGGGGACTGTACGTTGGGACCAACACAGACACATGGATATAGTGGTTCTTTCCACGATTACTATGACAAATATGGAGAGACGTATTTCTTCCAGGGGGTAAGTGGCATTTTTAGTGCAGATGACTGTACCATTGTGAACTTGGAGTGTGTTTTGACGAACTCGCAGGCAAGGGTAGAGAAGACGTGGAATTTGAAAGGGAAACCGGAGTATGTGGGGATCTTAACATCAGCTTCAATCGAAGCATGTAGTCTGGGTAATAACCATACACGCGATTACGGAGAGGTTAGTCTGACAGATACACAAAATGCACTCAATGGAGCAGGTGTTGTGTATGGATATAATGAACAGGTGGGAATATACACAACCAAGCAGGGATATACAATAGGGATTGTCTCTGCAAGTCTTTTGTCGCAGTCGGCAACTTATGAGAATTATATGCAAAATGGTATTACACAGTTAAAGCAGCAGGGTGTGGATATCGTGGTTGCGTGTTGTCATTGGGGTGTGGAACGTCAGTATTATCCGACGGAGTATCAGGTCAATATGGCACACAGACTCATTGATTGCGGTGCAGATTTGGTAATCGGCAATCATCCGCATGTATTACAAGGGGTTGAAGTATATAATGGAAAAGTAATCTGTTACAGTTTGGGTAATTTCTGTTTTGGTGGAAATAAAAACCCATCCGATAAAGACACAATGATTTTTCAACAAAAATTTACTTTTATAGATGGGGTATTACAGCCAACAATCGCAGCAAATATTATACCATGTACCGTAAGTTCTCAAACAGGATATAATGATTTTCAGCCAACCGTGTGTCAAGAACAGAAGAAACTTGATATTATCGGTGATGTGAATAAATATTCTGCTTCCTATGGAGTGTTTTTTGATAATCAGGGAAACATGACAGGTTATAGACAATAGAAGGGAGTTTGTGTCGTGAAGAAAGGAAAAGATAGTCACAGCAATCCGATTACACTTACCATTCGAAAGAAGATAGAAGGAGTAGGAGAAACAAAAGAAGTACCCAAAGAGATTCCCAAACTGGGTGATACGGACAAAATGATAGCAAACCAACTGGAACCTGTGGATATCATCAATGGATATCGCGTTAGACCGGGATTATTTCGTATGAATGGAGCATATGTTATTTCCGGCGGAATCAGTTTCACGATTAATTCAAAAGGTGCAACATCCTGTACGTTATTATTATTCCGAAAGCATAGTTTGGAACCGTTTGCAAAAATTCCATTCCCGGAAGAGTATCGCATCGGAGATACGTATTCCATGTTGGTGTATGATTTAAAACCGGAAGAGTTTGAGTATGCATATCAGATGGATGGACCATATAATCCGTCAAAGGGGCTGTTATTTGATAAGAAGAATATCCTATTGGACCCGTATGCACGCGCAGTAACCGGTCAGAGAAAATGGGGAGAAAAACCGGAAGGTGGCAAGCCGTTTGTATATAAAGCACGTGTGGTCAGCAATCAGTTTGATTGGGGGAAAGTCAGCCAATTGCATACTCCGATAGAGGACCTTGTCATCTATGAAATGCATGTGCGTGGTTATACCAAGGATGAATCATCCGGCGTTGTTGCAAAAGGGACGTATGAAGGCATTCGTGAGAAGATACCTTATCTGAAGGACCTAGGTATCAATGCGGTTGAACTTATGCCTATTTTTGAATTTGATGAGATGGAAAACGCCAGGGTCATAGACGGCGAACAATTATACAATTATTGGGGCTATAACACGGTATCTTTCTTTGCCCCGAATACGGCCTATGCATTCCATAAAGAACATAATCACGAAGGGGATGAATTAAAAAGGCTGATTTATGATTTGAAGAAAAATGGAATCGAAGTTATTTTAGACGTGGTGTTTAATCATACGGCAGAGGGGAATGAACACGGTCCGTGTTTTTCCTTTAAAGGAATCGACAATAATGTTTATTACATGCTGACGCCGGATGGCCAATATTATAACTTCAGTGGTTGTGGGAATGTTCTAAATTGTAATCATCCCATTGTAAGCCGTTTTATTGTAGATTGTTTACGTCACTGGGCGGTAGAATACCGTGTAGATGGATTCCGTTTTGATTTGGCTTCGATTCTCGGAAGAGACCAAAACGGAACACCACTTCCAAACCCGCCACTATTGGAAAGTTTAGCATTTGATGCCATTATCGGAAAAGAAAAGCTGATTGCAGAAGCATGGGATGCGGCAGGATTATATCAGGTCGGAAGTTTCCCGTCATGGAACAGATGGGCAGAATGGAATGGCCGGTATCGAGATGATATGAGACAGTTTTTAAAAGGAGATAAATTTACTGCAGACCGTGCGATTACGCGTATTATAGGTTCAAGAGATTTGTATAATCCGGACAGTCGCGGGCATCGTGCCACAATTAACTTTATTAATTGTCATGATGGTTTTACATTGTATGATTTATACTCCTATAATGTAAAACATAATGAGAAAAACGGATGGAATAATACGGATGGAGACAACCATGGTCATAGTTGGAACTGTGGTGTGGAAGGAGAAACAGATGATCCGGATATCCTAAAACTTCGAAAGAAATTAGTAAAGAATGCGTTTGCAACTTTATTGTGCAGTCGCGGTGCGGCGATGTTTTTGGCCGGTGATGAATTCTGTAACACACAGTTTGGGAATAACAATGCATATTGTCAGGATAATATTGTTTCATGGTTAGATTGGAACCGCCTGAACGAATTTGAAGAAATACACGATTTTGTACGTTATATGATAGCGTTTCGAAAAAAACATACCATATTGCGAAAGAATACAAGGCCGGTTTCCTGCCAGTTTCCGGAGATTAGCGTGCATAATGGATTTCCATATAATAGCACAACGGATGCGGACACGCATTTGATTGGAATTATGTTTGCCGGAAGAAATGAAGAAGATACAAAGGATGATATCGTATTCTATTGTATGAATTCGTATTGGGAACCGGTGAATATGCAATTGCCGGCACTTCCGGAAGGAATGCGTTGGAAAGTAGTCATGAATACGCATATCACCTACAGGGACGGGGTGGATTTTGAGGAATATACAGAGTTATCCGGAGTCAATACGCTCCGTGTTCCACAGAGAACAACGATTATACTTGAAGCATCGAAGAGTCATTAGATTGTTTTTAGAAGAGGCAGTATTTCAAGTGTAAGATTCGGATTAGATGGGACGGAACCATTAAATGAATAAAGAGTCCGCAAGCGGACTCTTGCGCCGAGCGCGGTCGTGACAGCGACATCTTCCTTGTACGCGCGAGTGTGCATCCATGCGGAGCGTTTTTGCTTTATAGGAAAAACTTTCACACTTTAGTGTGACAAGGTCTTTCCTATAAAGAAAAAAAGGATGTGCAACTTGCACATCCTTTCAATGAAGTCGATGCGACAGGATTTGAACCTGCGACCTCTGCGTCCCGAACGCAGCGCTCTACCAAACTGAGCCACGCATCGAAAACGGTACTTTATGAATATTAGCACAAAATAAGGTGGATGTCTAGAGAAAAAATGAAAACAACAGTATTAATTACAGGAGCATCAAGAGGAATTGGTGCAGCAATTGCAATAGAATACGCGAAAAAAGGGTATCGTCTGGTTCTTACGTGCAGCAAAAGTTCTTCAGAATTAAGTGCATTGCAGGAACAATTGAAAAAAGAATATCAGGTAGAAGTTCTAACTAGTGTGGGAAATATAGGCGATGGTCAATACGTTAAGGAATTGTTTGATTCGATTCAAGATAGATTTGGTGGAATTGATATTTTGATTAATAATGCAGGGGTATCTCATATCGGACTGTTACAGGATATGGAATTGGAAGAATGGAATGATTTAATCCAAGTGAATTTGACGGCAGTTTTTTTAACATCGAAATATGCAATTCATCAAATGCTTACAAAACAATCCGGAAAAATCATTAATATTTCTTCTGTTTGGGGTGAAGTCGGGGCATCCTGCGAAGTGGCCTATTCTGCGACAAAAGGGGCACTGAATACTTTTACCAAAGCATTGGGAAAAGAATTGGCTCCAAGCAATATACAAGTGAATGCGATTGCGTGCGGATGTGTGGATACCAAAATGAACGCATGTTTTTCGGAAGAAGAAAAGCGCATATTGACCGAAGAAATTCCGGCTGGAAGATTTGCAACACCTCAGGAGGTAGCTCAATTTGTATTACAATTAACGGAAAGCCCAAGTTACCTGACCGGGCAGGTAATCACAATGGACGGAGGCTGGATCTAGAGTCTTAGAATCTAAGAAAAACAACGCGATACGCGTTTTTTCATTTTTTACCATTACAGCTATTATAGAATAGAAGTATGGATGATTATAAGAAGAATAGATTTTCTGAAGTGAATAGATATGGGGTTTTTGGAGAACGCCTAAAGGACGTTATGCAGATTAGGAATATCCAAAGTGATGATCTGGCGAGGATGGTTTTTGTTGCACCATCTACCATAAGCGGATATCGAACCGGAAGACGTTCGCCAGATATCGAGAAACTCCGTTTGTTAGTTGAAGTACTTGAAGTAAGTGCGGACTATCTTCTTGGACTGAAAGATGATTTTGAATGAAAAGAGATGAGCTGTCATCTCTTTTTTTGCTTTATAGGAAAGACCTTGTCTCACTAAAGTGTGGGTCTTTCCTATAAAGCAAAAACGCTCCGCGAGGATGCGCACTCGCGCGTTCAAGGAAGATGTCGCTGACGCGACCGCGCTCGGCGCGAGAGTCCGCTTGCGGACTATTTGTTCTTCTCTGTACATAGTGGAACAGTAGGTGTATGATAGAAAAAGCAAGATACGGAGTTGATTGTACACACTAGCTTTGGGGAACGAATGAGAGTATCGCAAAGATGGGGAGGAACTTATGAAAAAAGACAAGATTTTTATTGGACTGGTAGTAGTGGATGCGATTTTGCTTGTATTGAATATATGTGATTCCGTATTTGGCAGTATGATACGGGCGCTGTTTTCTTTGTATACATCCGATGCGGCAAGCATTGCAATCATTGGAGGTGCCGATGGACCAACCAGTATTTTTCAAGTCGGATCGTAGCCATGTCG
>JAZUQL010000062.1:0-32200 GCA_045605685.1 Lachnospiraceae bacterium
GATATGCCTGCTATGTGGAAAAGGTGCGTCATCACAGAAAAGATAAAACCTTGGAGGAAGCTGTGGATACCAGCGTAAAGGAATGTATTGCAGAAGGCATCTTAAGTGACTTTTTCAAGGCCAACAGAGCGGAGGTAGTGCAGATGAGTATATTTGAGTATAATCAGGAAGAACATATCAAGGCGGAGAAGAAGGAAAGCTATGCGGATGGAAGAGAAGATGGCAGGATTGAGGGTCGCATAGAAGGACGCGTAGAAGCTTTAAAAGAGTTGATTGGGAAAAAACTGAATCGGGGAAAAAGTGTAAAGGTAATTGCAGAGGAATTAGAAGAAGATATAAGTAAGATAGAAGAAATTATAAATAATATGTAAAGAGGAAATTCTAAGGTGTTTGAGTTTACGTACGGAAATAAGTTATCAGAAGAAAAACTTAAGTATTATAGGAACAGACTAATTGAAACTTTTGCTCGAGAATACAATATTGAAAACGATCGATTATGGAACTGTTTGAGAAAAAATTCGGTATGTTTGGAATTTGAAGATGCAAGAATGCTGGATGTTCCCCAAACTGTAATTTTGTATTTGGAGAGACAAAATGAGGTATATAATACAACGTTTGATGATATTTGTAGATATGTTGATGAACTGGAACCATGCTACTGGCCTAGGTGTTACGTTTTTGGATGGGAATAACGTGCTTATGGATAATTAGGATTTTTGTGGCGGACTTCATGATAACAGAAGGAGCATTTGAATGAACAAAATTTATAATTATTTAGATCAACTATTAAATAAACCAATATGTGATATAGGAAGAGTATCCAATATGCTGTGGATAGCGATTGGTGAAACATTTGAGGAAAATAATATATGGGGACAAAAGGTAGAAAAAAGTACAATCAGCTTGCATGTTCAGTCTGGATGGAGAATTGTAAATAAAGAAAAAGATATGATATGGTTCGCTTCATCGGATTTTTATTCTCCAAATAGCAAAACAGAAGAGGAAGAGGAGTTTGACTGGGATATTCAAGGAAACAACTTATTTGACGAAAAATCGAAGCTCTGGTTAAGTGAGAATAGAAACATTTTGATAAAACGATATAAAATAAATGAATTGGGGGACTTGTCAATTGCTTTTTCCAACGGAGATTGTCTAGAAATAATGACAGATTCCTCTGATGACACGGAAAGTTGGAGAATTTTAAAATGTAAAAGTGATGAAAAACATATGGTGGCTAGCGGTTTAGGTATTGATTTTTGAATAAATTGTTTGCTGCTAGATAATTTGGAGGAGAAGATGAGTATTAAGAGAGCGGTATCCTTGTGTTTTGAATGATATCGTTGTAGAAAGAATAGAGGTGACTGAATGATAGTAAATTTTCTTAAGAAAAATTCGTTTCATGATGGATATATAACAAAAATGAAATATTGTAGGGAATCAAAGTGTGTAACAATGAATATCGTTCAATTGTATAGCCAATTAAGTATAGTACCTTCAATGGAAAAATTCGAGCAAGATGATTTAGTGGAAGTTGAACTTCGTATTGAGAATGTATATGACATAAGCTCAGCGGAGAGTGATTATAGCGATTATGATATTATTGATGTGCGATATGAGCAAAAAGACGATGAGGATATTTTGTTATATCAACTGCATATATGGGGAGGATATAAAGAAATTTATATTAAAGGGAAGAATATACGAATTGGTGCACAGATTAATAAAAAGGCAGATGTTTAGTTGGTTATACATACGAAATAGTGAGAATTCTATTGCATAGAGGAATATGGGATGAAAATGGATCATTTATTAATTGAAGGATTTTGTGACGGAGACAAAAATCAAAAAGCATATCCATGTAAAGGAACATTAAAATTTGGAGTTCATTGTATTGGTTGTCCAAAATTTAGTTACACATTTTGCTCGAATGAAATGGCAATATCAGATGTAAATGGGGTAGTTGAATATTGCATAGGATTTGGAGGAAACATGGAACCTACGGATGTGGAAAAAAGAGAGGAATATATTGCTACCTGGAATAGGATATGTAAGGAAAAGATAGATGAAGCATACGATGAATTTATGAAACAAATAAAACAGATGGAAACATAAATATATTAAAAAGAGAACACATTGATATAATAAAAAATGAAAGGGTGGGTTAAAATGAACACACAAAATCTAGGCACGATGCCGGAAGTTGCAAATGAATTTCAGGTGGAATTACAGGAAGGTGAAAAAGTAGTATTTACGGCAAAATTAACAACTTTTGGAACAGAAAAGGATCAGGTTTTAGGAAGAGATAATTCCAAATTCACGCTAACCAATCAAAGAATTATAGCTGATAACGGAGTTGGCACATGGACAATTGATATTGCAGAAGATGTGGTGAGTTTCAGAAAAGTAAAATATGGCGCTTTTATCTTTAAAGGAGTTTATTTTGCTGTTGACATGAATAAGGAAATGATATATGCAAATGGAACTCAGAAGTTAACCGGTTTTCATTTTTATTTTGCAAAAGAGGATAATGAAAGGTTTGAACAAATTATAAATAATTTATAAGAGAAAAGCCTTGGAATTCATGTGGCTTTTTATATGGGAAAATAATACAATAGGAAAAGGTTTTGTGTCTTTAAACATGGCGGTTAAAAAGATGCAAAACCTTTTCCTATTATATTGACAAAGTTAACATAAAACCGTATAATGATTTTAAAAATGGACAACTATGCTTGGAGGTCATGATATTGGGAAAAATTGGTCATGAAATGAAAGTAAAATTAAAGATATATTTGGGTGTTCTGTTTTTCTGTTTGATTCTTGGAACAGGTGTTTATTATAGTGTGACTATTAGTAATGCTGCTACAATTACAGTAGGAACAGTCAGTGCGAGTACGTTAAACGTGCGAAGCGGCCCGGGTACCACAAATAGTGTATTAGGTGTTCTGGGCAAGGGAGAACAGGTTAAAATTCTCGGAGAAGAGAATGGTTGGTATAAAATCGAATATAATCCCCATGTTGGCTATGTTTCAAAATCCTACATAACAGATGTCCGTTCGGTGGAGGAGGAACCGGAAGCGCCGATAGATGAAGCATATATAAATGAATTGGTGGCAAAAGGTTTTCCCAAGAGCTATGCAGTGGAACTGGAGAGATTACATAGTAAGTATCCCAACTGGGTGTTTGAACCGGTAGTAACGGGACTTGAATGGAGTACAGTAATTGCGGAAGAGAGCGAGTTAGGAACAAATCTGGTACAGTCCATCAATAATGACGCACAGAAGTCGACTGCTTCAGGTGCCTATAACTGGTACACCAATACATGGTATGGTTATGATACCAATAGCTGGGTGTGTGCATCTCCTGAGATGATAGCCTACTGTATGGATCCGAGAAACTTTTTGAATGTGGCGAACATTTTCCAGTTTGCTACCAATGAGTATCAGAGTTATCAGGGGGCAAGTGGAGTGCAGGCACTTCTGGGAAGCTCCTTTATGAAAGGAAATTACACAGAGCCCAATGGCGAGGTGAAGAACTACGCAGATACTTTTGTTTCTGTAGGAAGTCAGGTAGGAGTAAATCCGTATCATTTGGCAGCAAGATGTCTACAGGAACAAGGAATTAATGGTGGAAAGACATCTTCCGGAACAGTTAGCGGATATGAGAATTATTTCAATTATTTTAATATAGGGGCTTATCCGGCAAATGGACTAACCGCCATTCAGAACGGATTAAAGTATGCTAAGAATAAGGGGTGGAATACCCGATATGCTTCCATATTAGGGGGCTCAGAGATTGTTGGAAAAAATTATATAAAGATGGGACAAAACACCGGATATTTCCAGAAGTTCAACGTGGTGAACGAAACATCAGGATTGTTTACACATCAGTATATGACAAATGTTCAGGCTGCAATCAGTGAAGGAAAGAATATGAAGAAGGCGTATGATGCTGATATGAATGCCGCAATTTTATTCCGTATTCCGATTTACAACAATATGCCGGAAACAATATGTCCTCTTCCTACCAGTGGAAATCCTAACAATTGGATAAAGTCTTTGGCGGTTGACAGATATACCCTGACACCGGGATTTGATGCGGGAATTACCGAGTACTCCTTGATTGTAGAAGAAACAGTTGAGTCTGTAACTATTAGCGGTACCCCCATTGTATCCACTTCCAAAATTACCGGAACCGGTAAGGTACATTTGAATTACGGAAGTAACCAGATCGCAATTAATTGTACGGCTCAGAACGGAACCATGCGTACTTATATAGTCAATATAGTAAGGCAGGGCGAAGCACCACCACCGGAGTTGGGACCGGAACCTAATCCTAATCCGGATGAGGAACCAAATCAGGGGAAAAAAGGTGACGTGAATAGTGATGGAAGAATATCCAATGCAGATATTGTCTTAATGGAAAGACATATGCTGGCGTTATCTATATTGCCGGAAAATCAGGTTAAACTGGCAGATGTTAATAGTGATGGAAAAGTATCCAATGCAGACATTGTCTTAGTGGAAAGACATATTTTGGGGCTGGAATTAATTCCATAAATAAGGGAAATACGCAAGAAAGGCAGAAATAACATGAAAAAACTAGTAAAAAACATTATGACAATCGCATTACTGGTTGCAATTTTTATTCCTGTAATGCAGGTTTCGGCAGCAGGTAGTATATCAGTTTCGGCGTCTAGCAAATCATTAAATATTGGAGATACAGTAACGATAACTGCGGAACCCAAGGGACCGGGCGGAGAGACAGCATATGCAAACCTTAGCTTCGTATATGACAGTACTAAGTTGTCCTTTGTTTCTTGTAGCAAGAGTGTGTATGGTGGCGGCGCAGGAGGAGTTGTAAATGTAACAGGAAGTGGTACGGATAGAGTTTCTATCACCTTGAAAGCAATTGCTCCCGGGGATGCCGGCATACAAGTAGATGGTAAAGATGCAGTAAGCGTATCAGATGCATCCAATGAATTTGGAATGTTATCAAGTGGCAAAACTACAGTTTCAATTAAAAATGCTGTGACAGAAGAGGAAAATAATGGTGGTGGAACCACCGGCGGAGCCACAGGTGGCGGAGAACAGTCACAAGGGAATAAATCTGCAGACAACTCATTGAAGTCTTTAAAGATTTCGCCGGGTACACTTTCTCCTACGTTTAAATACTCTACTGTTAACTATAGAGCAACCGTAGGAGCTGACGTTACCAGCATTGCTGTAGACGCAAAGCCTTCCAATGCTAAGGCTGTTGTGGAATCTGTTACAGGTAACAACAATTTAAAGGTAGGAAAAAATACCATTAAAGTAGTGGTAAAGGCGGAAAATGGCACATTGGCTACTTATACTATTATCGTAACCAAAGAAGCAGCTACCACAGAAGAGCCTACCACAAATGAAACTCCGGAAAATACCATTGAAATAAATGGGATTAATTATACAATAAGTAGTAAACTGCCAGAGGATGTTGTGCCTGGAGAATTTACCAAGTCAACAACTATATATAATGAACAGGAAATAGAAGCATATTCTTTTCCGTATGAAGACTTTGTGCTTCTTTATCTGACGCCGGCAGATACGGCGGAAGCTACTGGGGAATTTTATTTTTACAGTGCTGCAAGAAATGCATTCTTTCCTTATATTAAGATAACGGTTGGACAAAAGTATGTTTTGTTACTTCCATCTGTCTTTGCCGGAGGAACGGAAACGACACAATGGAGTGAGTTTTATGAGGAAGCACTTATTGTAATAGGAAAGTTTTCAGTAAATGGTTATCAGTGGAAACAGGATAAGGCAGAAGGAAAGAATCAATTTTACCTTGTGTACGGAGTAGATAACACAGGAGCTGCTGGATGGTATCAGTATGATGTAGTGGACATGAGCGCACAACGCCATCATGAAACTACTTATATAGAAGAAACAGATACTTCCCAGCCGACTACAGATACAGAGGCTTACGAAATAGCTTATAGTGAATTGAATAAGCAATATACACAGAGTAGAATTAGAACTAGAATTATCATTGCTGTTATGGCCATTATTACAGTGGCAGCAATTGCGGCTATGGTATGTGCCATTATTTTTGCAAAACGTTATCGTAAGAAACGTAAACAGCAGGATGAAGAAATTGAATATATTGATTTTGATAATATGATACAATAAGAAAGTGCTGCAACTCCTTTAAAATGGGCGGTTGCAGCCTTTTTACATTTTTGTGAAAAAAATTAAAAAAAGTACTTGCAATTCGAAAAAAACTCATGTATACTAATACGTGCTGTGGCATGATAGCTGTGAAGCGTGAGGTTGCTGTCTATAAGGCAGGTTTTCCGTGGAGCGAATGTCAAGTTAGGAAACTGGCGACAAGTCACTGTACTTCAAACATAGGTCTACCGAAGGAGTAGAAACCACGTGTGTGAATCTATAAGATACACACGGGAGAGTGTACAGCCACCGCTTGTCGTACTGCAATTTAGAGTGCGAAAAGGAGGCGACTTTTTTTATGGCAAGTCAAGTAATGAGAATCACTCTCAAGGCTTATGATCACGAATTAGTTGATTCATCAGCAAAGAAAATCATCGAGACTGTAAAGAAGAATGGATCACAGGTGAGCGGACCGGTACCACTTCCAACTAAGAAGGAAGTTGTTACTATTTTAAGAGCTACTCACAAGTACAAAGATTCACGTGAACAGTTCGAACAGAGAACTCATAAGAGACTTATCGATATCGTGACACCAACTCAGAAAACAGTTGATGCGTTATCACGTTTGGAAATGCCGGCTGGTGTTTATATCGATATCAAAATGAAAGAGAAATAAATCTTTCACAACCTTATAATAAGGAAACAAAATGAATATCCCCGAATGGTTTATATAGAATGTTGTATAGGCTGCTCTAGGATGAACGGGTCCGCTACTCTCTCGAATCAGAAAGAGCATGAAGCGTTCCGCTGTAGAAAACAGGAGGTAAAAAAATGAAGAAAGCGATTTTAGCAACAAAAGTCGGAATGACACAGATCTTTAATGCTGACGGAGTTTTAGTTCCGGTTACAGTATTACAGGCTGGTCCATGTGTTGTAACTCAGGTTAAAACAGTAGATAACGATGGTTACGATGCAGTACAGGTTGGATTTGTTGACAAGAAAGAAAAAGTTGTAAACAAAGATGCCAACGGAAAGAAAGAAATCAGAAACAGACACGGTGTTAACAAAGCAGAAATGGGACATTTCGCAAAAGCCGGTGTTTCAGGAAAGAGATTCGTTAGAGAGTTCAAATTTGAAAACGCTAGCGAGTACAATTTAGCAGATGAAATCAAAGCTGATATTTTTGCAGAAGGCGACAAAGTTGACGTAACTGCAATTTCTAAAGGTAAAGGTTTCCAGGGCGCTATTAAGAGATTGGGTCAGCACAGAGGACCTATGGCTCATGGTTCTAAATTCCATCGTCATCAGGGTTCTAACGGTGCATGTTCTTCACCAAGCCGCGTATTCAAAGGAAAAGGAATGCCGGGTCACATGGGAAGCGTTCAGGTTACAACACAGAATCTTGAAGTAGTAAGAGTTGATGCAGAAAACAACTTATTATTAATCAAAGGTGCTGTTCCTGGAGCAAAGAAAGCCCTTATCACTGTAAAAGAAACTACTAAAGCAGGTAAATAGTGCTGAAATAAGAAAGGAGGAACTTTACGATGGCTAAAGTAGCTGTTTATAATATGGAAGGCAAAGAAGTAGAGAACATCGAATTAAGTGATGCCGTATTTGGTGTAGAAGTGAATGAACACTTGGTTCACATGGCTGTACTTCAGCAGCTTGCAAATAATCGTCAGGGAACTCAGAAAGCAAAGACTCGTTCTGAAGTTCGCGGTGGCGGAAGAAAACCATGGAGACAGAAAGGAACAGGTCATGCTAGACAAGGTTCTACAAGAGCTCCACAGTGGACTGGTGGCGGTGTAGTATTCGCTCCGGTACCAAGAGATTATTCTTTCAAATTAAACAAGAAAGAAAAGAGAATCGCATTAAAATCTGCATTAACATCGAAAGTGGCAGATAGCAAATTTATCGTATTAGATGAATTGAAGTTAGATGAAATCAAAACAAAAGAATTTGTTAAAGTAATGAACAATCTTAAAGTTGAGAAAGCATTAGTTGTATTAAACGATATGGATAAAAACGTTATCGCTTCTGCAGCTAACATCCCAACTGTTAAGACAGCTCAGACAAACGAATTAAACGTATTCGACGTATTGAAATATGACACAGTAGTAGTTACAAAAGCTGCTGTTGCAACAATCGAGGAGGTGTATGCATAATGGCAAACGTACAATATTATGATGTAATCCTCAAACCAGTAGTTACTGAGAAGAGTATGGCTGCAATGGCTGAAAAGAAATACACATTTCTTGTTCATCCGGAAGCAAACAAAACAATGATTAAAGAAGCAGTTGAAAAAATGTTCGAAGGAACAAAAGTTGCGAAAGTTAACACAATGAACCAGGACGGAAAGAAAAAACGTCGTGGAATGACAGTTGGAAAAACTGCTAAAACCAAAAAAGCTATCGTTCAGCTTACAGCTGACAGCAAAGACATCGAAATCTTCGCAGGTCTTTAATTCGAAGCTTTTACACTATGCGTATAGATGACTTACGCGATAACAACAGTCGAAAGGAGAAATGAAATGGGAATTAAAACATATAACCCATATACACCTTCAAGAAGAAATATGACTGGTTCAGATTTCTCTGAGATTACAAAAACAACTCCTGAGAAATCACTTACAACTTCTTTAAAGAAGAATGCCGGTCGTAACAATCAGGGTAAAATTACAGTAAGACACCATGGTGGTGGAAATAGAAGAAAATACAGAATTATCGACTTTAAGAGACGTAAAGACGGTATTCCAGCAACTGTTATCGGAATCGAATACGATCCAAACAGAACAGCAAACATTGCACTTATCTGTTATGCAGATGGTGAGAAAGCATACATCTTAGCTCCTCAGGGACTTACAGATGGAATGAAAGTTATGAACGGACCGGAAGCCGAAGTAAGAGTAGGTAACTGCTTACCGCTTGAAAACATTCCGGTTGGTACACAGATTCATAACATCGAACTTCTTCCTGGAAAAGGCGGACAGTTAGTTCGTTCAGCAGGACTTAGTGCTCAGTTGATGGCAAAAGAAGGAAAATATGCAACACTTCGTCTTCCATCAGGCGAAATGAGAATGGTTCCAATTAACTGCCGTGCAACAATCGGTGTAATCGGTAATGCGGATCATAACCTCGTAAATATTGGTAAAGCCGGACGTAAACGTCACATGGGTATCCGCCCAACAGTTCGTGGTTCCGTAATGAACCCGAATGACCATCCACACGGTGGTGGTGAAGGTAGAGCACCTATCGGTCGTCCAGGTCCATGTACTCCATGGGGCAAACCTGCACTCGGCTTAAAGACAAGAAAGAAAAACAAACAGTCTAACAAGCTTATCGTAAGAAGAAGAGACGGTAGAGCTATCAAATAATTAGGAGGTTAAATCAATGGCACGTTCACTTAAAAAAGGACCATTTGCTGATGAAAGCTTATTGAAAAAAGTAGACGCTATGAACGCTTCAGGCGACAAACAAGTAATTAAAACTTGGTCACGTCGTTCTACAATTTTCCCATCTTTTGTTGGACATACATTTGCAGTTCATGACGGAAGAAAACATGTACCTGTATATGTGACAGAAGATATGGTTGGACATAAACTCGGCGAGTTCGTAGCAACAAGAACTTATAGAGGACATGGTAAAGACGAGAAGAAATCAGGCGTTAGATAAGATTTAGTGAAAGGAGGTTTCATCCATGGCAAAAGGACATAGATCCCAAATTAAAAGAGAGAGAAATGAAGTGAAAGATACAAGACCTTCAGCAAAAGTTACTTGTGCTAGAGTGTCTGTTCAGAAAGCTTGTTTCGTATTAGATGCTATCCGTGGAAAAGATGTTGCAACTGCACTTGCAATTGTAGCTTACAATCCAAGATATGCTTCAACAGTAATAGAAAAATTATTAAAATCAGCAATCGCGAATGCTGAAAACAACAATGGACTGAAAGCAGAAAATCTTTACATTGCAGAATGTTATGCAAATAAAGGACCAACAATGAAAAGAATCAAACCTAGAGCACAGGGTAGAGCTTATAGAATCGAAAAGAGAATGAGTCACATTACAATCGTGCTTGATGAAAGATAGGAGGGCAATCATGGGACAGAAAGTCAATCCTCATGGCTTAAGAGTCGGTGTTATCAAAGACTGGGATTCTAAATGGTACGCAGAAGGTGATTTCGCTGATTACTTAGTTGAAGATTACAATATCAGAACATTTTTAAAAGAAAAATTATACGCTGCCGGTGTTTCAAAGATTGAAATCGAAAGAGCAACCGACCGTGTAAAAGTTATTATTTATACAGCAAAACCGGGTGTTGTAATTGGTAAGGGCGGAGCTGAAATCGAAAAGATTAAAGCAGAAGTTCAGAAAATTACAGACAAGAAGTTGGTTGTAGACATTAAAGAAGTAAAAAGACCTGATAGAGATGCTCAGTTAGTAGCAGAGAACATTGCATTACAGTTAGAGAATCGTGTATCTTTCCGTAGAGCAATGAAATCATGCATGAGCCGTGCAATGAAATCAGGAGCAAAAGGTATTAAAACAAGCTGTTCAGGACGTCTTGGAGGAGCAGATATGGCTCGTACAGAGTTTTACTCAGAGGGAACAATTCCACTTCAGACATTAAGAGCAGATATTGATTATGGATTCGCTGAAGCAGATACAACTTACGGAAAAGTTGGTGTTAAAGTTTGGATCTACAAAGGCGAAGTACTTCCTACAAAAGCTGATAAGGAAGGAGGAGCTCAGTAATTATGTTAATGCCAAAGAGAGTTAAACGTCGTAAACAGTTTCGTGGTTCTATGACAGGAAAAGCAACAAGAGGAAACAAAATCATTTATGGTGAATACGGTATTGTTGCAACAGAACCATGTTGGATTCGTTCGAATCAGATAGAAGCAGCCCGTATTGCGATGACACGTCATATCAAACGTGGTGGTAAAGTTTGGATCAAAATTTTCCCAGACAAACCGGTAACATCAAAACCGGCTGAAACACGTATGGGTTCAGGTAAAGGAACTTTGGAATACTGGGTAGCAGTTGTTAAACCAGGTAGAGTATTATTTGAAATCTCCGGTGTTGCGGAAGACGTAGCTAGAGAAGCTTTACGTCTTGCTACACATAAATTACCTTGCAAATGTAAAGTAGTTTCTCGTGCAGATTTAGAAGGCGGTGAATCAAATGAAAACTAGTGCATATTTAGATGAATTGAAAACTATGTCTGTTGAAAAATTACAGGGACAGTTAGTAGATGCAAAAAAAGAACTTTTCAATTTAAGATTCCAGAACGCAACGAATCAGTTAGATAACACTGCAAGAATTAAAGAGGTACGTAAGAATATCGCTAGAATTCAAACTGTTATCACCGAAAAACAGAAAGTTGCTGAGTAATCTAAAATCCTATCAGAAAGGAGAAATAGGTCGTGGAAGAAAGAAATCTTAGAAAAACACGCGTAGGTGTGGTTGTAAGTGATAAAATGGATAAGACTATCGTTGTAGCAGTAAGAGACAATGTAAGACATCCACTTTACAATAAAATCGTTAAAAAGACATATAAATTGAAAGCTCATGACGAAACAAACGATGCAAAAATCGGAGATACCGTTAGAGTTATGGAAACAAGACCATTATCAAAAGATAAAAGATGGAGACTTGTTGAAGTTATGGAAAGAGCAAAATAGTTAAAGGAGGCTACAAGCATGGTACAGCAGGAAAGCAGACTCAGAGTTGCAGATAATACTGGCGCTAAAGAGTTACTTGTTATCCGCGTAATGGGTGGATCTACCAGAAGATATGCGAACATTGGTGACGTTATCGTTGCTACTGTAAAAGATGCAACACCAGGCGGTGTTGTTAAAAAAGGCGATGTTGTAAAAGCCGTAGTTGTTCGTTCAGTAAAAGGTGCCCGTCGTAAAGATGGTTCTTATATTAAATTTGATGAAAACGCTGCAGTTATTATCAAGGATGACAAAACTCCAAGAGGAACTCGTATCTTTGGACCAGTAGCTCGTGAGCTTCGTGAGAAACAGTTCATGAAAATTGTTTCTCTGGCTCCGGAAGTATTATAGGAGGAACGAAGATGGCAAGTATAAAGATTAAAAAAGGCGATATGGTTAAAGTTATTGCCGGAAAAGATAAAGAAAAAGAAGGCAAAGTTATTGCTGTAAACAAAAAGAATAATACAGTTCTTGTAGAAGGTGTTAACATGATTACAAAGCATACAAAACCAAGTATGGCAAATCAGCAGGGTGGCATCGTTCAACAGGAAGGACCGATTGATATTTCAAACGTTATGTATCTTCATAAAGGAACACCAACAAGAGTTGGATTCAAAATGGACGGAGATAAAAAAGTACGTTTTGCCAAAAAAACTGGCGATATTATCGATTAATTGAAGAGAGGAGGTCAGTCAGTTGAGTAGATTAAGAGAACAGTACGAAAACGAAATCAAGGAAGCAATGACAAAAAAATTCGGATACAAAAACGAATTAGAAATTCCTAAACTTGATAAAATCGTAGTAAATATGGGCGTTGGAGAAGCAAAAGAAAACGCAAAACTTCTTGAAGCAGCTGTAAAAGACATGGAAACAATTACAGGTCAGAAAGCTGTAACAACAAAAGCGAAAAACGCAGTAGCGAACTTCAAAATCAGAGAAGGAATGCCAATCGGATGTAAAGTTACATTACGTGGAGAGAAAATGTATGAGTTTGCAGATCGTTTAATTAACTTAGCATTACCTCGTGTACGTGACTTTAGAGGTGTAAATCCAAACGCATTTGATGGACGTGGAAATTATGCACTTGGTATCAAAGAACAGATCATCTTCCCTGAGATTGAATACGATAAAGTAGACAAAGTAAGAGGTATGGATATCATCTTTGTTACAACTGCAAAAACAGATGAAGAAGCACGTGAATTATTGGCACAATTTAACATGCCATTTGCAAAATAATTAGGAGGGAATTTTAATGGCTAAAACAAGTATGAAAGTTAAACAGCAGCGTAAACAAAAATTCTCTACTAGAGAATATACACGTTGCCGCGTTTGTGGACGTCCACATTCAGTTTTAAGAAAATACGGAATCTGTAGAGTATGTTTCCGTGAATTAGCTTATAAAGGTCAGATTCCAGGTGTGAAAAAAGCATCTTGGTAGGCTTTAGTACTTAGAAAGTGCGAGCGAAGGTGTCGCAAGTGCTTAGTACGAAGCCGTTCTGTGAGGGCGGTAAGAGCAAGCGAGTATGTTGCAAGAACCGGGAACACAGAACTTCCTTAGGAGAATCTAACAAATCGAAGTAAAAAAGGAGGAAATATACATCATGGTAACAAGTGATCCAATTGCAGATATGCTTACAAGAATTCGTAACGCAAATGTTGCAAAACATGATACAGTTGATATTCCAGCTTCAAAAATGAAGATTTCCATCGCCGGAATCCTTTTGGATGAAGGATATATTGAGAAATATGAAATCATCGAAGACGGAAATTTCAAAACAATTCGTGTAACATTGAAATATGGTGCAGATAAAAACGAAAAAATTATTACTGGTATTAAGAGAATTTCAAAACCTGGTCTTCGTGTATATGCTGGAAAAGATGAAATTCCTAGCGTTTTAGGAGGATTAGGAATCGCAATTCTTTCTACAAACCAGGGTGTTGTAACTGACAAAGAAGCAAGAAAGCTTCAGGTTGGTGGAGAAGTATTAGCATTTGTATGGTAGCCTGGAAGCACTTAATGAATACGAGCAATTGCGAAGTATGAATTTAGTGCGAGGGCGTTCTGTGAGATTAGTGAAGGCGAGCAGTAATGCGAAGCGTGAACTTAACGAACAGAACTACCTTATATTTAACTTATAAACCTTATTTTAAATTTATAGGAGGTACGGGCATGTCACGTATAGGAAGAATGCCAATCGCAGTTCCGGCTGGAGTAACAGTTGAAATTGCAGAAAATAATCATGTGACTGTTAAAGGTCCTAAGGGTACTCTTGAGAGAACTCTTCCATCAGAAATGGAAATCAAATTAGAAGGTGCTGAAGTTATCGTAACCAGACCGAATGATTTGAAAAAAATGAAATCTTTACATGGTTTAACAAGAACTTTAATTAACAACATGGTTGTTGGTGTAACAGATGGATATACAAAAACACTTGAAGTAAACGGTGTTGGATATAGAGCATCAAAAGCCGGAAAGAAACTTACATTAAACTTAGGATATTCTCATCCGGTTGAAATGGAAGATCCGGAAGGCATTGAATCAGAAGTTCAAGATAACAAAATTATTGTTAAAGGTATCGATAAAGAAAAAGTTGGCCAATACGCAGCTGAAATCAGAGATAAGAGAAGACCGGAACCTTACAAAGGAAAAGGTATTAAATATGCTGATGAAGTTATTAGACGTAAAGTTGGTAAGACTGGTAAAAAATAATTAAAGGAGTGGACAGGTAATGGTTAGTAAGAAATCAAGAACTGAAGTTCGTGTAAAAAAACATAACAGAATGCGTAATCATCTTGCAGGTACTGCAGAACGTCCTCGTTTAGCAGTATTTAGAAGCAATAACCATATGTATGCTCAAATTATTGATGATACAGTTGGAAATACACTTGTTTCTGCGTCTACACTTGATAAAGATGTAAAAGCAGAACTCGAAAAGACTAATAACGTTGATGCAGCAGCACATCTTGGTACTGTAATTGCAAAAAAAGCATTAGATAAAGGTATTTCTACTGTTGTCTTCGATAGAGGCGGTTTTATATATGCAGGCAAGGTAAAAGCATTAGCTGAAGCAGCAAGAGAAGCTGGCTTAGAGTTTTAGGAGGAGACGAACATGAAACGTGAAATCATTGATGCTAGTCAATTAGAATTAGTTGACCAGGTTGTTGACATTAAACGTGTAACAAAAGTTGTTAAAGGTGGACGTAACATGCGTTTCACAGCTCTCGTTGTTGTTGGTGACAAAAACGGTCATGTAGGCGCTGGACTTGGAAAAGCAACAGAAATTCCGGAAGCAATCCGCAAAGGAAAAGAAGATGCAATCAAGAGCATGATCAGCGTGAAATTAGACGAGAATAACTCTATTACACATGATGTAACAGGAAAATTTACAGGTGCTTCTGTTTTACTTAAGAAGTCTCCTGAAGGTACAGGTATTATCGCTGGTGGTCCGGCACGTTCCGTATGTGAATTGGCAGGAATCCAGAATATTCGTACAAAATCATTGGGATCTAACAATAAGCAAAACGTTGTACTTGCTACAATTGAAGCTTTATCACAGTTAAGATCACCGGAAGAAGTAGCAAGACTTCGTGGAAAATCTGTAGAAGAAATCTTAGGTTAGGAGGAATTGAGAAATGGCAGATAAGAAAGTAAAAGTTACACTTATTAAGTCCACAATTGGTGCAGTTCCTAAGAACAAGAAAACGATCGAAGCTCTAGGGTTATCAAAATTACACAAAACGGTAGAATTGCCGGATAACGCAGCTACTCAAGGAGCGCTTCGTAAAGTAGCACCATATGTTAAAGTTGAAGAAGTATAAAACAGATAAGGAGGTGCAGTAATGGATTTATCTAACTTAAAAGCAGCCGAAGGTTCTGTTCATAGCGGAAATTTTAGAAAAGGACGTGGACACGGTTCAGGAAATGGTAAAACAGCTGGTAAGGGACATAAAGGCCAAAAGGCTCGTTCCGGAGCACCAAGAGTTGGTTTTGAAGGTGGCCAGATGCCATTATATAGAAGAATTCCAAAGAGAGGATTCAAATGTAGAAACACAAAGGAAATCGTTGGAATTAATCTCTCTGCTCTTGAGAAATTCGAAGATGGTTCTGTTGTTTCAATTGAAACATTATTAGAATCAGGAATCGTTAAAAACACAAGAGATGGAGTAAAGATTCTTGGAAATGGAGAACTTACTAAGAAACTTACTGTTCAGGCAAATGCGTTTAGTGCAAGTGCAAAAGAAAAAATTGAGTCTCTTGGTGGAAAAGCAGAGGTGATTTAATGTTAGAAACACTTCGTAATGCGTTTAAAGTTAAGGAAATACGTAATGGAATTCTGTTTACGTTATTTATGTTAGTTATAATCAGGATAGGATGTTTACTTCCTCTTCCTGGTGTAAGCACAGGTTTGGTCTCTAATTTCTTTGGAGATTTGGATGCAGAAGGATTAGGGTTTCTTAACAGCATAACCGGTGGATCGTTGGAAAAAATGGCGTTATTTGCCTTGAGCATTACACCATACATTACCTCATCCATTATTATGCAATTGCTTACAATTGCAATTCCGAAATTAGAAGAATTGCAAAAAGACGGAGAAGAAGGTCGTAAAGTAATTACGAAAATCACCCGTTTTGTAACAATCGCCCTTGCGCTGATTGAAGCAGGCGCAATGGCATACGCATTCTATAAGAGTAACTATCTTGTAGAGAAGAATGTCTTAAACGTAATACTTGTAATCGTTGGATTAACAGCAGGATCTGCAGTATTAATGTGGATTGGTGAACGTATTACGGAAAAAGGTGTAGGAAATGGTATTTCCATTGTTTTGGTAATCAATATCGTTTCTCGTATGCCTTCAGACTTCAAGAAACTTTGGGAACAGTTTATCGCAGGAAAAACTGTTGCAAAGGGAGTTTTGGCAGGAATTATCATCCTTGCAATTATCATAGCAATGATTTTATTCGTTGTACTGTTGCAAGGAGCAGAAAGAAGAGTTCCAATCCAGTACTCTAAGAAAATTCAAGGAAGAAAACAGGTTGGTGGTCAGTCAAGAGATATGCCAATCAAAGTTAACACCAGTGGTGTGATTCCGATTATCTTTGCACAGTCTTTATTACAGACCCCTGTAATTATTGCCAATTT
Source organism: Lachnospiraceae bacterium (assembly GCA_045605685.1). Taxonomy (GTDB): domain Bacteria; phylum Bacillota; class Clostridia; order Lachnospirales; family Lachnospiraceae; genus Roseburia. The sequence goes on from JAZUQL010000062.1 coordinate 16,999, forward strand.
GGCAAACAAAGGACAGGGAACCGGAATCGGAAGTAAGATTCTAAAAGGAATGACACAGTCTAATTGGTGTAATCCGGATGAACCGATTTATTCAATCGGACTCATTGTGTATATATTACTTGTAATCGGATTTGCATTTTTCTATACACAGATTACATTCAATCCGTTGGAAATTGCAAATAACCTGAAACGTTCAGGCGGATTTATTCCGGGTATTCGTCCTGGAAAACCAACAAGTGATTACTTAAACAGTATATTAAATCACATTGTCCTTATAGGTGCTATAGGATTGATAATTGTTGCAGTTGTTCCGATTGTCTGTAGCGGATTCTTTGGTGCAGAGGTAACGTTCCTCGGAACATCATTGATTATCGTTGTAGGTGTTGTTATCGAAACCTTAAAACAAATTGAATCTCGTATGAGAGTACGTTACTATAAGGGATTTTTGAACGACTAATTGTACTTTGGAGATACTGCTTTGCGCCGTATCTCCATTTGTGCACTTTCATAGATAAGGGAACTTAAGAGATAGGAGGGCACAGATGAATATTATTTTATTGGGAGCTCCCGGTGCTGGTAAGGGAACACAGGCAAAGCGTATTGCGGGACAATACAGTATTCCGCACATATCTGTAGGAGACATCTTCCGTGCCAATATAAAAGCAAATACCGAATTGGGTCAAAAAGCAAAGACATATATCGATCAAGGAGCGTTAGTTCCGGATGATATTACATGCGATATCGTAACCAAACGGATTGCAGAAAAAGATTGTGAAAATGGATTTGTTTTAGACGGATTTCCGAGAACCATTATACAGGCCGATGCATTGGCGGAAGCGCTTGATGCCATGCAACAGCAGGTGGATGCAGCAATTGATGTAGAGGTTCCGGATGAAACCATTATAAATCGAATGAGTGGACGTCGGGTTTGCCCGAAGTGTGGTGCATCCTATCATATAGAGTTTAACCCAACCAAACAGGAAAATATATGTGATGCATGCGGAAATGAAACCGTTCAAAGAGAAGATGATAAGGAAGAAACAGTACTAAAACGTCTGAATATTTATCATGAAAGAACGCAACCGCTCATTGATTATTATAGAAAAAGAGAGAAATTAAAAGTGATAGATGGTACACAACCGATGGATGATGTGTTTGAAAACATTGTTCGTCTACTGGGAGAAGTGTAATGAGCATTAAGCGGAAAAATCCGGAAGAAATTGCATACATGGAAGAGGCGGGCAGAATTCTTGCCAAGGTTCATCAGATGTTGGGACAGGAAATAAAAGCCGGCATGTCAACGTTAGATGTTGATAAACTGGGAGAAGAAATGATTCGAAGTTATGGCTGTACGCCATCATTTAAAAATTATTGTGGCTATCCGGCATCTATTTGTGTATCCGTAAATGATGAAGTGGTTCACGGAATACCAAGTTCAAAGCGGATTCTCAAAGAGGGGGATATAGTTAGCTTGGATGCAGGGGTGAATTACAAAGGATATCACTCAGATGCAGCAAGAACCATTGGTATCGGAGAGATTTCGAAAGAAGCATCTTTATTAATAGAAAGAACGAGACAAAGTTTTTTTGAGGGGATGAAATACGCAGTAGCCGGAAATCACCTCAACGATGTTTCGGGAGCCATTGGTGATTATGCAATGAAGTTTGGCTACGGCGTTGTATATGAACTGGTTGGACACGGAATTGGCGCGAATCTGCATGAAGAACCGGAGATTCCCAATTATAGAACAATAAAACGAGGGGTAAAACTTCGTCCCAATATGACATTGGCAGTAGAACCAATGATAAATATGGGGGTTCCGGAAGTGCTGTGGATGGATGATGACTGGACAGTTGTCACCGCAGACCAATCGCTATCGGCTCATTATGAGAATACCATTTTAATCACAGAAGGAAAACCTAGAATTCTTACACTGACGGAAACTGAAATAAAAGAAGGTTATTTAGAACAATTTTAAAATATAATGTGAAGTAAATTCAAAACGGAGGAAAAGAATTAAGATGTCAAAAGCAGATGTTATTGAAGTAGAAGGTGTAGTTGCAGAGAAATTACCAAACGCATTTTTTCAGGTAGAATTAGAAAACGGACACCAGATATTAGCAACCATCAGTGGTAAATTACGTATGCACAACATCCGTATTTTGCCGGGAGATAAAGTTACAATTGAAATGTCTCCATACGATTTGACAAAGGGCAGAATTATTTGGCGAGATAAATAAAAAAACATTGACTTCCGATATGTGTCCGTGTATAATGTTATACGGACACTTTTGGAAAGCACCCAGCGAAACATTGGGGCTTTATAGAGAAAGGAGGATTTACTGTGAAGGTTAGATCATCAGTTAAACCTATTTGCGAGAAATGCAAAGTCATCAAAAGAAAAGGAAGCATCAGAATTATCTGTGAGAATCCAAAACACAAACAGAGACAGGGATAATCATTCGTAAGGAAGACCCCTGTTGTTTGTGCGTTATGTATGATGCATTCGCAGGTGAGAATCACCAAACAACATTATGTGCGGCTGCAGCGCAGAGTAATGCGCTGTTCATAATAAACAGAGCATATCTGTATCAATGGTTATAATACCGAGTGATCATTGATGAATATGCAAATATCATTGGTTTCTTATTACACACATTTCAGGACGTGCAACCGTAGCTGTATGCGGGAATCAAATGAAGAGGTATATGGTTGCAGATATATCGTTACTATTAAACATTAGGAAAATTTATGGAGGTGTAAACACACATGGCTCGTATTGCAGGTGTAGATTTACCAAGAGAAAAACGTGTAGAAATCGGCTTGACTTACATTTATGGAATTGGAAGAGTAAGTTCTAACCGTATTCTTGAGGCAGCAAAAGTAGATCCTAACACTCGTGTTAGAGATTTAACAGACGATGAAGTTAAGAGAATTAGTGCAGTTATCGATGAAACTCAGACTGTAGAAGGTGATTTACGTAGAGAAATCGCTTTAAATATCAAGAGACTTCAGGAAATTGGATGCTATCGTGGTATCCGTCATAGAAAAGGACTTCCGGTTCGTGGTCAGAAGACAAAGACCAATGCAAGAACAAGAAAAGGTCCTAAGAGAACAGTAGCAAATAAGAAAAAGTAAGAGAAAGTAGGTTAGTTTAAATATGGCTAAGAACGTTGCAAAAAAAGTAACAAAAAAGCGTGTAAAGAAAAACGTTGAACGCGGACAGGCACATATTCAGTCATCTTTTAATAATACAATCGTAACAATAACAGATGCAGAAGGTAATGCTTTATCATGGGCAAGTGCTGGTGGTCTCGGATTTAGAGGTTCAAAGAAATCTACTCCATATGCTGCACAGATGGCAGCTGAAACTGCTACAAAAGCAGCTTTAATTCATGGTTTAAAGACAGTTGATGTAATGGTAAAAGGACCGGGTTCAGGAAGAGAAGCAGCAATTCGTGCGCTTTCTGCATGTGGTCTTGAAGTTACCTCTATTAAGGACGTGACTCCTGTTCCTCATAACGGATGTCGTCCACCAAAACGCAGAAGAGTTTAATTAGGAGGTATAGATTAAGATGGCAGTTAATAAAGTACCTGTACTGAAAAGATGCAGATCTCTTGGTTTAGAACCAGGATTTTTAGGATATGACAAAAAGTCAAAAAGAAATTTAAGCAGAGCGAATAAGAAAGTTTCTGAGTATGGTCTTCAGTTAAGAGAAAAACAGAAGGCAAAATTCATTTACGGAGTATTAGAAAAACCATTCCGTAACTATTACGAAAAAGCTGATAGAATGAAAGGTTTAACAGGTCCGAACTTAATGACTATGTTAGAGTCAAGACTTGATAACGTAGTATTCCGTCTTGGATGGGCTAGAACCAGAAGAGAAGCTAGACAGATCGTGGATCACAAATTCATCTCTGTAAACGGAAAATTAGTTAACATTCCTTCATACTTAGTAAGTGCTGGAGACGTAATCGAAGTAGTAGAGAAGAAAAAGGGTCTTCAGAGAATGAAAGATATCGTTGAGGTAACTGGTGGAAGACTTGTACCGGAATGGTTAGATTCCGATATGGACAAATTCCAGGCAACAATCAAAGAATTGCCAAGTCGTGAACAGATCGACGTACCAGTTGACGAAATGCTTATCGTCGAATTATATTCTAAATAATTAATTGGATTATGCGTTTTGCTTTGTGTTTGGTGGAACGCAATGTGCCGGGGAAACTTCCCCGGCTATCCGTATCTTATAATAAAACAACGATACCCGAGAAGGAGGGACTTTGTAGTGTTCGAGTTTGAAAAGCCGAAAATTGAAATTGTTGAGATTTCAGAAGACAAAAAATACGGTAGATTTGTTGTAGAACCTTTGGAAAGAGGTTATGGTACAACACTTGGCAATTCTTTAAGAAGAATTATGTTATCTTCTTTACCAGGTGCAGCTGTAAGCCGTGTTAAAATCGATGGAGTTTTACATGAATTCAGTTCTATCCCAGGAGTTAAAGAGGATGTAACTGAGATTATTATGAATATTAAGAACCTTGCTATTCGCAATAATAGTTCTACGAATGAACCAAAAGTTGCTTATATTGAATTCGAAGGTGAAGGCGTTGTTACAGCAGCAGATATCCAGTTTGATTCAGATATCGAAGTGATGAATCCGGATTTGATAATTGCTCATTTGAATGGTGGAATTGATAGCAAATTATTCATGGAGCTTACAATTACAAAAGGACGTGGATATGTAAGTGCTGACAAAAACAAAACAGAATCTACCCCAATTGCAGTAATTGCAGTGGATTCTATCTATACACCGGTAGAGCGTGTAAATATTACAGTAGAGAACACTCGTGTAGGTCAGGTAACAGATTATGACAAACTTACATTAGATGTTTACACAAACGGAACACTTGTACCGGATGATGCTGTAAGCCTTGCAGCAAAGGTGTTAAGTGAGCATTTGAATCTCTTTATTGACTTATCTGATGCAGCACAGCAGGCAGAAGTAATGATCGAAAAAGAGAACGATGCACAGGAAAAAGTTCTTGAAATGAGCATTGATGAACTTGAATTATCTGTTCGTTCTTATAACTGTTTGAAGAGAGCCGGAATTAATACCGTTGCAGAATTAATCGACAGAAAAGAAGAAGATATGATGAAAGTCCGTAATCTTGGACGTAAGTCCTTAGAAGAAGTGCTTGCAAAATTAAAAGAACTTGGATTACAGTTAAAACAGGGAGATGAATAATCCCCCTTGTTTATAAATACTCATACAGGCAGAACCGATAAGTCCGAAGAGCGCGGCATATGTCATATTCATGAGTGGCAACCGGTAGATTTTCTACCAAAACAAGATATGATGTTCGGTAAGTAAGCCCGAAGAGCGTGGCCGAATGTCCCACAAATGGAGGAAAAAAACATGGCAAAGTATCGTAAACTTAGCAGAACCTCAAGCCAGAGAAAGGCATTATTAAGAGGTCAGGTAACAGCTCTTATCGCAAATGGTAAGATTGTTACAACAGAAGCAAAAGCGAAAGAAGTTCGTAAAATTGCAGAAGGTCTTATCGCAATGGCGGTAAGAGAAAAAGACAACTTTGAAGAAGTAACAGTTACAGCAAAAGTACCACGTAAAGACAAAGATGGTAAAAGAGTAAAAGAAGTTGTTGATGGAAAGAAAGTTACAGTATATGATGAAGTGCAGAAAACAATCAAAAAAGATATGCCTTCACGTCTTCATGCAAGAAGAGAAATGTTAAAGGTTCTCTATTCTGTAAAGAAATCTGAGCAGGATGCACCGAAGAAAAAAGCGGTAGAAGTTGATTTATGTGCAAAATTATTTGACGAAATCGCTGCAAAATATGCAAATAGAAACGGTGGATACACAAGAATCGTAAAGATTGGTCAGCGTAAAGGTGACGGAGCTTTAGAAGTACTTCTTGAGTTAGTATAAGAGCATATTATGATAGGGAGATAAACAGTATTTGTTTATCTCCCTTATTTGTATCTACAAAGCGCAAATAAATAACAGCCTCACAGTATTTGTACAGGAGGCTGTTATAATTATATTGTCTGAGCTTCATTATAGGCTTTTACATAGTTCTGAATACGTTCATATGGATTTAATAAATCGCTGATAGAAGTATCATGATTTAAGGTATCAATGATATAAGCGATATACTTACTCATGTCACAACTGATATAGTATTCTCTTGAAAGAAGTTCGTCTGTCTGGTATGTCAGATTGGTTGTAACAACACGATAGATTAAACCTTCTTCATATGCTTTGTCAAAAGAAGCTAAACCATTTGTAAATAATCCAAATGTTGAAACGACAAAGATTCTGTTTGCTTTACGTTTCTTTAGTTCTTTCGCTGTATCAATCATACTTTCTCCGGAAGAAATCATATCATCAATAATGAATACATCTTTTCCTTCTACGTCAGAACCTAAGAATTCATGGGCTACGATTGGGTTACGACCATCAACAACTTTACTATAATCGCGGCGTTTATAAAACATACCCATATCAACGCCAAGAACGTTTGCAATATAAATCGCACGGTTTGTTGCACCTTCATCCGGGCTGATGATCATAAGATGATCAGAGTCGATTTTTAAGTCTTTTACGTTCTTTAGGATACCTTTAATAAATTGATAATATGGTTGAACGGATTCGAAACCACCTTTTAACGGAATTGCATTCTGTACACGAGGGTCGTGTGCATCGAAGGTAATAATATTATCAACACCCATTGCAACAAGTTCTTGTAATGCATTGGCACAGTCAAGGGATTCACGGGAATTGCGTTTGTGTTGACGGCTTTCATATAAGAATGGAAGGATAACGGTAATACGTTTTGCTTTTCCGCCGATTGCCGCGATAACACGTTTTAAATCGCAATAGTGATCATCCGGGGACATGTGGTTTGTGTATCCGCATAATGAATAAGTTAAACTGTGGTTTGTTACATCTACCATAATATAAATATCGGCACCACGTACAGATTGAGAAATGACGCATTTTGCTTCGCCGGAACCAAATCGTGGATGTTGTGTTTTAATGATGTAACTTTCCTTAGAGTAATCCTTAAAGGCCAGTTCATTCTGGTGTTCGTGTTCTCTATGCTCTCTCCAAGCAGCAAGGTACGAATCTACTTTCTTACCAATAGCCATACAACTTTGTGTAGGAATTAGTCCAAGTGTACCGGCAGGCATAGTCTCTAAAATTCTTTCATCGTTTGGCATGATGAGTCCTCCATAAATTATAACTTCATATGTATATTTAGTACTTGTCCCAGTGGGGCAAGATAGAAACACAATTAATGCATCTTCCGTTTTTTAATTCGAATATCTTCTCCAAATAACTTAATCACGGAATAATTGCTGGAAATTCGTGAGAGTGTGCGTTCTGAGTACAAATCCACCATCTGGTTCATGTTAAGATTGGTTGAAATGATGGTTGATTTCTGGCGCAGAATTCTCTCATTTACACACAAAAATAATTGTGATGTGGTAAAGGAATTAGCAAGCTCAGTTCCTAAATCGTCTATAATAAGCAAATCGCAATCGAATATGTTACGGTTTGCTGCAATCGCATCTTCATTTTTGGAAAACACGCCTTTGCTTAATATATCAAATAATTGAAAGGCTGTAAAGTAGATAACGGAATACCCTTTATCTAAAAGTTCTTTTGCAACGCAGTTGGTCAAAAATGTCTTTCCAACGCCGGTGTCACCATACAAAAAAATGTTTTTTGGTTTATTATCAAAATCGGATATAAAATGTTTACATTCTGCAACTGCTTTTTGGATGGTTGCAAGCGATGAGAGTCCGGTTGTTTTATTTATAACATCTTCATCATAATAATCATAAGAAAACGTAGAAAAATTCTCTCGTTCTAATATGTTACGAATATTGGATTGAGAGTATACAACGTTGATAATCTCCTGTTTGAAACAGTGACAGTATTTCCCGTTAATAAATCCTGTGTCCTGACAATGACGGCAGGAATAGATTGGAGAAAAATAATCTTCCGGGAGGTGTAGTTGTTCCAATACACGGGAACGTTCTTCACGTAACTGGCGTAATTGTGTTTTTAATTCGGAAAGCGCAATCATATTGCCTTCTAACCGTTTTCTTGCTTGTGTGACAGAACAACGGACAATCTCTTCGTCAATTAATGCCAGACGAGGATCTTTTTCAAAGGCAGCCTGTTTCTTTTGTTCATAGAGATGTTGATTATGAAGTTGCTTCTTATCGTAGATGCGCATGATGGTATCATACTGTGCATTGCTTAGTGACATAATAGCCTCCGTATTATTATTCAACCGATGTGGTTAATAGTACTTTTTCTAATTGTTCGTAGTCATAATCGCGTTGATTAAAATTGTTAAAACTATTGCTCTTTCGCGTGGAAGAAGAATGGTTCCTGCTCCCGCCGCTTGTAGTTTTGGTCCGGGTGTATTCCTGGTCTATTGCTGCAATATCATCCATGGTATGAACCTGTTTTGAATACCAATTGGATAAGATGCGTTCCGCATATTCAAAATTGGGTTTCTGTGTTGCAGCGATAGTGCGGTCACAAGCTTCTTTGATAATATCCAGACCAAAGCAGTATTTGCTTGTCCATCTCTTAATATAAGTAAGTTCGCGGTCAACAAGATTGCGTCCGGTAATGCCCATGGCTTTCATAACGGTGTATGTACTCTGATTATGTAGCATAGAAGCATTCTTGGCTGCATCGATTGTCGTAATCTGATTCTCGTGCCAGTTTTGAGCGACCTTGTCCATGTAGCGCAGACTGGAGTGTCCTTCGCTGATGCAGTATTCTGTCAAATATATAATCAAATCGCTCCCGAAGCTTAGTTGGTCATACCAGTATAGAACGATATTAATATCAGATTCGCTCAGAGGATGTTTTAGATAACTCTCTATAATAAAGAAAAGCTCTGAAATATCCGGATTGCTACGGAATCCTTTCACTTCATTCAAGGTGTAACTCTTCTTCGATGGCTGAGGATTACGTTTAGTCGCTTTTTTCTTAGTTGTTGCTTGTGTAATTGGAATAGAGGAAGTATCCGGTATGATAGAAGCAGCAATTTGTCTGGAATTATCACCTGAGGTCTGATTCAAGTCAATAAAATGCAATCCGCAAATATTATTGTTCTTATCATATTCCAAAGAGATGAGTTGCATCTTATCCCAATATTTGAGTGCACGAATGACATCTGCCTCGGTATGGTCAAAGTGATCTGCAATGGCAGAGATAGAGCACTGCATCGTATTGCTGCTGAGTGCACGAAGTAAATATAAATAGACCTTTACAAACTCTCCGTTTGCAGCCGTCATATATTCATCAATAAATCTATTCGGGATAATGGTATTTGAACACAGACAATTACTGTGTAACTGAAATTCTGCCATCTTCTCTCTCTCTTTCATCCGTAAGTCTGTGATGAATTATAGCATAAATTTTAGGGAAAGGGAAGTGCCAAAAAGCCCAAAAATCAAGGGCTTGAAGCATTTTGAAGAATGTGGAAAGTGTGGATAAAAATTTTATGAATGGCAAAAACTGCTTAATTTATAAGGAAAACGAGAATAAAAGTTGATAACAAAAAATCCACACGAATTCGTAAAATTATCAAGAATTCAGTGTGGATAATGTGGATATCTATCGACCGAGAAGGTGTTCGCCTATTTCTACGACGTTTCCTGCTCCCATGGTTATCAACAAATCACCGTGCACACAATTTTTTAATAAAAATTTTTCAATTTCCTCAAAAGAAGGAAAATAATGTGCGTCAACATTCTTTTCTTTTAATAAAGTAAGAATGTCTCGGGAATGAATACCGTAAGTGTTCTTCTCTCTTGCGGCGTAGATGTCTGCCAGTACAACGACGTCGGCAAGTGCTAAAACGTCAGCAAATTCATGTAAAAAGGCATTTGTTCTGGAATAAGTATGCGGTTGGAATACCAGAACAATTCGTTTGGAATCGAAATTCTTGGCGGAAGTTAAAGTTGCCTGAATCTCCGTCGGGTGATGTGCATAATCGTCTATAATGGTGATTCCGTCAACAACACCTTTATATTGGAAACGACGATTGGCTCCGGTAAACTTCTTAAGACCGGCTGTGATGTGAGCGGTGGAAAGATTCAATTCCCGTGAAAGTGCAATCACTGCAAGTGCATTGGAGATGTTGTGTTCTCCCGGAACACTTAGTTCGATTTCCATGAGGGCATTGTTTTGGTGCATAACCGTGAAAGAACCACATGCTTTTTCGTTATAACGGATATTGGCTGCCCAGTAGTCAAAATGATGAGAAAATCCATAGGTAATGATTTTCTGCGGGAGCCCATTTACAAGAGATTCGTATTCTTCGATTTCACCATTAATAATCGTAACACCATCGGATAACGTATTCGATGCAAAGGAACGGAAAGAATTGCGGACATCCTCCAAATCCTTAAAGAAATCCAGGTGCTCTGCCTCGACATTGAGGATAATGTTGTATTTTGGATGAAAATTCAAGAAGCTATTCGTATACTCGCAAGCTTCTGAGATAAAGAAATCAGATTGTCCGACACGCAGATTTCCATCAATTGCAGTTAGGATACCGCCGACAGTAATGGTTGGGTCAGTGTTCGCTTCTAACAGAACTTGGCTCATCATGGAGGTTGTAGTTGTCTTTCCATGTGTGCCGGAGATGGCAATCGAGTTGTTGTAATTATCCATAATCTGGCCTAGAAGTTGTGCTCTTGAGAGAAGCGGAAGTCCTTGGCGAAGTACTTCCTGATACTCTGGGTTGTCTTCCTTGATGGCTGCAGTATATACAACCAAATCGATTCCCGGGATAATATTGCTTGCAGCCTGTTCATAGAAAATCTGCATATTTAATGCTTCCAAATGTTTCGTCAAATCGGATTCCTTTGAGTCGGAGCCGGAGATGGTAAAGCCTTCTGCAGAAAGAATTTCTGCTAATCCGCTCATGCTAATCCCGCCAATTCCAATAAAATGTACATGTATCGGAGTGTTAAAATCTATTCTGTACATATCATACCTACTTTCTATAATGTAGTAAAAACTCTACATTCATTATAACCATATAATTATATTTTGCAATTATTTCCTGTTGAAAGAGTGTAGGCTAAAGTGACAAAAAATTGTCAAAAAGTGTATAAATATTGTGAAATATGTTGAAGAAAAATAGGAATTGTGCTATAATTAACCCACTATTTATCAGAATGAACGAGGAGAGTTGACGTGATTAGAAAAGAAATGATAGCCATGCTTCTTGCAGGTGGGCAAGGCAGCAGACTCGGGGTTCTGACGGCGGATGTAGCGAAGCCGGCAGTATCGTTTGGAGGGAAGTATCGTATTATCGATTTTCCACTCAGTAATTGTATAAACTCAGGAATCGATACTGTAGGCGTTTTGACGCAGTATCAGCCATTGCGGCTGAATACCCATATCGGAATCGGAATTCCGTGGGATTTGGACCGTAATAATGGTGGAGTGACCATTCTTCCGCCATATGAGAGAAGTACGAATAGCGAATGGTATACAGGAACAGCGAACGCGATCTATCAGAATCTTAGATATATTGAAAGTTATCATCCGGAATATGTTCTGATTCTTTCGGGAGATCACATCTATAAGATGGACTACGAGAAGATGCTTGATTTTCACAAGGAGAAGAATGCAGATGTTACGATTGCCAGCATGCCGGTTCCGATGGAAGAGGCGAGCCGATTTGGAATTGTAGTTGCGAACGAGGAGAAGCGAATCTGTGAGTTCCAGGAGAAACCAGAACATCCGAAGAGCAACCTGGCATCTATGGGAATCTATATTTTCTCATGGCCTATTTTAAAACAGGCGTTGATTGACATGGCCAAACAAGAGAGCTGCGATTTTGGTATGCATGTTATTCCATATTGTCATGAGCAGGGGAAGGCACTATATGCGTATGAATTTACGGGATATTGGAAGGATGTTGGAACGTTGGCTTCTTATTGGGAAGCGAATATGGAATTAATCGACCTGATTCCTGTGTTTAATTTATATGATGAAGAATGGAAGATTTACACGAAGTGTGATGAAATAGAGCCGCAATATATTGCGAAGGAAGCAAGTGTAACCCGTAGTATTGTTGGGGAAGCAACACAGATATTTGGAACCGTAGATAATTGTGTCATAGGACCGAATGTTTATATAGGGAAAGGCTGTGTGATTAGAGACTCCATTATCATGCAGAATACCGTTATTGGTGATTATACAATTATCAATAAAGCCATTATTGCAGAAGAAAGCCAGATTGGCGAGAATGCGGTATTGGGTGTTGGTGAAGAGGTGCCGAATAAAGCAAAACCGAATATTTATTCCTACGGTCTTGTTACAATAGGAGAATCGACAGTAGTACCGGATGGTGTTTTAATAGGAAAGAACACGGCAATTTCGGGTATTACAACGATGGAAGATTACCCGGAAGGGAAATTGGACTCCGGAGAACTATTGATAAAGGAAGGTAGCACAATATGAAAGCGGTAGGAATTATTTTATCAGGCGGAAACAGTACGCGGATGAAAGAACTGACAAGAAGACGTGCCATTGCAGCAATGCCGTTTGGTGGAACCTTTCGATGTGTGGATTTTGCACTTAGCAATATGAGCAATTCGCATATTTCATCTGTAGCTGTTATTACACAATTTAATGCCAGATCCTTGAATGCACATCTTAGTTCATCGAAATGGTGGGATTTTGGGCGAAAGCAAGGTGGGATGTTTTTATTTCCGCCAACTGTAACAAGAGAGAATAGCGATTGGTATCGGGGTACGGCAGATGCCATGTGCCAGAATATAGAGTTTTTAAAAAGATCGTTTGAACCGTATGTCATCATTGCAAGTGGCGATGGGGTTTATAAGCTTGATTATGAAGAGGTATTAGATTATCACATTCAGACGAATGCAGATATAACCGTAGTCTGCAAGAAGATTCCACAGGAATCGGATTTTAGCCGTTATGGTGTCATTGAGACAGACGACGAGGGAAGAATTACCAGTTTTGACGAGAAACCTTTAGTACCTAAGTCAAATATAATATCAACCGGAATTTATGTAATTGGACGGTTGGAATTAATTGCATTATTAGAGAAGGCAGAAGAAGAGTGTCGCTATAGTTTTGTAAATGATATTATCATCCGTTATTTGAATGCGAAGCGTGTTATGGCTTATGAAATGGAGGGATATTGGAAGAATATTTCGACCGTTTCGGATTATTATCAGGCGAACATGGATTTGTTAAATCCTAAGATACGTGCCTTTTTCTCTCAGGAACCAAAGATTTATTCGAAAGTGGATGACTTACCACCTGCGAAGTACAATCCGGGGGCGAGTGTGTCTGACAGCCTGATTTCAAGTGGCTGCATTATAAATGGACAAGTTGAGGGGTCGTTATTATTTAAGAAAGTGTTTGTAGGAAAGGATTCTGTTATTAAGAACTCTATTATTCTCAATGAAGTTTACATTGCGGATAATGTGAGAATAGAGAATTGCATTGTGGAAAGCAAGACGCAATTATCACCAAATACTTCTTACATAGGTGAAGGAGACATTAAAATCGTATCTGAAAGTAATCTCAGATAAATGCTAAGGCAAGGGGGGCTAATTATGCAGATTACAGACGTAAGAATTCGCAAAATTGACAAGGAAGGCAAGATGAAGGCAGTTGTTTCAATCACTTTAGATGATGAATTTGTAGTTCATGATATTAAAGTCATTGAAGGAGAAAAAGGATTGTTCATCGCAATGCCGAGCAGAAAAGCATCAGATGGAGAATATCGCGATATTGCACATCCGATTAATTCTGGAACACGTGAAACGATTCAGACTTTAATTCTTAATAAATATAAAGAGGAATTTGAAGCCGAATAGCGAAAACGGTAAAAGGCCTGTGGCAGCAAATGATTGCTGTTGCGGGCTTTTTTTGTTTTCTTGGAACTCCAATGTAATATTTTCCAAGAATAGGATATAGAAAGAATACATCCGTGTACTATCTTGATTTTGCAATTGCAAGAACAGAATAAGTCAAAAGAATTACGTTCTTTTACAAAAATGTTAAGAGATTTACAGAGAATTTAAAGTTCCATTAAATATGCGCGAATTTTTTGAGACGATAAAATTCCTGTGTTAAAGTCACGTTATCAAAAGAAAAACAAGCAAAATCGAGGAGAAAAGTTATGAAAAAAACAACAGGAATCTTAGCAATTACAATTTTAACAATGGGAACATTAACCGGATGCGGAGTAAATACAGCAGCCGTTAATATGGGTATTACATCCGTAGAGCCAACCGTAAGCAATAAAATAGAAGAACAGCCACAGAAGGGAATGGCAGAAGAAGAGAAAGAGGATGACAGAAAATACATTTTTATTGGAGATAGTTACGGAAGTGGTCATACGCAATATGATGGAGTGCTAACTTCATGGACCACATATATTCCAACCTATATGGGATTAGAAGAGGAAGAGTATTATGTGATGTCCATTCCGGGAGCAGGATTCATTAACGGAAGCGATAACGGAATTGATTTCTTAAAACAATTAGAATATGTAACAGAACATGAGGTTCGTTTGGAAGATAAAAATGAAATTACAGATATTGTCGTACTTGGCGGATATAATGACCAAACTTATAGTGTAGAAGAGATTGAAGCAGCAATTGCCCAATTTTGTGACTACGCAAAGACGAATTATCCGAATGCAACTGTAAAGGTAGGCGCAGTAGGATGGTCTACCAGAGAAGCGAACAATAAACAGCTTGTAGCAAACAGCATTCCGGGTTATAAGAAAGTAATGAATCATGGAGGTGTTTATCTTCATAATACAGAATATCTTGCAAGATGTCAGGGGAACTTTAGTAGAGATGGAGTTCATCCAAACCAGAATGGACAGATTCAGATTTCCAGAGGTGTTGCCGAAGCGTTAGTAAATGGAAGCTGTCATATACCGGAAAATGTACAATAATTATGAAAGTGCCGATTTATAGTCGGCATTTTTTACTTTATAGGAAAGACCTTGTCACACTAAAGTGTGAAAGCTTTTCCTATAAAGCAAAAACGCTCCGCGTGGATGTGCACTCGCGCGTACAAGGAAGATGTCGCTGTCGCGACCGCGCTCGGCGCAAGAGTCCGCTTGCGGACTCTTTGTTCTT
>JAZUQL010000063.1:0-2110 GCA_045605685.1 Lachnospiraceae bacterium
AACTTGATCCATGATAATCGCCTCCATTTTAGTTGAAAAACTTGAAAAACTATAACTTGAAAAACTCTAAAGTTATATGGAGTCCATTATCTCATGGATACGAAATATATTTAAAGGCACTCTGTTATTGAGCGCTTACCATTTTTCCGTATAACAGAAAATCGGAGATGTTCTGTAGCTATCGTAGCCCATAGAACATCTCCAATTCTGTGTTTCTGTTTAGGTATTATAAGGATTTTTCATCCCCCTTATACCCCCTTCTTGCGTGCCATTGTAACATGGGCGTTTGTGGATCGTCAAGGAAAATGTTACAAAATTGTTACATTCGTTGCATTGTGTTTTTTACCTTTAGCTTGAATATAACATGTATTACTCTCTATAAGTTGTTAATTCTCTAAAATCTATATATGGATAATCTCTATCAATTTCTCCTATGATTTTTGAACTCAGATTAATCCAACTGACACACTTATCCAGAATAATAGCATCGCTAGTTATTACATTGTCAAGCTTTTCCAAAATTGCATCTACATTATTGATTACTTCCACATGCACTTCAAAAGTAAACTGATTTAATAATTCGATTATGCGTTGCTTCAACCTTCCTGAATTGGATACCGGTGCATCTAGATAAAATATAGCTTTATTGATCTTGTTTTTTTCCAAAACACTTCCAATCAACATAATTGCGGTGTCCGTCTTATCAATCAATCGATATGTACCTCTAAGTGCAGCCAAATCCCTAATGGTTCCATCCATGCTCTTTAATAAAAGAGAGTCCGATAACGCAACCTCCAATGTAATTATGGTATTAAATCCATCAATGTTTACCACGCTTCCTTGTGGGATGTTTTTAACTTCTTTGCTTTCTCGCATCTTAATATTTTCATTTGATGAGACAGCTCTTGCCAATGCTAATCTTTGTCTCTCTGATAATAGATAATGATTTCCTACAAATGTGGACGCTCCTTTTATATTATATCCCTGATTTAGTAAATATTGTAAATCCCGTCCAGCCTTAAGTAATTTATCAATGGATTTACTACTAAACTCTTTTTGATCATTTGGAGAATATCCTCTTTTCACGGTTATACTCATGATTATCACTCCTATGATTTTATGTCATACTACAAAATTAATGCTTCCACTTCCTCTACTTCTTCGTTAAAAACGTTTATTTCCTCATCCTTCAAACCATACTCCTGCAAATTTAATGTCTTAACTTTAGCTATGGCAGTTTCTAATCTTTTTTTGAATTGCTCTGATATTGTTTTACCACATCTGGAATATCTGGTTGCAATTGTAATATTCATTATGATTTCCTCAATTTCTTCCAAACCGTGATTATAATAAACACTTTGTTCAACTGCGATATCGTATTCACTTCCTTGATCAATCCACCCATAAAATGTTTCCAAGGCTTCATATTTTTTTTTATAAAAATTTATTCTTTTCACTTTTGCACACTCCTTATTTGTTGACACTATAAATAACTTCAATATCTATATTTGGATACATTTCCTTAAATTGTTCAATAACGCTCCGACAACTTGGACACGGCTCTAATTCCGTATAAAGCTTGATTTTTCCTGATGCTGAAGGATTATCTCCTAATTTACTTTGTATGTCAGAAAGAATCTTATACTCTGTATCTACATCTCTGGGCCAAGCGCCTTCTCCATTTATCACATTACTACCATTGACCTCTACTGTCTTAAATGGTGAAGATTCCGGTTTTATGGATATCCCACTATCTTTCACACTTGGTATCTCTGTCTGTATACTGCTATGTGCAAAAAACTGTGTGTTATCTAAGCCGTCTATATCCACTTCACTATAACCAAAATTTCCTTTATTTTTTGCCCATGTAGGTAATTTGTCTTTTACTGTATTTGCATTCTTTAAAAAATCTGCATCTAACACATTGTCTGCTAGTCTAGATGGCGTTACTTTAGGTACTGTACCACCCTCAAATTCAAACTTTACATTCCCCAGACTATCCTTTAAAACATACTTTGTCCCAATCAGGGATACGGTCATTCCTGCTGCCAGCGCCATGACGATGGTCAACGGTACCGGAACCCCTAACTCCTGACACAGCAAGCCGACT
>JAZUQL010000064.1:0-12739 GCA_045605685.1 Lachnospiraceae bacterium
TTTGGTACGAATACAAACGTAGTGACATTAATTACCCAAGATGCATCCAAAGAATTGGAACTGATGAGCAAAGAGAAGGTAGCACATGCAATTGTGGATGAAATAATAGAAAGAGGAAACTTGAAACAATGAGTATATTAAACGTAGAACATTTAACCCATGGTTTTGGTGAAAGAGCAATATTCGATGATGTATCCTTTCGTTTACTCAAGGGAGAGCATATCGGTTTAGTTGGAGCCAATGGAGAAGGAAAATCAACATTTATGAATATTGTAACCGGCAAATTAATGCCGGATGAAGGAAAAGTAGAATGGGCAAAAAATGTTCGCGTAGGCTATCTGGATCAGCATTCAACACTGGAAAAGGGAATGACAATTGAGGATGTCTTAAAGTCAGCTTTTTCATGGTTGTTCGAGCTGGAGGATAAGATGAATCAAATCTGTGAACAATTAGGCGAAGCCACAGAGGACGAGATGGAAACAATGATGGAAGAACTTGGCACGATACAGGATATACTAACAAATCATGACTTCTATGTTATCGATGCAAAGGTGGAAGAGGTTGCAAGAGCATTAGGCTTATTGGATTTAGGCTTGGAGCATGATGTAAATGACTTAAGCGGTGGGCAACGTATGAAGGTGCTGTTAGGCAAACTGCTACTGGAAAAACCGGATATTTTGCTTTTAGACGAGCCAACCAATTATTTGGATGAAGAACACATTGCATGGTTGAAAAGATATTTGAATGAATATGAAAACGCATTTATTCTTATTTCACACGACATCCCATTCTTGAATTCCGTTATTAATATTATATATCATATGGAGAATCAGCACCTGGATCGGTATGTAGGTGATTATGATAAATTTCAGGAAGTATATGCCGTGAAAAAATCGCAGTTAGAAGCGGCATATCGGAAACAGCAACAGGAAATATCCGAGTTGAAAGATTTTGTAGCAAGAAACAAGGCTCGTGTCGCAACAAGAAATATGGCAATGTCCAGACAGAAAAAACTGGACAAAATGGATATTATTGAGCTGGCACAAGAGAGACCAAAGCCGGAATTTTATTTTAAAGTGGGACGGACTCCGGGCAAGACTATCTTCGAAGCAAAAGATCTCGTAATCGGGTATGATACCCCGCTTTCAAAACCATTAAACATTCTTATGGAAAGAGGTCACAAAGTTGCTCTAATAGGAGCGAATGGAATAGGAAAAACAACTTTATTACGTAGTATACTTGGCCTGATTCCGGCTTTGAAGGGTAACGTTGAATTAGGGGAAAACTTAGAAATCGGATATTTTGAACAGGAAATCAAAGGCGAAAACAGGAAGACCTGTATAGAGGAAATCTGGGAAGAGTTTCCGTCATTTACGCAGTATGAAGTCCGCTCAGCACTAGCTAAGTGTGGATTGACCACCAAGCACATTGAAAGTCAGGTACGTGTATTAAGCGGTGGAGAGCAGGCAAAAGTCCGTTTGTGTAAACTGATGAATAAAACGACGAATATTCTATTGTTAGATGAACCAACAAATCATTTGGATGTAGATGCCAAAGAAGAATTAAAAAAAGCCCTTATAGAATACAAGGGCTCGATATTGCTTATTTGTCATGAACCGGAATTCTACCGTGATATTGTTGGAGAAGTCTGGGATTGTTCCAAATGGACAACAAAATTATTTTAGACACTTAGGTCAATTGCTTGTCGTTCTCCTATAATATCCAGATAGAAATTAGCAAAAGTTTGCTGGTAATAAGGATAAATCCAGAGGAATCCGATTCCGAGAGAGAGAATTCCGAGCAGATATAAACCGATAAAACTGATAGACAGGTAGAGAAACCGAAGTTTATATCCTTTCATAAGTCGCATGGATTTTAGAAAGGATTTCAAAATAGAAATCTCTTTATCATCTATCAGAAGATAATAAGTGAGTTGAAAACTCAAATTAAGAATGACCGCTACTGCAAAGAGAACCACTGCAAGAATAACAAATAGAGTTGAAGTGGCACCGGATTCATTGAAAGATAGCGTAAGAAGCGAGATTGCACCTGTTACAGGTAAATCTAACAACACAAATACGATTCCGGCAATAATAAAGCGATCCGGCTGATTGCGGAAGCCGTAAAAAATATTATTGAAATGAAACTCTTTTTTGCGTGCAATATTTAAATGTAAGTGCATCTGACCGACAGAAAGAATGACCCCGAGCAAAGAGATAAGGAAATCAGAGGTATAGTAGATGACTTTCTGCATGGTTGTGATGAGTTCGTCACCTAAGACAGATGAAAATACATTTTTTATTGCTAATAGAAAAAAGGTAATATAGAGAAAAGCAAAAATTGTAGTAGGATAATGTCCCATTAAATTTAAGCGGGATAATCGTTTTAATTCTTTTGAAGATGTTTTCATATGCAAAACTCCTTATGTAATTTGTTTTATGTGAAAGGAACTGTTATTCATGAAAAAGCAATCGTCATACGACCGCACATTATACATAGTAGGATGGATTGGCCTTGTAAGTATATTTATTTATATTGGCTTAAAGCAATTTGTTAATTTAGATTTGTTGGGCATCTGGCCTCCGTGTCCTTTGCATACCGTAACCGGATATTATTGTCCGGGATGTGGCGGAACGAGAGCCGTGTATGCACTGCTTCATGGTAATATCATTCGATCCTTCTTATATCATCCGTTTGTTATTTATACGACAGTAATATGCGGATGGTTTATGATTTCCCAAACCATACAAAGAGTATCGAAGGATAGAATCAAGATCGCGATGAGTTATCGTGATATATACTTGTGGATTGGAATGGTTCTCATATTAATCAATGTTATCGTAAAAGACTTATTGATAGCAATCGGTGGAATTTATGTGATGGGCTAGTTATTCGGAAAGTTGCAGTTCTTCCATTAGCTCGTCATAATCATAACCGGCCTGTTCGCAGGATTCCTGAAGAAGTGCTTCAAAACTTCCATATTCCTGATATATGGTTAAAAAGCTATATGTATATATGACTGCAGTACTCAGAACGCCAAGCAATCCGACGCCAAACGCAATCTTGGCATTTTTCCCCATGGTATATTCTCCACCGCGTGAGAGCAATGCAAAAAGCATGGCCAGTGCTCCTGTAATAATAGAAACGTAAATGCATAAACTTGCTGCAAAAGAAATAATGGCGAGTAATAATGCAATACGTTCCATTTTGGAAGAGCGTAAACTACAAGGGGGGATGGGATTTCCATTTTCCGGTTTATAATTTGAAATTTCCATTTAAAACCTCCGTTTAGTAACAAAGTTGATTTTATTTTATCACTTCATATATAATAGGGAAAGTTAAAAAAATATAAAATTTAAATATAGGAGAAGGCACATGGATATCAATACAATCCTTGCACAGGAATTGAAAATAGGAAAAAAGCAGGTAGAGGCAACAATACAGCTTATTGATGAGGGAAATACGATTCCGTTTATTGCAAGATATCGAAAAGAAGTGACAGGTTCTTTGGATGATGAGGTTTTAAGAAATCTGTATGAACGATTGGTATATTTGAGAAATCTGGAAGAAAAGAAACAGACGGTTCTCTCTAGCATAGAAGAACAAGGAAAATTAACCGAAGAGTTGAAGAATCAGATTTTATCTGCGATGACACAGGTTGCCGTAGATGACTTATATCGCCCATATCGTCCGAAGAGACGTACGCGTGCAATTATTGCAAAAGAAAAAGGTTTAGAACCGCTTGCGAATCTTATTTTATTGCAGCAGGCAGCGACAAACTTAGAATCAGAAGCTGAAGCGTATCTCAATGAGGAAAAAGAAGTATCATCAATTGAGGATGCGATTGCAGGAGCAAAGGATATTATTGCAGAGTATATTTCAGATAATGCGGATTACAGAACCAGAATCCGTGAAATTACGAGAAAAAAAGGACGTCTGGAATCGGTGGCAAAAGATGCGGAGGTGGAGTCTGTATATGAGATGTACTATGACTTTAATGAAGCAATCGAGAAATTGGCAGGATATCGTATTCTTGCAATGAATCGTGGAGAAAAAGAAAAATACCTTACCGTAAAAATTCAAGCACCGACAGAGGATGTTTTACTATATTTGCAAAAACAGGTGATTACAGATGCGAATCCGAAATTGGCGGAAGTAATAAAAGAAAGCATTCAAGACGCATATGAACGTTTGATTGCACCATCGATAGAGAGAGAAATCAGAAATGATTTAACTGAAAGTGCAGAAGAAGGTGCGATAAAAGTTTTTGGAAAAAATCTAAAGCAATTATTAATGCAGCCTCCAATTGCAGGACAAGTTGTATTAGGATGGGACCCGGCGTTCCGTACCGGATGCAAACTGGCAGTTGTAGATGAGACCGGAAAAGTTTTGGATACGACGGTAATATACCCGACAGCACCGCAAAATAAGGTGGAAGAGGCAAAGGTTGTACTTAAAAAACTGATTTCAAAATATAAAATAACCTTAATTTCGCTTGGAAACGGAACTGCATCCAGAGAATCGGAACAGGTTATTGTAGAACTTTTGAAAGAGATACCGGTTCCTGTTTCGTATATTATAGTGAATGAAGCAGGAGCATCCGTATATTCTGCAAGCAAACTGGCGACAGAAGAGTTTCCGAATTTTGATGTAGGACAACGAAGTGCTACATCTATGGCAAGACGTCTCCAGGATCCGTTGGCAGAACTGGTTAAAATTGACCCAAAATCAATTGGTGTCGGACAATATCAGCATGATATGAACCAAAAGAAATTAGATGAGGCATTATCCGGAGTGGTGGAAGATTGTGTAAATAAAGTTGGTGTTGATCTGAATACGGCATCTGCATCTTTATTAGAATATATTGCCGGAATTACCAAAGTTATTGCGAAAAATATTGTTGCATATCGAGAAGAAAATGGAAGATTTAGTTCCAGAAAACAACTGTTAAAAGTAGCAAAACTTGGACCAAAAGCCTATGAACAGTGTGCGGGATTTATGAGAATTACAGATGGAGAGAATCCGTTAGATTCGACCGGAGTACATCCGGAAACATATGCCGCAACGGAGAAACTCTTAACAGAATTGGGATATACTTTGCACGATGTAAGGGAAAGAAATGTTTCCTCTATATCAAAGAAGATATCCAATCAGAAAGAACTGGCCAATCGTTTGGAAATTGGTGAAATCACGCTTTCTGACATCATCAAAGAATTAGAGAAACCAGCAAGAGATCCGCGTGAGGATATGCCAAAACCAATTCTGCGAAGTGATGTACTGGAATTGAAAGATTTAACGGAAGGCATGATTCTAAAAGGAACCATTCGAAATGTAATTGATTTTGGTGCATTTGTGGATATCGGTGTGCATCAGGACGGCTTGGTTCATATTTCGCAGATGTCAGAACGTTATATCAAACATCCGCTTGAAGTGGTGAGTGTTGGTGATATTGTTGAGGTAAAAGTCTTAAGTGTAGATGTGAAAAAACAAAGAATACAACTTACCATGAAATTGTAAATACTTTTCTTTTTTAGAAAGAAGTGCTATAATAAAGCAAATTTATTGAAAATGGAGAAAGTGTATGAAAATCGAATTTGATGTTCAATTAACGGTAAAGAATCTATATCATTTTAATATGTATCAGGCGTATAAGGGAACGCAGGGGTGGGCGGCCATTCTAATTACAATTATAGCCTTTGTGTTGGCGGGGGTGAATTTTGGTGCCCAAGATTATAAATATGCGATTCTCTACCTTATAGTAGGGGTAGTTTTTATATTCTACATACCGGTTTCGCTTCGCCTTAGAGCGAAAAAGACTCTGAAAACAAATAAAATACTGGCAAGCAGACTTCATTATGCCTTTTCCGAGGATGGAATTCGCGTGACGCAAGGGGAAGAGTTTGGAGAACTGTCATGGAAACAGGTATATAAAGTGGCGACTACCAGAAAACTGCTCTTAATTTACAGTAATCGCATCAGCGCCTACATTATTCCAAGAGAAGATATAGATAAGCAATATGACGCAATTAAAGAACTTGCGAAGAACCAATTGGAAGAGCATCGTTTCCGTATGAAATAGAAAGGCTGGAATGAAACTATGAATCACGCAGATGCTTGTAAGACAGAACAAGGTGTTACAATAATCGATAGCTTTTCTGCAGAGGAAACATTTGAAATAGGTAAGAATATAGGGAAACAGGTAAAGCCCGGCGATGTGTATGCATTGCTGGGTGATTTAGGTGTTGGGAAAACTGTTTTCACACAGGGGTTTGCACAGGGACTTGAGATAGAAGAAACCGTCTGCAGTCCGACATTTACGATAGTACAGGTGTACGAAGAGGGCCGGATACCGTTTTACCATTTTGATGTATATCGTGTGGGCGATGTGGAAGAGATGTATGAAGTGGGTTATGAAGATTATGTCTACGGAGAAGGGGTATCCTTGATTGAGTGGGCGAATTTAATCGAAGATATTTTGCCGAATAATCGCAGAGAAATAATCATAGAAAAAGACTTGGAAAAAGGATTTGACTATAGAAAGATAATAATAAAAGAGGTTCATGGATGAGAATACTTGCAATAGAAAGCTCTGAATTAGTTGCAGGAGTAGCGGTAATAGAAGATGATGTTCTATTAGGAGAGTACACGACAAATAACAAAAAGACGCATTCCCAGACGTTGTTGCCAATGTTAGACGAATTAAAGAAACGCTTAGAATTAGATTTGGAAACAATTGATGCAATTGCAGTATCCGGAGGACCCGGGTCTTTTACAGGGTTGCGAATCGGTTCGGCAACGGCAAAAGGATTGGCATTGGCGTTAAATAAACCGATTATACATGTGCCGACACTTCAGGCGTTAGCTTATAATTTGTGGGGAACAGAGACGCTTATCTGCCCGATGATGGATGCCAGAAGAAACCAGGTATATACCGGGGTTTTTGAATTTGTAGATGGAGAAATGAAAAGTGTTGTACCCCAATGCGTCATCTCTATAGAAGAATTGATAAGTAAAGTAAACGATCTCGAAAGAAAGATTATTTTTTTGGGAACCGGAGCAGATGTATATAAAAAAGAATTAAACGAGAGCATCCGAGAGTCTTTTTCGTTTGCACCTGCATCCAAGAATCGCCCTTGTGCGGCAAGTGTTGCTTTGGTTGGTAAGACATATTATGAACAGAGCAATGTTCAGACTGCGAGAGAGCACAAGCCGGATTATATGAGATTGTCTCAAGCAGAGAGAGAACGCAGGGAAAAGGAGCGGAATTATCAGATATGCTAATTTGCATCATGCAGCCGGAAGATATAGAACAGGTTGCAGCAATAGAAAAAAGTATTTTTTCAATGCCTTGGTCACAAAATTCTTTCCGGGAGGCAATCGAGAGCGGTAACGCAGTGTTTTATGTCGCGAAGGAAGAAGAACAGGTATGTGGATATGTTGGAATGTATCTGCTTTATGATGAAGGTGAGATTACAAATGTGGCCGTCAGACAGGAAGATAGGGGGCGCGGTATTTCCAAACAGTTATTGAGAGCAATAAAAGAACATGCTTTCAAAGAGGGATTAGAACGAATTGTATTGGAAGTAAGAGTGTCGAATCAGGTGGCACAGCATGTGTATGAAGATGCAGGATTCCGGATTGAGGGTGTCAGAAAAGGGTTTTATGATATTCCAAAGGAAGATGCCTATATAATGATTTATAAGAAAGTTGGAGAATAGATGCTGGATATATGTCTTTTGGGAACGGCGGGGATGATGCCATTGCCCCATCGTTGGTTAACCGCATTAATAATGAGATATAATGGAAGTTCCCTTTTGATTGATTGCGGAGAAGGAACACAAATAGCAATGAGACAACAGGGGATTAGCTCAAAACCGGTTGATGTACTGTGTATTACCCATTTTCATGCAGATCATATAAGTGGTTTGCCGGGATTGTTGCTTACCATGGGGAACGCACAAAGAACAGAACCTTTAACGATTATCGGACCTAAGGGCATAGAGAGAGTTGTGTCAGCATTAAGAATGATTGCACCGGAACTTCCGTTTGCAATCGAATTTATAGAGTTGAATGAGAATCATGAATATCTCGAAATAAACGGATATCATATTCATGCATTTAAAGTACGGCACAATGTGGTTTGTTATGGTTATTCCATTGAAATCAAAAGAACCGGGAAGTTTAATGTAGAACAGGCAAGAGCACTTAATATTCCGATACAATACTGGAATCGTCTACAGAAAGGTGAAACGGTTGAAATTGAGGGCATGCAATACACCCCAAACATGGTATTGGGAGAGGAAAGACAAGGAATAAAGGTTACTTATTGTACGGATAGCAGACCGATAGATGCTATTGCAGAGGCTGCACAATATTCGGACATTTTTATCTGTGAAGGAATGTATGCAGAAAAGGATAAGTTAGACAACGCAAAAAAATATAAGCATATGACATTTTATGAAGCTGCAGAATTAGCGAAGAAAGCTCAAGTGAAAGAATTGTGGCTTACGCATTTTTCTCCTTCCTTAGTAAGGGGAGAGGATTATATGCCGGCAGTTCGTAAGATATTTTCAAATGCATACTTAGGCAAGGATGGAAAGAAGGCAGAGCTTTTGTTCCAGGAGGATTGATTATGAAAAAGGTTGGAGTTGTAATATTAGCAATCATAATTATATTGGGTGTATGTGGCGGTTATTATTATCTTAGTAATAAACCGCAGGAAGAAAAACAACTGACAGAAATTGAAATGTTGTTGACAGAAAACCTAGACACCAACTATCCGCAGACTCCGAGAGAAGTTGTAAAACTATACAATCGTATTATTAAGGTGTATTACGATGGAGGATATGATGAAGTTCAATTTGAACAACTGGTATATATGTCAAGAGAACTTTTTGATGAAGAATTAAAAGATAATAATCCAAAGAGTGAATATTTGGCAGCTATTAATAAAGAAGTGGAGGAATATAAAGAGCAATCAAAGACAATTGCACAGCATGATGTATGTAGTAGCAACGAAGTGGTTTATAGAACAGATGGGGAAGATCAACTGGCATTTGTACAGGCATCCTATTTTATAAAAGAAGGCTCCTCTTATACAAGAACGCATGAACAATACGTGTTGCGAAAGGATGAAGATGGCAAATGGAGAATTTTGGGGTTCTACAAAATCGAAGGAGATAGCTCAAACAATGAGTAATAAGACAGATAAGGAAATAAAAATACTGGCAATTGAGAGTTCGTGTGATGAAACGGCAGCTGCAGTTGTTGTAAATGGTCGTGATGTCCGCTCTAATGTTATCGCATCACAAATCGATTTACACACATTATATGGTGGAGTTGTACCGGAGATTGCATCGCGCAAACACATCGAAAAGATAAATCAAGTAATAGAGCAGGCGCTTAGTGAAGCTGGTATGACGTTGCAAGATATGGATGCGATTGCCGTTACATATGGTCCGGGGCTGGTAGGAGCATTGCTGGTAGGAGTTGCAGCAGCGAAAGCGATTGCTTTTGCAGCAGGGTTGCCGCTAATAGGAGTATGCCATATTGAAGGACATATTAGTGCAAATTATATAGAGAACAAAGAATTAGAACCGCCATTTGTATGTCTTGTAGTATCCGGAGGGCATACGCATCTGGCAAAGGTTGAAGATTATGGAAAGTATACAATACTAGGAAGAACAAGAGATGATGCGGCAGGAGAAGCGTTTGATAAAGTTGCAAGAGCAATTGGACTGGGATATCCTGGCGGTCCAAAGATAGAACAGGCGGCAAAGGAAGGAAATTCGGAAGCGATTGAATTCCCGCGTGCGAAAGTTGGCGGAGACGGATATGATTTTAGTTTTAGTGGATTAAAATCTGCTGTTTTAAATTATCTCAACGGATGTAAAATGAAGGACGTTGAAATATCTGTACCGGATGTAGCGGCTTCTTTTCAAAAAGCAGTCATTGACGTTCTGGTTGCAAATGCAATGCACGCGGTGGAAGAACATGGAATAGACAAATTTGCGATTGCCGGTGGTGTGGCATCGAATGGTGCGATCCGTAATGCACTAAAACAATCTTGTGAAGAAAAAGGTGTTTTATTCTATCATCCTTCTTCGGTTTTATGTACTGATAACGCAGCGATGATAGGTGCGGCGGCATATTATTTATATCTGGACGGAAAGTTTGCAGGATGGGATTTGAATGCAATTCCGAATCTAAAACTGGGAGAATGAGAACGCATGGGTAAAATAGCAGCTATTGTATTGGCGGCGGGAGTTGGAAAACGGATGAATAGTGAGATTTCAAAGCAGTATATGCTAGTGCATAACAAGCCAATCCTGTATTATTCTTTAAAAGCCTTTGAGAACAGTGCGGTAGATGAAATTATTCTGGTGACCGGACAAGATGATATCTCGTATTGCAGAATGCAAATAGTAGAGAAATATCATATTAATAAAGTAAAGAAAATAATTGCCGGAGGAAAAGAGCGCTATCATTCTGTATACAATGGCCTGCAGGAAACGACGGATACGGATATTATATTAATCCACGATGCGGCAAGACCGATGATTGATAGGAACTTGATACAGGCCTCTATCGATTGTGTGAAAACAGAAGAAGCATGTGTGTTAGGGGTTCCGGTAAAAGATACCATAAAGACGGTAGGTGAAGGTGGATACGTAACAGCAACGCCGGATAGAAACAGTTTATGGAGCATACAGACACCGCAAACATTTCGTGGTGGGTTGATTCGAGAAGCATATAACAAGTTGTATCATATAATTGAAGATGACGAAGTACAGGTTCCGCAAATTACAGACGATGCAATGGTTGTAGAATATGCAACAGGAAAAAGGGTTAAAATAATACACGGAAAGTATGAAAATATTAAAATAACAACTCCGGAAGATTTACGTCTGGCAGAATTATTTCTTGAATCATAGATTCGAAAGTCGCTATCTCCCGTTATGGTTGGCAAAATAAAAAAAACTCTTTTTTTGGTTGACAACTGTAGATTATAATGGTAATATAATCCTTGCGTTGAGGCGCGAACTTAATAAGTTGTACGGAGAGGTATCGAAGTGGTCATAACGAGGCGGTCTTGAAAACCGTTTGTCCGCAAGGGCGCGTGGGTTCGAATCCCACCCTCTCCGCTTTTTCTTGCTCTAACACATAAGGGCAAGATTCTTTTTTATTTATATAGATAATTCGGAGAAGTACCCAAGCTGGCCGAAGGGACACCCCTGGAAAGGGTGCAGGTCGTGAATAACGGCGCGAGGGTTCAAATCCCTCCTTCTCCGCTTGCTTGATAATATTATAAAAAGGTTTAAAAAGTTGTTGACAATGATTGCAAACCATGATAATATAATCAAGCTGACCGCATTTGTGGTTACAACAGAACCTTGATAACTGAACAGTGAATAACCTTGAAAGATTCAATGAGAACAATTCAATGCAATCGAAGATTGCAGTCAACGAAAGTTGATACGAACATCTTTGAAATTTCAAAGACCTTTAAAACAGTAAATTCAGAATAATCTGAATGAAGAAGCCAGTTAAGACTGGCCGATTGAACTTTTTAACATGAGAGTTTGATCCTGGCTCAGGATGAACGCTGGCGGCGTGCTTAACACATGCAAGTCGAACGAAGCACTTTATTTGATTTTTTCGGAATGAAGATTTAGTGACTGAGTGGCGGACGGGTGAGTAACGCGTGGGTAACCTGCCCTTTTGTGGGGAACAACTTCGAGAAATTGAAGCTAATACCGCATAAACTTTAGGAGTCGCATGACTCTAAAAGGAAAGATGGCCTATCGAAGAAGCTATCGCAAAAGGATGGACCCGCGTCTGATTAGCTAGTTGGAAGGGTAACGGCCTACCAAGGCGACGATCAGTAGCCGGCCTGAGAGGGTGAACGGCCACATTGGGACTGAGACACGGCCCAAACTCCTACGGGAGGCAGCAGTGGGGAATCTTCCGCAATGGGCGAAAGCCTGACGGAGCAATGCCGCGTGAGTGAAGAAGGCCTTCGGGTTGTAAAACTCTGTCCTTATTGAAGAGAGGTATATGTGTGAATAATGCATATATAGGACGGTAAATAAGGAGGAAGCCCCGGCTAACTACGTGCCAGCAGCCGCGGTAATACGTAGGGGGCGAGCGTTGTCCGGAATCACTGGGCGTAAAGGGCGCGTAGGCGGTTTAATAAGTCAGTGGTGAAAACTATGGGCTCAACCCATAGCCTGCCACTGATACTGTTAGACTTGAGTATGGAAGAGGAGAATGGAATTCCTAGTGTAGCGGTGAAATGCGTAGATATTAGGAGGAACACCAGTGGCGAAGGCGATTCTCTGGGCCAAAACTGACGCTGAGGCGCGAAAGCGTGGGGAGCAAACAGGATTAGATACCCTGGTAGTCCACGCCGTAAACGATGGATACTAGGTGTTAGGGGTTTCGATGCCTCTAGTGCCGGAGTTAACACAATAAGTATCCCGCCTGGGGAGTACGGTCGCAAGACTGAAACTCAAAGGAATTGACGGGGGCCCGCACAAGCGGTGGA
This sequence comes from Lachnospiraceae bacterium, assembly GCA_045605685.1. Classification (GTDB taxonomy): domain Bacteria; phylum Bacillota; class Clostridia; order Lachnospirales; family Lachnospiraceae; genus Roseburia. The sequence goes on from JAZUQL010000064.1 coordinate 12,548, forward strand.
GCATGTGGTTTAATTCGACGCAACGCGAAGAACCTTACCAAGACTTGACATCCCTCTGACCGGATTTGTAATGAATCCTTTCTCTTCGGAGACAGAGGTGACAGGTGGTGCATGGTTGTCGTCAGCTCGTGTCGTGAGATGTTGGGTTAAGTCCCGCAACGAGCGCAACCCCTATTTCTAGTTGCCATCATT
>JAZUQL010000065.1:0-35816 GCA_045605685.1 Lachnospiraceae bacterium
CTGAATTTACTGTTTTAAAGGTCTTTGAAATTTCAAAGATGTTCGTATCAACTTTCGTTGACTGCAATCTTCGATTGCATTGAATTGTTCTCATTGAATCTTTCAAGGTTATTCACTGTTCAGTTATCAAGGTTCTGTTGCCTTAGCGACAACTTGCTTAGTCTATCACGCTTATTCTTTCCTGTCAATACATAAACAGAAAAAAAAATAAACAATCTCTTAGAAAATAGAGCGGAGAAGGAGGGATTTGAACCCTCGCGCCGGTTACCCGACCTATACCCTTAGCAGGGGCACCTCTTCGGCCACTTGAGTACTTCTCCAAAGTTATCTTCCAATATAATTGTTCACATACGTGACGCATTAAACATTTTACAAAATTTCATGTTGTTTGTCAACGGATTTTTTTATTTTATATAGTAGAAAATTCTTGGATTGCAGTTTCGTATAAATTATGACCTTCACTATCTATTACCACAATTACAGGAAAATTCTCTACTTCTAATCTACGGATTGCTTCTGCTCCTAAATCATCGTAACAAATCGTCTCTGAACTCTTGATACATTTTGATAGAAGTGCACCTGCACCGCCTACTGCGGCAAAATAAACAGCTTTATTTCTTATAATCGCTTCGATGACTTCTTTCGAACGCTTTCCTTTTCCAATCATTGCTTTTTCACCTAGATCTAATAACTGTGGTGCATACTTATCCATTCTTGTTGCAGTTGTCGGACCTGCCGAACCAATTGGTCTTCCTTCTCTAGCCGGAGAAGGACCCATATAATATATAGTAGAATCTTTTATCTCAATAGGAAGCTCTTCTCCTTTTTCCAATGACTCTATCATTCTCTTATGTGCCGCATCTCGTGCAACATAGATGGTACCGCTTATATATACATAATCACCACTTTTTAAATCTTTTGTAATCTCCTGGGTGATGGGCGTCTGAATGAATTTTTCCATAATCTTTCTCCTTTTAAATTTCACGTACGGAATGGCGATTTACATGACAACATATGTTAATGGCAACAGGAAGGCCTGCAATATGTGTTGGATAAGTATTAATATTTACGGCAAGTGCAGTTGTTGTTCCTCCCAGGCCTCCCGGTCCAATACCCATTCTATTAATTTTATCCAATAATTCTTTTTCCATTTCTGCTACATACGGAATTTCAGAATTTTGTCCTACCTCGCGAGTGAGCGCTTTTTTTGCTAAAATGGCACATTTTTCAAATGTTCCCCCCACTCCTACACCGACTACCATTGGTGGACATGCATTTGGTCCTGCATCTGCTACTGCTGTTAGAATTGCATTTTTTACTCCATCTATTCCATCTGCAGGTTTTAGCATAAATACGCGGCTCATATTTTCACTACCAAACCCTTTTGGTGCAAATATAATTTTAATTTTATCTCCGGGTACAATGGAATAGTGAATTACCGCAGGGGTATTATCTTTTGTATTCTCGCGAATAATAGGGTCATTTACTACAGACTTTCTAAGATATCCTTCTTGATATCCCAGACGTACTCCTTCATTAATGGCATCTTCCAGATTTTCGCCTTCGATATGTACGTTTTGACCAATTTCCAGAAAAAATACAGCCATTCCCGTATCTTGGCAGATTGGAATCATTTCTTCTCCGGCTATCTTAAGATTGTCTTGTAATTGATTTAAAATCTTTTTACCGATTTCTGATTTTTCGCTGGAAACCGCCTTTTTTAAGGCTTCATCCATATCTTTTGACAGAAAATGATTTGCTTCAATGCACATTTCCTTTATTGTATTTGTTATTATTTCTGACGAAACAGTCCTTATCATAGAATTTCCCCTTTGCTTTTAAAAAATCACTGTTTTAAAAAACAGTGATTTTTTGTGTTATTCTTTTTCCGATTCTTCCTCAGATATATTTTCTTCTTCGTCATCCATGAACGACTTATCTTCTCTTACCTTTGCAATACTTGCAACGGTAACTTCATTCGGAAGGTTAATTAATTTTACCCCTGATGTTATTCTTCCAAGTACGGAAATTCCGTCTACTTTCATACGTATGATGATTCCTTCTGTTGTAATCATCATGATTTCGTTATCCGCATCTACTGCTTTTACACCAATTACGTTACCTGTTTTTTCCGTAATCTTATAGCATTTAACACCTTTTCCACCTCTGTTTTGGGCGGTGAATTCTTCCATACGGGTACATTTTCCAAGTCCTTTTTCAGATGCAATTAACAGATATTCTCCTTGTGTATCTAATTGCATACCTACTACTTCGTCTCCATACAAAAGGTTCATACCTATTACACCCATAGATACACGTCCTGTACTTCTTACATCAGTTTCATGGAATCGGATACACTGGCCATATTTGGTTACCAGAATAATATCTTTCTGATTATCTGTATATTTTACTTCAATTAATTCGTCTTCTTCTCTTAGGTTGATTGCTGCTAATCCTGTCTTTCGAATATTTGCATATTCCATGATAGAAGTTTTCTTAACAATACCATTCTTCGTTGCCATAAATAGATAGCAACCTTCTGTATATTCTTTAATTGGAATTACAGCTGATATTTTTTCTCCGGGCTGGAGTGGAATTAGATTAATAATTGCGGTTCCTCTTGAAGTTCTTCCTGCTTCCGGAATTTCATATGCTTTTATTCTGTAGACTCTACCTGTATTTGTAAAGAACATTAAATAATGATGTGATGTTGTCATCATTAATTCTTCAATATAGTCATCTTCGATGGTTTCCATTCCTTTTATACCTTTTCCGCCACGATGCTGACTCTTGAAATTATCCATGCTCATTCTCTTAATATAGCCTACTTTTGTCATGGTAATAACATTATTTGTAACAGGTATTAAATCTTCCATTGATATATCAAATTCATCAAATCCGATTGCTGTTTTTCTGTCGTCACCATATTTTTCTGCTATAACAAGAATCTCTTCTTTGATTACGGATAGAAGTTTTTTCTCATCTGCGAGAATCTCTTTTAAATATTGGATTCTCTCCAGTAGTTCTTTTAACTCTGCTTCGAGTTTTTCTCTCTCTAAACCTGTCAGAGCCTTTAATCTCATATCAACAATTGCCTGCGCCTGAGCATCTGAAAGTGAGAATCTTTCCATTAAATTCGTTTTGGCATCAGCCGTTGTACGACTTGCTCGTATGATGGCAATTACTTCGTCAATATGATCAAGAGCTATCATTAAACCTTGTAATATATGAGCTCTTTCTTCTGCTTTATTTAAATCATACTGGGTTCTTCTTGTAATTACATCTTTCTGATGGATTAAATAATAATTTAATAAATCATATAAGGTAAGTATTTTAGGTTCATTATTAACAAGTGCAAGATTAATTACACCAAATGTATCCTGTAATTGGGTATGTTTGTATAATTGATTTAAAATAACACTAGGATTTACATCTCTTCTTAGCTCGATGCAAATTCTCATTCCCTCTCTGTTAGATTCATCTCTTAAATCAGTAATACCATCTATTTTTTTATCTTTTACTAATTCTGCAATTTTCTCAATTAATCTTGCTTTATTAACCAGATATGGTAATTCAGTTACAACAATGCGGTTTTTACCATTCTGCATTGGTTCTATGTCTGTTACCGCACGAACTCTTATTTTACCTCTTCCGGTTCTATAAGCTTCGTTAATTCCGGTTGTACCAAGAATAATTCCGCCTGTTGGAAAGTCAGGTCCTTTTACTATTTCGATTAATTCATCAATTGTAGTTTCTTTATCTTCTATTTCATTATCGATTAATCGGACAACTGCATAGATTACATCTCTCAAATTGTGTGGAGGTATATTTGTTGCCATACCAACAGCAATACCTGTAGTTCCGTTTACTAGAAGATTTGGATATCTGGACGGAAGAACAACCGGTTCTTTTTCTGTCTCATCAAAGTTTGGCATGAAATCAACCGTATTCTTATTGATATCTTCTATCATCTGCATAGAAATCTTGCTTAAGCGAGCTTCTGTATAACGCATCGCTGCAGCCCCATCTCCATCAACAGATCCAAAGTTACCATGTCCATCTACAAGTGTATATCTTGTCGACCAAGGCTGAGCCATGTTGACAAGTGCTCCATAAATAGAAGAATCTCCATGAGGGTGATATTTACCCATTGTATCTCCGACAATACGAGCACATTTACGGTGTGGTTTGTCAGGAGTATTATTTAATTCAATCATAGAGTATAAAACTCTTCTTTGAACCGGTTTTAAACCATCTCTTACATCAGGTAATGCACGACTTGCTATAACACTCATTGCATAATCTATATAGGAGGTTTCCATCGTTTTTTTCAAGTCGACCTGATGTATCTGGTCAAATATTTTATCATCCACTTATATTTCCTCCTTAAATATCAAGGTTTTGAACATATTTTGCATTTGCTTCAATAAATTCTCTTCTTGGTTCTACTTTATCTCCCATTAAAGTAGTAAATGTTACATCTACTTCTGCTTCACTTTCTTCATCTATCATAACTTGTTTTAAAATTCTCTTCTCCGGATCCATGGTTGTTTCCCATAACTGTTCTGCATCCATCTCTCCGAGTCCTTTGTATCTTTGAATTTTATTGTTGGAATCTCTTCCAATCTCAGTTAAAATACGATTTAATTCTTCGTCATTATACGCATACCATACGTTTCTGTTCTTTTCTATCTTGTATAATGGCGGTGTTGCAAGATATACATACCCTTGTTTTATTAATTCCGGCATAAAACGATATAAGAATGTCAACATGAGTGTAGCAATGTGTGCCCCATCAACATCGGCATCCGTCATAATAATGATTTTATGATATCTTAATTTTGTAATATCAAAATCATCATGTATTCCTGTTCCAAATGCTGTTATCATAGCTTTGATTTCAGCATTTCCATATATTCTGTCTAATCTTGCTTTTTCCACATTTAATATTTTGCCACGTAAAGGTAAAATCGCTTGTGTAGCCCTGCTTCTTGCTGTTTTTGCAGAACCACCGGCAGAATCTCCCTCTACGATGAAAATTTCACAGTTTTTTGGATCTTTATCCGAACAGTCTGCCAATTTTCCAGGCAACGCTGTTCCTTCTAAAGCTGTTTTTCTTCTTGTTAAATCCCTTGCTTTTCTTGCTGCCTCTCTTGCTCTTTGAGCCAGTAATGATTTTTCACAAATATTCTTCGCAATATCCGGATTTTGCTCTAAGAAATAAGTTAGCTTCTCTGAAACAACAGAATCTACTGCTCCTCTTGCTTCACTATTTCCTAATTTTTGTTTTGTTTGTCCTTCAAACTGTGGCTCTCCAATTTTAATACTTATAATTGCAGTTAATCCTTCTCTTATATCTTCTCCTGTTAAAGCAGGATCATTTTCTTTTAATATTTTATTTGCACGTGCATAGTTATTAAAAGTTTTGGTAAGAGCATTACGAAAACCTGCAAGATGTGTTCCGCCTTCCGGCGTAATTATGTTATTTACAAAACTATAAGTAGAATCATTAAATGAGTCGTTATGTTGTAAAGCAACTTCTACATATACACCTTCTCTTGTCCCTTCACAATATATTACATCTTCATATAATGGTTCTTTTCCTCTGTTTAAATAAGTTACAAACTCCTTAATACCACCGGCATAATGGAATTCCCTTATTCTTTCTTTTTCTTCTCTCTTATCATTTAATACGATTCGAAGACCTTTTGTAAGAAAAGCAGTTTCTCTTAATCTTTGCTTTAGAGTTTCAAAATTAAATACTGTCTCTTCAAATATAGTTGAATCAGGAAGAAAATGTACTTTCGTTCCATGTACACCATCCTCACATTCTCCTATTATTTTAACTTCATCATCACTTTTTCCGCGTTTATAACTCTGAGAATATATTTTTCCATCTCTGTATACTTCTACTGTTAACCATTCTGACAAAGCATTTACAACAGAAGCACCAACACCGTGCAGTCCTCCGGATACTTTGTATCCTCCACCGCCAAATTTACCTCCTGCATGGAGTACGGTAAATACTACTTCTAATGCTGATTTTTTAGCTTTTTGGTTAATATCTACAGGAATTCCTCTTCCATCGTCCAATACCGTAATGGAATTGTCTTTTTCTATTGTTACTTCAATGTTGTTACAATAACCTGCCAAAGATTCATCTACGGAATTATCAACAATTTCGTAAACCAAATGATGTAATCCTCTTTCCGATGTACTTCCTATGTACATACCCGGTCTTTTACGAACAGCTTCCAATCCCTCTAAAATCTGTATTTGGTCTGCACCATACGCAACATCTTTTTTCATTTCTTCACTCATGAATTAGCCTCCTCATCCTCTGGATGAAAAATATTATCATAAATCTTTCCTTCAATAACGCGGAAAACTTTATCAATTTCAAATCTGTTTTTTACAAATTCTTCTAAACCTGTACACGTAATGATTGTTTGAATATCACTGATACTGTTTAATAAATAATTCTGACGATTACTATCTAACTCTGATAAAACATCATCAAGCAGCAAAACAGGTTTATCTTTTATTGATTTCTTCAATAAATCAATCTCTGATAATTTCAAAGATAAAGCTGCTGTCCTCTGCTGACCCTGCGAACCGTATTTTCTTATATCGATTCCATTCACAAGAAACATCATGTCATCCCTATGTGGTCCTACAGAAGTCTGCCCATATCTCATATCTTTATCTTTTACTTTTGCAAGTTCATCTGCAAAAAATATATCCTCAATATTCGGTTCATACTTCAAAATCAACTCTTCCTTTTCCCCGGATATTGTATAGTGTATCTTACCTATTATTTCGTTGAGTTCTTCTATAAACAGCCTTCTTCTGTTAATTAATTTTCTTCCATACTCGATTAACTGTCCATCCCAAATTGGCAGAGTATCCATTAAATCCGGCCGAAAACCCATATCCTTTAAAAGTTTATTTCTTTGTATTAAAACCTTATTATACTTCGATAACTCCGATAAATATATTTTATCTATCTGACATAGTTCACTATCTATGAATCTTCTTCTTTCTGAAGGACCATTTTTTATAATGTTTAAATCCTCCGGAGAAAAGAAAACCATATTTAATATTCCAAACAATTCACTTGCTTTTTTGATGGGAATCTTATTGATTGCAACACCTTTTGTCCCTTTATTTCTTAAGTGCATATCAATCTGGTATTGCTTATCATGTTTTTCAACAATCGTCCTTAAATGAGACTCTTCTTCACCAAAATGAATGATTTCTTTATCTTTGCTTCCTTTGTGTGATTTCGTTGTTCCACTGATATAAGCAGCCTCTAATATATTAGTCTTACCTTGTCCGTTATCTCCATACAAAATATTGGTTCCACTATCCAATTGAATATACAAATCTTCATAATTACGAAAATTCTTTAATTCGATTGATTTTATTATCATTTTACAATATTGATCGTTTCTCCATTGTAAGAAACAACATCTCCATTATGTAATTTTTTCCCTCTTTGTATTTCAACTTCTCCATTTACTTTTACACATCCATCTTGTATTACCATCTTGGCTTCCACACCGGAACCTACTAATCCACCTTTTTTTAAGGCTTGTCCCAGTTTGATGAATTCTTCTTCTTCTCTAATATTGACAACTATCATATCTTCTCCTATTTAACTTGCAGAACTAAAATTTACAGGAAGAATCAAATAGATATAAGTTCCCATATCATCTTTAATAAAACATGGAGCTTTTGGATTAACCATATACAATGTTACAACTTCTTCATCTATTACTCTTAGAGCATCTATGAAGAATTTTGGATTAAACCCAATCATGATATCTTTTCCTTCTTTTTCGATATCAATCTCTTCATTCATGGAACCTATAAATGAATTCATCTTAAGTTCCATCTTTCCATCCGTTATATTCATAATAATCGGTTTCTTCTCTCCCTCTTTCACAAGAAGAGTAGAACGATCAATACTATTAAACAATTCTTTTTTGTTTATTTTGACTTTGATTTCATAATCTGCAGATATCATTTGATCAATTTTATAATAGTTTCCTTCTATCAAACGAGAGACCACAATTGTATTACCAAACTCAAATTCAATGTGATTATCTGCAATATAAATGCTTACATTTTCCTCTGCATTTCCACTTATAATCTTGCTGATTTCCTGTAATGTTTTACCTGGAACAACAACTTTCTTTGGTTGATAATTCCCTTTTAATTCAATATTTCTAATTGAAATTCTATGACCATCCAACGAAACTACTTTCAGCTCGTTTTCATTAATCTCAAATAATTCACCTGTCATCAACTTGTTATTATCGTTATCAGATATTGAAAAAATGGTCTGTCTTATAACTTCCTTTAATGAAAATTGAGAAATTGTGATTTCTTCATTCTTTTCAATAATAGGTAAATAAGAAAAATCATCTCCGGATTTGCCGATAATGTTGAATTCAGATTTTTCGCATGAAATTATAGTTTTTAAATTAGAATCAGTTTCAATTGTAACATCGTTATCCGGAAGTTTTCTTACCATTTCAGAGAATATCTTAGCATCCAAAGCAATAATACCTCTTTCTATGATGTCTCCTTCAATAACTGTTTCAATTCCTAATTCCATATCATTCGCAACTAATTTAATTTTATCTGTAGATGCATCAATTAAAATGCATTCAAGTATAGCCATTGTTGTTCTTGTTGGAACTGCTTTAGAAACAATATTAACTCCTTGCAGTAATTTTGATTTTGAACAAATTAGTTTCATGGAAAAACTCCTCCTTATATATAAATAAATATATGTAATTAGTAATATTAATCTTAGGGGGTGTTAATAAGTTAATAACACCTATTTTAATGATAAAACCGCTAATTAGAATGATTTATAACCATGTGAAAAAGAAAAGTATGATGTATGGATAAAAAGGATAACTTTTTAAGCAATTATAACATCCACATTTCATAAACATGGATAAGTGGATTAATTAGGGTTTATTTTCTTCTTAATCGTTTCTATCAAATTCCTTGTAGATTCATTATTGTCGTATTCTTCTGCAACTTTTTTGATACCGTGGATAATTGTCGAATGATCCCTGCCACCAAGAAGAGACCCAATTGTGTCTAAAGGAATGTCTGTCATATTTTTACAAAGGTACATTGCAATCTGTCTAGGTTTCGCAATATCGCTGCTTCTACTCTTAGAAATCATCTGATCTAAGGAAATATGAAAATGCTCAGAAACCACTTCTATAATAAGCTGAGGAGTAATCTCCTTAGGCTTGTCCGGAGTAATAATATTTTGTAATTCCTGTTGCGCAATCTCCATGGTGATTGCTTCATGAACAAGGTTGTTATAAGCAAGAAGTTTATTCAAAGCACCTTCTAACTCACGGACATTGGATTTAATATTGTTGGCAATGTAATGGAGAACATCATCATCAATATCAAAATTATCACTTTCTGCTTTTTTACGTAAAATTGCCATACGTGTCTCGTAATCAGGAACACCGATATCTGCCATAAGTCCCCATTCGAAACGGGAGCGGATTCTCTCTTCAAGAGTTTCCATTTCCTTAGGAGGTTTGTCGGATGTTAAAATGATTTGTTTACCTTGAGTTTGTAAGGCATTAAATGTGTGAAAGAACTCTTCCTGAGTACTTTCTTTTCCTATTATAAATTGGATATCGTCAATCATTAAAACATCAATTGTACGATACTTATCTCTAAATTTTGTCATAGAAGAAGGATTACCGTTACGAATTGACTCAATAACTTCGTTGGTAAATACTTCTGCAGTAACACAGATAACTTTTGCATTCGGATTCTTATCCAAAATAAAGTGTCCGATTGAATGCATAAGGTGAGTTTTACCTAATCCAGGCCCTCCGTAAATGTAAAGAGGATTGTAGGTATCGCCAGGTGATTCAGCAACAGCCAAAGAAGCAGACTGGGCAAATCTATTGTTATTACCAACGACAAAAGTGTCAAATGTGTAATTCGGATTCAAATTAGAACTTTCACCATTCAAGGAAGCACCCTTCTTGGAAGAAGGAATTTTCTTGCTGATACCAAGATTCTTAGCATCATCCGGTAAAATAAATTCAATATCGTATTCAATGCCTGTCATTTCAGCAATCGCAACTTTGAGAGGAAGGTAATACTTCTTGGTAATATAACTTAGGGCCATCTGTTCAGAAGGAACAAGAATGTAAAGTTTATTCCCTTCAACAGCCAAAATTTCAAGAGGACGCATCCATGTCTCAAAAGAAATGTCCGTTATTTCATGCTCCTCTTTTACTGTATTTAAAATATCATTCCATTTTTCAATTAATTTATCCATTCGTTTCTCCGTATATATATAATAAGGATATTTTACATAATCCAACAAATATAATAGTACACCATTTGGGATGAATTATCAACGAAAAACAGGTTTAAAAAAGTAAAAGTTATCTACTAAGATTAGACATATTATAAACATGTTATCAACGAATTGTGGATAAGTGGATAATTATATCTTAATAATTATTTAGTACAAGATATTGTTATCAAATTTTTTTCATTAAAATATATAGTGGTGGTAATTTTAAATTTTATTAAAGTGTAGATTTTCCTTGACTTTAAGGCTATTTTTGTTATAATTGTCAGTGATGTTTTTTAACGCAGAGGAGGTGGAAAACAATGAAGATGACATTCCAACCAAAAAAGAGACAAAGATCTAAAGTACATGGATTCAGAAGTAGAATGAGTACAGCAGGCGGAAGAAAAGTATTGGCTGCAAGAAGATTAAAAGGAAGAAAAAAATTATCAGCATAGGCCACAAATTTTGTGGTCTTTTCTTCTTTTATAATCAAATTAAAAGGAGATTTCAAAATGAAATTTTCAGATTCATTGAAAAAGAATAAGGAATTTCAAATTGTATATCAGAATGGCAAGTCTATCGCGAATAAGTATCTTGTCATGTATGTTTTAGAGAATGAAACAAAAGAAAATCGTATTGGTATATCTGTAAGTAAAAAAGTTGGAAATAGTGTTATTAGACATCGAATTACACGTTTAATCAGAGAAAGTTACAGACTACACGAAGAGGTATTCAATAGTGGTTTGGATATTGTAGTCATTGCAAGGAATACAGCAAAGGGAAGAAGTTATCAAGAAATAGAGAGTGCATTGTTACATCTTGCAGGTCTTCATAATATTAAAAAAGAAAATAATAAGTAAAGAAGATGGAAAAACTTTGAAAAAAATTCTTATTGGCATAATAAAAATATATCAAAAATATATATCTCCCATGAAATCCACAAAATGCCCATATTATCCAACCTGTTCCGCATATGGAATAGAGGCTATCAGAAAACATGGTGCATTAAAGGGAAGTCTTTTGGCATTTTGGAGAATATTAAGATGCAATCCTTTTTCAAAGGGTGGATACGATCCGGTTCCATAATGGAGGTTTTTCATGTATAGCATTTTATTGACTGCCGAACCTGGAAAGATTCTTGGGCCAATCGCCAAGTTGCTTGGTTGGATTATGAACGGAATCTATGTATTGATGAATCAGTTATTCGGTATAGAAAATGTAGGTTTAAGTATTATATTACTTACCATATTAATCAATATTATATTGATTCCTTTAACTGTAAAACAACAAAAATTCAGTAAAATGAACAAATTTATGCAGCCTGAATTAAAAGCAATTCAGGATAAGTATAAAGGGAAAAAAGATGAGGCTTCAATGAGAGCCATGAATAATGAGACTTCTCTTGTATATAGCAAGTATGGAGTATCTGCAACAGGAAGTTGTATTCAGCTATTAATTCAATTTCCAATACTTTTTGCACTTTATAGGGTATTTCGGAATATTCCTGCATATGTAGTATCCGTTAAAGCAAGTTTTACCGATTTAGTAGATGGTATTACTAATACATCAGGTTTTGCCGGTAAAATGGAAGACATTGTGGATGAATATAAGTTATCTTCATTGAAGACAGATTTTTCAGCTTCAGGTGAAGAGTTAAACAATTATGTTGTTGATGTTGTTTATAAATTGCCGGAAAGTGGATGGGATAGTTTAAAAGATAAATTTCCGGAGTTATCGGATTTAATTTCAAATACGTATGAACATGTAGAAAACTTTAACTTTTTTGCAGGAATAAATATTTCAGACACACCTTGGAATGTAATCAAAGAAAGTTTCTCAAGTCATTCATATTTACTGTTGTTAGTAGCTTTATTAATTCCTGTTTTATCATATGTAACACAGATTATTAACATCAAATTAACACCAACTTCTGCAGAAGCAAATGACCAGATGTCGCAGCAGATGAAAACAATGAACTTTGTAATGCCAATTTTATCATTTGTATTGTGTTTTACAGTTCCGGCTGGTCTTGGTATATACTGGATTGCAAATGCTGCATGTAGAGGAATTATTCAGTTTATTGTAAATAAGAGATTAGATAAACTTCAGGTAGAAGATGTAATCAAAAAAACAGAAGAAAAAGTAAAAAAGAAAAAAGAAAAACAAGGTGTTAGGGAAGAAGCTATTTTAAGAGCTGCATCCATTAATACAAGATCAATTTCAAGCAAAGCAAATATTAATAATACAGCAGACAATTCAAAAGGAGATACCGGTAATTATACATCTAATATAAAACCGGGAAGTTTAGCGGAAAAAGCTAATATGGTACGCAACTTTAACGAAAGAAATTCCAACAAATAAGGGGGAAAAAGGAATGGAATATATAGAGGTTTCTGCAAAAAATCTTGATGATGCAATCACCGAAGCATCCATTAAATTAGGAACAACAAGTGATCAGATTGAATATGAAATTGTAAATAAAGGAAGCTCAGGTTTCTTTGGAATTGGTGGCAAGAATACTGTTATAAAAGCACATAAGAAATTTTCCGTTGAAGAGAACGTAAAGGAATTTTTAACAAATGTATTCAAAGCAATGAAGCTTGAAGTAGAAATCATCATTAAGTTAAATAAAGAAGAGAATCTGATTGAAGTAGATTTAAAAGGTGATGATATGGGAGTACTGATTGGTAAAAGAGGACAAACATTGGATTCTCTGCAGTACTTAACAAATTTAGCAATTAACAAAACAAAAGATGATTATTATAAAGTAAAACTTGATACAGAAGATTACAGAAGAAGAAGAAAAGAAACACTTGAGAATCTAGCTAAAAATATTTCACATAAAGTAAAAAGAACGAAAAAAGCTGTTTCTTTAGAACCGATGAATCCGTTTGAAAGAAGAGTGATTCATTCTGCACTTCAAAATGATAAATTTGTTTCAACCCATAGTGAAGGTGAAGAACCATACAGACATGTTGTTGTTACATTAAAAAAATAATCATGATTTAATGGGTATCCAATCGACGGGTACCCTTTTTTAAAGGAGAAAAAATGGTCAAATCCGATACAATTGCTGCAATCGCTACTGCGATGTCTCCATCCGGAATTGGAATTATAAGATTAAGTGGTGAAGATGCATTTCAAATTATTGATAAAGTATACCGTTCAAAAAACGGGAACAAAAAATTAAGTGAATGCGAAAGTCATACAGTTCATTATGGATATGTCTATGATGGTGAAGAATTAATCGATGAAGTTATGGTACTCATTATGAAAGCACCAAAAACCTACACGACAGAAAATACGGTTGAAATAGACTGTCATGGTGGTGTTTACGTCATGCAGAAAATTCTTGAGACAGTTATAAAATATGGTGCAAGACCTGCAGAGCCCGGAGAGTTTACAAAACGAGCATTTTTGAATGGAAGAATTGATTTAACGCAAGCTGAATCCGTAATCGATGTAATTAATTCAAAAAATAATTTTGCTTTGAAATCCTCTGTAAATCAGTTAAACGGAGTTTTAAAAGATAAAATATCTGAGGTAAGAAGCTCAATTATACATGAGATTGCTTTTATTGAGTCAGCGTTGGATGATCCGGAGCATATTTCACTTGAAGGATATCCAAAACAACTTGAAGGTGTTGTTACTGAATGTTTAAATAAGATTGAATTATTGTTAAAAACATCGGATAATGGAAGAATACTAAAAGAAGGTATCCAAACTGTAATAGTTGGAAAACCAAATGCCGGAAAATCCTCTCTTTTAAATGCATTGTTAAAGGAAGAAAGAGCAATTGTAACCAATATTGCCGGAACAACCCGAGACATTCTAGAGGAACAGATAAACCTAAATGGTATTACATTAAACATAATCGATACCGCCGGGATTCGCGATACATCAGATATCGTAGAGAAAATTGGTGTGGAAAAAGCACGCGACTTTGCAACGAAGGCAGACCTGGTATTATATGTGATAGATGCATCTACTTCATTTGACGATAGTGATTATGCAATTATGGAGATGTTGAAAGATAAGAAAGCAATTATCTTATTAAATAAATCGGATTTAGAGAAAAAAATCGAAGAAAGTGACGTGAAGGCACATTTAAATCATCATATAATTTCAACATCAATAATAGATAATAAAGGGATATTAGAGTTAGAAGATGCAATTAAGGAGATGTTTTTCAAGGGAGAAGTAACATTTAATGATGAAATTTATATAACAAATATGAGACAAAAGAATTCTCTCCAAAGAGCGAAGGAGAGTATGATTCTTGTTCTGGAGAGTATTCATAATCTGATGCCGGAAGATTTTTATTCGATTGATTTGATGAATTGTTACGAATCATTGGGTAATATTGTAGGTGAATCTTTAGAAGATGATTTGGTAAATGAAATCTTTTCTAAATTTTGTATGGGAAAATAAAGGAGTAAACAATGCCTAATATGGAAGAAATATACGATGTTTGTGTCGTAGGAGCAGGGCATGCCGGTTGTGAGGCAGCTTTAGCATGTGCAAGACTTGGTCTTGAAACAATTATATTTACGGTTAGTGTTGACAGCATTGCCATGATGCCGTGTAATCCCAATATTGGTGGAAGTTCAAAGGGTCATTTGGTACGCGAGATTGATGCACTTGGCGGAGAAATGGGTAAAAACATTGATCAGACATTTATTCAGTCGAAGATGTTAAATAAATCAAAAGGTCCTGCAGTACATTCGCTCAGAGCACAGGCGGATAAGGCACAGTATAGTGCACGCATGCGACAAACGCTTGAAAACACAGAACATCTAACGATAAGACAAGCTGAAGTAACTGAGATTATAACAGATGAGCAAAATAATATAACAGGTATTAAGACATTCTCGAATCGTATCTATCATTGTAAAGCAGCAATTCTTTGTACCGGTACTTATTTAAGAGCTCGTTGTCTGACAGGAGAGATGATAACCAACACAGGACCAAATGGTCTTATGGCAGCAAATCATCTGACGGATTCACTAATTCGGCATGGAATCGAAATGTATCGTTTTAAAACAGGAACACCGGCACGTATTGATAAAAGAACGATAGATTTTTCAAAGATGGAAGAACAATTCGGAGATGAAAAGATTGTTCCATTTTCCTTTACTACAGATGCAAATGAGATTCAAAAAGAACAGATTTCCTGTTGGTTAACATACACCAATAAAAAAACGCATGAAATCATTCGAAATAATTTGGATCGTTCACCAATCTATGCCGGTATTATTGAAGGAACCGGGCCAAGATATTGCCCTTCAATTGAGGATAAGGTTGTCAAATTCGCAGACAAAGAGCGTCATCAGATTTTTATTGAACCGGAAGGCGAAAACACGAATGAGATGTATGTTGGTGGCATGTCATCTTCTCTTCCTGAAGATGTTCAGTTTGAGATGTATCGTACTTTGCCGGGATTAGAGAATGTCAAAATTGTAAGAAATGCATATGCAATCGAATACGATTGTATTAATCCGAATCAGTTATATGCATCTTTAGAATTTAAGAACATTCATGGATTATATGCCGGAGGACAATTCAATGGAAGTTCCGGTTATGAAGAGGCAGCCTGCCAGGGACTAATTGCCGGAATCAATGCTGCAAGAAAAATACAAGGAAAAGAACCAATTGTAATAGACCGTTCACAGGCGTATATCGGAGTTTTGATTGATGATCTCGTAACAAAGGAAACGCATGAACCATATCGTATGATGACTTCAAGAGCAGAGTATCGTCTTTTATTAAGACAGGATAATGCAGATCTTCGATTGACACCACTTGGATATGAAGTAGGTTTGATACCACAAGAGAGATATGATTGGGTATGTCAAAAAGAAAAAATGATTCAAGAAGAACTCATAAGAGTCCAGAATGTAAAAATTGGAGCAAACAAGCAAGTTCAGGCTCTTCTTTCAACATATAACAGCATTCCGTTAAATACGGGAATGACATTAGCAGATTTAATCAGACGTCCTGAACTAGATTATGAAAAGTTAGAACCAATTGACCCTGAGAGATTACCTCTCCCGGAGGAAGTAAAAGAACAGGTTAATATATTAGTGAAATATGATGGATACATATCCCGACAGATTAAACAGGTTGAGCAATATAAGAAATTAGAAAAGAAAAGACTTCCAACTGATTTCGATTATAATCTCATTAGCGGATTAAGATTAGAAGCGCAACAGAAGCTTAATAAACTACAACCTCTTTCAATAGGGCAAGCATCCAGAATATCGGGAGTATCCCCGGCCGATATATCTGTTATTTTGGTTTATTTGGAACAATTAAAGTACTCAAATCCAGATTTATTTTTTAAATTAAACGGAGAAAAACCAGAAGATTATGAACAACAATAGTAAGGAATTCTTTCAAAAAGAAATACAGGCTCTCGGTATCGACATATCGACCAAACAGCTAGAACAATTCTACCTGTTTTATGAAATGCTGATTGAAAAAAATAAGGTAATGAACTTAACATCCATTACGGAATTTGATGAAGTAATTAAAAAACACTTTTTAGATAGCATTTCCTTAGTTAAAGTGGCAGATTTAAAGAAAGACATTCGTATCATTGATATGGGAACCGGTGCAGGTTTTCCAGGGATTCCACTTAAGATTGCATTCCCAAATATAGAAATTACTTTAATGGACTCTTTAAATAAAAGAATCGGATTTTTAGATGAAGTAGTTGACAGGTTGGGATTGTCAAAAGTTCATACCATTCATGGAAGAGCAGAAGATATTGCCAGAGATCCAAAATACCGAGAGAACTATGATATTTGTGTATCCAGAGCCGTTGCGAATTTATCCACATTATCCGAATATTGTCTTCCTTTTGTCCAAATAGGAGGTTCGTTTATTTCTTATAAATCCGGAGAATGTGACAATGAAATTGCCGAGGCAAAATCAGCAATTTTCCTTCTTGGAGGAAAACTCAAAGAAATAACAAAATTTGATTTATACGAGTCGAAGAGATCTTTTGTTGTTATTGAAAAAACACAAGGCACTTCCAACAAATATCCAAGAAAAGCGGGGATGCCGACAAAGAAACCTTTATAAAAAAATCCACTCATCAGAGTGGATTTTCTTCTATAAATTATTATTAATAATATTTGAAATCTTACTTGAACATTCTAATTGTGGATACAAAGCGTCACCGGAAATCTGAGTAATTTCAATATTCGGATTGTATGATTTGAAATCCTTTAGAACGGAATTCATATAATATAAATCTCTGCTTGCAATGATATGAATTGGAGTATCTGTATTTGATAGTGCTTTTCTTGCATCAACGTACATATATTTTCCTAGGAAACTGGAATAGAGGTACTTGCCTTTATTATCTCCCAGGTGTGCTGCTGTATAATAAGCATCTTCTATATTAGAAGCAGATGTAGTACTATGACTGGAATAATATTTATTCTGGAAACGTTCTTTAATTCCCGTCTTTGTATTCAAAAGATTATAGATAAATGTACCAACAATAGGAAGGTTAATTATATTTTGTCTCAAGGTGCAACATTTTGTTGCAGGAAATGTCTGATTCGATAAGGAAGTTGGATTGATAAAAATCATTTTATTTATCATATCAGAACACATGTTATTGAGCATTAATACAAATGAGGAAGAATAATTCGTTGCTACAATATGAACGCGATCTTTAATTACATCATTAATAAATGAATTAATAAGCTGAACATAGATATAATTGGTATATTTAATTGCCGGTTTATCAGATCTTCCGCACCCTATCAGGTCTAAAGTATAAACGGTATGTTCCTTCGAGAGAGCATGTCTTACTTTTTTCCATTCTGCAGCGGAAGAAGAACATTCTGTATCATGAATTAGAAGAAGAGGAGATCCACTGCCGGATTTGTTATAGAATATTCTACCATGTGTCCAATCATAGAAGTGGCCTTCCTTCTCTGAAAGAGAATTGCTATCTTTTGATTTGTCGGAAATATATTTATTGTACAGATGCATTCCATACAAAGTTGCGGTTGTCAGTAATATAAGTTGTTTCGTGCTTTTTTTCATATGTCCCCTCCATCTTTTTATATCTTTATTATAGACATTTTCACGGAATTATACAATTTAATTTTATTTCTTTCTTTTATTTATTATCAAAATGAATTATAATAAAATTGAATTTATTAAACATAGAATCGAACATATGTTTTGGAGCACTTATGATTAAAGAATTTCTAAACAGAACGAAGGAAGAGTACCTAATCACACGTACAGAACTTCAACAAGAGAAGTTTCAGATAGAGAATAAGATGAAAGAAAATGTTGAGCTGATCAAGGTGTTAGATGAGTCGAGAGATCCAAGTTATGAATCATTTACACCACGGGAAGTGAATGCATTTAATAAGTCCAAGATTATGGACTTGAATAATTTGCAGGAAACATATTCTACGAAGCTAGACGAATTGCAACAGTCTATATTTGATATTGATTCTAAGATATTAGAAATCGATAGCGTGATTAAAGTTGCAAGTGAGAATATATCTGAGAAGGGAATCTCTTCTGAGAACCTTTCGAATGTAGATGAAGAGAATCTTACTTATGACAAGGAATTCCGACTTGCACTGCTTGCAACACAAGAATTCGAAAGACAACGTATTGCAAGAGATTTACATGATACAACCGTTCAGAATCTGACCTCACTTGTACATAAGACTGAGTTATGTTTGAAGTTGATTGATGCAGATCCAATTCGATGCAGATTGGAACTTTCTACACTGATTAATGTATTACGTGGAACGATTGAAGAGACCCGCAATATGATTTATAATCTCAGACCGATGACTTTTGATGATATAGGGTTTGATATTACAGTAGAGAGATTTCTTGATAAATTAAAATCTAACAGCATGGTGAATTTCTCTTATAAAGTAGAAGGTACACCAATTCAGATGGACAGTGTCGTTGAACTGACACTTCTTAGAATTATCCAGGAAGCATGCAACAATTCCATTAAGCATGCACATCCGTCTAATGTGGCAGTGAAATTATCATATACGATGGAAGAAATTATTCTTACCATACAAGATGATGGAGATGGATTTGATACAAACTATATTCCGGATTCACCAAGAGAGGATAATTCCGGATTTGGATTGTCGATGATGAGAGAACGAGTATATCTTTTATCCGGCAATTTTAATATAGAATCAAATGTGGGGAATGGTTGTGTGATAACAGTTCATATTCCTATTTCAAAGGAGGGAAAGGCAGATGGCATCATATAGAATTATGATTGCGGACGATCACTCTATGGTACGAGAAGGTTTAAAGAATCTTCTGGAATTAGATGGTGATATTAAGGTAGTTGCAGAAGCTGAGAACGGGGAAGATTGTATTCAGAAATTACGTGGAATTCGCCCGGACGTATTATTACTGGATATTAATATGCCTATCATGAATGGTTTAGATGTTTTAAAGAATTTAAAGAGTAGACGCTCCAGACAAAAAGTTCTTATCTTAACCGTACATAATGAAGTTGAATACTTAATGCGTGCACTGGAGATTGGAATCAACGGGTATGTTTTAAAAGATTCTGAATCATCAGAGTTAAAGAAAGCAATATATACGATATGTAATGGCGAATCTTATATTCAGCCAAGTCTGATTCCTGAACTTAATGCTAAGATGATGGAGAATGATAATGACGAAGATAAGATTAAATCATTAACCAAAAGAGAGATGCAGATGTTGGAATTACTGGCAACAGGAATGACCAATAAAGACATCGGCGAGAAACTTGAGATAAGCGAACGTACTGTTAAGAATCATATTTCCAGTATGTTTAAAAAGATTAAAGTCACGGATCGTACACAAGCTGTTGTGTTTGCTTTCCGTAATAATCTTGTTGGAATCTAAAATGTTTCACGTGAAACATTTTGGGGTTTCAACTGAAAAATACAACATTTAGTTTTACATAAAAAAATCGGACACTATATTTTGGAGAAACATTAAAATGTTTCACGTGAAACATTTTAAATACTCCCGTCATATAGAGTCTGTTTCCTTGTAATAGAAAGGCAGAAAAATGGGAAGAATTATAGCAATAGCAAACCAGAAAGGCGGCGTTGGTAAGACAACAACGTCTATAAACTTGGCTGCATGTCTTGCGGAGAAAGGAAAGAAAATCCTCGCAATCGACTTGGATCCACAGGGTAATATGACAAGTGGATTAGGTGTAGACAAGAATATGATTGAAAACACTGTGTATGAATTAATCTTAGATGAGTGTTCAATTGGAGAAAGCATACAGGAAACCGTAGTACCGAATCTAAAAATTATAGCATCGAATGTTCATCTTGCAGGTGCCGAGATTGAATTATTAGGAATAAATGATAAGGAATATATTTTAAAAACAGCAGTAGATTATATAAAAGATGATTATGATTTTATCATTATTGACTGCCCTCCTTCCTTGAATATGTTAACAGTTAATGCCATGACGACGGCAGATACAGTATTAGTACCAATCCAATGTGAGTATTATGCACTTGAGGGATTGAGTCAGTTAATTCACACCATCAATCTTGTCCAAGAGAGATTGAATCCTCAGCTTCAGATTGAAGGTATTGTATTTACGATGTATGATGTTAGAACAAATTTATCAAACCAAGTAGTAGACAGTGTAAAAGAGAATTTAGATTCTAAGATATATCGCACAATGATTCCAAGAAATATAAGATTAGCAGAAGCACCATCCTATGGAATCCCAATTAATATGTATGATTCAAAATCTGCAGGTGCCGAAAGTTATAGAAATCTTGCACAAGAAATAATAGAGAGAAAGGATATATAAACCTATGGCAGCAAAAAGAGGTGGTTTGGGGAAAGGACTTGATTCCTTAATTACAGATAAAGTAAATAAACCATCTGTACAAAAAACAGAGGATAAAGCTACAGATGGAGTAATGGTTAGTATTAATATGGTTGAGCCTAATATGGAACAGCCGAGAAAGAAATTTGACGAAGATGCATTGTTAGAATTATCTGATTCCATAAAACAATTTGGAGTATTACAACCACTATTGGTTCAGCAAAGGGATGGATTCTATGAAATAATTGCCGGTGAACGTAGATGGAGAGCTGCGAAATTAGCAGGAGTAAAAGAAGTTCCGGTAATTATTAAGAACCTGACAGAACAGGAAATCATGGAAATCTCCTTGATTGAAAATATTCAAAGAGAAGACTTAAACCCAATCGAAGAAGCACTAGCATATAAAAAATTATTAACAGAATTCAAATTAAAACAAGACGAAGTAGCGGAGAGAGTTTCTAAAAGTAGGGCAGCGGTATCCAATGCAATGCGTCTTTTGAAGTTAAATAATGAAGTGCAACAGATGGTGATTGATGAGCAATTGACAACCGGTCATGCCAGAGCTTTATTAGGAATTGAAGATTCTGAAAAGCAATATACAATTGCCCAGAAGATATTTGATGAGAAGTTAAGTGTACGTGATACTGAGAGATTAATAAGAAACCTTCAAAAAGAAAATAATGAAAAGAAACCGAAGGAATTAGATTCAAAATTAATTGCAATCTATGCAGATATGGAGGAGCAATTAAAACGGGTAATGGGTACAAAAGTGTCTATTAATTACAAGGATGCGAATCAGGGAAAACTTGAGATTGAGTATTATTCATCCGACGAACTGGATCGTATTATTGACTTATTAAAATCAACAAAATAATTAGTAGTAGAGGTAGAGAGTAATGATTGCAGAGTTATTGGGATTTGATTCCGATTATATAATTTTAGGATTAGTAGGAATTGTATTAATTTTACTTATACTGACAATAATTAATATGGTTCAATTGAAAAAAGTAAAGAATAAGTATAATTTGTTCATGAAAGGGAAGAATGGAAAATCATTAGAAGATACTTTACTACAAAGACTCAAACAGGTAGATGACTTAATTGCTGCAAATGATGCAAACGAGAAAAACATCAAAAAGATATTCCATAATATGAAATACACGTTCCAAAAATATGGAATTGTGAAATATAACGCATTTAACGAAATGGGGGGAAAATTAAGTTTTTCGTTAGCGCTATTGAATGAAAAAAATAATGGATTTATTATCAATGCAGTGCATAGCAGAGAAGGTTGTTATACATACGTAAAAGAGATTATAGATGGAACATCTGTAATCGTTTTGGCTGAAGAAGAACAAGAAGCATTAGACATGGCAACAGGAAAGATAAAAAGGTCAAAAAAATAAAAGTGGAGTTATAATATGAGGATAAAGCCAGTTCATTTTTTAAATGGGGGAGAAGTATTAGCAGAGCCTGTTCTCACGGAAGAGAAATCAGTTCTGCTTCCAAAAGGTACTTCATTAAAAAAAGATTATTTGTCATTAATTCAATCCTTAGGCGTAGAAACACTAATGATAGAAGATCCTTTTGAAATATATGAGAATCCAAATCATATTATTAATAGAAGGAATCTTGAAGCATATGTAGAGAGAATCCGGAAATTACTGGAGAATCATATCTATCATGGAAAGACTGCCTGGTATGAGTTTGAAATCATGGCAAATGAGATTGTAAAAGAAATAAATGAGTTGCCGGACGATGTTGTAATTGATATGAATGAAAGAACGGCAAATCTCTATGAACATACGGTAATGGTTACATTACTATCCGTTATGATTGCAAAGAAACTTCGTCTCGACCGCAAGAAACAATATCAGGTTGCGTTGGGTGGTTTATTGCATGATTTAGGAATTCGTTATATAACAGTTCCATACGAGAACTGCAACCCGGAAGAAGGGGACCCGGTTAAAGTGTTTGAGTATAAGAAACATACCATAATGGGATACTCAGCACTTGATGAAGAAAATTGGATTCCAGAGATTTCCCGCAAGATGGTGCTAAGCCATCATGAAAAAATAAACGGAACCGGATTTCCCATGAAACAAAAAACCAGGGAAGTCGAGTGTAAAATCATTCAGGCTTGTGATACGTTTGATTGCTACATATCCGGAATGGAATGTAAGCGTGTAACGGTACAAGAGGCATTAGAAAAAATACAAGCGGAATCAGGAAATCTATTTGATGAGAAGATAGTAAAGAATCTGGTATCCATGATTGCTAAGTACCCGGTTGGAACCACGGTAAAAACCACAGAGGAAGAGAATGGGGTTGTCATCTCACAAACCATCGATCCGGAGAATCCAATCATAATGATTCTGGATGCAAATATGAATTTTGATTGTGAAGAGAAAAGACAAAACTTAATGATGGAAAAGGATATATCCATTTTATCAATTGTCTAAATAGTATACACAATAAGAACAATTTTGAAAAGGAGGCGAGCAAATGCATAAGTTCTTAAGAGCTGTTGGGTTCACAGATTTACGAAAGAAAGATATCGAAGAAATCGTAAATGAGATTATAGACAAACCGGATATGATAAGAGCAGCAATGGATTCGGAAGGAAATGAATTTGCGGAGCTTTCCAAAGAGTATGCATCCAACATAGGAATTACAGTATGTGGTACCTATGAAGAGGATGACACATTTGTTGTAGATTATTATTACCCGTATATGAGAGGAACCAGCATAACAACGCATGAACAGATTGAGATAGAAAAACATGCCGAGAAGGAATCCTATGCAGGCGTATGTGATGACGTAAACCTTGGAGTGACACTTATCTTTTATCTGCAAAATATAACAGATTATATGATGGAGCGCGCAGGCGGAACGGACTACAATGCAAAAGGAGCTGTTTTATCCGGATTATCCGTAGAAGGGAAAATTATTTTACCGATTCAAAAGCGTCCGGATTATAATCGCAAACGTTCCTACCTCAAACAAAATGAACGCAATCAACTGATTGCAAAAGCAAGAGAGGGAAATGAAGATGCCATTGAAAACCTGACATTGGAAGACATGGATATGTACACTCTGCTTGCGAAAAGAATTGAAAACGAAGATGTATTAAGTATTGTAGATTCCTGTTTTATGCCATATGGAATTGAAAGTGACCAATATAGTATAATTGGCGAGATTATTGATTGTTTTGAAACGAAGAATTCAAAAACAAACGAAGTAATTTATGCCATGAAAATACAATGCAACAACTTAAATTTTGATATTTGTATCAATCAAAAAGATCTGCTTGGAGAACCTGCAGTCGGCAGGCGATTCAAGGGAAACATCTGGATGCAGGGATATGCAATGCTCCAGTAGTCGTTTGCAAACAGGCACCTATAGCTCAGCAGGATAGAGCGACCGCCTCCTAAGCGGTAGGCCGCTGGTTCGAATCCAGTTAGGTGCATTGAGGGGTAAAAAAAGCAAAGGAGAAGAAATCTATGATTGAAAAGAACGGAAAGAAAGAAAAACTACAAATTATTATTGCAATGATGTTATTTGTCCTTGCAATCATCATGGAGCTTTATGCAATTATTCAATACCCGCAACTAATTGTTCTTGTTATTGGAATCGCATTACTGGCACTCATCTTTTTATTCTTTATTCTAGATGGAATCATGAAATTCCGAAAAATAGAAGAAGACAAAAGAATAACACAATATGATAGCATCTTCAAATCGGAGAAAGCATCTTATCTATTATTAAAGAAACACTTTGAAGAAATCGAAGACAAAATAATTGAAATAGAGGAAGCAATTGCAAACCAAAAGAACGAAATTCTAAAAGTACAAAAAGATATCGCAAAAGTAATTGTTAATAAAATAGATGAAAATACCAAAGATGCAATGGATGAATCTACGGAACTATTAATCGAAAAATTTGCATCAAAACAGAAAGATATATCCGTTGAATTAAAAGAAATGGAGTTGCGACTGAATGGGTTGATGCTCCAATCGCAAAAAGTTGTTGCAACCGTAGCACCAGTACAGACCACCCCGACACCGGAACCGATAGTTGAGCCACAACCAATCGTAGAGCCGGAGCCGATAGCAGAGCCAGAGCCAACCGTTGAACCACAACCGATAGCAGAACCGGAACCAACCGTAGAACCGGAAGCGGTAGCAGAGCCGGAGCCAATCGTAGAGCCGGAGTCGGTAGCAGAGCCGGAGCCAACCGTTGAACCACAACCGATAGCAGAGCCGGAGCCAACCATTGAGCCACAACCGGTAGCAGAACCACAACCGGAGGAACCGGCGGAAGAGCTTCCTCCAATGCCGGATTTATCCGATCCAAATAAACAATTGAGTGCAGACGAAATTGCTGCATTGTTTGCAAATCTATCATAAGATCATCCTTACAGGCAGCCTGAATTGGTTGCCTGTAAATTAAAAAAAGATGTTGCAATTTAAAGATGTATGATATATAATAAATGTTGCGTTTATGAATAATATTTTTTGCGCCACTAGCTCAGCTGGCAGAGCACCTGACTCTTAATCAGGGTGTCCAGGGTTCGAACCCCTGGTGGCGCACTACGAAGGTACCGATCTTATAGCGTGACTATGGGGTTGGTGCTTTTTTGTTTTTGGTAGGGGAACCTATCGCGAAAAAGATAAGTTAAAGGGGTAAAGAATGAAGGAAGTACTAGTTGTGAAAGATATCTCTAAAACCTTTCGAATCACCCGGAAGCAACAGAGAATCAGTAAAACAGATTTAAAGAAAAAAGTTGCAGTTGACCACCTTTCTTTTTCCGTATATGAAGGGGAAGTATTTGGATTGTTGGGGCCTAACGGTGCCGGAAAGACAACAACACTTCGAATTATTTCATCCATCATTAAGCCGGATTCGGGAACGGTGTATATTGATAATCAGAATGTGATAACGCAGTCCGTAGAGGTACGACAGAAAATAGGATTTTTGACAAGTGAACTTAAGCTGGACGGTTTTTTCTCGCCGAACTACTTATTTGACTTCTTCTCTGACTTATATGGAATTGATGCACAGACAAGAGAGATTCGCAAGAAAGACCTGTTCCAAAAATTTGGAATAGACAAATTTGCAGAAGTGAAGGTAGAGAACCTTTCCACCGGAATGAAACAGAAAACCTCATTGGCAATATCGTTAGTGAATGATCCGCAGATTCTGATATTCGATGAACCAACGAACGGGCTGGATGTTATTACGGCCAAGACGGTAACGGACTTGCTGCTTGACTTAAAAAAAGAAGGGAAAACAATTATTGTATCCACACATATCTTTAGTCTGGTAGAGAAAATCTGTGACCGTGTCGGAATCATATTAGACGGACAAATGGTACATTGCAATTCGGTATCTGCCATCACAGAGGAAATGTCAATAGAGGACAAATTCTTTGAAATATACAAAAAGACAGGTGGTGATCAGAATGCGTAATATATTTGCTGTTTTCAAAAAAGAATTAGTGCGCTTCTTCAAAGATCGCCGAATGGTTCTATCCGTAATCATGCCCGGAATTATTATCTATATCATGTACTCTATCATGGGAAGTGTGATACCGGATATGGTACAACCGGACGGGAACAAAATGTATAAAATATCAACTGTGAATCTACCAATCGGATTTTCTAGTTACATTTCGCCGGAAAATGCAAGTATCAAAAACATAACGGATTCCGAATTGGAAGATGAGATGAAATTACTCGAGAACAAGAAGGTAGACCTAATTATAGTATTTACTGAGAATTTCGATGAAAAAATAGCAGAACAGATGAAGCCGGAAGAAGGAGACGTTCCGCAGATAGAAATATATTATAACTCTGTTGATACGCAGTCGTCCGGGGCATATAGTTATATGATAAATTTATGTGATGCGTATGAAACCGATTTAAGTAACCGCTTCGATGTAAATGCAGACCCTGCACAACGATATGATGTCGCAACAGAAGAGAAAACAACCTCGAAGATTTTCTCCGTAATGCTTCCACTGCTTATGATGACGTTTATATTTAGCGGATGTCAGGCAATTGCCGCAGAATCGATTGCCGGAGAAAAGGAACGCGGAACGATTTCTAAATTACTGGTAACACCAATCAAACGAAGAGAATTGGCATTCGGTAAGATATTCGGACTCGCTGTCATTGGTCTATTTAGCGGACTATCCAGTTTTCTTGGTACGGTATTATCCATACCAAACATGATGAATGGTTTATCGGAAGGAACCGGAATCAGTGCAAATGTATATAGTGCGCAAGACTTTATCATGTTCTTCTTCGTTATTATGTCAACTGTTTTATTAATCGTAAGTATAATTAGTGTAATCTCAGGACTTGCGAAGAGCGTAAAAGAAGCCAGCAGTTTAACAATGCCGTTAATGATACTTGTTATGCTAATTTCCTTTACACCGCTTTTGGAGCAGCCGCTTATCGAAGGAGCCGGTTGGACGTTTATACCGCTATACAACAGTGTACAGTGTATGTGTCAGATATTATCATTTGAAATCGATATCAGCACATTACTTCTTACAATTATTGCAAACCTGATTTATACCATAATATTGAGCGGATTTTTGACCAAAATATTCAATAGTGAAAGAATTATGTATAATTAAGGTAGTTTACAAAGATGTAGAAAAAAAAAGACCGGTATGCTATAATACTAACAATAAAAAAGAAGGAGGAATACTATGAAGAAAATCATAAGTTTTATCATAGCAGTAACAATGTGCGTGTCCTTGGCAGCATGTAGCAAAGGAGAGAAATTCGATGCAGGCGGATATGTAGAATCATCTTTAGATGCCGTGTATCACGCAGAATTCGATGAGTATATCGAATATACAGGAGAATCAAAGGAAGCTGTAGAGCAGACATATGAAGAATCCGCACAACTCATCATGCAGATGTTAACGAATAATATTTCAATTACCGAGGAACAGGCTGCAGCATTTTTGGTAACCATCAAAGAGATGTTAGCATTGGCAAAATACGAAGTAGTAGATACACAGGAGACCTCAGGCACTTATTATGTAACACTTAAGGTCTACACATCGAATGTATTAGATGTATACTACCAGAAGGTAATGGAAAGTTATGAATCAACCAATTATTCAGAAGACATTTCCGCATATATGGCGAATCCGCAGATTCTAAAAGCTGCAATCGATGAGAGCGAATATACGGAAGAGACAGAGATTCAGATTCGCGTATACCAAGACGATTCCGGCAAATATACTTTTGACAATAAAGACTTAGAAAGAATTTCAGACTTACTGTTTGTATTTGAAACAGAAACAGAATAATAGGATAGAAGGACCTTCCACGGAAGGTCCTTTTTTGGTATGGGCGATATCCAAAGCGAAACATAGACTTGTGAATAAAAATGAACTATGCTATTCTAATTGTGGAAATGAAATATCAAAAGGGAGGATGTTATGAAAAGAATAATCACAGCACTACTAATCATTACCATGATGTTTACGATGTCAGGGTGTGACAGATGTACGGAGGAAGATGCCGCTAACATGGTACAAGGTCTCTTGGACGCAACGTACAAAGGGGACTTTGAAATGTTTAATAAGTATGCTAATATGCAAACCATGACTGCGGAGGAATTCTACAATCAAGAATTAGACAAAAGAATCGAAACAGCAACGTCCGGAAGTGACATGTCGGACAATCAGCGAGAAAGTATTCGTGAGGCCATAATCGAAATGAGAGCATTAGCCAAGTACGAAGTTCAAGGAGCAGAGAAGACCGGTAAAGACAAGTTCGTTGTAACTGTTAAAGTATATCCGTCGAATGTAATGCAAGTATACTTGCAGAAGGCACTTGATAGTGCGATGAGAACGATGGATATGGATAACATTGACAGAATAGCAATTAACGCGAATACAATGCGAAAAGCAATCAAAGAAAATTCCTACTCAGATCCGGTCACAATAAAGGTAACCTTGTATAAAAAAGACGGCGGATATGAGATATCGGATAAAGATTTAGAAAAGGTAAGTGACGCATTATTTGAATAAAAAAAAGACCGAAAGGTCTTTTTTTATTGCAATGAATAGGAGGCAATCAGCTTACAAATCGGATTCCCTTTGGAAGAGAATTTCTCTTCGTATTCGGTCATAATATTACCTGCATTCATAGAAGCATCGTGGTGTAAATCTTTTGTAAAAGCATCTAGGTGCCAGATATCCGATTGATTAATTTCTTCCAGAGAGAAATCGAATAAATCCTGATTGTCTGTCTTAAATTCTAAGTGACCGTCTTTGGCTAAGAATCGGTGATATTTCTCCAGAAAATGTGATGACGTAAGCCGTCTCTTGGCATGGCGGTCCTTCGGCCATGGATCAGAGAAATTAAGATAGATGCGAGCTACTTCACCGGAAGCGAATACATCCGGAAGCGTTGCAGCATCGATACATAGAAACCGCACATTCTCCAAAGGTACCTCCTCCATCTTCTGAAGTGCTCGTAACAGAACGCTGGAGTAGCGCTCGATACCGATATAATTAATGTCCGGGTTTTGTGAAGCTAATTGCATAAGAAAACGCCCCTTTCCCATTCCGATTTCGATGTGGATTGGGTTAGAATTCCCGAACACTTCGGACCAGGCGCCTTTATGTAAAGTAGCATCATTTATGCAGAATTGACTCCGGGCTACCGCCTCATCGGCTCCCGGGATATTACGAAGTCTCATACGACAAAATCTCCTTTTCTAATCATACATAGCAATTGTAGCCCAAAATCAGAAAAAGAAAAAGAGAAAAATAAATTTTTTTGCGAATTTAGATTTTAAGGTTGCAGAGAATATTTCCAATGCGTATACTTAAAAAGTAAGAATATGAGGTAATCTATGAAGAAAACAAATTCGATGAAGAGAGTGCTGCTTATCATACTGATAATTGCAGCATTTATAGTCCAATTAAAACCAAATATTGTAAAGGCAGAAGACTATTGGCCCTCCGGACCGGAAGTGCCCTCACCCTGTGTCATCGTCATGGAGGTGAATTCCGGTGCGATTCTGTATGAGAAAAACAGCCATGAGGTTCATTATCCGGCCAGTATCACTAAGATTATGACGACGTTGCTTGCCATTGAGTACTGCGATATGGATGAAATTGTCACCTTCTCCGAAGATGCTGTATTTAAGAACGAAGGAGATACTTCCCACATTGCACGAGATTTGGGCGAAGAGATGACCATGGAACAGTGTTTGTATGCGGTTATGCTCGAATCTGCGAATGAATGCGCTTATGCAGTAGCAGAACATGTAGGCAAGAAGCTTGGCGGAGACTATCAGACCTTCATTGATCTGATGAATGAAAGAGCCATAGAGTTAGGCTGTTTGAATACGCATTTTAACAATGCCAACGGGCTTCCGGATGAAGAGCACTACACGACAGCCTATGACATGGCACTCATCTCACAGGCAGCATATCGCAACGAAGCTTTTCGTATTATAACCGGAACAAAATCATACACCATTCCGATAACCAACAAGCATGATACGACAACGCCATTGCATAATCATCATAAGATGTTATATCCATATCAATCATCCAAGTACCTCTATGATTATTGTACCGGAGGTAAGACCGGATACACAAGAGCGGCAAAGAGTACCTTGGTAACATTTGCAGAGAAGGACGGAATGTCTTTGGTATGTGTCGTAATGTATAGTGACACCCCGGACCACTTCAAGGACACAAAAACTTTGTTAAATCATACCTTTGACAGTTTTCAGGTGTTGTCCATAGCACAGAATGAGACAAGCCTAGGAACCGAAGGAGAACAGGAAAAGGGCGAATTAAATTCCTCGCATTCTTTTGTAACACTGGATGAAAATGCATACATTATTCTGCCTAAGACAGTAGACTTCTCAGCGGCAACATATGAGCTAATCGAGGGAGACGGGGAATCCGATCCGATTGCAACTTTGCAATATACCTATGCCGGACATGTCGTTGGAAGTGTGGACATAGTCAAATCAAATATAGAAGTTGACAATGGTCTCTTTGAGCAGACAAGTGACGAAGAAGAAGACGGTATGCGCACCGTTATCATAAAACCGGTCTATATCTTTGTACTGGTGCTAGTTCTAATCGCATTCGTCCTTATGATTATTGGCATAAAGCGATTATATGACAATTGGTATATTATCAAGCATCGGATTATGCGTAGGAAGAAACGAAAACAGCGATTCCGTGAGAATAAAAAAGAAATGAGGCGACGTAGAAAACAAAGCATAATCTTCAAGAGCAAGAGAAGACAAGGGAAAAGAAAATAGACAAACTAACGACAATTAATCTTAAAAAACGACAATACAGGACAACCTGTATTGTCGTTTTTGTTTTTATAGACAAAAGCGAGCAAGGGTCAACTTATCAGACTATTCAGTAAAATAAGAAGTTGCTGTTTATTTTGCGTGAAAATTATAAGCCCATCGTGTGTTTCCATAAGTGTTGTGAACTTCCCTTGGAAGGTTAAGGAATGAGAAAGGATATGGATAATATGTTGCTTTAGGTGTGGCTTTAACCGGATGAATACCGGTGAGAGTTCTTCCATATCAATAACTTTGGCTTCTGCCTGCAGCAGAAGGGATGAAATCTCTTTCTCCTGACTGAACTGTTCATTCGTTTTATTAACGAGAAAGTAACCCTTCGGATCCTTCGGCATATCGAGCGCCTTAATGGCACGTTGCACCTGTTTTACTAAAGCATCGGATGCAGGGTATAAAGATTCAAAATAACTCATAAAATCCGATGCAGATTTAAAATGTTCATTCCGTCCATGTTCTAATACCTCTGTAATCAGGATGCGCTTAATAATCTCTTCGCACTTCTTACGGGAAGGGCTGTTACGTTGTATATTTGTAGTGTCCATACGACCTCCTATGCAAAAAACGACAATAAATGTGTGTCTTAAACTAATTATAAGACATAAAAGTGGAAAAAACAACGACAAGATTGACAAAAAACGCCAAAACATATGATTTCCCGCATATTTTGTCGAAAACTGTAAATTTTTAGTGTCAATAGGTCCTAGCAGTTACTTTTGCATTTAAAGGTCATGATTGCAGAAGTAAATGATACGACGCGATATAAAGATTCGGGATTAAAAACAAACATTGCTTATAGCTATCAGGTATGTGCATACGATGCATATGGAAATATTCTTACGGTAACGGATGCCAACGGAACCGTTATCCAAAAGAGCAGCTATGACAGTCTAAACCGCCTGACCAGCCAACAGGATGCGTTAGGTCTATCCGTTGATTATAGTTATGACAGCATGGGCAATCTGTGCTCCGTGGTGGAAACTTTGAATGAAGAAAATCAACGGAAGACAACTTATCGCTATGATACAATGGGACGTCTGGAGGAAGTGACGGATGCCGCCGATGGAACGACTTCGCAGACGTATGACGTGCTTGGAAATGTGACAAGTGTCACAGACGCAAATGGCGGAAGTACAACCTATACCTATGATTGCATGAATCGTATCGAAAGTGTGGTCAATGCAATTGGAAGTGAGACGACGTATACCTACAACGCCTCCGGTCTTCTGGAAGAGGTGGAGAATGCAAGAAATCAAAAGACCACTTATACTTACGATGCCCTTGGACGTATCACAAGTCTGACGGATGAAGCAGGAAGCATAAGTTATACGTATGATGCCTGTGGCAACGTCCTTACGGTAACGGATGAATCCGGCACCATCCAACGTACCTATGACGCATTACACCGCGTCAGCACCTATACGGATGCCCGCGGAAATACCGTCCGCTATGGCTATGACGAATTAGGCAATCTGGTAACCTTAACGTATCCGGGCGGAGAGATCATCCGTTACAGCTATTATAAAAACGGACGTCTTCATACGGTAACCGATCACAGGGGCTTTGTCACCACCTACGAGTACGATGCCTGCGGCAACCTGCTTCGCACCATCCGTCCAAACGGAACCGAGGAAGTCTGCACATACAATGCGGCAGGTCTTCTAACCGGGCAAAAGGAGGTGCATGGGGAGGAGACGCTGTCAGAGTACACCTACACCTATGATACCCGTGGTAACATCATTGAAGTAGAGGAGCATACAAAGGGAGAAGAGACCGACGGACTTTCCACACTGGAAAGTGCCACCATGGAGTATGATTCGGCAAACCGCCTCATCCGTTATAACGGGGAAGAGGTCCTCTATGATGCAGACGGCAACATGACTTATGGTCCGCTGGACGGCGAGATGAGCACGCTTACCTATGACTGTAGGAACCGTCTACTCTCAGCAGGAGATGTTACATACGGATATGATGCGGAAAACAACCGCATCCGAAAAGAGACCTCCACCTATCTGGAGGAATCCGTCGTTGATACGACATCCGCTGCCTTCTCCCGCGTACTGGTAACGAAGCGGACACAAAAAGAAGGGGGCGTACTTACTGCAGATGTAAAAGAAACCCTCTATGTCTACGGACAGGGACTACTCTTACAGAGTGGGGAAGAGACGGCATATTATCATTACAATCATCTGGGAAGTACTACCTTCCTTACAGATGAGAACGGTGCTGTACTCTCTGAATATACCTATGGTACCTATGGAGAACTTCTGTCGGGAGATACGCCCCTTACACCGTATCTGTACAACGGAAGATGTGGCGTTGCAACGGATGAGAATGGTCTATACTACATGCGTCAGCGTTACTACAACCCGCAGGTGAAACGCTTTGTCAATCAGGATGTCCTAACGGGAAGCATCGATAACAGTCAGAGCCTGAACCGCTACAGTTATGTACAGGGAAATCCGCTTAGTTACACAGACCCGTTTGGCTTATCGCCGTTTAACTTTTGTTTTACCGGAAGCGACGTGGCACATGTCGTATTGGGCGTACTGGGATGTATCCCGGGCCCGGTCGGAATTGTTTGCAACCTGATAGACGGTGCGTTATACTTATCAGAGGGAGATTACTTCAATGCAGCACTATGTGCAGTCTCTGCGGTTACAATGGGAACTAGCCGTATTGCATCTAATCTGGCGAAGGCAGGCAAAACTGCATCCAAATCCTACAAGATTGCATCCGGCATCGCAAGAGCGACCAGTTTAAAATGATTTGACTTCGTAAATTGTTATTAACAATCTTTTTCAAAGATTTCCAACGCATTGTTTTCATGTCACTTGGTGTTGTGGAAACAATGCGTTTTTATGTTGAGTAGTTAATATTATGAAATATCCTGTAAATCACATAAATATTGAGATTCAAGTAAAATAAACCAAAATGGGATTTTCATATGAAATTGGTGAGATATCATACAAGATAAACTAAGTGTGAAAGAGAAGGAAGACTCTTTTACAGTAAACTTTGAAATATTCATCGGTTTGAGTTATACTATATTATGTGAAATGGTATTTTTGTAAAAACGGAGGGTTTTGCCATGGATAACAACCTTAAACGCTGATATTCAATGAAAGAGATTATGGAATATTAGGGCGTTAGCCGTGATACAGTTCTTGATTGGATCGAGTGGCGCAATATGCCCGCCGCTAAGAACGGCAGACTGTGGAAATTCAAAGTCAGCGAAGTCGATGCTTGGATGAAATCCGGCGTTGCTGCTGATAAGTAATTAGACTTTGGAGGTGCAATATGGCACTTGAAAATAAATTGGGACTTACAAGTTCCGCAGACCTTGCCCGTGAGGAAGAGCGCATCAGCAAGAAAAAGGCTCTTGAGCTTTTCGAAACAGGTATGCTAGATAAATTGGAAGCAGGAAAATTCTCTGCCCTTAAAGCAATCCATAAGTATCTCTTTGATGAGATCTACGACTTCGCAGGAGAACTTAGAACCGTAAATATTTCTAAGGGCAATTTTCGTTTCGCTCCTTTGATATATCTCGAAGCGGCTCTTGCGAATATTGATAAAATGCCGCAATCCACTTTCGATGAGATCGTCGAGAAGTACGTGGAAATGAATATCGCCCACCCCTTCAGAGAAGGCAATGGGCGCAGCACTCGTATTTGGCTTGATTTGATTTTTAAGACCGAGCTTCACAAGGTCGTTGACTGGAGCAAGGTAGACAAGGAAGATTATCTTCTCGCTATGGAGCGTAGTCCCATTAAGGATATCGAAATCAAGCATATCCTTAGGGCTGCTTTGACCGATGACGTGGATAGCCGTGAAGTCTATATGAAAGGCATCGACCACAGCTACTACTACGAAGGATATACAACCTTCAAGACAGAAGAATTGTAAAATCCCAAAGTGTCAATTGGACACTTTGGAATCATAAATGCGAAATTTATAGATATATAAAGAAGGCTGTTTATGAAGTAGAATTTTAAATTTCTAATCAATATTGGCCTGCATTGATGCAGAACGGTGAAACAGCTAAATAGGAATCAAGAAAGAGACAAATAAAAAAGAGAAGGACCAAGTGTTGGGAAGAGATAACTCAACATTTACGCTGACGAATCAAAGAATCCTTGCAGACAATGGTGCAGGTATATGGGCAGTGGACCTTGCACAGGATGTGATAAGCTGTAGAAAAGTAAAATATGGAGC
>JAZUQL010000066.1:0-3898 GCA_045605685.1 Lachnospiraceae bacterium
ATGATATATTTAATTGTAGCATCATTCATTGTAATCACCCCGTTCCTTTAATTCAGCAATTCTATCCTCTATGGATTGTTTGAAATTGTTTATCTCCTTTTGCCAGTGCTTCTTCAGGCCTTCTTGCTGTCTTGGATCAAGGTTGAACGATGCACCATTTTTGGCGGGTCATTCAACAAAGCACCCTGCCTGTTCTGCAAGATGCTTTATCTTCCTATTGTTCCACCTTCACTTGGTGGTGTTTTAAACAATTCCTCTGTTGTGCCTGATGCCTTTGGGAATAATGAACATCCATGTTTTAACATTTCTAAATCCATTTCCAATCCCTTAATTTCTTCCCTGCGTTTATCAAATTCTTCATATGTATCAATCTTCATAAATTCATCTTTTGTCATTCTACTACCTCTTTTATCAATTCATACATTTCCGGGTGTTTTGCTTTTAGGTTTTCGGGATTGGTCAAGTATTCCCTGCATGGTTCAGAAACAAATTCCCGGTTGAACGATGCACCATTTTTGGCGGGTCATTCAACACAGATGGTGCAAATGCTTGGGAGAAACTTATTAAAGTTGTTGAAGGTTTACATCACATTGGAGCAATAAGCGAAAAGCCTGATGATATTGAATCTTATTGCGACAAAATAGTAAGGTTAGGATTTTAGCAATAAAAATAATCTTTTAACAATATAATCAGATTGAAAACGGAAAGGAAAGGTGTTATAATATGTTTCAAGGAGTTGATAATATGTCAAACAATGAATTATTACTTGCAATATCTGGTATGTTAGAACCAATAAAAAATGATTTGCAAGAACTTAAAACTAGGGTTAAGAAGATTGAAATTACACAAGAGAATCATATTTTACCACTATTGAATGATACTGTATCTTGTTACACTTCAACATATGATAGATACAAAGATAGCGTTGAAGATTATGAATCTATGAAACAAGACATATCTATTTTGAAAAGTGTGGTCATGGAACATAGCGAAAAATTGAATAACATATCTTAAAGAACACTTAATTTAAGTGTTCTTTGTTGAACGATGCACCATTTTTGGCGGGTCATTCAACTTAATAAATTATGATAGAATCATAACCGCTTAGTTTGGTAGACTGGGGCGGTTATTTTTCTTTTCTATTACTTTTGCACAAAGTAATAATGGCAATTAAAACTAGTGTGTAAGTAAATAAATCTGAAAAACTTACCATACGAAAGAGTCCTCCTTTCTTCAAGATTCCTAGAAAGGTTTCTATGTAGAACAGGGCTTGTACTCCCTGAGTTGAGGACTAACCGCCAGACCGTACTTAGTAGCACTTCTACTCTATTTTAACATAATGGAATATTTTGTCAAACATAAAACAAAGACGCTACCAAATAGGTAACGTCTTTTTATGTGTGTGGTACTCTTCTATCCTACCACTCATATTTACAATTCTCACAGTGCCATGTTTTCTTAACTTTCTGAGAAAATAATCCAAACATAAATACAGAACCTGCTTTTGACATTGTGGATACTTTGGTTAGTTTTGTACTTCCACATGTAGGACATTTAGGTTTATTTGATTCTTCTTTCTTAACTTGACTTTGAACATCAACGGACGCTTTGAATTGATTTAATTTTAATTGATACTCAACAATATCTTCGTTTTTGAGTT
Source organism: Lachnospiraceae bacterium (assembly GCA_045605685.1). Lineage (GTDB taxonomy): Bacteria > Bacillota > Clostridia > Lachnospirales > Lachnospiraceae > Roseburia. The sequence continues at coordinate 1,661 of JAZUQL010000066.1, forward strand.
GTATCATTTTTTCAAGAAAGTTTATATCTTTAGAGATTGAAGTAATTGTATCGTATTCTTCATATGTGATATTGATTTCTTTTATTTCATTTTTACAATATGGACAAATATTATCGTTTGGCGAAAATGCGACAAAAAAACCTTTGACATCCCCAGCCATCCATTCATTTTGAGTATTCATACACTTTTTACAAATTTTTATTTTAAACATTTTAATACCCCTTACTTCTTTTACATATTTCAAATTATATCATTTTTAATGTACTATTCCAAGTAGCGATGTAAAATAAAAAATAACGTTGTAAACTATGATGAAAATGGGTTGAACGATGCACCATTTTTGGCGGGTCATTCAACTACTATATTTAGTCCAAAGATTTATTAATTTCCCAAATATAGATAAATAACCTATTACAAGCCGTATTATAACATAATATGACCGTTTGTGCCAACTACTTTTTCCTGATAATCCGCTTCACCTGTCACCATGTATATATTATTATATTGCTTCTCTGTTAAACGTAAAAGTCTTACTGTTCCGGTTTTAGGCGCGTATTCTTCTATTCGTCTGTAATGTTTTTCGGATGCTTTCCTATTTTGCACTATCCGCATATACACTTCTGGCGCAATTCGCAAATAACCATCTTTATGTAAGAACTTTCTAAGCCTTGTATACTCTGTCTTAGTTCCCCATTTCTCTGTCGGACTAAGAATAACAAGTAATCTCATTCTGTAATCCCCTCCATACTTTCAATCGGCAGAATCATTGGTAACTTCAGTTTTTCTGTTGAAGTATCTAAAATAATTCGTTTCAAACTTTCCACCATAATATCAATTGCTGACATTACATTTACCTTAACTCCATCGACGATACAAGCATTATGTAATACATGTGCCAATTCTTTTCGTTCTGATTTTGTCAACTGAATATTTGACGCAATATTGTTATGTGCTACCAGATCAACTATTGCGCGATACGGTTCTATCAAATCATCAGCCAGATTAAACGCATTCAATTGATTGTCATGATGTATTCCAAAAGTGGGATGAAAACCTGTTGCCACTAGTGTTCTTGCAATTGCGCTTCTTACAACAGCATAGCCATAATTCAGTCTGCTATTTATAGGATCCTCACTTCTTCTGTTAAATCCCTCATGATAATATGAAAAATACTCTTTAGCGGCTAATGATTCACAATAATCCACATTTTCCTCATCCACCGCTGCCACATACTCTGCAATTTTTTCCGCGCCATCCACCCCCATAATAGACAAAGCTCTGGATTGATTACTTATCTTTTGTTTTACAATATCAATCCATATCTCCATATATTTTTCATGTGCAGTATTTACCTGTGCATGCATTAATTTAGACTGCCTTGCATGACCTTCAAAGGGCAACACAATGGCTGTCGGTAAATATCTGTCATCAAGTGTCATCAGCGCCACTTTATATTGACTTAAAATGGATAAATCCATAGTAGAAAGTCTTATATTAGCGCCGTGTACCATAATCTGATTCAAGTCCTCTATCGGAACAACTGCAACTCCATCGCCTGTTGTAATCTCCAATTGTCCTTCTTTTATGTGTATTTCTGCCGCATGACTAATTTCAAGTGTACGAAATCCCATAAACTTCACCTCTCCGATAACTCCTAAATATTCAAGTATATTGATTATATCACGATATATTTCATTTCACTATCAACAAAAAACTTATTTCTTTCAGATAAAAACTGCAAGATACGGAAATCGCAATGCGTTTCCAATCTTGTTAGGGGCAAAAGCCCCTAACACCCCTATATTTATACCGATATTTCACTGAAATCCACACTTGCAGATGAATTTATGTAAAACAAAAGGCAGGACTACCGGCGAAAATGTAATACACTTTCTGCCAATATCCTGCCTTTTGTTATACAAACGTTATACAGATAAAAGGGCAATAAAAAAACTGTCAAACACTTCCGGCTCATCTGAACCATTTTGTATCACAGTTTTTACTCATTTTTGCTATTCCGTTTTACGGTTTATATTACTTAAAATTCCATCTCCTTTCCTGGCATTTCCCTTACAAGTGACCAAACTTAAGGAAATGCTGTAAATGTCAATATAAAAATGCTCAAAAAGTGGAAAATAAAAATGTACAGTTTTCCAACTTTTACTCCTCAGCTTGTGCCTCTATATAGGCTCTTTTTTCTCTAAGACGATATGACGGACCTTTTATAGAAACGATTTG
>JAZUQL010000067.1:0-2945 GCA_045605685.1 Lachnospiraceae bacterium
GGTTCTATTTTGGCTCTGAAAAATAGAAAACCTTAAATTATGAAAAGAAATATCGAATAATATAAATAATAAATCACAGAAAATCCATATGAAAAAACACAATCATACTTCCAACGAAGCGTGAAGGTGGACGTACTGTAGATTTATGGGGCTTTCTGAGAAATCGAGAAGCCCTTTTTATTGCAAATCAGATATAAATAATGCTAGAGAAAATTCGTGCTCTTATTTAACCGAAAAAGTAAATTTCTCGAACAGATACAAGTTCGGTTGTGTGAGAGATACAAAGTTCCCAAAAAATTTCTTAATATTTTGAAGAATATAACTTATAGAAATAAAAATATATAGATTTTACAGGGCTTTCCGAGAAATCGGAAATCCTTTTCGCATTTTAGAAAGAGGGGGGACAAATCGGCTGTGCCCCTAGTTTGACCATATAATCTGAGATGACATACAATAAGCTTCTTGAAGAGGAATAATTGGCTTGTTATAATATTTTATATAGTTATATGTATTGACGATTTAAATTATGAGGGTGAAAAGATGTTAGTATATGATGGGACGAAAACAGATTTTTTAAGAAGTGTAGAGCAAGATACAATTGCAATAGAAATTGAAGAAAATATCTATCTGAAAATGAACCGGCATACTGCAAAGAATGAGTTTCGTGCATGGGAAAATTCTTTGGAATATATGTACAAGGTATTAAATGATGATGAAATCCCATGCGATGCAGGTATTGCGATTGAGTATAATATTCCACAAACATCCAAGAGAGTTGATTTCTTGATTTCCGGATATGATGGAAGAGATCAAAGTAATGTAATTATTATTGAATTGAAGCAATGGGACAAGCTTGTTGCGATTGATGGCATGGATGGATTAGTAGAGACGTATACAGGAAATGCAATTCGTCAGGTTGTACATCCTTCTTATCAAGCTTGGTCGTATGCAATGTTGATTACAGATTATAATCAGGCAGTTCAGGAAGGGAATATCGATTTATACCCTTGTGCATATTTACATAATTATCGTCGAATGGAGAATGATCCATTGGATGAGGTTCAATATAAGACTTATTTGGAAGATGCACCAGCATTTACAAGAGGACAGGTAAATGAACTTAGAGCGTTTATCAAAAAGAGTGTTGTAAAAGGTGACAATAAGGAACTGTTGTATGCTATTGAACATGGGAAGATTAAACCATCAAAAAGCTTGCAGGATTCTATAGCCAAAATGCTTAAAGGCAATAAGGAATTTATTATGTTAGATGAGCAGAAGGTGGTCTATGAAGAAATTTTGAATGCTTCACGAAAATCCATGTGTGATAGAAAAAAGCGTGTAATTATTGTTCAAGGTGGACCTGGAACAGGCAAAACAGTTGTAGCAATTAATTTACTTGCGCAGTTAACAAATGAAGAGCAGTTTTGTCAATATGTTTCAAAAAATGGTGCACCGCGCAATGTATATCAAAAGAAGTTAAAAGGCGAAGTAAGAAAAAGTAGTATAGACAATATGTTTAAGGGGTCAGGGATATATACGGAAGCAAGTGATGGAATAGTAGATACAATACTTGTTGATGAGGCGCATCGATTAAATGAAAAATCCGGAAGGTTTCAGAATCTTGGTGAGAATCAGATTAAGGAAATTATCAAAGCCGGGAGATGTAGCGTATTTTTTATCGATGAGAGTCAGAGAGTGACTTTGAAGGATATAGGGAGTGTTGAGGAAATAGAAAAATGGGCCAAAATGGCAGAGGCGGAAGTTGTTCATATGGAATTGATTTCCCAGTTCCGCTGTAATGGTTCCGATGGGTATTTGGCATGGTTGGATAACACATTGGAAATAAGGGAGACGGCAAATTGGAATATGGATGATATAGATTATGATATACAGATAATGGAAACACCGCATGATATGCGAAACATAATTATTGAAAGAAACCACACAAGCAATAATAGGGCAAGAATATTGGCTGGTTATTGTTGGAACTGGTTAAAAGATGGAGTTAATGATTCAAATGTCCATGATATTAAAATTGGAGATTTTGAAATTAGTTGGAATCTGAAGAATACAAATACATTTGCTATTGATGAAACTTCTGTAAATGAAGCCGGCTGTATCCATACGTCTCAGGGGTTGGAGTTTGATTATGTTGGTGTAATCATAGGTGATGATATGCGTTATGAAGATGGAAAGATTGTTACCGATTTTACAAGAAGAGCGAAGACAGATCAATCATTAAAAGGTATTAAATCGATGTATAGAGAAAATCCGGAACGTGCTCTGGAATTAGCAGATGAAATTATTAAGAACACATATCGTACATTGATGACGCGAGGAATGAAAGGTTGTTATGTATATTGTGTTGATGAAGGGTTAGCAGAATATATGCGTGAATGTATAAATAACGGTAAAGGAAATGGTGGGAAAGAATGACGAAAGAAACCATTAACGAAGTATTAAAGTTTAGAGATGATAGAAATTGGAGACAGTTTCATAATCCGAAAGATTTAGCAATTTCTATTAGTTTAGAAGCTGCAGAGTTATTAGAAGTATTTCAGTGGAGTGCCGCGGATACTGTCTGTGAAGAAAAGAGAGACAAGGTTAAAGAAGAGTTGGCTGATGTATTAAATTATTGCATTCTTATGGCAGACGCATGTGGTCTGGATATGGATGAAATAATCAGAGAGAAAATCAAACGAAATAACAAAAAGTATCCCATAGAAAAAGCGAAAGACAGTGCAAAGAAATACGACGAGTTATAAATTTTCATTACTTTTTAGAAAGGAGCCCCACCATGCACCCCATCGACCAACAACGAACCGGACAAAAATTAAAAATCATGTTCAAACTGGCAGGCTACGATGTAAAGTGCATCCAAGAGTACTTGAATCTTTCATGTCCGCAGCCGATTTACCGCTGGTTTAAAGGTCAGAATCTGCCAA
>JAZUQL010000068.1:0-3031 GCA_045605685.1 Lachnospiraceae bacterium
TGAATCTGCAATCCGTGATACAGACATGGCTGAAGAAATGGTTGAGTACTCAAAGAATAACATTCTTGCACAGGCAGGTCAGTCAATGCTTGCACAGGCTAATCAGTCAACACAGGGAGTACTTTCATTACTACAGTAATAAAGTCAACAAAAACATGATAAAAAATCCACAACTGCGAAGGAAGCGGTTGTGGGTTTTTTTGGTGTATAAAATGTAAGAACACTGCACACGCTAATAAAAAAGGAGGCGTATGCATGGAAAATATATTAAATCAAGACACGGTGAATCTTTTAAAAGAATGTAATGCCGGATGCAAAATGGCGATTGAAAGTTTAGAGCAATTAAGAGAATATGCTCGAAGTGAGGGTTTGCAGCAAATTATTAAGAAAGGTTTGGATGATCACATCAAATTGGAAGAAAAAACGCACCGGCTTTTAAACGAGGCCGGAAAGCAGGATAAGGAAGTAAATCCAATGGTAAAAGCATTCTCATGGCTACAATCAGAATTTAAACTGTCAATGGATACAGGCGAGCATCAGGTGGCGAGCATTATCACGGATGGATGTAATAAAGGAATAAAAACACTAACGGAAAGTGAGAATAAATACGCAAATGCAGATGGAGAGGCTAGGAGATATTGCGAAGATCTGAAACAGATAGAGAGTAAGATGGTAGAAGACGTAGGGAAATTCTTATAAACAAAAAAGAAGCACCGCAAATGAACCGCCCCCAAAAGTTAGACCTAAAATCTAACGATTGGGGGTCGGTTCAATTTGTAGTGCTTTTTAAGTGTAGTCATCCATCATAAGTCCGGAATAAATGGAATTAATGTAAGGCGTTGCAAAGGCTCTGGAAGGATTCTTATATGCAACAACCACTTTATTCACATAGTTCATCGGATTCAGGCTGATTTCTTGTGCTTTGTTTCCGATAGATTCTTTAAAAGAAGAAAGTGTATGAAAGGTCTTTTCGGACTTCTCCGGAGTAATGGCCTCAGCAAGGATTTCCTTATTAAGAGAAAGATTGCCATTCTCATCTACCATAAGACCAATGTTTTCCAGATTTGCTTTCTGGTTTAAAGAAAGTGCACTCATCTCCCGGTACAGACGATGTGAGGAATCTGCATTCGGGGAGGAATCTCTTCCGGTTGCCAGAATATCATTATAAACATTGATTAGTTTTGTTACATTATCAGCTACAGCATCCGTATTCGTCTTGAATTCAATCGTTGTTGGCTGGTTCGGGTGACTGGTGCCATTTAAAGTTAATTCAAACGCATTGTTAATTGTAAATGTATTGGACAAAGAATGATGCGTTGTATCGTTTAGTCGGAATTCCGAATTCGCTGCCGCTTGAGTAATTCGGTGAATGCCTAATACATTCATGGATTGTATCGAATCGATATTGGTAGAAGGCTGAATGTCAAATAAGCTTTCTTCATTCTCACTTAAACCGGTTTGTTTTGATTCGAGGGAAAGCGCGCTTGCTCCATTATTATCAGAAATAACTTTGGCCGAAATTCCCAGATTAGAGGATTGAATCAACTTCGAAAGTTTCTCTAATACATTAAGATTCGTCTCTCCCTGATTAACGGTATATTGAAATTCATAGGTGGCAGTATTGGTGCTTAAATCAAAAGAATATGCTCCCGGTATAAAGGACAGTGCATCGTCCTTTAGGTAATTGCCGGTATTAATCTGAGGGGTGGCAAGTTGCTTTACTTCAATATGAAAAGATTGTGTTACGTTGTCTTCGTTGCCATCGCCGACATATTGAACTGTTGCAATATCTTCATCTGAAGAAACAGCAACCTTACGCTGGAAGGAATCAGAGAATCCTCCGTAAGAGTCAGAAAGTGATGCCACAACATCCTGAATCGATTTTGCGTGTTCCTTAATATCAATTGCATACCGCTTCGCATCTGCATCATTGGAAAGCTTATACAAAGGGGATTCTTTATTCGATTTTACAATGGAATTATAGATTTTGCGCAGATCACTCTTCTTATGCGCGTCGTAACGGGATGTTTTCTTATCTTTCCCGTAATTAGAGACGTAATAGTCATAGGCACTATCAATCTTCGCCATCAGAATCCCCTCCTTTCTTCCTTGAAATATATGCAGATATGCATAGGGATAGTCATAATAAGTCCATTTATACACTTATATTATACCCCATATTGTCAAAATGTACAATCACTAGATGCTAGGAAAAATGCTTGCAATCTACCATATTTAGTGGTATTGTATAAAAAAATGACAATTTTTAAAAATGTGTTGACGCACTTGTATTATTGTGCTATATTATTTAGGCTTGGAAGTAGGTCTTTTTTTTATGCCCTTTTTTATGGGCAAGAAGAACAACACAAAGAATTAAAACGGAGGTGGAAGTTGTGCGCACAAAGATTACATTAGCATGCACAGAGTGTCAGCGTCGTAATTACAACATGACAAAGGACAAGAAGACTCATCCGGACAGAATGGAAACCAAAAAATACTGTAGATTCTGTAAGGCTCATACAGTACACAAGGAAACAAAATAGTCCAAGGCGAGTGAAGGAGTGAAAACATGGGACAAACCGAGAAAATGGAAAAGGCTCCAAAGAGGAGCTGGTTTAGCGGTCTGAAGGCAGAATTTCGTAAAATTATCTGGCCTGACCAGAAGTCACTTGCAAGACAGACTATTGCGGTGGTTGCTGTTTCAGTAGTTACCGGACTGATTATTGCTTTGTTGGATTGGTTTATTCATCAAGGTATTAATTTCCTTATTGGTTTTAATTTTTAGACGGAGGCAAAGTGATTATGGCAGAGGCAAACTGGTATGTAGTTCATACCTATTCAGGTTATGAGAACAAGGTCAAAGCAAATATTGACAAGACAATTGAAAACAGACATCTTGAAGACCAAATTTTAGAAGTTCGTGTTCCGATGGAAGATGTAACGGAAATGAAGAACGGAGTGAAAAAACAGGTTTCCAAGAAGATGTTTCCGGGCTATGTGTTGATTCATATGATCATGAATGACGATACAT
>JAZUQL010000069.1:0-50069 GCA_045605685.1 Lachnospiraceae bacterium
GATCATAATTATCAATACGACGGTACGCATGAGACGGCTTACTACTCATCGGATGAAGTTATGGAGACAAAGGCTGCAAATGTTTTCTATGCGAAGGCGAATCCGGACGGAAGCGAGGAAATTGCAGCAGTTTCATTTGAAACCGGAAGTGTAAATGTTGAATATAAGATTGATATCTATTCTAATTTAAGAAGATTAGAGGATCCGGAAAGCGGAACTTTACGTGCATCTCAAACAGGAAGTACTTCTTTCATGGGAATGTATACGGTCCGTTTAGACGAAGCGGTAGATGTAATTGAAGGAGAGTCTTATTCTGTAGTGGTTACATTAAAGGTTGCCGATGGCAATATAGCCAGAATTGCTACAGACGCAGATTCGCCGGAAGATGCCATTGTAATATCAGAATCTAATGCGGATAAAAACCAAAGTTTTGTATATGAGAATGACAGTTGGGTAGATTATGGTCTAAGAACTGATGCGAATGTACGAATCAAAGCATACACCAATGATATCGATGATGGAAATGATGATTCCACACAAACAGGGATTTTCGAGAATGAATCAGGGGAACTTTGCTATTATGAAAACGGTGAATTTTGTGCAGACTTTACGGGATTGACTGATTTTAAAGGTGAAACCTATTATGTTGTGGAAGGATATGTTCAAGTATACTATACCGGAATGGTGCCAAGTGGTGAGGTATGGTATTATATTAGCGGTGGAATTGTAGATTATAATTATACCGGAATGGCTAATTATGGTGAAGATTGGTATTATTTCACCGATGGAAGAGTGGATTATGATTACACCGGAATGGCAGAGAATGAGTACGGCAAATGGTATTATGAAAACGGAACTGTTAACTTTGGGTATTGGGGAATCGGAACCGATGAAGAAGGAACCTGGTTCTTCCAATATGGCCGGATTGATTATGAATTTACCGGGATGCAGTATGTTGGTGACATGTGGCGCTATATTGTAAACGGAGAGGTAATTACCGATTATACCGGAATTGCGGAGAATGAGTACGGCAAATGGTATTATGAGAATGGAACGGTTAATTTTGGTTATTGGGGAGTCGCAACGGATGAAGAAGGAACCTGGTTCTTCCAGTATGGCCAGATTGATTATAACTTTACAGGAATGCAGCATGATGGATATATGTGGCGTTATATTGTAAACGGAGAGGTGATTACCGATTACACCGGAATTGCAGAAAATGAATACGGCAAATGGTATTATCGAAACGGAACACTTGATTTCGATTATGTAGGAACCGTTTATTATCAAGGAGTAACATATTATATTGAATATGGAATGGTTGTATCGCAATCATAAAGAAAGATAGGAAGTCTTGCAAAAGGCTTCCTTTTCTATTTTTATTGAAAAAAAAGAATACCTCGATTATAATTAGAAAATGTATGAGATTGTAAAATAAGAAATGAGGAAATATATGTCAGTAGATCAGAGTAAGATTCGTAATTTTTGCATTATAGCCCATATTGACCATGGTAAGTCAACTTTGGCAGATCGTATCATAGAAAAAACAGGCACCTTAACCAGCAGAGAAATGCAGGCACAGGTACTCGATAACATGGACTTGGAAAGAGAACGAGGAATTACGATAAAATCACAGGCAGTTCGAATTATTTATAAAGCAAAAGATGGAGAGGAATATATCTTCAATTTGATAGATACACCGGGACACGTGGATTTTAATTATGAAGTCTCCAGAAGCCTTGCAGCTTGTGATGGGGCAATTTTAGTTGTAGATGCGGCACAGGGGGTAGAAGCTCAGACTCTGGCGAATGTCTATCTGGCGCTAGATCATGATCTGGATATTCTTCCGGTTATTAATAAAATTGATTTGCCGAGTGCGCGTCCGGATGAGGTTGCACAGGAGATTGAGGATGTAATCGGTATTGAGGCGTTGGATGCACCGAAGATCTCAGCGAAAACAGGGTTGAATATAGAAGATGTATTAGAACAGATTGTACAGCAGGTTCCGGCACCGACGGGAGATAGCAATGCACCTTTGAAAGCCTTGATATTCGATGCAGTATATGATTCGTATAAAGGGGTTATCGTCTTTTGCAGATTAAAGGAAGGTCGAATCAAAGTCGGGACTAATATTAGGATGATGGCAACCGGTGCTGAGGCAGTTGTGGTTGAAGTAGGGTATTTTGGTGCAGGACAGTTTATCCCTTGCGATGAGTTGACCGCGGGAATGGTAGGATATGTGACAGCCAGTATAAAAAATGTAGGCGATACACAAGTAGGTGATACCATTACGGAAGTAGACAGACCTTGTGACGAGGCATTACCGGGATATAAGAAAGTGAATCCAATGGTGTATTGTGGATTGTATCCGGCTGACAGTGCAAAGTATACGGATTTAAGAGATGCATTGGAAAAGTTACAGATTAACGATGCATCCCTACATTATGAACCGGAGACCTCGCTAGCGTTAGGGTTTGGTTTCCGATGTGGTTTTCTTGGACTACTGCATTTAGAAATTATTCAAGAACGTCTGGAACGAGAATTTAATTTGGATTTGGTCACGACAGCCCCGGGTGTTATTTATAAAGTTTATAAAACAAACGGCGAAGTGATTGAACTGACAAATCCGTCGAATCTTCCGGACCCGTCTGAAATAGACTATATGGAAGAGCCGTTTGTGTCTGCGGAAATCATGGTAACGTCCGATTATGTAGGTGCAATCATGACATTGTGCCAGGAACGTCGCGGCATCTATATTAGTATGGATTATATAGAAGAAACAAGGGCTCTCATCAAATATGATTTGCCGTTAAACGAAATAATTTATGACTTCTTTGATGCGTTGAAATCACGTTCGAGAGGGTATGCATCTTTTGATTATGAATTAAAAGGCTATGTAAAATCAGAATTAGTGAAATTAGATATATTGATTAATAAAGAAATGGTAGATGCACTTTCCTTTATTGTATTTAAAGATAGTGCTTATGAACGCGGACGCAGAATGTGTGAACGTCTGAAAGGGGAAATTCCAAGACATTTATTCGAAATTCCGATACAGGCAGCAGTTGGTGGGAAAGTAATTGCACGTGAAACGGTCAAAGCAATGAGAAAAGACGTTTTAGCGAAATGTTACGGTGGTGATATTTCCAGAAAACGTAAGTTACTTGAGAAACAAAAAGAAGGCAAGAAGAGAATGCGTCAGGTCGGTAATGTAGAGATACCGCAGGAAGCATTTATGAGTGTTCTAAAATTAGATGAGGACTAAACGATGAATAAGAATTTGGAATTATATGTTCATATTCCATTTTGTAAAAAAAAGTGTGATTATTGCGATTTTTTATCTTTTGAAGCAGATGGAAGAACGCAGGAACAATATGTGCAGGCTTTGATGCGGGAAGTGCAATACTATAAACCGATGTTAAAGGAGCATGTGATTACAAGCATTTATTTCGGGGGAGGAACTCCTTCTTGGTTAGAGCTTAGATTGATGCTCAAATTAATGGATACAATCGGTGATTGTATTCGTATTCGACGTGATGCAGAAGTGACCTTAGAATGCAATCCGGGAACTGCAACCAAAGAGATGTTGCAAAAATATAAAGAATATGGCGTGAATCGTTTGAGCATTGGTTTGCAATCCACAGAAGATGAAGAACTAAAGATTCTAGGAAGAATTCATAATTTTGAGCAATTCCTCAAAACATATGAATGGGCAAGAATTGCAGGATTTCATAATATTAATGTGGATTTGATGAGCGGAATCCCGTTCCAGACCACTGAAAAATTTTCACAAACACTGCATCGTGTCATTCGTTTGAAACCGCAGCATATTTCTGCATATTCTCTAATTGTGGAGAAAGGCACGCCATTTTACGACCGGTATAAATTTGATGTAACCAGACAGAAGATGGGAATACCGACGGAAAGTCTTCCGACGGAAGATGAAACCTATCGGATATACAAGACGACGCAGAAAATCTTAAAGCAAGCCGGTTACGAACAATATGAGATTTCAAATTATGCAAAACCAAAATTTGAATGCAAGCATAATATCGGATATTGGAAACGGGCAGACTATCTGGGAATTGGTTTAGGCGCATCTTCTTTGCTTCATAATGTCAGATATACGAATACCGATGATTTAAACGATTATATACAAAAATCAGCAATGATATCGGAAAAGGTATTTTATAACGAAGAGACCCAAGAAAAGGCAATTGGAAACAGCCTAATGAAAAGTGCAGATATTTTGACAAAGAAAGCACAGATGGAAGAGTTTATGTTTTTGGGGCTGCGCATGAAGTGTGGAATCGAAAGAGCTGATTTTCAGAATGCGTTTGACGTTCCGATAGAGGCAATTTATCCGGAAGCACTTTCACAATTAAAAAAAGAGGGATTATTATACGCAAAAGAAGGAAGAATTGCACTTACAGATAAAGGTTTGGATTTTTCTAATTATGCGATGGCAAAATTCCTTTTATAGTTGTATAATCAAAAAGAAGGAGGGATGTTTATAATGCAATGGGAAGTAATTGTGTGGTTAATTTTGGTGATTGTTTTTTTGATTGCTGAATTTATAACAGTAGGGCTAACGTCCATATGGTTTGCAGCAGCGTCGTTTGTTGCCATGTTGTTAGCGATTTTTGATGTTCCGTTTGTTATTCAGATTGTCGTATTTTTGTTGGTATCGGCAATTTTGATGTATGCGACAAGACCATGGGTGAAGAAGCATATTAATGCGAAGACTCAAAAGACGAATGCTGATTCTCTAATCGGAGAGAAGATAAGCGTGGTTGAGGCCGTGTCAAATATAAAGCAGACAGGAATGGCTGTTGTAAGAGGGCAGGAATGGACGCTTCGGGCAGAGAATCCGGAGGAAGAGATTGCCCAGGGCGAGTTTGCACGGGTGGTCCGGATTGAAGGAGTTAAGTTAATTGTAACACCAATTATTAATAAAGAGAATGAGGAGGAATAAGGAGAATGGAATTAGCTTTAGTTGCACTTATTATTTTAGCACTTATTGTTTTGGGAATTCTGGTAGGATGTATTAAGGTGGTCAGACAGGCGCACGCGTTTGTTGTAGAACGTTTGGGAGGATATTTGACAACATGGTCAGTTGGAATTCATTTTAAAGTTCCATTTGTGGATCGTGTGGCAAATGACGTAATTTTAAAAGAACGTGTAATTGATTTTCCACCGCAGCCGGTAATTACAAAGGATAATGTAACAATGCAGATTGATACGGTAGTCTATTTTCAGATTACTGACCCGAAGTTATATACGTATGGTGTAGAGAAGCCGCTTATGGCGATTGAGAATCTTACCGCAACAACGCTTCGTAACATCATCGGTGATTTAGAATTGGATCAGACATTGACTTCTCGTGAGACGATCAATGTTAAGATGCGTGCGACATTAGATGTGGCAACAGATCCATGGGGAATTAAGATTAATCGTGTTGAACTTAAGAATATTATGCCGCCAAGAGCGATTCAGGAAGCAATGGAGAAGCAGATGAAAGCAGAGCGTGAAAGACGTGAATCGATTCTTCGTGCAGAAGGAGAGAGAGAATCTACTATCCTGGTAGCCGAAGGACACAAAGCATCTGCAATTTTGGAGGCAGAAGCACAGAAGCAGACCGAGATTCTTCGTGCTGAGGCGAAACGTGAAGCAACCATTAAGGAAGCAGAAGGTCAGGCAGAAGCAATTCTTAAGATTCAGCAGGCGAATGCAGACGGTCTTAGAATGTTAAGAGATGCACAGCCGGATTCAGCAGTTTTACAATTGAAGAGTCTGGAAGCGTTTGCAAAAGCTGCAGATGGTAATGCGACAAAGATTATTATACCTTCCGAGATTCAAGGAATTGCAGGTCTTGCAACTTCGATTGCGGAAGTGGCAAAAACGCAGTAAATCTTAATAAAATCTTAAAGAGTTTACACATTGGAAATTCATAAAAAAACCGCTACAATATAAATGATGATTCATTATATTGAGTAGCGGTTTTTTCTATGAACGCATACTCAACCTTCGGAGGAAATTATGTATAACGTTTTGATATGTGATGATGAAAAAGATATCCTATCTGCACTTAGAATTTATTTGGAAAGTGAAGGATATCGGGTACTGGAAGCAACGAATGGAATTGAGGCACTAGAGCAATTTGAAAAAGAAGAAATACATCTTGTCCTTATGGATGTGATGATGCCAAAAATGGACGGAATACAGGCGATGGTTGAAATACGAAAAAAATGTAATGTTCCGGTTATTCTTTTGACGGCAAAAAGCGAGGACACGGATAAGATTCTGGGCTTGACGGTAGGAGCAGATGATTACGTCACCAAGCCTTTTAATCCGATCGAATTACAGGCACGAGTGAAATCTCAGATTCGTCGTTATATGTTGCTCGGTGGTGGAACAATGCCAAAAGAAACGATAAAGATTGGCGGAATTGAACTGGATGATAAGTCAAAAGAAGTAACATTAGATGGGGAATTCGTGAATTTAACAAGAACGGAGTATGATATTTTAAAACTTTTGATGGAACATCCGGGAGAAGTATATTCTCCAAATCGAATTTATGAAAAGGTATGGAATGATAACCCCTATGGAACGGAAAATACAGTTGCAGTGCATATTCGTCATCTACGCGAGAAAATCGAGTATAATCCGGCGGAACCACGTTACTTGAAAGTGATTTGGGGACGCGGATACAAGATGGAGGGAGAATAGAATGAAAAAGTTTATCTACAAAGCTTGGTTTAAACTGATTGCGACGATTGTGTGTGTTATGTCTCTGATTGGATTTCTGATTGGTTTGATGGGATTGTTGTTAGAGATTACTCTGCCAAATCAAAGGAAAGCACAGGAAATTGGTTATGAAAATATCGCAATGAATTATTCGGCAGAATTGTTACGACATACGGTTATAACCGGTGGAGAGGAATATGACATGCTTAGCCATACAAATCTAAAGTATGCCATTATACATAGTGAAACACATTCTTTAGAAGATGTTGATTTAAAAGATGAAAGTGTATGTCTGTATTCTAATATGAAGAATCCATATGATTACGATTATATAATTGGAACAGGAAAATCTTCATATATATGCTATGACACAAGCTCGTGGATGGGGGCATTAAATAACGATGTAACATATGACCCGGAGACTTTCTTAGATTTTAATGGCATCGTGTATTTTACGGAACTGAAACGCTTCTACTATGATACGGAGGAGGGGTATTTTCCGGTTGCACACTTTAAAGTGAGTACAAACGATGGTGAAGTACAGTATTGGAGTTTATATGAAATAAGCGAAGGGAAAGAGGTTTATATAGATGAAAACGGGTGCGTGATGAAAGAAGAGGACATGCAAAATTGGGAACCGTTTTTATTATGCGAAGAGAATAGGATAAATTATAGGATTATCAAAGATAGTGTACCGGTTGAAAAACTCCATGAAAAATGTTATGGGTACGTAGAGGGGGGAATGTATCATTATCATGAACCGTATGAATATTGGGTAGTTTCGAAAGTAGATGAGGAATTGACCCAAGATGATTTTTTTAGCATGTATAACAGAGTGCTTAATTGGCTTTATAGTGTAAAAAGATATGCCATTCTTATACTGGGAGTTTCCTTTGTTCTTCTGTTGGTAAGCGGAGGTTTCTTAGTTCGCACCGTGGGGCATAAGGGGGAAGATGAAACAATTCATTTACACTTGTGGGATAAGATTCCATTCTTAATTTTTACCGGTATATTTTGGATGATGGGAGTATTTTTATTAGAATTGTTCCTCTTTTTGATTGCCTTTATGAATAAGAATAATTATGTGCTTTGTATCGTTTGTGCACTAGGAACACTTCTATTGAGTGTATTTCTATTTGTGGCATATTGTGCCAGTGTTATTGTGCGCATAAAAGCAAAGAAATTCTGGAGATATACATTATTGTATTATATTACGAGGCCGTTGAAGAAACTTTATCTGGAGATAAGAGAGAATGTTCCGTTGTTTGTAAAGGGGATATTTGTTTTGGGAATTCTTACGTTTCTTCAAATAATCGTACTTGTAGGAACACAAAACCGTTTGGACATTTTAATGTCGTTGTTTATCATTTATAAAATAGTAGAAATTACAACAGTGACGATTGCTCTTTTGCAGATGTCCCGTTTGAAACGTGGAGGAGAAATTGTAGCGAATGGAGATTTATCTCAACCGATTGATACCGGGAGAATGTACTGGGAGTTTCGAAAACACGGTGAGAATATAAATCGTGTCAGCGAAGGTATTTCGCTTGCAGTAGAAGAAAGAATGAAAAGTGAACGTTTTAAAACAGAGCTAATTACAAATGTATCTCACGACATTAAAACACCACTTACCTCTATTATTAATTATGTGGATTTGATTAAAAAAGAAGAAGTGACAGATCCGACGCTGGTGGAATACATTGAAATATTAGATCGTCAATCTGCCAGATTAAAGAAATTAATCGAGGATTTAATGGAAGCGTCCAAAGCCTCTACAGGGAATCTTCCGATAGAAATGCACAAATTGGATATCAAGGTTCTTCTTACGCAGGTAATAGGGGAGTATGAGGAAAGAACAAAGGGTCTTGGCTTAGATGTGGTGATTCAAAATCCACAAGAAGAGGTTTGTATATTGGGAGACAGCCGCCATATGTGGAGAGTGTTGGATAATCTTTTGAACAATATTTGTAAGTATACACTAGAGAATACACGTGTATATATTGATTGCATCATTGAACAACAAGAAGTAACAATCTTATTTAAAAATATCGCAAATTATCCGCTTAACATATCAAGTGACGATTTGTTGGAACGTTTTGTTCGTGCAGATGAATCACGTAATACAGAGGGAAGCGGCTTGGGATTATCCATTGCCCAAAGTCTTACAGAACTTATGGGAGGTACCTTAAAACTTGAAATTGACGGGGATTTATTTAAAGCAATTCTTTGTTTCCCGTTATCAGAATAAGAGAAAGCTGCTATTTCATGTCAGAGTGAGGTAGCAGTTTTCTTTTTCGTATTGTAAATAAATTAATAGAAAATGAAAAATAATATAAAATAGAATAAAGGTGTTGACAAAGAAAATAAGGGGTGTTATCTTAATTAGGAAAGATGTTAGCACTCCAATTGAATGAGTGCTAATAATTGAAGGGATGGTTTTAACATAGGGGGAACGAATGAAGAGAGATAGTTTTGAATTAGATGAAAGAAAGATTAAAATTCTTGATGCTATCATCCGTAATTACCTTGAAACGGGAGAACCGGTCGGTTCAAGAACAATTTCTAAGTATACAGACTTGAATCTGAGTTCTGCGACAATCCGTAATGAGATGTCAGATTTGGAAGAGTTGGGTTATATTTTACAGCCGCATACTTCAGCCGGACGAATCCCATCGGATAAAGGGTATCGTTTTTATGTAGACCATCTGATTTCAGAGAAGGACCGGCAGGTTACAGAGATGAAGGAATTTGTAATCGAGAAGACCCAGAGGATGGAGACGGTTCTGAAACAGGTTGCAAAGCTTTTGGCAAATAACACAAACTATGCAACCATGATATCAAGCCCTTCGTACCAAGCGAATAAGATTAAGTTTATTCAGTTATCAGCAGTAGATGATTCGCAGGTTCTTGCCGTTGTGGTTATGAACAATAATATCGTGAAGAATCAGATGATTCCGATAACGGAACCAATGGATAACGAAACATTGTTGAAACTTAATATTTTATTGAACACCAGCTTGAATGGTTTGTCTTTACAAGAGATTAATCTTGGGCATATTACCAGAATGAAGGAACAGGCTGGAACGCACAGTTCCATTGTAAGTGAGATTATTGATACACTGGCACAGACTTTGAGTGAGACTGAGGAATTGGAGATTTATACGAGTGGTGCAACCAACATATTAAAATATCCGGAGTTATCAGATGCACAAAGGGCATCCGGATTACTGTCAACGTTTGAAGAGAAGGAAGAGTTAAAAAGCCTCGTATCCGATACGCTGTCAGTAGATAATACAGGAATTCAGGTTTATATTGGGAATGAATCGCCAATCCAGACAATGAAAGATTGCAGTGTGGTTACAGCTACGTATGAGTTGGGGGAAGGAGTAAAAGGCACCATTGGCATTATCGGACCGAAGCGAATGGACTATGAGAATGTAATGGATAATCTGAAGAATTTGAAGGCTCAATTAGATGGGATTTTCAAACAACAGAATGAGAGCTAAATAGAAAGGTGGAAAAAACGTGTCAAAGAAAACGAACATTTCAGAAGAAACAGACAACTTAGAAGAGTTGGAAGAGGTTGTGGATGAAGGGACAGATGAAACAGAAGAAGTTACTGTAGAAGATGTCGCAGAAGCAGGCGAGGAAGAAACCATAGAAGAGACGGAAGAATCAGAAGATTCCGAAGAAAAATCAGAGAAAGACGGCTTTTTTAAAAAGAAGAAAAAAGATAAAAAAGACGAGCAAATAGAAGAGTTAAATGACCGCATTAAGCGTCAGATGGCAGAGTTTGAGAATTTCCGAAAAAGAACGGAAAAAGAAAAGACCATGATGTTTGACATGGGTGCAAAAATGATTATCGAAAAGATTCTTCCGGTTGTGGACAATTTCGAAAGAGGATTTGAGACCGTCGATGAATCGGATAAGGAAGATGCATTTGTAGTTGGAATGGATAAGGTATATAAACAATTTATAACGGAGTTAGAGAATGTTGGGGTGAAACCAATTGAATCCGTTGGAAAAGAGTTTGATCAGGAATACCATAATGCTGTAATGCAAGTTGAGAGTGATGAATACGAAGAAGGAATTATTGCACAGGAATTCCAAAAAGGTTATACGTACAAAGACAGTGTTGTACGTCATAGTATGGTAGCGGTAGTACAATAAATTTAACAGATAGATATTAGGAGGATAAGAAAATGGGAAAAATTATTGGTATCGATTTAGGAACTACAAATAGTTGTGTTGCAGTTATGGAAGGTGGAAAACCTACAGTTATCGCCAATCAGGAAGGCGCAAGAACAACACCGTCTGTTGTTGCATTTACAAAAAATGGAGAGAGATTAGTTGGTGAACCTGCAAAACGTCAGGCCGTAACCAATGCTGAAAAGACAATCTCTTCTATTAAGAGACACATGGGAACGGATTATAAGAAAGCAATTGATGACAAACAGTATTCTCCACAGCAGATTTCCGCTATGATTTTACAAAAATTAAAAGCAGATGCAGAAGGTTATCTTGGAGAAACCGTTACGGAGGCTGTAATTACTGTTCCGGCTTACTTTAATGACGCAGAGCGTCAGGCTACAAAAGATGCAGGTAAAATTGCAGGATTGGACGTAAAGCGTATTATTAACGAACCAACAGCAGCAGCACTTGCATATGGATTAGATAATGAAAAAGAACAAAAGATTATGGTATATGACCTTGGTGGTGGTACATTTGACGTTTCTATCATTGAAATCGGTGATGGAGTAATTGAAGTATTATCAACAAACGGTGATACACACCTCGGTGGTGATGATTTTGATAACAAGATTACAAACTGGATGTTAGATGAATTTAAAAAGGCAGAAGGAGTAGATCTTTCTTCTGATAATGCAGCACTTCAGAGATTTAAAGAAGCAGCAGAGAAGGCTAAAAAAGAGTTATCTTCTGCAACAACAACAAACATCAACCTACCATTTATTACAGCAGTTGATGGTGTGCCAAAACATTTTGACATGACTCTTACAAGAGCAAAATTTGATGAATTGACACATGACTTAGTAGAAAGAACAGCAGCACCGGTTCAAAATGCAATGAAAGATGCCGGTTTATCGAATTCAGATATCAATCAGGTTCTTTTAGTTGGTGGTTCTACCCGTATTCCGGCTGTTCAGGCAAAGGTAAAACAGTTAACAGGAAAAGAACCAAACAAGACATTGAATCCGGATGAATGCGTTGCTCTTGGTGCATCAATCCAAGGTGGAAAATTAGCTGGAGATGCCGGTGCAGGAGAAATTCTTCTTTTGGATGTTACACCATTGTCTCTTTCAATTGAAACAATGGGTGGCGTTGCAACACGTTTGATCGAAAGAAATACAACAATTCCAACAAAGAAGAGTCAGATTTTCTCTACTGCAGCAGATAATCAGACAGCAGTAGACATCAACGTTGTTCAGGGTGAAAGACAGTTTGCAAGAGATAATAAATCTCTTGGACAGTTCAGATTAGATGGTATTCCACCAGCACGTCGCGGTGTTCCTCAGATCGAAGTTACATTTGATATTGATGCAAATGGTATCGTTAATGTATCAGCAAAAGACCTTGGAACCGGAAAAGAACAGCATATTACCATTACTGCAGGTTCTAATATGTCTGATGCAGAAATTGATAAAGCGGTAAAAGAAGCTGCTGAATTTGAAGCTCAGGACAAGAAGAGAAAAGAAGCAATTGATACAAGAAACGATGCTGATTCATTTGTATTCCAGACACAGCAAGCATTAGATCAGGTTGGAGAACAAATTGACCCAGCTGATAAAGAAGCTGTAGAAGCAGATATTAATGCAGTTAAAGCTCTCTTAGATGCACATCCGGAAGCAGACCAGATGACTGAAGCAGACGTAGCAGAATTAAAAGCTGCACAAGAAAAATTAACAGAGAGTGCACAGAAAGTATTTGCAAAAATGTACGATCAGGCACAGGCTGCACAGGGAGCAGGCCCGGATATGAGTAATATGGGCGGTGCATCTGAAACAACATCTTCAGCAGATGACGATGTAATTGATGCAGATTTTAAAGAAGTGTAATTCGGTAAATAATAATTAGTAATACCCGATGGGCTGAGCCTGTCGGGTATTCCCTACGAAAAAAGGTTAAAGATTATGGCAGATAAAAGAGATTATTATGAAGTCCTGGGAGTGTCTAGGACTGCTGACGATGCAGAAATAAAAAAAGCATTCCGTAATATGGCAAAAAAATATCATCCGGATGCCCATCCGGGAGATAAAGAGTGCGAGGAAAAATTTAAAGAAGCACAGGAAGCGTACGCTGTATTAGGAGACGCAGACAAAAGAAGACAATATGATCAGTTTGGTCATGCTGCATTCGAAGGTGGAGCAGGCGGTGCCGGAGGATTTGATTTCTCCGGTATGAATATGGGCGATATATTTGGTGATATATTTGGTGATTTGTTTGGAGGAGGCTCTAGGAGAGCTTCACAGAACGGACCAATGAAAGGAGCGAATATTCGTCTGAGAGAAAGGCTTACTTTTGAAGAGGCCGTATTTGGTTGTGAAAAAGAAATTGAATTTGCTTTTAAAGAAAAATGTACAACTTGTAATGGAAGCGGAGCAAAGCCGGGAACCAGTCCTATAACATGTACAAAATGTGGAGGAAAAGGAAAAGTTGTTTATTCACAGAATTCTTTATTTGGCATGATGCAAAACGTCACAACTTGTCCGGATTGTTCCGGTTCGGGAAAAGTGATCCGGGAGAAATGTTCCTCATGTAGAGGTACCGGATACGAGACGAAAAAGATACGCAAGAAAGTTGAATTTCCGGCAGGTGTAGATGCAGGACAGTGTGTAAGAGTACGCAATTACGGAGAACCTGGAAAAAATGGCGGAGAAAGAGGCGATTTGCTTGTTGAAGTTAGTGTTACAAGAAGTAAAGACTTTGAACGTCAGGATATGAACATCTTCTCCAATGTTTCAATTTCTTATGCAATTGCCGCATTGGGTGGTGACATACGAATCAAAACAGTGGATGGCGATATTATCTACACGGTTGCATCCGGAACACAAACCGGAACCAGAATCCGTTTAAAGGGAAAAGGAGTACCGTCATTGCGCAATAAAACGGTACGAGGCGACCATTATGTTACTTTGATTGTTGCAACGCCTACCGGTCTTAATAAAGAGGCAAAAGAACTGCTGAAGAAATTCGATGAGTTAACAGCAAAATCCTTATCCGAAGAAGCAACAAAATC
Organism: Lachnospiraceae bacterium; assembly: GCA_045605685.1. GTDB lineage: Bacteria > Bacillota > Clostridia > Lachnospirales > Lachnospiraceae > Roseburia. Next base: position 14,003 of record JAZUQL010000069.1, read on the forward strand.
TCCACAACAAAAAGGAGATAAGAAAAAAGGTTTTATCGATAAAATCAAAGAATCTTTAGATGATTTATAATAATTTCCGGAAATTAGTACCAAAGTCCTATAGATTTATAAATCAAAATGTTGTATGATAAACCTGTCGTTGATGGTAATTTATTTCTATATCTTGTGGTTACATACAAGTGAGGTTTGGTATAATGACTTTGATTGAAGAACGTAGAGCATTAGAAGAGCAGAAGCAGGAATTAGAACGAGACAGACAGGAATTTATGCGTAAGGTAGAATTAGAAGATCGTAGATTAGAGCAACAACAGCGTCTCTTTGATATGAAGCTTAAGATTTTACAAGAGGAATTAATAAAGCTTGCCTCTGAGAAGCAACAGATTGAGAAACAGAAAGAATTTTACAAGAAAGTGACAGAGTTTCAGTCTCGCGACACTTCCTATATGTCAGAGACCAGAAGAGTCAGTGGAGATATGTTTTTTTCGGGTGTCGGAAGTCGTCAGTCTTTACGAAAACGATACAGAGATTTGATTAAGATTTATCATCCGGATAATATTGATGGAGATCATAATACGATTCAAGAGATTAATCGCGAATATGACCATTTATGCAAAGTTCTGGTTTAACTTAATATACGTGAAATATATTGCCGGGTTTTTATGAATCCGGCAATTCTTTTCAGAAAGAGGTAAAAAGAATGAAATGGAAGAAATACACAATCGAAACAACAACAGAGGCAGAAGATTATTTGAGTTCAATGTTGATGGAACTTGGGATAGAAGGGATTGAAATTGAAGATAACATCCCACTGTCGAAAGAAGATCAGGCAGATATGTTTATTGATTTTTTGCCGGAATTGCCACCGGATGAGGGGAAAAGTCATGTTAGTTTCTATATAGAAGATGACGGAACAGACCATAGTAAACTGCTCACACAGGTGAAAAAGTCGTTAGAAGAACTGCGTGATATGGTAGAAATAGGAGAAGGTACAATCACAGGTTCCGAAACGGAAGATTTGGATTGGATTAATAATTGGAAAAAATATTTTTCATCGTTTACAATTGACAACATTCTTATAAAGCCGACTTGGGAAGATTTAAAAGAAGAAGATCAGGACAAGCTTCTCATTGAGATTGATCCGGGCATATCCTTTGGAACAGGTAAGCATGAGACAACGCAGTTATGTATTCGCCAATTAATAAAGTATATTACGGGAAATGAACAAAAAGTTTTAGATGTAGGTTGTGGAAGTGGGATTCTCTCTATTGTTGCATTAAAGCTTGGGGCAAGAGAAGTTGTAGGTACGGATTTAGATGCCGATTGCATGATTTCTACCCGTGAGAATATGAAGGTGAACCAATTGGATGAATCCTTAGGCACTTTTTATGTGGGGAATCTAATCGATGATACCAACTTGCAACAGAAAGTGGGAACGGAGGAATATGAGATTGTAGTTGCAAATATTCTTGCAGATGTTATTATTCCAATGGCACCTGTTATACCGGCACGCTTGAAAAAGGGCGGTTACTTCATTACTTCCGGCATTATTGATTTTAAGGAAGAAGAGGTTAAAAACGCGATTGAACAAGCAGGAATGGAAATCATAGAGATTAATCATCAGGGAGAATGGGTTAATATTACGGCAAGGAAGAATTAATATGTATCAGTTTTTTGTAGAAAATGCACAGATTAAAGATAATAGAATTAGCATTGTAGGGGATGACGTCAATCATATGAAAAATGTTTTGCGGATGAAAATGGGAGACTGCATTCGCATATGTGAAGAAGGCGGCAAATCGTACCTTTGTGCAATAGAGACGATGAAAGAGGATGAAATCATCGTACAGATACAAACAGTAGAGGAAAGAAGTACCGAGCTGAATAATCCGATTTATTTATTTCAGGGATTGCCAAAATCCGATAAAATGGAACTTGTAATACAGAAAGCAGTTGAACTGGGTGCATGTGAGATTATACCGGTTGCAATGAAGAACTGTGTGGTAAAACTGGATGAGAAAAAAGCAGAGAATAAAAGAAATCGTTGGCAGGCGATTGCGGAAAGCGCAGCAAAGCAATCCAAACGAATGTATATTCCTAAGGTTCGTCCGCTACATTCGTGGAAAATGGCATTGGAGTATGCAAAGGAACTTGACATTGTGTTGCTTCCGTATGAAAATGAACGTGGCATGAAAGCGACGCGAGAGTTGATTTCAGGAATTGAACCAGGACAGAGTATCGGTATTTTCATAGGGCCGGAAGGCGGGTATTCCGTAGAAGAGATAGATACTTTGCCGGAATATATGCATAAAATTTCTCTTGGGCGGAGAATATTAAGAACAGAGACGGCGGGGCTTGCAACCCTGGCAATGTTGATTTATCAATTGGATGAATAGGAGACACAATGGAAATATATTTGGATAATTCCGCGACAACAAGATGCTTTGAAAGTGCGGCGGATATGATGGTTAAAGTTCTGCGACAAGATTATGGGAATCCATCCTCTCTTCATATAAAAGGCGTTGAGTCAGAACGATATATCACGGATGCAAAGAAATGTATCGCAGGGATTTTGAAGGTAAAAGAGAAAGAAATCTTTTTTACGTCAGGTGGAACAGAATCTAATAACCTGGCACTTATCGGAACGGCGATGGCAAATGCAAGAGCTGGAAAACACATTATAACAACACCAATAGAACACGCGTCAGTGGCGGCAACTATGCATTATTTGGAAGAAAATGGATTTGAAATCACATATCTTTCGGTTGACAAGTATGGTGTGATTGATTTAGAACAGCTGAAAGATGCTATCAGGCCGGATACAATATTAGTATCCATCATGCATGTGAATAATGAAATTGGAACCATCGAACCGGTGGAAGAAGCTGGAAAGTTGATTAAAGAGAAGAATCCAAATACATTGTTTCATGTTGATGCAATTCAGGCATTTGGTAAGCTTGCTATTTATCCCAATCGGTATCAGATAGATTTGTTATCTGTCAGTGGACACAAAATTCATGCACCCAAAGGAATTGGTTTCTTATATGTGAAGGAAAAAACCAAAATAAAACCAATTATTTATGGTGGTGGCCAACAAAAAGGCATGCGTTCCGGAACAGAGAACGTACCGGCAATTGCGGCATTAGGGATTGCAGCAGAAGAGAATTACTGCAATTTAGAACAAAAACAAGCACATCTCTATCAGTTAAGAGAATACTTTATTGAAGGGATTTCCAATATCCAGGGGGTATCCGTTAACGGACCAATCGGAAAACTGGCAGCACCACATATTGTTAGTGTGAGTGTAGAAGGTGTAAGGGCAGAGGTTTTGCTTCATAGCTTGGAAGAAAAAAAGATTTATGTATCGGCAGGCAGTGCATGTTCTTCCAACAAACCCTCTATCAGTCATACACTACAAAGTATAGGTTTAAAGAAGGAATTGCTTGATTCGACAATCCGTTTTAGTTTTTCCTGTGAGACAACCCTGGAAGAATTAGATATAACGATAACAGTTATGAGGGATATCATCCCGATGCTTCAAAAATATACCAGACATTAAGGAGACAATATGTATTCGGCATTTTTAATTAAGTATGCAGAAATTGCAATAAAAGGAAAAAACAGATATTTATTCGAAGACGCACTGGTATCTAACATAAGATATCAATTGAAGAATGTAGATGGAGAATTTGTTGTTCGAAAAGAAAATGGAAGAATCTATGTAGAGACAACAGGCGATTATGATTATGAAGAGACGGTGTCATCGTTAAAAAGAGTATTTGGAATCGTTGGAATTTGCCCGGTTATTTTGGTAGAAGATACTGGACTGGATGATTTGGCAAAAGAAGTTGTGGAGCACATAAAGAAGGAATATAAAGATAAGAATTTTACGTTTAAGGTGAATTCGCGACGTGCAAGAAAGAATTATCCAATGACCTCGATGGAATTGAATGCGGCGATTGGAGAACGTATTCTGGAAGCATTTCCGGAGACTTCGGTAGATGTGCATCATCCACAGGTAATGATTCATATCGAGATTCGCCCGATGATTAACATATATTCAAAAGAGATTCCGGGTCCGGGAGGAATGCCGCTGAATACAGCTGGAAAAGCAATGTTGCTCTTATCAGGAGGAATTGATAGTCCGGTAGCGGGATATATGATTTCTAAGAGAGGTGTAACCATTGATGCAACTTATTTTCATGCACCACCGTATACAAGTGAGAGGGCAAAACAAAAAGTAATAGATTTGGCAAAGAAAATGTCACTCTATACAGGACCGATAAAGTTAAATATTGTTAATTTTACAGATATTCAGCTGGCTATCTATGAAAAGTGTCCGCATGAAGAATTAACGATTATAATGAGACGGTATATGATGAAAATTGCGGAACATTTTGCGAAAGAGAGCAAATGCCTTGGTCTGGTTACGGGAGAGAGTATCGGACAGGTTGCGAGCCAAACCATGCAATCGCTTGCGGTAACCAATGAAGTGTGTACCCTTCCGGTATATCGTCCTTTGATTGCCCTGGATAAACAGGATATTGTGGAGATTGCAGAAAAAATAGATACATATGAAACTTCAATCTTGCCGTATGAAGATTGTTGTACTATATTTGTGGCAAAACATCCGGTAACAAAACCAAACATCTCGTATGTTAAAAAATCAGAAGAAAAACTACATGATTGTATTGAAGGACTGCTGAATGAAGCAATTGAATCGACAGAGACAATTTTGGTAGAAGCTTAGAGAACTGCGAGTGGAGAAAACTATTATAGAGAAGCGTTCAAAGAACTTTCTTATACAATAAAAAAGAATGTGCCATGCACATTCTTTTATGTACTACTCAACTAAGTATGGTTTTAAAACATCCATAATCTCATCTAAGCATGTTTCTGTATGGATAGCAAGTTCGATAGGAGAGGATAAATCCAAACTAAAGATACCCATAATTGATTTCGCGTCAATTACATATCTTCCGGAGATTAAATCGAAATCGTAATCAAATTGTGAGATAGTTGTCACAAATGATTTGACCTTTCCGATAGAATTTAACGAAATTTGTACTGTTTTCATGAGAAAACCTCCTTTATATACGTCAGTGTCTATTACAGATACTAATGTTTTTTTGGAAAAAAGTCAATTAGAAATGGGAGTAAAGTGGCAAAATATGAAAAAAGCAGCATTACATAACCTTGGATGTAAAGTAAATGCATATGAAACAGAAGTGATGCAACAGATGCTAGAACAGGATGGGTACACAATTGTTTCTTTTCATGAGAATGCAGATGTGTATGTTATAAATACCTGTTCTGTAACGAACATGGCAGATCGTAAATCAAGACAAATGTTGCACCGTGCCAGAAAACAGAACCCGGATGCTGTGATAATAGCTGCGGGATGCTATGCTCAGACCAAGTTAGATGAAGCCGGCGAAGATTTGGCAATTGATATTATTATTGGAAATAACAGGAAACATGAATTGATTCCAACTTTACATGCATTTTTGGATGAAAGAGAAAAAGTATGCGATGTGATTGCAATTAATGATGAAAAACAGGAATATGAAGAATTGTTTTTGGAAAAAACAGCAGAGCATACCAGAGCTTTTATCAAAGTTCAAGACGGTTGTAATCAGTTCTGCAGTTATTGTATCATTCCATATGCCAGAGGTCGTGTCAGAAGTCGTAGAATCGATCATATATTAGAAGAGGTGAAAGGGCTTGCACAAAAAGGATTTCAGGAAGTGGTTTTAACCGGTATACATTTAAGTTCTTACGGAATCGATTGTGGGGAGTCTTTACTTCATCTGATTCAAAAAATTCATGAGTTGGATGGGATTTATCGTATTCGTCTGGGTTCCTTAGAACCAAAGATTGTCACGGAAGAGTTTGCAGGTGAATTGGCGAAAATGGAGAAAATATGCCCCCATTTTCATTTGTCGTTACAAAGCGGATGTGATGAAACATTGAAACGGATGAACCGAAAGTATACGACAGAGGAATTTAAAGAAGGCTGTAATCTGCTTAGAAAGTATTTCAAGAATCCTGCAATTACTACAGATGTAATTGTTGGTTTTCCGGGAGAAACGGAAGAGGAATTTGAACAAACGTATCAGTTTTTAGAAGAGATACATTTTTACGAGATGCATATCTTTAAATATTCCAAGAGAAAAGGAACGCGTGCGGCAGTCATGGAACATCAGGTTCCTGAGACAGTTAAAAATATAAGAAGTGCAAAACTAATCGAATTAGGAAATAAAATGTCGGAAGAATATCGTGACCGCATAGTGGGTACGAATCAGGAAGTTTTGTTTGAAGAGCAGATCAAAATAAATGGAAAATTCTTTTTCACTGGATATACGAAAGAATATATCAAGATCATAAAAGACTCAGAAAATGACTTGGTAAACGTCAGAATGAGCGGGAAAATATCTAAAATGTTAGCAAATGGTATGTACTATATGGAATAAAGGTTGTTTTTTTGGGACATATCGTATACAATAATTAGAACGGGGCTTATTGTATAAGGAACAAAAGCAAGGGCGTGAGAGTATGCAGAATTTAGAAAACACACAGTATTTTAAAGTTGAAAAAGAACCGGAATTTCAGGTTAAGAGAATCGTAGAAGTTGTCTATCAGGCTTTGAGCGAGAAAGGATATAATCCGGTTAATCAGATTGTCGGGTATATTATGTCTGGAGATCCAACCTATATCACTAGCCATAAGAATGCAAGAAGTTTGATTATGAAGATTGAGAGAGATGAATTAATCGAAGAATTTCTTAGAGCGTATATTAAGAATAATTCTTGGGAATAATCTCAATGATAGGTGAAGTATGCGGATTTTAGGATTGGATTATGGTTCGAAGACAGTCGGAGTTGCAGTGAGTGATGAATTGTTATTGATTGCACACGGAGTTGAGATTATCCGTCGCAAGTCTTCTTCCAAGTTGCGTCAGACTTTGGCGAGAATTGAAGAACTGGTAGCTGAGTACAACGTAGAGAAAATCGTTCTGGGTTATCCGAAGAACATGAATAATACAGAAGGAGAACGTTGCCAATTAACACAGGAATTCAAGGAGATGCTAGAGAGAAGAACTGCTTGTGAGGTTGTTTTATGGGATGAACGTCTTACAACAGTTGCTGCAGATCGTTCGATGATAGAAAGTGGGATACGCAGAGAGAATCGCAAAAATTATGTGGATGAGATCGCAGCAATATTTATTTTGCAGGGATATCTGGATTATGTTCGTAATAATTCAGGTGTTTAATTTTTGTGTGTAATGAACAGATTGGAGTATATATGGAAAAAGTTATATTTACAGATCCTGATACGAAAGAAACTGTGGAGTTATATGTAGAAGAAGAGACACAGTTAAATGGCGTAAAATATCTTCTGGTGTCAGAAGAAGCACAAGGGGATTGTGATGCCTATATATTAAAAGAACTAAAAGAAGAAGGCGAAGAAATCACTTATCAAATGGTAGAAGACGAAGTAGAGTTTATGGCACTTGGTAAGATTTTTTCTGAGCTTGCTGATGAAGAAACAAATATAGAATATTAATTGAACGTAAATAACTCGGAGGTAAAATTTTGAAAAAGGAAGTTCAACAGAATAAGAAGCTGAAGATTATTCCATTAGGAGGTTTGGAACAAATCGGCATGAATATTACTGCCTTTGAATATGAAGACAGTATTATTGTTGTGGATTGTGGATTATCTTTTCCTGAGGACGACATGTTGGGAATTGATTTGGTGATTCCGGATATTACTTATTTGAAAGATAACATTGAAAAAGTGAAAGGCTTTTTTATTACGCACGGTCATGAGGATCACATTGGAGCAATTCCGTATGTTCTTCGGGATATCAATGTTCCTATCTATGCAACGAAACTTACGGTTGCAATTATTGAACACAAATTAGAAGAGCATGGAATGCTCAAAACCACCAAAAGAAAAGTGGTAAAATACGGACAACATATTAATTTGGGATGTTTTAGAGTTGAATTTATCAAAACAAATCATAGCATACAGGATGCAGCTGCATTGGCAATTTATTCGCCGGCAGGTATTGTTGTGCATACAGGTGACTTTAAGGTAGATTATACACCTGTATTTGGTGATGCAATTGATTTACAAAGATTTGGCGAGATTGGGAAGAAAGGTGTTTTAGCGTTGCTGTGCGATAGTACGAATGCAGAAAGACCAGGCTTTACCATGTCAGAGAAGTCTGTTGGAAAGACATTAGAAAGTATTTTCTCAGACCATAAATCAACAAGAATTATTATTGCAACATTTGCATCGAATGTGGATCGTGTGCAACAGATTATAAATGCAGCAGACAAGTTTGGACGTAAGGTAGCAATAGAAGGAAGAAGCATGGTGACGATTATTTCGATTGCTTCTGAACTTGGATATTTATCGTTACCGGAGAATATATTAATTGACGTAGACCAACTGAAAAATTATCCGGATGAACAGACGGTTATTATTACAACCGGAAGCCAGGGAGAATCCATGGCAGCATTATCAAGAATGGCATCAGGAACACATCGTAAGATTACAATCAAACCAAGAGATACGATTGTCTTTAGTTCATCGCCAATCCCGGGCAACGAGAAATCCGTTACAATGGTTATCAATGAATTGATGATGAAGGGTGCGGATGTGATTTTCCAAGATGTGCATGTATCCGGTCATGCGTGTCAGGAAGATATTAAATTGATTTATTCGTTAGTGAATCCGAAATATGCAATTCCGGTGCATGGAGAATACAAGCATCTTGTAGCACAGGCTAAAATCGCAGAGGAATTAGGGTATGATAAAGATTCAATAAAGATTCTCTCTTCCGGAGAAGTGCTTGAAATTGATGAGAATGGTGCTGAGATTACCAATCATGTTCCGGTAGGGAATATTTTGGTAGACGGATTAGGCGTTGGTGATGTAGGTAATATTGTATTACGTGATCGTCAAAGATTAGCGGAAGATGGAATTATCATTGTTGTAATGACACTTGAAGGCGGTTCTGGACAGTTGTTGGCAGGACCGGACATTGTATCAAGAGGATTTGTCTATGTCCGCAATTCCGAAAGTCTTATGGATGAAGCAAAAGCAATCTTAGACCAGACGATGGAATACTGTATGGATAATGGTATTTCTGATTGGGGCAAAATTAAAACCATGGTAAAAGACACCTTGGGAGATTATGTTTGGAAAGAAACAAAGAGACGCCCTATGATTATGCCGATCATTATGGAGGTATAGAACTATGGAGGGAAGTAAAACTTTAATTTCATTTATCAAAGGTGCATTTTCTATTTTGATTGTTTTGCTAGTGATATATGGAATTATTGTATTAGCAACAACTGCTTATGATTTTGGAGTACGTGTTTTTACTGAATCTGCGATAGAAGAAGAACCGGGTCAGGATGTGGTTATAACTGTAGATGAAGGGATGAGCACGAAACAAGTAGCGAATATGCTGGAAGAAAAGGGATTGATTCGAGATGCTTCTTTGTTTCAGATTCAAACAAAACTTTCTGCTTATTCAGGAGGGTTTGTTGCTGGTGAATATACTTTAAATACATCAATGACGCCGAAAGAGATGATTGTTATTATGGCGAATAAAGAGAGTGACACGGAAACAACAGAAGGAGAGGAACAGCAGAGTACCTCTGCTGTCGACGAAGAAGAAGATACTGTAGTTGATGTGGATTAGAAGATTTACTCTATACAATGTAGGTGAATAAAGTGATAGTAGACGAACGATTGGTAACGTATATTAATTCTTTGGATAAAGGGAATACGAAACTTTTGGATGCTATAGAAAAGGAAGCTCTGGATTCATATGTTCCGATTATACGGAAAGAAATGCAGAGCTTTTTGAAGTTGATTCTTTCTATGCAAAAACCAAGACGAATTCTTGAAGTTGGAACAGCAGTGGGGTTTTCTACTCTTTTCATGGCAGAGTTTAATCCGGTTAGCTGTACAATTGATACCATTGAGAATTATGATAAGAGAATTCCGATAGCGAAGGAAAATTTTAAAAGAGCAGGTAAAGAAACAAGCATTACATTATTGGAAGGGGACGCCGCAGAAGTATTAAAAACATTGGAAGAACCCTATGATTTTATTTTCATGGATGCTGCCAAAGGACAGTATATAAATTTTATGCCGGACATATTACGTCTTTTAAATCCGGGCGGAACCCTAATATCAGATAATGTTTTGCAGGACGGTGATATTATAGAATCTCATTATATTGTCACTAGAAGGAATCGAACCATATATAAGAGAATGAGAGAATACCTGTACGAACTGACGCACAATGAGCAGTTAGTGACTGCGGTTTTACCGGTAGGCGATGGAATTACAGTCAGTACGAAATTGTAGGAGGCATTATGAGGAAAACAGAATTATTGATTCCGGCAAGTAGTTTGGAAGTTCTAAAAATAGCAGTTATTTATGGCGCAGATGCTGTTTATATTGGTGGAGAAGCGTTTGGACTCCGTGCCAAAGCCAAGAATTTTACATTGGATGAGATGGCAGAGGGGATTTCTTTTGCACATGCTCATAATGTAAAGGTATATGTTACGGCTAATATACTTGCACATAATTATGATTTAGAGGGTGTACGGGAATATTTTACGGAGTTACACAATATGAAACCGGATAGACCGGATGGATTGATTATTTCAGATCCCGGAGTTTTTGCGATTGCGGGTGAAGTGTGTCCGGAAATTGAACGCCATATCAGCACGCAAGCCAATAACACTAATTTGGCTACATACAAATTCTGGTATGGTTTGGGTGCAACAAGAGTGGTGACGGCTCGTGAACTATCTTTGGCTGAAATCAAACAGATTCGGGAAGCAATTCCGGAAGATATGGAAATAGAAACGTTTATACATGGCGCAATGTGCATTTCATATTCCGGAAGATGTCTGTTGTCTAATTTCTTTACGGGCAGAGATGCGAATAAGGGTGCATGTACACATCCATGCAGATGGAAATATGCGGTAATGGAAGAAAAAAGACCGGGAGAATATTTTCCGGTTTATGAAAATGAACGAGGAACATACATCTTTAATTCAAAAGATTTATGTATGATTGAACATATTCCGGACCTAATTGATGCAGGAATTGACAGCTTTAAAATAGAGGGGAGAATGAAGACGGCTTTGTATGTGGCAACGGTTGCAAGAACATATCGAAAAGCAATCGATGATTATCTGGAGTCTCCGCAGAAATACAAGGATAATATGCCGTGGTATCTGGAACAGATTGCAAATTGTACGTATAGACAATTTACAACCGGCTTCTTCTACGGAAAACCAACGGATGAAACTCAAATCTATGATAATAACACTTACTTAAAAGGTTATACTTATCTTGGGATTATCGGAAAGAAGAATGAGGCTGGAATGTACCGAATCGAACAAAGAAATAAATTTACGGTTGGGGAACAGATTGAGGTTATGAAACCAAATGGTGAGAATATTGAGGTGGTCGTGCAAAGAATCACAGATGAAGATGGGAACGAGGTAGAATCGGCACCGCATCCGCAACAGATTTTATTTATTGATTTGGGGATTGAAGTGGATGAGTTTGATATCATCCGTAAAAAGGAAGATGCAGCAATTATGCTGGAATAAAAGAAAAAGGAGATATCCTGAAACGAATCGCGTAACGGGATATTTCCTTTTTGGTTATTTATAAAAGCGATTTATGTAGTCCATGCGTGAACTCATGTTAGTGAGTAGTGCATCAACTAATGTGATGGCAGTCATCGCTTCGACTACAACTACTGCACGTGGAACGATGATTGGGTCATGTCGTCCTTTGATGGAGATTTCGATTTCTTCGTTTGATTTATTCACCGTTTGTTGAACTGAGGCGATGGAAGGAGTTGGTTTAATCGCTGCTCTAAGAAGCAGAGTAGAACCATCTGTCATACCGCCAAGTGTTCCGCCGGAATGGTTTGTCGATTTCCGGATATGATTGGATGGGTCCGTGCAAAAAGCATCGTTATTATCCAATCCGGTTGCACGTGCTGCCTGAAAACCATCGCCGATTTCAAATCCTTTAACCGCACCGATGGAGAAAATTGCTTTGGCCAGATTGGCATCGATTTTTTCAAATACGGGGTCACCCAAGCCAACCGGAAGACCATAAACCTGACATTCGATAATGCCACCGCTTGAGTTTGTCTGACTTAGGAGGGATTCCAGATATTTGGCTGCCTCTGAGGCGGCTTTGGCATCCGGCATATAAAGTGGATTCTGATTAATCTCCTGTGGGTTAAAATTATCCTGTGAAATTGAGATTTCTCCAATTGAGTGTGTGTACGTCAGAAGTGAAATGCCTAGTTCTTGGAGAATTTTGATTGCGATTGCACCACCGGCCACCCTTCCAATGGTTTCCCGACCGGAAGAACGTCCGCCACCACGGTAATCGCGAAAACCATATTTCATATCAAACGGATAATCTGCGTGTCCTGGACGATAATAAGATGCAATTTCACTATAATCACGTGATATTTGATTTTGATTTTTCACAATCATGGATATGGGGGTGCCTGTAGTTTTACCCTCAAAGATTCCGGAAAGGATTTCGACAGAGTCATCTTCCTTTCTGGGTGTGCTAAACTTGGATTGACCGGGTTTGCGGCGATTTAAATAAATCTGAATATCCTCTTCGGATAAATCGAGGCCCGCCGGAACCCCATCTACTACAACACCAATTCCTTTGCCATGAGATTCTCCCCATGTTGTTATTCTAAATATATTTCCAAAACTTGAACCTGCCATAATTTCCTCCAATCGAACATAGAACAATCTAAAGAGTATTATAAGAAATGATAAGTTGAATAGTCAAGAAACTTATGTTATATTTTCTGATATATCATAAAAAGGATACAGAATGGAAGCAGATATGCAGAGATATGAATTGTTAAAACAAGAAGGACAAGCCAAAAGAGCTGTTTTGCATACCGTACATGGAGACATCCAAACACCGGTATTTATGAATGTTGGTACGGTGGCGGCAATAAAAGGGGCTGTTTCAACAGAAGATTTAAAGTCAATAAACTGTCAGGTTCAATTATCCAACACGTATCATTTACATGTACGGACCGGCGACAAACTGATTAAGGAATTAGGCGGACTTCATGAATTTATGGTGTGGGATCGTCCGATTCTGACAGATTCCGGTGGCTTTCAGGTATTTTCGCTGGCCGGTTTGCGCAAAATAAAAGAAGAGGGTGTTTATTTTCACTCCCATATTGATGGTGCTAAAATATTTATGGGACCGGAAGAGAGTATGCAGATACAGTCGAATCTGGGCTCGACAATTGCCATGGCATTCGATGAATGCCCGTCCAGTGTCGCGGAAAGAAGTTATGTTGTTGATTCCGTGAATCGTACCACCAGATGGCTGAAACGTTGTCAGGTTGAGATGAAGAGACTAAACTCGCTGGAAGATACCATTAATAAACAACAGATGTTATTTGGGATTAATCAGGGAGCAATTTTTGCGGACATCCGAATCGAACATGCGAAACAACTGCGAGAGATGGATTTGGACGGATATGCGATAGGTGGACTTGCAGTTGGGGAGTCACACGAAGAGATGTACTATATTTTAGAGGAAACGGTACCATATTTACCGAAAGAGAAACCTACGTATCTTATGGGGGTTGGAACACCTGCCAATATTCTTGAAGGGGTAGAAAGAGGCGTGGATTTCTTTGATTGTGTCTATCCGAGCAGAAACGGACGTCATGGGCATGTATACACCAATCAGGGTAAAATCAACCTCTTTAACAAAAAATATGAGAAGGATAAAAAACCAATCGAAGAAGGCTGTCAGTGTCCGGCATGTCGTACTTATAGCAGGGCTTACATCCGTCATTTGTTAAAAGCGAAAGAGATGCTCGGAATGCGTTTGTGCGTGTTGCATAATCTGTATTTCTATAACAATATGATGCAGGAAATCAGAGATGCCTTAGATAACAACCGTTTTCAATCTTACAAAGAAGAAAAACTCTATTCCATGGGACAGATTCAGAGAGAAAAAGAAGAGATAATGTGAAAAAGGGCTTGCCCTGATAGGTAAATTTGTGTAATATGATACTAGATTTTTTATTAGGAGGAACGATTGATGTATTCAATTTTGGCAACCGGTGGATATAGTACAATGTCTTTCATTGTCATTCTGTTAGTCGTATATGTGATCTTATATTTCTTCATGATGAGACCGCAGAAGAAAGAAGCAAAACAGAAACAGCTTATGTTAAACGAGATGGCAACAGGAGATGTTGTCCTTACAACAAGCGGATTTTATGGAATTGTAATCGACATAGATGAAGATACGGTTATTGTAGAATTTGGTAATAACAAGAATTGTCGTATCCCAATGCAGAAATCTGCAATTTCTCAAGTAGAGAAGCAGGATTCATCCGCATCATAACAAACAAAACGATGTTATATCATATAACATCGTTTTTTTATGCCTGAATACAGAATAATACTACAAAATATTATAACATGAGGTTATAAGATTTATGAAAAACTACAATGTTTTCTTGCTTGAAAAACATACATGATTGCTATATTATAGAAGTAATAGACTTTAGGAAAAGAGGAATTACAAGATGGAATGTCAGATTGGCGTGATTTCCGGGGATGGAATCGGACCGGAAGTAGTAGCTGAGGCCTGTAAAGTAATTGATAAAATTGCTGAGAAATATGGGCATAAATTTTTTTATACACCGATACTTATGGGTGGGTGTTCAATTGATGCAACCGGAGTACCTTTAACAGATGAAGCAATAGAGACTGCATTGAATAGTGATGCGGTACTAATGGGGTCCATAGGCGGAAATACATCGACTTCGCCATGGTATCAGTTGCCACCAGAATTAAGACCGGAAGCCGGGTTGTTGAAGTTGCGCAAGGCTTTGAATTTATTTGCGAATCTTAGACCGGCATATTTATATGAAGAATTAAAAGGAGCATGTCCGCTTCGTGAAGATATTATCCAAGATGGTTTTGATATGATGATAATGCGGGAACTAACCGGCGGGCTGTATTTTGGAGAACGTAGTACAAAAGAAGTGAATGGTATTATGACGGCGGTAGATACTCTGACCTATACAGAAGAAGAGATTCGTCGTATTGCAAAAAGAGGATTTGATATTGCAATGAAGAGAAGAAAGAAGGTCACTTCTGTAGATAAAGCAAATGTTCTTGATTCCTCCAGACTTTGGAGAAAAGTAGTGGAAGAAGTGGCGAAAGATTATCCGGATGTTTCTTATGAACATATGTTAGTAGATAACTGTGCAATGCAGTTGGTAAAAGATCCAAAACAATTTGATGTAATTTTGACTGAGAATATGTTTGGGGATATCTTGTCCGATGAGGCAAGTATGGTTACCGGATCAATTGGTATGTTATCTTCCGCAAGTTTGAATGATACAAAGTTTGGCTTGTATGAACCGAGTGGAGGTTCGGCACCGGATATTGCAGGCAAAGGCATTGCGAATCCGATTGCAACCATATTAAGTGCCGCAATGATGTTACGTTACAGCTTTGATTTAGATAAAGAGGCAGACGCAATAGAACAGGCGGTAAAACAGGTTTTGAAAGAAGGATACAGAACAATAGACATTATGCCACAAGCAAGTGAATCCTCAGTTGGAATCACACAGGTTGGAACAAAAGAAATGGGCGATTTAATCGCTGCACGTATATAAAATAAGAGGAATAGGAGAAAAAAGATGAAAAGTGATAACGCAAGATTAGGTATGCAACAGGCACCACACAGAAGTTTGTTTAATGCATTAGGTTTTACAGAGGAAGAAATGAAAAAACCTATGGTAGGTATTGTAAGTTCCTATAATGAAATCGTACCGGGACATATGAATCTCGACAAAATCGTAGAGGCTGTTAAATTAGGAGTAGCGGAAGCAGGCGGTATTCCGGTTGTATTTCCGGCGATTGCAGTATGTGATGGTATTGCAATGGGACACGTGGGTATGAAGTATTCTTTGGTAACTAGAGATTTGATTGCGGATTCCACCGAATGTATGGCTCAGGCACATCAGTTTGATGCATTGGTAATGGTTCCAAACTGTGACAAAAATGTACCGGGACTTTTAATGGCGGCTGCGAGAATTAACGTACCGACTGTTTTCGTATCCGGTGGACCAATGTTAGCAGGACGTGTAAAAGGTCAAAAGAGAAGTCTTTCATCTATGTTCGAAGCAGTAGGTTCCTATGAGGCCGGAACAATGACGGAAGATGATGTAAGAGAATTTGAAGAAAAAGTATGCCCAACATGTGGTTCTTGCTCCGGTATGTATACGGCAAATTCTATGAACTGTCTTACAGAAGCACTTGGAATGGGTCTTGGCGGTAACGGAACGATTCCGGCAGTATATTCAGACAGAATCAGACTTGCAAAACATGCAGGTATGGCTGTAATGGAATTATATCGCAAGAACATTTGCCCGAGAGATATTATGACAAAAGAATCCATCATCAACGCACTTACAGTTGATATGGCACTGGGATGTTCAACAAACTCTATGTTACATTTGCCGGCAATTGCACATGAAATCGGATTTGATTTCGATATTGCATATGCAAATCCAATTAGTGAAAAAACACCAAACCTTTGTCATTTAGCACCGGCTGGTCCTACATATATGGAAGATTTGAACGAAGCAGGTGGAGTTTATGCAGTAATTAAACAATTGGCAGATATTGGTTTGATTAATACAGAATGTATGACCGTAACCGGAAAAACAATGGGAGAAAACATTGCAAATGCTAAGAATCTGAATCCTGACGTTATTCGTCCGATTGAGAATCCGTATAGCAAAACTGGTGGTCTTGCTGTATTAAAAGGTAATCTTGCACCGGACGGTTCTGTTGTAAAACGTTCTGCTGTGGTAGAAGAAATGATGGTACATGAAGGACCGGCAAGAGTATTTGATTGCGAAGAGGATGCAATTGCAGCAATTAAAGGTGGCAAGATTGTAGAGGGAGATGTTGTTGTAATCCGTTACGAAGGTCCAAAAGGAGGACCGGGTATGAGAGAGATGTTAAATCCTACCTCTGCAATCGCGGGAATGGGTCTTGGAAGTTCGGTTGCATTGATTACTGACGGACGTTTCTCAGGAGCATCGAGAGGAGCATCCATCGGTCATGTTTCACCGGAAGCAGCAGTTGGGGGACCGATTGCATTAGTAGAAGAAGGTGATATCATTAAGATTAATATCCCTGAGATGAAACTGGAATTAGATGTATCCGATGAAGAAATGCAAGCTCGTAGAGAAAAATGGCAACCAAGAGAACCAAAAGTTACAACCGGTTACCTAAAGAGATATGCATCATTAGTAACGTCTGGAAATACCGGAGCAATTCTTTCCATTGATCAATAATAAGTATAGAGGATAAAATAATGCAATTAACAGGTGCACAAATAATAATTGAATGTTTAAAAGAACAAGGTGTTGATACTGTATTCGGATATCCGGGCGGAGCAATCTTGAATGTATATGATGAATTATACAAGCATAGAGAAGAGATTTGCCATGTATTAACATCGCATGAGCAAGGTGCGTCTCATGCTGCAGACGGATATGCAAGAAGTACAGGAAAGGTTGGCGTATGTTTTGCAACGTCAGGACCGGGAGCCACCAATCTTGTTACAGGTATTGCTACAGCTTATATGGACTCTGTTCCGATGGTGGCAATTACATGTAATGTTACAGTTCCGTTACTGGGGAAAGACAGCTTCCAAGAGATAGATATAGCGGGAATTACAACGCCGATAACAAAGCATAATTTCATAGTAAAAGATGTGACAAATCTGGCGGATACTTTAAGACGTGCGTTCCAGATTGCGAGAAAAGGAAGACCGGGACCGGTATTGGTAGATATACCAAAGGATGTGACTGCAAATAAAACAGATTATGTTCCTCAAGAACCGGTGATGGTTGAGAATTGTAAAAAACAAATCACACAAGAAGCGGTAAATAAAGCCATCCAAATGATTAAAAAATCCAAAAAACCATATGTTTTTCTTGGCGGAGGAGCCGTTATTTCAGGGGCGTCAGAGGAAATTAAAAAATTTGTGGAATTAGTTGATGCACCGGTATGTGATACTCTGATGGGAAAGGGTGCATTTGATGGAACGAATCCAAAGTACACCGGAATGTTAGGCATGCATGGTACAAAGACATCTAACTTGGGTGTAAGCGAATGTGATTTGTTAATCGCGATTGGTGTACGTTTTTCCGATCGAGTTTTGGGAAATGCTAAAAAATTCGCACATCATGCTAAGATACTTCAATTTGATATAGATCCGGCGGAAATTAATAAAAACATTATGGCACATGCGTGCATCGTTGGGGATATTAAGGATATTCTTGTTGAAGTAAATATGAAAATGGAGCAGGAAAATCACAAAGAATGGATGCAGCACATTGCCGAATACAAAGAACAATTCCCATTATCTTATCCAAAAACCGGATTAAGCGGACCATATGTAATTGAGAAGATTTATGAAATGGTACAAGGGGATGCTATCATGGTAACGGAAGTAGGACAGCATCAGATGTGGGCTGCGCAGTATTATAAATATAAAAATCCTCGTACCCTACTTACATCCGGCGGTCTTGGTACCATGGGATACGGATTGGGAGCAGCAATCGGAGCACAGATGGCAAATCCGGATAAACAGGTTATTAATATTGCGGGAGACGGATGTTTCCGTATGAATATGAACGAACTTGCAACTGCATCCAGACAGAAATTGCCACTCATACAGGTTGTAATTAACAATCATGTATTGGGAATGGTACGTCAATGGCAGACTTTATTCTATCAACAGAATTATTCCGCAACCATTCTGGATGATGGTGTAGATTTTGTGAAATTGTCAGAAGCAATGGGAGCAACTGCACGACGCGTAACCAATCGTGAAGAATTTGAAGAAGCGTTCAAAGAAGCATTAGAATGTAAAACACCATTTGTAGTTGAATGTATTATTGACAGCGATGATAAGGTATGGCCAATGGTCGCACCTGGAAGCCCAATTAATGAAGCATTTGATGAGAATGATTTAAAAAACAAAAAATAGAAACATATGAAAATCTTGACAAATAATTAACGAGAATATATGTTAAGAGGTAGAGAATTTTTATAATTGAATTTAGGAGGAAATCGGAATTATGAGTAGAGTGTACAATTTTTCGGCAGGACCGGCCGTTTTGCCTGAAGAGGTATTACGTGAAGCTGCTGACGAGATGATGGATTATAAAGGATGTGGAATGTCGGTTATGGAAATGAGCCATCGTTCCAAAGTATATGACACCATTATTAAAGAAGCAGAAGCTGATTTAAGAGATTTAATGAATATTCCTGATAATTACAAAGTATTATTTTTGCAGGGTGGAGCATCGTTGCAGTTTGCAGCTGTACCAATGAACCTTATGAAAAACCGTAAAGCAGGTTATGTTGTGACAGGACAGTGGGCAAAAAAAGCATATCAGGAAGCTAAAATGTACGGAGAAGCAGTAGAGTTGGCTTCATCTGCAGATAAGACATTTTCTTATATTCCGGATTGTTCAGATTTAGATATCGCAGATGACCTTGATTATGTATATATTTGTGAAAATAACACAATCTATGGTACAAAATTCAATACATTACCAGATACAAAAGGAAAATTATTGGTATCAGACGTATCATCCTGCTTCTTATCAGAACCGGTAGATGTTACAAAATACGGATTGATTTATGGTGGCGTTCAGAAGAATATCGGACCAGCAGGTGTTGTAATTGCAATTATTAGAGAAGATTTGATTACAGATGATGTTCTTCCGGGAACACCAACAATGATGAAATACAAAACACAGGCTGACAATGACTCGCTTTATAATACACCGCCTTGTTATGGTATTTATATATGCGGAAAAGTCTTTAAGTGGATCAAGAAAATGGGTGGACTTGACGCAATGAAAAAACACAATGAGGAAAAAGCGAAGATATTATATGATTATCTTGATGAAAGCAAATTATTTAAAGCAACTGTTGCAAAAGAAGACCGTTCTTTAATGAACGTTCCATTTGTAACAGGTGATGAAGAGTTGGATGCTAAATTTGTAAAGGCCGCAACAGAAGCAGGTTTTGTAAATCTGAAAGGACATCGTTCTGTTGGAGGTATGAGAGCGTCTATTTATAATGCTATGCCAAAAGAAGGGGTAGAAAAATTAGTTGCATTCATGAAAGAATTTGAAAAAGAAAACGCATAAAAGAAAGGATATAGTATGTTTAATTATGCTTGTTTAAATCCAATTGCAAATGTAGGATTGGATTTATTCTCAGATGAATATAATAAAGTAGAAGAAATGGAAAAAGCAGATGCTGTACTTGTACGTAGTGCAGCTATGCATGATTTGGATTTGCCGGACTCTCTTTTGGCAGTAGCAAGAGCAGGTGCCGGAGTGAATAATATCCCACTGGAAAAATGTGCAGAAAAAGGAATTGTTGTATTTAATACGCCTGGAGCAAATGCAAACGGTGTAAAAGAATTAGTACTTGCCGGAATGCTTTATGCAGCAAGAGATATTGTTGGTGGTATTAATTGGTGTATTGACAATCAGACAGATGAGAATATTGCTAAAGTTGCAGAGAAACAGAAAAAGAATTTTGCCGGAACAGAATTGTCAGGAAAGAAACTTGGTGTTATCGGTCTGGGTGCAATTGGTGTTTTGGTTGCAAATGCAGCAACACATCTTGGAATGGAAGTGTACGGATATGATCCATATATTTCTGTTAATGCCGCATGGAATTTATCAAGAAGTGTAAAACATATTAGCAATGTGGAAGATATTTATCGTCAGTGTGATTTTATTACCATTCACGTTCCGCTGTTAGATTCAACCAAGAAAATGATTAACGAGGCAGCGATTAATCTTATGAAACCGAGTACAGTTGTACTTAACTTTGCCCGTGATCTTCTGGTAGATGAAGAAGTTATGGTAGAAGCACTGGCACAGGGAAAAATCAAGAGATATATTTCAGATTTCCCAAATCCAACAACTGTAGGTGCAAAAGGTTGTATTGTAACACCTCATTTGGGCGCATCAACTGCTGAATCTGAGGATAACTGTGCGATTATGGCAGTACGTGAAATCCGTGATTATATGGAGAATGGAAATATTGTTCATTCTGTTAATTTCCCGGATTGTAGCATGGGATCTTGCAAAACAGCAGGACGTATTGCAATCTTACATAAAAATGTTAGTGGAATGATTAGCCAATATTCAACCATTTTTGGTGATGCGGGAATTAATATTTCTGATATGACCAATAAGGGTAAAGGAGATTATTCTTATGCTCTTATTGACGTAGATACACCTGTAACACAGGAAGTTGTAGATAGCTTACTTGGATTAGAAGGCGTGTTAAGAGTACGTATTATAAAATAAAAACAAACGGAGTCTTGTATGGCAATAATAAAACCATTTGTCTGCGTTCGACCGAGCGCAGACAAAGTAGATAAAATCGCAGCTTTGCCTTATGATGTATACAATCGTGAGGAAGCAAAAGAAGTAGTAACAAAAAACCCGCAGTCATTTTTAGCAATTGACAGAGCAGAAACACAGTTTTCGGACGATGCAGACATGTATGCACCGGAAGTATACCAGAAAGCAAATTCCCTTTTGCAGGATTGGATATCCAATGGTGCATTTATTCGTGATGAAAATAAATGTTATTATATTTATGAACTTACCATGAACGGAAGATCACAAACGGGAATCGTTGCCTGTGCTTCCATTGATGATTACGTAAATGAAGTAATCAAAAAGCATGAGAATACACGTGCAGACAAAGAACAGGATCGAATTAATCATGTTGATACATGTAGTGCGCAGACCGGTCCGATTTTCCTTGCATATCGTTCGAATGCAATCATTAACGACGTGATTGCTGAAGTTAAGAAGGGGAATCCATTATATGATTTTGTATCGGAAGATGGAATTGGGCATCGAGTTTTTAAAATCGATTCCGCTAACCAGATTCAGACAATAGAGGAAGCATTTGCTGCAATTCAAGAGATTTATATCGCGGATGGGCATCACAGAGCGGCATCTGCTGTAAAAGTTGGATTAAAGAGAAGAAGTGCGAATCCGGGATATACGAACGAAGAAGAATTTAACTATTTCTTATCTGTATTGTTCCCGGACGAAGAACTAATGATTATGGACTACAACCGTGTTGTAAAAGATTTGAATTCTCTTACGGTGGAAGAATTTCTGAAAAAAATGAAAGAACGTTTTATTGTAGAAGAATTCATGGGAATCGGAGGCGTGCAAAGTAGCTTGACAGATGTGATAGAGGGAGCACCTTTTATGGATGAGGATGAGATTCGTCCGCATGAAAAAGGATTCTTTTCTATGTTCATTGATGAAAAATGGTATTCCTGCAAGATAAGAGAAGAAGATAAAAGTGATGATCCGGTAGAAGGATTGGATGTATCGATTCTGCAGAATCTTGTTTTAGAACCGATTCTTGGCATTACCGATCCAAAAACAGATAAAAGAATTGATTTTATTGGTGGGATTCGAGGCTTGAAAGAGATAGAAGATCGTTGTGAAAAAGATTGTAAAGTTGGATTTGCAATGTATCCGACTTCCATTCAGGAATTATTTGCGGTTGCTGATGCAAATCGTCTTATGCCGCCAAAATCGACATGGTTTGAACCAAAATTAAGAAGTGGTTTATTTATTCATGAAATAGAAAGGTAGTCGTGATGACACAAACAAATTTATTAGTTAACCTAATCGGGTTTAATATAGGAGATTTGTTGGAAAAATATCTTCCTACAGTAATCAGTGTCTCCTTAAAAGTGGTTTTAGTTTTAGTTATACTTTTTGTCGGTTTAAAACTAATCAAATATATTGTAAAACTGGTTAGACGAGCACTGGAAAAAAGTAACGTAGAAGTAGGTGTGGTAAGTTTTTTATCTTCGCTACTCAAATATATTTTATATTTTGTTCTTGTTATGATTATTCTGGCACAGTTTGGAATTGCTGCAAGTTCAGTTGTGGCAGTACTGGGTTCTGTCGGACTGACAATTGGTCTTGCATTGCAAGGAAGCTTGTCTAACTTTGCAGGCGGTGTATTGATTTTATTGTTAAAACCATTTAAGGTAGGCGATTATATTATCGCATGCGGACAGGAGGGTACGGTAGAAGATATTAGTATATTCTACACACGACTTTCAACCGGAGACAATAAGAAAATCGTGATTCCAAACGGAACACTTTCGAATGAAAATATAACAAATGTATCTGCCGTAAAAGAACGTAGAATTGATTTGTGTGTTGGCGTAGCTTATGAATCCAATCTGGCACAGGTAAAAGAAGTCTTGTCTTCCGTGGTATTTGAAGACGAAGCGGTATTAAAAGAGAAAGATAAAGTGGTATTTGTTTCAGAATTGGCAGACAGTTCCGTAAATATGGGCGTTCGTGTATGGGTTAAAAGTGAAGATTATTGGACTGCAAAATGGCGAATGACAGAAAATATCAAAAATGCGTTAGATGAGAATCATATTTCGATACCATATCCACAACTTGACGTTCAAATTAAGCAATAATGATTTATTTAATTGACAGATTTCTCCAGGTATGATAATCTCTAAAATGTGGGAAAGTTACACATGTATGTATTTATGTATTAGGAGGAATTGATACAATGCAACAAGGAACAGTTAAGTGGTTTAACGCAAAGAAGGGTTATGGATTTATTTCAGATGAAGCTGGTAATGAGATTTTTGTTCATTTTTCAGCACTGAATATGGAAGGTTTTAAAGAGTTAAAAGATGGCGAGAAAGTAGAATTTGAAGTTGTTGATGGTGGAAAAGGACCACAGGCTGCGAATGTTTCTCGCATTAGCGAATAGAACATACATAATAATATTAAGAAATAACTCAAAGGATTGTTAGAAATAACAGTCCTTTTTTTCTTTAAAAACAATATCAAGTGGGGTATAATAATAAGGTATTTTTTAGGAGGGCTACAGAATGAATTTGACACAATTATCTACTTATGACTTACTGGAAGAAAAAAACTTAAAAGACATACATTCAACAGGTTATATGTTTAAACATAAAAAGAGCGGCGCGAGAGTATTTGTAATTTCGAACACGGATGATAATAAGGTGTTTTATATCGGTTTTCGTACACCGCCGGAGGATGAAACCGGTGTTCCGCATATTATAGAGCATACCACGTTATGCGGCTCGGATAAGTTTCCGATTAAGGACCCATTTGTTGAATTAGTGAAGGGGTCGTTGAATACTTTTTTGAACGCAATGACGTATCCGGATAAGACCGTATATCCGTTGGCAAGCTATAATGATAAAGATTTTAAAAATCTGATGAATGTATACATGGATGCGGTATTTCATCCGAATATTACCAAATATAAAGAGATCTTTATGCAGGAAGGTTGGCATTATGAATTAGAAGATGAAAATGACAACCTTAAGATTAATGGTGTCGTTTATAATGAGATGAAAGGGGCCTATTCTTCACCGGAAGAGGTGTTGCAACATCAGATTACGGCTTCCTTATTTCCGGATAATACCTATAGTAAGGATTCCGGCGGGAATCCGGTTTCTATTCCGAAACTAACATACGAAGATTATCTGGCTTTTTATCATAAATATTATCATCCGTCCAATAGTTATATTTATTTATATGGAGATGTAGACATTGAAGAACGTCTGGATTGGTTGGATAAAGAATATTTATCAGCCTATGATGTAGCTGACATTGATTCTGAGATTCCGTTACAGGAATCCTTTGTAGAAATGAAGGATGTAGAATCTTCTTATTCTATCGCATCGGAAGAGTCAGAAGAGAATAATACCTATCTGGCATATAATAAGGTTGTAGCAACTGTATTGGATAAAAAGTTATACCAGGCATTTGAGGTGTTAGATTACGCATTGGTAAGTGCACCCGGAGCACCGGTCAGACAGGCATTAATCGATGCGGGTATCGGTGAAGATGTATATGGAACGTTTGAGAATGGAATGTTGCAACCGGTATTTTCTATTGTTGCAAAGAACGCGAATCAAACGGATAAGGAACAGTTTGTCTCAATTATTGAGAAAACTTTAAAGAAGGTTGTGGAAGAGGGCCTGAATAAGAAATCACTTCTTGCAGGAATTAACAGTTCGCAGTTCCGTTTCTTAGAAGCAGATTATGGTCAGTTCCCGAAGGGACTTTTATATGGATTAATCTGTCTGGATAGCTGGCTTTACGATGAAACACAACCTTATATGCATTTAGAGTGTTTGGATACCTTTGCATTTTTAAAGGAGCAGATTGAAACAGATTATTTTGAGAATCTGATTCAAACATATATTTTAGATAATATGCATGGTTCCATTATCACCGTAAAACCACAGAAAGGATTAAACCAGCAACAGGAAGAAGCATTGGAGCAAGAACTGAAGGCTTATAAGGACAGTCTTTCAGAAGAAGAAGTAAAACAACTTGTAGAACAGACGATATCACTTCGAAAATACCAGGAAGAACCATCCAGTGAAGAGGATTTGAAGAAGATTCCGATGCTCACAAGAGAAGATATGAAGAAAGAAGCAATGCCTCTTTCGAATCGGGAGACGAATGTAAATGGGATTCCGGTCGTTTGTCATGATATTGATACAAATGGAATTGTATATTTGTCTTATATGTTTGATGCTGCACATATTGCGAAGGAAGACATTCCGTATTTGGGATTATTATGTGCAACATTGGGATATGTAGATACCGATAGTTATTCGTATTCGGAACTTGTGAATGAGGTTCATATTTATACCGGGGGAATTTATCATCGTCTGTCTATTTTCCCGGACCTTGAAAAAGAGAATGAAGTGTTAGTGAAGTATGAAATCAAAATGAAAGTTTTGAATGAAAACTTAGAAGATGCATTAAAACTTACGGATGAGGTGATTCGTACTTCAAAAATCGATGACGTAAAGCGCCTGGGTGAGATTATTGCTCAGACAAAAGCGAGATTACAAAACAGCCTGAGTGGAAATGGTCATACGGTAGCGGCAATGAGAGGGATGTCTCATTTTTCAAAATATGCATATTATCAGGATGCAACTCATGGAATCCGTTTTTATAAGAAAATTGTTGAATTAGACGAATGCATGAAGGAAAACCCACAGAAGGTAATAGAGAAACTGCAAGCGCTTGTCTCACAATTATTCAATAAAGACAATCTGTTGTTGAGTTTTACTGCGACAGAGGATATATGGAACGGACAAAAAGAATTACTGCAAACTTATCTGGATAAAGTATCCGATAATACAGTAGAATACGAAGTGGCAGATATTACTTTTTCTAAGAGGAATGAAGCGTTTACCGATGCTTCTCAAATTCAATATGTATCGCGTTCGGGTAATTTTAAATCGAAGGGATTCTCCTACAGTGGAGCATTACGTGTTCTTAAGATGATACTCAGTTATGATTATCTGTGGATTAACGTTAGGGTAAAAGGGGGAGCATACGGTTGTATGAATACCTTCCTTCGTAGTGGAGAGACCTACTTTGTGTCCTATAGGGATCCGAACCTTTCTAAAACGATTGAAGTGTATGAGAACATTCCGGCATATCTGGAGGCATTTCATCCGGATGAACGTGATATGACAAAGTACGTAATCGGAACCTTCGGCAGTCTGGATACACCTTTGAATCCGGAAGCAAAGGGTGCACGTTCAATGGCGGCATATTTAGAAGGACTTACCATTGAGGAGATTCAGCAGGAGAGAGATGAAATTCGTCTTGTGACCAAAGAAGACATACAGAATTTGGCACCATTATTAAAAGCAGTATTGGAGCAGGGCAACCTCTGCGTAATTGGAAATGAAACGAAAATCGCAAGTGAGAAGGGCCTGTTTGAGGAGATACAAACCTTACTATAAGAAACGGAGAGATAAGATGACAGAACAGTTTAAATCCGGTTTTGTAACAATTATTGGTCGACCTAATGTTGGAAAATCAACATTAATGAATCGTTTGATTGGACAAAAGATTGCAATTACTTCGAATAAGCCGCAGACAACAAGAAACTGCATACAGACGGTGTACACGGATCCACAGAAAGGGCAGATTATTTTTGTGGATACTCCGGGAATTCATAAAGCAAAGAATAAACTTGGAGAATATATGGTCAATGTTGCAGAGAAAACACTGAATGATGTTGATGTCATACTGTGGCTGGTTGAACCGACAACCTATATTGGAAAAGGAGAAATGCATATAGCAGAACAACTTAAAAAGACCAATACACCGGTTTTACTTGTAATTAATAAGGTTGACACAGTAGAACGCGAGAAGGTCTTTGAGAGTATAGATGCGTATCGTAAAATATATGACTTTGAAGAAATCATACCAACATCTGCATTACGCGGACAGAATACAATGGATGTGATCGATTCCATATTCAAGTATCTGCCGTATGGTCCGCAATTTTATGACGAAGATACCATTACGAATCAGCCGGAACGCGCAATATGTGCGGAAATTATTCGTGAAAAAGCTTTGCATGCTTTAAATGATGAGATTCCACATGGAATTGCAGTATCCATAGATCAAATGAAAACCAGACCCAAAGGGAAAATAATAGATATCGATGCGACCATTGTCTGCGAACGTGATTCGCATAAGGGGATTATCATCGGAAAACAGGGTGTTATGCTTAAGAAGATAGGAAGCAATGCACGTTATGAGATGGAACGTTTACTTGATGCACAGGTTAACCTGAAGTTGTGGGTAAAAGTAAAAAAAGATTGGCGAGACAGTGATTTTTTAATTAAGAACTTTGGTTATAAAGAAAACGAATAATTCATATTTCATTTAGTTTCCAAATTTTCACGGGGATAGGGATACAAAGATTGCATATTCTTAATGTTAGATGGAGGAAAATGCAATGGAGAAGACCTGGGAGAATTTTTGGTTAACAGGAAAAGTTACGGATTATTTAGAGTACCGGAATAAGGCGGAGGCTGTTTTGCAACAAAAAGAGGAAAAAAACACAGATGGGAC
The DNA here is from genome assembly GCA_045605685.1 of Lachnospiraceae bacterium. Taxonomy (GTDB): domain Bacteria; phylum Bacillota; class Clostridia; order Lachnospirales; family Lachnospiraceae; genus Roseburia. The sequence continues at coordinate 42,143 of JAZUQL010000069.1, forward strand.
AAGCAGTTTCGTTGACAGGTATGGTACTGAAGGTAATGCCTGTAAATGATTATGACAAGAGAATAACGATTCTTACAAAAGAGTGTGGGAAGATTGTTGCTTTTGCAAGAGGCGCGAGGAGACCAAACAGTCAACTTCTTGCGGCGACAAATGCGTTTGCGTTTGGCGAGTTTGAATTATTCGAAGGTCGAAGTGCCTATAATTTGACAAAAGCAACCATACATAATTATTTTAGGGATCTGACAATGGATTTTGATGCCGTATCTATCGGATTTTATTTCCTTGAGTTTGCGGAGTACTATTGTCAGGAGCAAAATGACGAGAAAGAAATGCTTAAGTTGTTATATCAATCACTGAGGGCATTGGAAAGTAAATCTTATAATAACCGGTTGGTGAAACTTGTTTTTGAATTAAAGGCAATGGTAATAAATGGAGAAGGTCCTAGTGTGTTTTCGTGTATTCATTGCAAGAAGAAAGAGAACTTAAATCTTTTTTCCGTGTCACGTGGTGGTTTTTTCTGTAGGGAGTGTGCGACATTGGTAAACGGCACTCCGTTACTTGAGTCAACCGTATACGCCATCCAATATATTGTTTCATCTTCCATAGAGAAACTATACTCTTTTGCCGTGTCAAAAGAAGTACAAGCAGAGCTAGAGAATGTTGTGGGTGATTACATGAAACATTATGTTTCACACGATTTTAAATCGGCAAAGCTTTTGCAGGAAGGAAGTTTCTTAGAAACATAGATTCACTTTTATCAGGGTTGAAATCCAAAATTGAAAAGTGTATAATAGCAACGATTGTATTAGCGTAATGGAGGTAAAAATGAAGAAGTTTTCTATATTAGCAATTGTATTAACATTGTTTGTTTTCGGACTGACAGGATGTAGCAGTTCATATAGTAAAGTGGATGAGAGCACAATCTTTGTCCAGAAAAAGGGAGAAATTATTGCAACTGACGTAGAGGCATTTGATGAAGATGTATATGACAAAGAGAAATTAGAAGAATATGTCAAAGACAGAATTAAAGAATATACAGCGGATAATGGGAAGAATACCGTTAAGTTTAAGAAGCTCATTGTGAAAGACGGTGTTGCTAAATTAATCTTAGAGTATAAAAGTGCCGAAGATTATATGAAATTTAATGGAATAGAGATATTTACAGGAACAGTCGAGGAAGCGCTGGAGAAAGGATATTCTTTTGATACGCAGTTTGCACAGATTGATGATGGGGAAGCAACACCATGTGAAGCTTCTGACGTGATTGATGAAAGTGATATGAAGATTATTATTATCAAGGCGAATATGAATATTAACGTGAAAGGAAAGGTGAAATTCGTATCAGCTGCTAATACTTCATATATCGATAAAAACACAATTGCAATCCAATCCGGAACGAATATCCTGACAGATTATATGAATGAGATGGCAGAGACAGAGGACACTACGGAAGGCACCGAGAACACGGAAGATTCCGGAAGTATTGATGAAGGTGAGATTTCGACAGAGGAAGAGAGCACTGAGATTGTTTTCGAATTTGAAGAAGAAGTTGTCGAAACAGAATTTGCAAGTGTTTATACTTATATTATTTATGAATAATTAAATTGTAGGAATGAGAGGAAATAAATCGATGGAAAAGACCATGGACAAAATTGAGCAGGTTGCAAAAGCGAGAGGATTTGTATATCCGGGTTCGGAAATCTACGGTGGACTTGCAAACACATGGGATTATGGAAACCTTGGTGTAGAATTAAAAAATAATGTAAAAAGAGCATGGTGGAAGAAATTTATTCAGGAGAATCCTTACAACGTAGGAGTGGACTGTGCAATACTGATGAATCCACAGACTTGGGTTGCATCCGGACACCTTGGCGGATTCTCAGATCCGCTTATGGATTGTAAAGAATGTAAAGAACGTTTTCGTGCAGATAAAATTATCGAAGATTACGCACAGGAGAATCATATCGAGTTAAAGAATTCCGTAGACGGTTGGACACAAGAAGAGATGAAGAATTTCATTGAAGAGAACAACATTGCATGTCCAAGTTGTGGAAAGCATAACTTTACAGATATCAGACAGTTTAATCTTATGTTTAAAACATTCCAGGGTGTAACTGAGGATGCGAAGAATACCGTATATTTAAGACCGGAAACAGCACAGGGGATATTTGTAAACTTCAAAAATGTACAGAGAACTTCCCGCAAAAAATTACCATTTGGTATTGGTCAAATCGGAAAATCTTTCCGTAACGAAATATCTCCGGGGAACTTTACCTTCCGTACCCGTGAATTTGAACAGATGGAGTTAGAATTTTTCTGTGAACCTGGAACAGACATGGAATGGTTCCAGTACTGGAGAGGATTCTGTCGTGATTGGTTACTGTCTCTTGGAATTAAAGAAGAAGAAATCAGACTACGTGACCATGATCCGGAAGAGTTGTGTTTCTATTCAAAAGGAACAACAGATATCGAATTCAAATTCCCATTTGGATGGGGAGAACTTTGGGGAATTGCAGATCGTACCGACTACGATTTAAAACAACATCAAACGACTTCAGGTGAGGATATGTCATATTTTGATGATTCAAAAGGTGAGAAATATATCCCTTATGTTGTTGAACCGTCGTTAGGAGCAGATCGTGTTGTACTTGCTTTCCTTTGTGCTGCATATGATGAGGAAGAATTGGACGGTGGAGACGTTCGTACCGTATTCCGTTTCCATCCGGCACTTGCACCTGTTAAAATTGGTGTACTTCCATTGTCAAAGAAGTTGAATGAAGGAGCAGAGAAAGTATTTGCAAGTCTTTCTAAGTTATACAATTGTGAATATGATGACAGAGGAACAATTGGAAAGAGATACAGACGTCAAGATGAAATCGGAACACCGTTCTGTATTACATATGATTTCGATTCAGAGGAAGATGCTTCTGTAACGGTTCGTGATCGTGACACAATGCAACAGGAGAGAATTAAAATAGCAGATTTAGAAGAATATTTTGCTAAAAAGTTCGAATTTTAGTGTAAAAAACAAGGTCGTATTGGCAGATTTGCCCAATACGACTTTTTTTTGAATAGAACCCCTTGCGAAAAAGTAAATCTGTGCTAAAATAGACAATGTGTGACTAAATTTTAACACACCTAAATAACGTAATTGATTAGTTCTCTAATCTAAATAATATTTTTTTAGGAGGAAATGTCAAAATGGCAAATAAATGGGTTTATTTGTTTAGCGAAGGTGACGCAAGCATGCGTGAACTTCTCGGAGGGAAAGGTGCTAACTTAGCAGAAATGACTAAATTAGGACTTCCTGTACCACAAGGATTTACTGTATCAACAGAAGCTTGTACACAATATTATGAAGATGGTCGTCAGATTAATGACGAGATTCAAGCACAGATTAACGACGCTATCGTTAAAATGGAAGAAATTACCGGAAAGAAATTTGGTGATTTAGAGAATCCATTACTTGTATCTGTACGTTCAGGTGCAAGAGCATCTATGCCTGGTATGATGGATACTATCTTGAACTTAGGTTTGAATGAAGAAGTAGTTGAAGTTGTAGCTAAGAAAACAGGTAATGAAAGATGGGCTCGTGACTGCTATAGAAGATTCATTCAGATGTACTCTGATGTAGTTATGGAAGTTGGTAAGAAATATTTCGAAGAACTTATCGACAAGATGAAAGAAGAAAGAGGCGTAACACAAGACGTTGAACTTACTTCTGAAGATTTGAAAGAATTAGCAAATCAGTTCAAAGCTGAGTACAAATCAAAAATCGGACAAGACTTCCCGGATGATCCTAAGGAACAGTTAATGGGAGCAATCAAAGCAGTATTCCGTTCTTGGGACAATCCTCGTGCAAACGTTTATCGTCGTGATAACGATATCCCATATTCTTGGGGAACTGCTGTTAACGTACAGGAGATGGCATTTGGTAACTGGTCTGATGAATCAGGTACAGGTGTAGCATTTACCCGTGACCCAGCAACAGGTGAGAAGAAACTTATGGGTGAGTTCTTAATTAACGCTCAGGGTGAAGACGTTGTTGCCGGTGTTCGTACACCACAACCAATTGCTGAATTACAGAAAGTTATGCCGGAAGTATTTGAACAGTTCCAGAATATCTGTAATACACTTGAAACCCATTATAGAGATATGCAGGATATGGAATTTACAATTCAGGATCGTAAATTATTCATGCTTCAGACACGTAATGGTAAGAGAACAGCACAGGCTGCTCTTAAGATTGCTTGTGATTTAGTAGATGAGGGAATGAGAACAGAAGAAGAAGCTGTTGCTATGATTGACCCTCGTAATTTAGATACATTATTACATCCACAATTTGATGCTGCAGCATTAAAAGCTGCTACTCCATTAGGAAAAGGTCTTGGAGCTTCTCCGGGAGCAGCTTGCGGTAAAGTTGTATTTACAGCAGATGATGCAGTAGCATGGGCTGAAAGAGGAGAGAAAGTTGTATTAGTACGTCTTGAAACTTCTCCGGAAGATATCACTGGTATGAAAGCTGCTCAGGGTATCTTAACAGTTCGTGGTGGTATGACATCTCACGCAGCAGTAGTTGCTCGTGGTATGGGTACTTGTTGTGTTTCCGGTTGTGGAGATATCAACATGGACGAAGAGAATAAGAAATTTACTTTGGCTGGTAAAACATTTGTTGAAGGTGCTGAGATTTCTATCGACGGAACAACCGGTAACATCTACGAAGGTCTTATCCCTACAGTAGATGCTCAGATCGCAGGAGAGTTCGGAAGAATTATGGCTTGGGCAGATAAATATCGTACACTTAAAGTACGTACTAATGCTGATACACCGGCTGACGCTCGTAAAGCTCGCGAACTTGGTGCAGAAGGTATCGGTCTTTGCCGTACAGAGCATATGTTCTTCGAAGAAGACAGAATTGCAGCATTCCGTGAGATGATCTGTTCTGATACAGTAGAAGAAAGAGAAGCTGCTCTTGATAAAATTCTTCCATACCAGCAGGGAGACTTCGAAGGATTATTCGAAGCTTTGGAAGGAAATCCGGTTACAATTCGTTTCTTAGATCCGCCTCTTCATGAGTTCGTTCCAACAGAAGATGCTGATATCAAGAAATTAGCAGATGCTCAGGGTAAATCAGTTGAAGATATCAAAGCAATTATTACTTCATTACATGAATTTAACCCAATGATGGGTCACAGAGGACTTCGTCTTGCTGTAACTTATCCTGAAATTGCAAAAATGCAGACAAAAGCTGTTATTCGTGCAGCTATCAATGTACAGAAAGCACATGCTGACTGGAATGTAGTTCCGGAAATCATGATTCCGCTTTCATGTGATTCGAAAGAATTAAAATATGTAAGAGATATCGTTATTGCAACAGCTGATGCTGAAATCGCAGCAGCAGGTGCTGATCTTCACTATGAAGTTGGTACCATGATGGAAATTCCACGTGCATGCTTAACAGCTGACGAAATCGCTGCTCAGGCAGACTTCTTCTGTTTCGGTACAAACGATTTAACTCAGATGACATACGGTTTCTCACGTGACGATGCTGGTAAATTCTTAGATGCTTACTACGATACAAAGATCTTTGAAAATGATCCATTTGCTAAACTTGACCAGACGGGTGTTGGTAAGTTAATGGAAACAGCTATCAAACTTGGTAAACCGGTTAACAGCAAACTTCATGTTGGTATCTGTGGAGAGCACGGTGGAGATCCTTCTTCCGTAGAATTCTGCCATAAGATTGGTCTTGATTATGTATCATGCTCACCATTCCGTGTGCCAATCGCAAGACTTGCTGCAGCACAGGCAGCTATTGCAAATAAATAATAACCTATCAAGTTAGGTGTTGTTTTAAGCAAGTTTAAAAAATCAAATGACCATATCAATCTAAAGGGTTGATATGGTCATTTTTTAATGATTAGTTTTTGGATTGAGTTTGTGGTGATACTGCTGTGTACCAGAGAGGGATTGCTTGTTTTAGAATTGCTTTAGAAAGTTGCGAACGTTTTTTTGGCAGAACAACCTGAGAAATAGATGTTGAATAGTTTTTGGTAATATATTATAATGATACAAACGTATGTTTGCGGTACTTGGGAGACAAGTATCGGGAAAAGGATGTGCGGTATGGGATTTATAGATTGTGCTAGTAATGCCTCTATTTGGCGCGGATATGAATATTTTGAAACAAAACAAGTAAAATCATGGACGCAAGTTGATAAAACAAAATATGAAGGTTTTGTAAAAGGGAGCTCTTCGCCAGAATATTCCGTGAAAATTGATGCGTTACATCCACGAAAAGGTGCTTGTAATTGTCCTTATGCTGATGGAAAGAGAATTGTATGCAAACATCAAATTGCATTATATTTCACTGTTTTTCCAGATGAAGCAGAAAGGTTTATGCAGGAAGTGGAAGAATATGAAAGAGAAGAGGAACAAAGAGAGCAGGAATTATATGAGGATATCGTAAATTATGTGAATTCGCTTTCTGTTGAACAGCTTCGATTAGAGTTAATACAAGTTTTAATGGAAAAAGAAGATGATGACTTTTATTGGTAAAATACAATTGGAGTGAAAATAAATATGGGAAAGAAAAAAGAAGAAATTACAATACATAGTTCAGCGGCAGAATATCTTACATATATTGCAGCAGTTGGTGACGATGAGAGTGTATTTGAAGTTCGTTATCAAGATGAAAATATTTGGTTGACACAAAAGATGATGTCGCTGTTGTATGATGTATCAGTTGCAGCTATATCACAACATATAAAAAGAATTTATGACGATGGAGAATTGGTACCAGAAGCAACTATTAAGAAATACTTAACAGTTCAAATGGAAGGTGAACGTCAGATTTCACGAAACTTAGATCATTATAATTTACAGATGATCATTGCTGTTGGTTTTAAAATTAATAATCAAAGAGCTGTACAGTTCAGAAAATGGGCAGGGCAGATAGTCAAAGATTACACAATTCAAGGTTGGACAATGGATAAGGAACGTATAAAAAAAGGACATATGTTTACAGATGAATATTTTGAACGTCAACTTCAATATATTCGAGAGATACGATTGTCAGAACGTAAATTCTATCAGAAAGTTACCGATCTGTACGCAACAGCTTTTGATTATGATAGGAATTCAAAAACTACGAAAATCTTTTTCCAAACGGTTCAAAATAAATTGCATTATGCAGTTCATAGACATACAGCTGCAGAATTGATTGTGGAGAGAGCAGATGCAACAAAGGAACACATGGGGCTTACAACTTGGGAGAATGCACCAGATGGAAAGATTGTGAAAGCAGATGTGTCTATTGCCAAAAATTATTTAAATGATGAGGAAATGAAATATCTAGAAAGAATTGTTTCCTTATATTTGGATTATGCTGAATTACAAGCAGAACGTAAAATACCTATGAGCATGGAAGATTGGGCGAAACGTTTGGATGGTTTTTTGGAGTTTAATGGGAACGAATTGCTGATTGGTCCAGGAAAAATTAGTGCTGAACAAGCAAAATTATATGCAGAATCAGAGTATGAAAAATATAGAATTGTCCAAGATGCATTGTATGAAAGTGATTTCGATAAATTTTTATTGGAGGAAAAGATTTTACCAGAAGCAACAATAGAAAAAGTAGAAGCAAAAAATGAAATATTATTGGATCTTAAAAGTAATAAAAATTCTTAATTACTCACCTGTGTACCACTGCAGCACAGGCAGCTATTGCAAATAAGTAGTTGAGTGTTTTCTGTAGAAGATAGTGCGATTATAAGTTAAGTTTAAAATTCAAAGAGGTATCTTATCTAGAAATAGGTAAGATGCCTCTTTTTTTGATGGAGTTTTGGGTGTGAGTTAGGTGGAACACGGGTTTGGGGGCAAAGGAAAGCGAATGGGCGTTTTGGGTGTGCGGTTTGGGGTACTTGGG